>JANYLB010000011.1 GCA_025363815.1 Actinomycetes bacterium
CCCTACATCCTCGCCTTCTTCGTTGGGCTCGCTGCCGCGATCGTCCTCGGTGTCGTCGTCGAGACACTGATCATTCGCCGCTTCTTCCGCGCTCCGCGCCTGATCCTGACCGTCGCGACAATCGGCCTCGCCCAGGTGCTCGTTGGCGCGGGGCTCTTCCTACCCCAATTGTTCAGCGACAGCTTTTCCACCGACCGCATCGCCCCTCCTTTCACCGCAAACTTCTCGTTCGGCGGCACGATCTTCAACGCCAACGATCTCGTGACCATGATCGTGGTGCCCGTCGTGTTCGTCGTCCTGGCGCTCTTCATGCGCCGGTCGAGCATCGGCATCGCCGTGCGTGCCGCGGCCGAGCGCGCCGATCGAGCGACCACCCTCGGCATCCCGGTCAAGCGCCTCCACACCTATGTCTGGGTCATCGCGACGGTCCTTGCGTTCATCGCGATGTTCCTGCGCGCCGGTGCGGTCGGGCTCCCGATCGGGAGCGTCCTCGGGCCGAGCTTTCTGCTCCAGGCACTCGCGGCGGCGGTCATAGGCCGGATGGAGCGCTTCCCCACCATCGCCTTTGCAGCAATCGGGCTGGGCGTCATCGACCAGGCGATGACCTTCCAACCCGGGAACCGGCCACCGTTCAACGATGCCGTGCTCTTCATGATCATCCTCGTCGCGCTGCTCGTGACTCAGCGTCCGAGCGCGAATCGCGTCGATGCCGATTCGGTCTCGACCTGGCAGGCGGCGCGCGAGGTCCGACCCATACCGCGCGAGCTCTCAGGACTACCTGAGGTCCGCTACGGGCGCTGGGGCGTCGGCGTTTTCGTCTCTGTGTTCCTTCTCACGCTTCCGCTGTGGCTCTCGGTCAGCCAGGTCAACCTCGCCGCGGTCATCATCATCTTCGGGATCGTCGGTATCTCACTGGTAGTGCTCACGGGATGGGCGGGACAGGTGAGCCTCGGGCAGATGGCCTTCGTCGGGATCGGCGCCGCAGTCGGCGGTGGTCTCACCGCGAATCAAGGATGGGACCTCGGGCTCGCGCTTCTCGTCGGCGGCGCGGCCGGCGCGGTGGCGGCGGTCGTGATCGGGTATCCGTCACTGCGAAGGCGTGGCCTCACCCTCGCAGTCACAACGCTCGCGTTCGCACTCGTCACGTGGAGCTACATCCTCAACCGCGAGTTCTTTGGGGGTTGGCTCCCACCACAGCGGATCGAGCGCCCGCAGCTATTCGGCGCGATCGACATCTCGGGTGAGACCGCCTACTACTTCCTCTGCCTCGCTGGTCTCGCGATCGCGCTCGTTCTCGTGCGGGGTCTGCGCCGGAGCCGGACCGGACGGGTGCTGATCGGTATCCGCGAGAACGAGCGCGCAGCACGCAGCTACGGCGTCAACGCCGCCCGAACGACGCTCGCCGCCTTCGCGATATCCGGGTTCCTCGCCGCCTTCGCCGGGGTGCTGTTCGTACACCACCAGACCGGCCTCATCATCGACACATACGCGCCGGAGGAGAGCTTGCGGGTCTTCTCCATGGTCGTGATCGGCGGCCTCGGATCCGTCCCCGGCGCTCTGATCGGCGCGTTCTACGTGCGGGGCACCCAGTACTTCCTCCCCGCCGAGTGGCAGTTCCTCGCGACCGGTGCCGGACTGCTCCTGGTGCTCATGATCTTCCCCGGCGGCATTGGTGCGGCTCTTTACGAAGTACGCGACTGGTACCTACGAAAAGTGGCGGAGCGTCGGCATCTTTTGGTTCCAAGCCTCGTCGCCGACCATCGCGTCGACGACGAGACACCCATCCCCAAGGCCGCGCTCGAGGCCGCCGAAGCGGCCGCCGAACACGCCCACATCCCGGAGACAATGCCGTGACCGCAAACCGGCCGACTCCAGTTCTCCCCATCCCGCCTCCTCGGAGCGGGTCTGGGGTCCGACAATGAAACTGACCAAGGTCAGAATCGCGCCGTTCTGGACGCGGCAGTGGTGGAAGACCTGGTTCGCCGACATCGGAGGCGGTCAGCCGCTCTTCCCGCTCTTCGTGCTCGTCGGTCTCAACTGCGTCGACGAGCTCGACCGCCGCGCCTTCGACGTTCTGCTCCCGAACATCCGAGAGAGCTTCGGGCTGAGCCTCTCGGGCATCCTCACCGTCGTCAGCATCGCTGCCGTCGCCGCGATTCTCCTCTCGGTTCCGATCGGCTTCCAGGCCGACCGCAAGAACCGTGTCGTGATCGCCACGATCGGCGCGGTCGCGTGGAGCATGTTCTCCCTCGCGACCGGACTCGCGACGACGATCATCCTGCTCGGCATCGCGCGGGCGGGATCCGGGATCGGCAAGGCAGTCGTCGACCCGACGCACAACTCGCTCCTCGCCGACTACTACGACATCCCCGATCGCCCGAAGGTGTTCTCGCTACACCGGGCCGGCAACGCGCTCGGTTTGTTCCTTGGTCCGCTCCTCGGTGGGCTCCTGGGCGCATGGTTGGGCTGGCGGGCACCGTTCATCATCTTCGCCTTCCCGACTTTGATCTTCGTGTTCCTGGCGCTGCGGCTGAAAGAACCGATCCGCGGCTACTGGGAACGCAAGGCAATGGGCGCGAGCAACGACACGATGATCACGGAAGACATCCCGCCGTCGTTCGCGGAGTCGTGGCGCATTGTCTGGAGCGTCCGAACTTTGCGGCGCATCTTCTACTCCCTGCCGTTCCTGGCTATGGCGATCGTCGGGCTCGCGAGCCTCACATCGCTCTACTACGAGCAGGTGTTCCACCTCGGCCCAGCCGACCGGGGCTTCGTGGCGGCGCTCGCGGAGCCCGCCGCGTTCATCGGACTGCTTGCAGGGATCCCATTCGCAACCCGTCTCATGGCCCGCGACCCCGGCCTCGTGCTGAAGTTCGTCGCCGCGGTCGGTGTCGTCGCCGCAGTCGCGTTCGCGATCTTCGCGTTGACGCCGAACCTCGCCATCGCGGTGGCCATGAACGTCATCGTCTCCGGGGTGATAGCGATCGTCGCCCCCGGGATCTTCGCGTCCCTCTCGCTCGCCATTCCTCCGAAGATCCGTTCGTTCGGCTTCTCGGTCGCGTCACTGTGGGTGCTTCCTGGCCTCATCGTGCTGCCCATCATCGGGAGCGTCGCCGACGCGTGGGGCATCCGCGCCGGACTCCTCCTCATGACGCCGATCCTGCTCGTCGGAACGCTGATCATCGCCTCGGCGGCACCGTTCGTGAAGACGGACATCCAGCGCGTCTGGTCTGCGGCCGCGGCGCAATCGGAGGTGCTCTTCGAACGGCGGCAGGGACGGGTGAAGCTTTTGCTCGTCCGCGGAGTCGACGTCCACTACGACCAGGTGCAGGTGCTGTTCAACGTCGATCTCGAGATCGACGAGGGTGAGATCGTGGCGCTGCTCGGCACCAACGGAGCCGGAAAATCGACCCTACTGAAGGCGATCTCGGGTCTGGTCGAGCCGAGCGCGGGTGCGATCGTGTTCGACGGGCGGGACATGACCCACACGCCACCCGACGAGATCGCAGGGCGGGGTGTCACCCAGGTGCCCGGAGGCCAGGGCGTCTTCCCGTCGCTGACCGTCCGGGAGAACCTGCAACTCGCGGCGTGGCTCCACCGCAAGGATCATGAGCGCGTCAAGGCCTCGACCGACCGCGTGCTGGAGATCTTCCCGGTGCTCAGCGGCCGGCTCGACGACGCCGCCGGCAACCTCTCCGGCGGCCAGCAGCAGATGCTGACGCTCGGGATGGCGTTCATCGAGAAGCCGCGGTTGTTGATGATCGACGAGCTCTCCCTCGGGCTCGCCCCTAGCGTCGTAGGTCAGCTGCTCGAGATCGTCCGGGCGCTGCGCGACGACGGGACGACGATCATCCTGGTGGAGCAGTCGGTCAACGTCGCGCTCACCGTCGCGGAGACGGCCTACTTCATGGAAAAGGGCGAGATCCGCCTCCACGGACCGACATCGGAGTTGCTCGAACGACCCGATGTCCTGCGTTCGGTTTTCCTGGAGGGAGCGGCCACGCACATCGATGCCACCAACGGCGCCGCGACCAACGGGACCACGACACCCCCGGTGAAGGGCATCGTCACGACGCCGCGCGTCGCGCCCGGCAACGGCGCGGAGCGAGCCTTCGACGGCGAGCCGAGACTTGTCGTGCGCGGGGTGAGCAAACGCTTCGGCGGCATCCACGCGCTCTTCGACGTCGGCTTCTCGGTCGCGCCCGGGGAGATCCTCGGCTTCATCGGTCCGAACGGGGCCGGCAAGACCACTCTCTTCGACGCCATCTCGGGGTTCCTCCCACCCGATGCAGGCTCGGTCGGTCTCATGGTCGACGGAACGCTGCGCGACATCACCCGTTCGTCGCCCCAGGCACGGGCCCGCTTCGGCCTCGGACGGTCGTTCCAGGACGGGCGACTGTTCCCAGCTCTAACCGTCGCCGAGACCATCGCGGTCGCGCTCGACACACAGGTCGACGTGCGCGACCCGCTCGCCGCCGCGCTGCACCTCCCGGCGGTGATCGAATCCGAAGCAAAGGTCACCGCCCGGGTCGAGGAGCTCATCGAGCTGATGGGTCTGGGTGCGTTCCACGACAAGTTCACCCGCGAGCTCTCGACCGGAAGCCGGCGGATCGTCGATCTCGCTTGCGTGCTCGCCCACCAACCGACTGTGCTCCTCCTCGATGAGCCGTCGAGCGGGATCGCCCAGCGTGAGGCCGAGGCGCTCGGCCCCGTCCTCATGCGCATCCGTGACGATCTCGGCGCGAGCGTGCTGGTGATCGAGCATGATCTCCCACTGCTCACGTCGATCGCCGACCGGATGATCGCCCTCGACCTCGGTACGGTCATCGCCGACGGACCCTCAGACGTCGTCGTCCACGACCCGCGAGTGGTGGCCTCGTATCTGGGCGACAACCCAGCCGCGATAGCTCGATCGGGCCCGGGAACACCGACTACCTGAAATCCGCAGGCGGAAATCCGCACCGATCGCACCCGCCGCGACCAGACTCCGATTGATCAACGCTCCGTTCGACCAGGGGGGAACCTGATGACCGCGCCACAGAAGAACAACCGGCCCTCGGCGCTGAAGCGCTACGGACCGCTCATCGGCATCGTCGTCGTCATTGCCCTCGTGGGCGGTTACCTCGCGTTCAAGAGCGGCGACAGCAAGAGCAACACCGCGACGCCGGACACGAAGACTGGTACGACCGCGGTCAAGGGTCTGCCGCTCACGTACCCGCAGGCCAAGAAAGAGAACAAGGCAAGCTCGATCAACTGGGGGCCCAACTGCAACACGAGCCTCGGTCAGGTGAAGATCCCCTCGATCTACTCACCGTCGTGCGTTGAGCCCTACAACAAGGCGAAGGGCAACGGCGGCGCTACCGCCGACGGGGTGACCGCCGACGGGGTCAATCTCGTGTACTACATCGCCGACCCGAAGCTCGATCCGCTCCTCTCGAGCCAGGTGTCGGCCGCGGGCGCCGACATCAGCCCCGAAGCGACTTTCAAGACCGCCCAAGGCTACGCGGATCTTTACCAGAAGTACTTCGAGCTGTGGGGCCGCAAGGTCAACCTCATCAAGTTCGTCGGCTCCGGTGCGAGCACCAACGCCACGGCAGCCAAGGCCGACGCGGTCCAGATCGCTTCCGACGACAAGCCGTTCGCGGTCATGGGTGGCCCGTCGCAGACAACGGCGTTCCGTGACGAGCTCGCGTCACGCAACATCGTGTGCTTCGGCGATTGCGCGGGCGCGGTACCCCAGGCCCAGAGCGACGACATCGGAAAGGCCCGCCTCTTCTGGCCCTACGGGCCGTCGCCGGAACAGGCGTCGATGCTGACCGCTGCGATGATCTGCTCGCAGTTCAACAACGCCAACGCCGTGTACGGCGGCGACGATGTGAAGAACAAGAAGCGCGTGTACGGCATCGCCCACTACGACACCCCAACCGGCGACCAGACTCACACCTACGAGGTGTTGCGGGATGCTCTCACCAAGTGTGGCATCAAGATCAAGACGGAGGTCTCGTTCTTCCTCGACACGACCAAGAGCCAGGAGACGGCCCGCACAGTGGTGTCGAAGCTGAAGGGTGCCGGAGTCACTTCGGTGATCTTCCTCGGTGACCCGCTCAACCCGATCTACATGACCAAGGAAGCCACGGCGCAGCAATGGTTCCCCGAGTGGATCATCGGGCCGACCGTCTACGTCGACACGACCGTGTTCGGTCGGCGCTACGACCAGGCGCAGTGGGCGCACGCGTTCGGCATTGGCCTTCCCCCGACCCGCGCCGACCAGAAGAGCCAGGAAGCCTACGCACTGTATGAGTGGGGCTATGCGCAGTCACCCCCGAGCAACCTCTACGCGATCATCAATGCAAACATCGGGCTCGCGTTCCGTGCCTTCCAGCTTGCGGGACCAAACCTCACCGTGGAGACGGTCCGCGGCGGCCTGTACGAATCACCCGTGCGCGGCGGCGGGCCGACTACGCCGCGCGTCTCATACGGTGAGCACGGCCTGTGGCCCACCATCGACAACTACGGGTCCGACGACGCCACGCTCATCTGGTGGAACCCCAAGGCGACCGGCCAAGACGACATAGGCAATCAGGGCACGGGCATGTACCAGTACGCAGCCGGCGGCAAGCGTTACACCCTGAAGGGCTGGCCCACCTCGAAGGTGAAGCTGTTCGACGAATCGAACTCCGTCACCGTGTTGAAGACCGTTCCGACGGCCGACCAGCCGCCCACCTACCCGTCACCGCCCCGCTGACCCCAACGGGTCGGGTAGCCCAGCAGGAGAAGAGATGGAACCGATTCCCAAAACGCAACGTCCGAGCGCGCTGCGAAGGTACGGGCCGCTCGGGGGGATCATCGCGATCGTGGTCGTGGTCGGCATCTTCGTCGCGCTCTCCCAGCAAGGGAACAACGGAACCAAAGCGGCGACCAGAGCCGCGACCCCCACGACGAAGGGCCCGCTGACCTACCCGGAGGCGAAAGCCCGGGGAAACGCCGGTTCCATCGACTGGGGACGGAACTGCGACACCGCCACCGGAAAGGTCAAGGTCCCGCTCACCTACGCCCCCCCCTGCGTCCAGCCCTACGAGCCCAAGCCCAATGGGACCAAACCTGGAAACGGGGGTGCGACCGCGCCGGGAGTCACCGCCGACACCATCACGATCGCGCTCTACCAGGCCCAACCCGACGAGCTCCAACAGATCTATTTCAAGAACAGCGGGTCTGACGAGAGCCTGACTGCCGAGGCCGACACCGTCCGCGGGTACATCGACTTCTTCCAGTCGCACTACGAGACCTACGGGCGCAAGATAAAGCTCGTCACTGTCAAGGCGACGGGCGCGGCCGACGACGAGAACACAGCGAAGGCCGACGCGATCAAGGTCGCGACCGAGATCCACGCGTTCGCGTCATGGGGTGGACCGTCCCAGACGTCGGCCTACGCCGACGAGCTTGCGACCAAGGGCGTGATGTGTCTCGGCGACTGCATGCTCGCGGCGAGCAACCAGTTCGCCGCGCAG
>JANYLB010000018.1 GCA_025363815.1 Actinomycetes bacterium
GACCGCGAGCTCTCGTGGCTCGAGTTCAACGCACGCGTGCTGGCGCTCGCGGAGAACACCTCGCTCCCACTGCTCGAGCGGGCGAAGTTCCTCGCGATCTTCAGCTCCAACCTCGACGAGTTCTTCCAGGTTCGAGTTTCCGGACTGAAGGATCAGCTCGCGGCCGGAATCCGCCCGACCTCGCCCGACGGCATGGACCAGGTCGAACAGCTCCGGGCGATCCGCGCGCGCGTCGAGGAGCTCGTCACGCGGCAGGCCTCGGTGTTCACCAAGGAAGTCGCGCCCGCGCTGCAGGAAGCGGGAGTGGAATTCGTCGACTGGATCGACCTCGACGAGGACGCCCGCGCGCAGCTCACGCTCGAGTTCGACGACCGCATCTTCCCCGTGCTCACCCCGCTCGCGGTCGATCCCTCGCACCCGTTCCCGTACATCTCGAGCCTGTCGCTCAACCTGGCCGTCGTCGTGCGCGACCCCGACACCGAAGAAGAGCGCTTCGCTCGGGTCAAGGTCCCTCCGTTGCTTCCCCGCTTCGTCGAGATGCCCGACCACGAGCGTTTCGTGCCGATAGAACAAGTAATCGCGGCCCGCCTGGAATCGCTCTTCCCCGGGATGGTCGTGCTCGAGCACAACGTGTTCCGAGTGACCCGCGACGCCGACTTCGAGCTGTCCGATGAGTCAGAAGACCTCCTCGAGGCCATCGCGATCGTGCTCCGACAACGCAGCAAGGCGGGCCATGTGGTCCGGCTCGAGATCGACGCCCGGATGACCGAAGACGTTCAGCAGCTGCTCTGCCGCGAACTCGAGCTGTCGAATCACGACGTCTCCGTGATCGACGGCACCCTTGACCTGTCAGGGCTGTCGGATCTCTACGCGTTGGCGCGTCCCGACCTCAAGTATGCGGCTTGGTCGCCCCAGACCCAGCCCGCGCTCTCACGCACCGAACCTCCGCCCGATCTGTTCAGGGTGCTCCAGGCCGGCGACGTGTTGGTGCACCACCCCTACGACTCGTTCACGACATCGGTCGAGGCATTCGTCGACCAGGCCGCTCGCGATCCACACGTCCTCGCGATCAAGCAGACGATCTACCGCACCGCAGGCCAGGAGAGCTCGATCGTCCGCTCGCTGATCGCCGCCGCGGAAGCCGGCAAGCAGGTGGTCGCACTCGTAGAGCTCCAGGCCCGCTTCGACGAACAGGCCAACATCGACCGGGCCCGCACATTGGAAGAAGCGGGCGTACACGTCGTGTACGGGCTCGTCGGCCTCAAGACCCACGCCAAGATCATGCTCGTCGTCCGTCAAGAAGACGACGGGATCCGCCGGTACTGCCACATCGGCACCGGCAACTACAACGCGACCACGGCGAGCCTCTATGAAGACGTCGGGATTCTCTCGGCAGATCCTGAGCTCGGTGCCGATCTCACCGAGCTCTTCAATGCGCTCACCGGATACAGCCGCCAGGGCACCTACCGACGGTTGCTGGTCGCGCCTTTGACCCTGCGCGACGAGCTCTGCAAGCGGATCGCCCGCGAAGCGGCCAAGGGCGCGGCGGGTCGTATCACTCTGAAGATGAACAGCCTCGTCGACCCGACGATCATCGACGCGCTGTACGCCGCGTCGCGCCAGGGTTGTCGAATCGAGCTCCTCGTGCGGGGCATCTGCTGTTTGCGGCCGGGCGTCGCCGGCCTGTCCGATTCGATCACGGTGCGATCGATCATCGGTCGATTCCTCGAGCACTCACGCATTTACCGCTTCGGAGCCGACCCGACCACCGCGGAGTACTTCATCGGGTCGGCCGACCTGATGCCGCGGAATCTCGACCGCCGCGTGGAGGCGCTCACGCCGATCGCCGATCGGCTCAAGCCTCGGCTCGCCGAAGTCATCGACATCGAGCTCGTCGACGACGTGCTCTCGTGGGAACTCGACGGGAGCGGGACCTGGACCAAGGTGGCGACAGTCGAGCGGATCAACACCCACGAACGTTTGGCAGCACTCGCGGTGCAGCGCTCCCATGAGGGCCGCGATGCAAGAGCGTGAGACGAAGGTCTCACCGCCCCCAGGATTTCGCCTCCCCGATCTCGACGGTTGCGGTGGCCTCACCGCCACCGAGCGCGATCCGCTCCTGCTGCAGACCACCTACTACGACACCGACGACCTCCGTCTCTCACGCGCCGGCGGCTCGTTGCGATATCGCAACCACGACGGCTGGACGGTCAAGCTGCCGGGCGTGGTCATCGACGGGATGCTCATTCGGGGCGAGCATCGCGTCGAGGGCCGCACCGGTGCACCGCCAGAGGCGGCCATCGACCTTGTACGCGCCTACCTGAGAACCGCGCGGATCGGCGCAGTCGCCCGCTTGCGGACTCGTCGGTCCCGCATCGATCTCGTAGACGTCGACGGCAAATCGCAGGCCGAGGTCGTCGACGACGAGGTCTCGGTTCTCGACGGCCGACGCGTCGCAACCCGCTTTCGGGAGCTCGAGATCGAGATCATCGAGGGCGCGCCGATGAGCCTCGCAACCGAGGTTGTGGCACGGCTCCGCGACGCAGGGGCGGGCGATCCTGATCCGACACCGAAGATCGTCCGGGCCCTCGGCCCGCGCGCGCTCGCGCCGCCGGACATCGTCTGTTCTGAGACGGTCACGGCCGACAGCCCGGCCGCTGACGCGGTACGCAACACGATCGCCGGTTCGGTGCGCCGTTTGATCGCGCACGATGCCGGTGTACGCCTCGGCGACGACCCCGAGTTCGTCCACCAAGCGCGGGTCGCGACCCGGCGACTGCGCTCCGACCTACGGACGTTCCGCTCGTTGCTCGATTCTGAGTGGGCCACAGGTCTACGCGACGAGTTGGCGTGGCTCGGGGCAGAGCTCGGCTCCGTACGCGACACCGAGGTGTTGCTCGAGCTGCTCCGAGCCAAGACCTTGAAGCTTCCTGAGCGCGATCGGGCTGCAGCCGGGAATCTCGTGGGACAGCTAGTGGATCGGTGGGAAGACCAGCGCATCGAGTTGCTCTGCGCGATCCGCGGCGATCGCTATTGCCTGCTTCTCGACCGACTGGTCGATGCCGCGACCGGGAGCATCCCCTTCACCGATCTCGCGAGCAGGCGCGCGGGCGACGTGCTGCCGCCGTTGGTCAGCGGCCCGTGGACGCATCTGCGCAAAGCGGTCACGGCGCTTTCGCCCGAACCAGCCGACGAGGACCTCCATGACATCCGGATCCGCGCCAAGCGGTGCCGGTACGCGGCAGAAGCGGTCGTTCCAGTCGCAGGGAGACCAGCTCGTCGGTTCGCGCGCCGGATCGCGAGCCTCCAGGAGGTGCTGGGCGATCACCATGACGCGATCGTGGCGCAAGAGTGGCTACGCGATGCCGCCGCGGGAGCGATGCCGGCAGAAGCCTTCGCGGCCGGTGAGCTCGCCGGGCTCGAACGCGTCGACGAACAGTCTGCGCGCGCCGCGTGGCCCGACGCATGGGCGGGCGCCGGCGCGAAACGACTGCGCAGCTGGTGGTAGGCGATGATTCCCGGACCAAACGGGTGATCGTGAACGCTGCTGGAGGCGTCGTCATCCGGCGCGGCCACACTGAGATCGGTGAGAGCGGAGAAACCGACGAGATGGTGCTTGTGCACCGCCCCCAGTACGACGACTGGTCGTTGCCGAAAGGCAAGCTCGAAGCAGGCGAGACGTTCGAAGCTGCGGCGCGCCGCGAAGTCGAAGAGGAGACGGGTCTACGCTGCGCGCTCGGTCGCGAACTTTCACCAGTCGAGTATCGGGACCGAAAGGGGAGGCCGAAGCTCGTGCGCTACTGGCTGATGGTTGCGGCCGAACCGGCGCAACCGTTCACACCGAACCCCGAGGTCGACCGACTCCGCTGGTGTGCCCCCGCGGACGCGCTGCGACTGCTGTCATACGAGCACGACCGCGAGCTCATCCGCGGGTTGTACCCGTGACCGGGCTTCGGTGACCGTCTGGTTGGTACGCCACGCCAAGGCAGGGAGCCGCCGCGCCTCGAGCAGTGACGACGCGCGTCGCCCCCTGTCGAAGCCCGGTCGGCTCCAAGCCGCTGGCCTCGTCGACCTGCTGGAGGCGGCCTCCTTCGATCACATCTCGTCGAGCCCTTTCGAGCGGTGCAGGGAAACCGTCGATCCGCTGGGAACGAGCACGTCGATCAAGGTCTCGCTCGACGATCGGCTCGCGGAAGGCACAGGTCCATACGGCGCGCTGAGCCTTGCCCGGGAAACCGCGGCAAATGGAGGCGTGCTCTGCACCCATGGTGATGTGATCGCCGACCTTCTTTCTCACCTGGAACGGTCGGGCATCGACCTCGGTGACGATCCCCGCTGCGAGAAGGGTTCTGTCTGGGCTCTGGAGCTCGACGGCGAGCGGGTCACCTCCGCGCGATATCTCCCGCCGCCGGTATGACCACCGGGTCACTCACCGTCGATGCCCTGTGTGCGTTGCTCCTCGACGGATCCCATCGGGACGACGAGGAGTGCCTGGACCTTCTCGCACACGCGTTGCAGTGCGCCGAATTGCTCGCGTTACGGGCACCCGATGACGTCGAGCTTCAGATCGCCGGTCTCGTACACGATGTCGGTACCGTGGTCGATCCCCACGCAATGGACACCCACGCCGGCCGAGGTGGCGCTCTAGTCGCACCGCTTCTCGGAGCGCGGGTAGGCCGTCTTGTTGGCCGTCATGCCGACGCCAAGCGTTATCTCGTGGCCACCGATCCGGCCTACCGCTCGCGCCTGAGCAGCCGCAGCCTCGAGACGCTCGTCGCGCAAGGCGGCGTGATGGACCACCGAGAGATCGCCGCGTTCGCCCTCATCGACGATCTCGACGCGGTGCTCGCCCTCCGTCACGCCGACGACGATGCCAAGGTTCCCGGCAAAGCTGTCGCCAACCTCGACACCTGGCGTCCGTGCCTCGACCGAGTTGCCCGCGGGGCGAGAAAACGGCGCGCCACTCGATCTCAGGGCATCAGCTGACCGAAAGGATGCCGGGCAGCTCTTCGATGCTGGCCAGGATGTGGGTGGGCGCCGCCTCGGCCAGGCGGGTTCGATCGTGCGCACCGCTCAGCACGCCGGCGACGACCGCCGCCCCCGCGCGCTGACCCGAGATGATGTCACTCGTGGTGTCTCCGACGACGGCCACAGAGCGCACGCCGTCGATGTCGAGACGCATCAGCGCGGTGAGGATCAGGTCGGGGTAGGGACGGCCACGGATCCCTGCCTCCGGGCTCAGCGACAGGTCGATGAGATCGCGCCAGCCGAGCACGTCGATGATCTGTTCGCGCGTCGGGCGGGAGAAGCCCGTGGTCAAACAGATCCGCACGCCCATAGCCCGAAGGGCGCCGAGCGCGGTCTCCGTTCCGGGGAGCGCGCCTACCTCGCCCCGCGACACGGCCGCGTCGAAGGCCTCCTCGAAGCGTCGGTTCGCCTCCTCCGCGCGCCGCACGTCGCCCTCGAAGACGGCGGTGAAGACCTCGATCTTCGACTGGCCCATCGTGGCGCGTACGTAGTCGAGGTGAGCCAACAGCTCGGGCCCTCCGGGATCGAACCCCATCCCTGTCAGAGCTTCCACGAACGCCGCCTCGACCACGCCACCGTCACTGACCGTGGTACCTGCCATGTCGAGCACCGCAAGAGTGATCACGAGAGCTCCTCGAGCGTCGCTTCCGCGACCGCGGGCGACAACGTCATTCCCCGGCCGCCCAGACCGGTGACGACGACGATTCGCGGATCGGGTCTCACGCGCACGCAGGTGCTGTCGTCGGTGGCCTGCGAGTACACGCCCGCCCAGCGGCGTTTCACCGGCGGAAGCGCGCTACCGAGCAGCGACTCGGCTCTAGCGAGCAGGTGGGCGAAGGGTACTTCGTCGAGCGCGAAGTCGTGCGGCTCGTCATAGTGGTGCGTGTCGCCGATGGTGAGCTCGCCGGAGGCTCGCTGCGCGACGAGCAGCTGCGCCCGGTACTCGGCGACTATCGCCACCGGTGGAGGAAGCGCCGCCGCCGACGGGAGCTGGAAGGCCGGGTAGTAGCGGAGCGAGTCGCCGTCGGCGACCGCGGTGGCAAGTCGTTCCGGGAACGCTTCGGTTTGCAGCATCTGGAGACGACAGCGCCGGACCGGCGCATCCGCGAGAAACTCCGCCGCGACGCCGTGGTGCGTCGCTCCCGGGCACAGCACAACGAGATCACATTCGTGGATCGCGCCGGTGTGATCGTCGACCCGCCCCGGCTCGACCCGTTTCGCGACGCGGCCGGGAAGAAACTCATAGCCTCCGCCTGCTTCGAGGTGTGCTCGCAACGCCGGCAGAACCTGGCGGGGCTCGACGATGGCGTCCCGAGAACAGAACAGCGCGCCGAGGAAGTCGCCGCGCAGCGCGGAGTTGTGCCGACGGGTCGCGTCGGCATCGAGGAGCTGAACACCACGCCGTTCGGCGTCGGGCTGGCTCACCAGCTCCGCCATCACCGCCAGCTCGGCCGGGTGCTGCGCGACGGTCAGTGAACCATCGGGGCGGAAACCGATTCCGCTGATCGCCTCCCCGAGCTCTTCCCATAGCGCGCGTGCGCGCAGGGCGAGGTCGAGCTCGGGGCCGGGTGCGCGACCGCTAACCCAGACGAGACCGAAGTTCCGCACCGAGGCCCCCCGGGGTTCGGCCTCGGCCTCGAGCTGGCGCACGTCGTGACCAGCTCGACGGGCGGCCCACGCGTGCATGGTCCCGACGACCCCGCCCCCTACGACCACGACGCTGCTCATCTCGACTCGCTCCCCATAGTCAGTGAGGCTGACCCGTCAAGCGGGCCCACTGCAACCTGGTGTGGTGAACATCAATCTTTCGTTCACCAGCTCGTTCCCCAATCGGCGACAACGGTGGGTAGCGTCGGGGCTGATGCGGATCTTGGTGACGAACGACGACGGGGTGGAATCACCGGGAATCATGGCTCTCGCCGTCATCCTCCACGAGGCTGGTCACGATGTGATCGTGGTCGCGCCAACGGGCGAGCGGAGCGGTAGCAGCGCGGCGATTGGGCCCTTGCACCGCAACACGTCGATCCCCGTCGTGGAGCACGCGTGGGAGACCGCAGCCGGCATTGCCGTCCTTGCGATCGACGCACCCCCGGCCACCGCCGTCTACGGGGCCTGCCTCGGCGGCTTCGGCCCGATTCCCGATCTGGTTGCCTCCGGAGTGAACCCGGGCGCGAACACCGGCCATCTCGTGCTGCACTCCGGCACCGTCGGCGCGGCGCTGACCGCAGCAGGGCTCGGCGTTCCCGGTCTCGCGGTGAGCGTGAAGTCGCCCGCGGGATGGGACTCGACCGAGGCCGACGAGTACGAGTGGGAGACCGCCGCCCGTTTCGCGCTCGCGGCGGTGCCATGGGTAACCGAGCGGTCCATCCCGCCACGGGTTCTCAATCTCAATGCTCCGAACCGACCGTTCCACGAGGTGCTCGGGGTCCGCGAAGCCCGGCTTGCCCCCTACGGAACCGTCTGGGCGGCCTCTGCCGACCACAACGACGGGGAGCTGCTCCTCGACTTCAGGGGCAACGACGTCGTCCCGGAACCCGATACGGATCTCGCGGTGCTCGCGGCCGGATACTGCTCGGTAACGCCCCTCCCCGTGCTCGAACAGGCCCCGTTCGACGGTGTAGCCGAGTCTCTGCTCGGTGAACTTCCGGTGGCCCGCTCAAGCAATCGCGAGATCAAGCCGTAGATTCCCTGGGACCACCGTCCGGTCGGACGGTCTCGTTCCAGCTACAGGAGGAAAATATGGTCGAAGTCGGCCAGGAAGCACCCGGATTCACGCTCAAGGACCAGACCGGTCAGGACGTCAGCCTTGCCGACTTCCGTGACAAGTCGAACGTGGTCGTCGTCTTCTACCCCTTCACGTTCACCGGCGTGTGCCAGGGCGAGCTCTGCGAGATCCGCGACGATCCCTCCGCCTTCGACACAGCCGACGCCAAGGTCCTTGCCATCTCCTGCGACACCCGCCACGCGCAGGCTCAGTGGGCCGAGGCTCAGGGTTACAAGTTCGGGGTCTTGAGTGACTTCTGGCCCCACGGTGCCGTGGCTAAGGCCTACGGCGTGTTCAACGACCAGCTTGGGTGCGCGAACCGCGCCACATTCGTGATCGACAAGTCAGGCATCGTAACCGCGATGTTCGCGTCGGCGAACCTCGCGACACCTCGCGCCAGGGCCGAGTACACGGAAGCACTCGCGAAGTTGTAAAGGAACGGAAGCCATGAAGATCTCCGATCTGCTCGGTGAGGGATCAGCCTCCGAGGAACGCTTGGAAACCCAGGCTGCGCCGGCGGGTCCGGCACCGGTGAGCGCTCGCGCCCAACTGGCCGATCTCGCCGCTGGTCTGGCAGTCCCGCTGACTCCCCCGGTCGAATCCGGTGAGGCCGAATACCCGGCCGAGATCGTCGGGCTCGATCCCGTCGTCGACGATCTCCTCCCCGACCCTACGAAGCGGTCGAAGGGCTCGCCGCGCGGGTCTTCTCGTAGCGGTAGCCGACGCCGCGGACGGTAACGATCCGCGCCGGGTTCGCCGGGTCAGCTTCGATCTTCGCCCGGAGACGCTTCACGTGCACGTCGAGCGTCTTGGTGTCTCCGTAGTAGTTCGGTCCCCAGATCCGATCGATCAACACGTCACGCGTGAGCACGCGCCCGGCGTTGGAGAGCAGCAGCTCAAGGAGCTCGAACTCCTTCAACGGGAGCGCGACGAGCGCGTCACGCACGAACACCTCGTGTCGGGCAACGTCGAGGCGAACGTCGCCGATCTCGAGCTGCTCGGAAGCATCAACCGCGATCTCATCATCGGCCGGACTCCTTCGCAGGCCGGCCCGAACGCGCGCCACCAGCTCACGTAGTCGGAAAGGCTTGGTGACGTAGTCGTCTGCGCCTACTTCGAGGCCCACCACCGCGTCGATCTCGGAGTTTCGAGCCGTGACCATGATGATCGGGACTCGCGAACGGGTCCTGATCTCGCGACACACATCGATTCCCGACACCTTGGGCAGCATCACGTCGAGCAGAACCAGCTGGGGATGCGTGGCGTCGAAGCGTTCGATTGCCGCGGCGCCATCTGCCGCGAGCACCACGTCAAAACCTTCACGCTCGAGCGCCACCGCGAGTGCATCGCGGTACGACTGCTCATCATCGACCACGAGGATCGTCGGTCGTCCGCTCATGAAGCCTCCTGCATCGCATCGCTCGGAACCGTCGGCCGGCCGCTACCTCGGCCCAGCGGCGCTTCCAGTGGAAGCGTGAGAGTGAACGCCGACCCCTCACCCTCTCGTGATTCGACGGTCACCTCGCCTCCATGGGCGTGGGCCACATGGCGGACGATCGCGAGCCCGAGTCCGGTCCCACCGGTGGCGCGACTCCGGGCCCTATCGACCCGGTAGAAACGCTCGAAGATCCGCTCTAGATCACGAGACGGAATGCCAAGACCGTGATCGCGGACCGTGATCGCCACCCGGGGAGTCGTAGTCGGTCGCGTCGCTACCGCGGTGCATTCGATCGCCTGATCGGCGCCGGAGTATTTCACCGCGTTGTCCAAGAGGTTGGTCAGCGCGCTCACGAGCTGGCGGTGATCGCACGAAACCACCAAATCAGAGCCGATGTCTCCGCAGAGCACCGGAATGCCGGCTGCATCTGCTTGTGCCTTCACCCGTTCGACAGCTTCGGAGACGATCGTCGCCACCGGGGTCGGCTCCCGCGTAGGAGCTTCCTGGGCCTCGATCAGGCTGAGGTCCAACAGGTCGTCGACAATCCGAGCCAGGCGGTCGGCTTCGCGCAGCACCCGCTCCGCGAGCTGGTGCATCACGACCGGATCGACGCCGACAGACATCGTCTCGGCGAGCAGTGCGAGCGCGCCGATGGGCGTCTTGAGCTCATGGCTCACGTTCGCGACGAAGTCGCGGCGCACGCTCTCGGTACGCCGGGTCTCGGAGACGTCACGGATGTACGCGACCGCGCCGAACACGCCTGCACCGGAGCGCAACGGAACCGAGCGAACCGACAACACTTCCCGCGGGGGACCGAACAACGTGAGCTCGCGATGACCGCCCTCGCCTTCGCCGGCCTGTTCGAGCAGCTCTCCGATCGCAGCCTCGGCTAGCGCGTCGGCGTGACGGGCTGCGTGATACCGCTCCGCCGCCGCGTTGCGCAACACGGTGGTCCCCTGCGCGTCGACCACGACGACACCGTCGTCGTGAGCCCGCAACGCCTCGAAGAAGCGGTCGCGATCGGCTTCCGCCAGGGTGGCCGAGATGCGGGCTTCCTCGGTGGTCTTCTCGGCGAGGCCGAAGACCGACTCGGTTCCTCCGGTCGGTGCTCTGCGATCAACGGCGTTACGCCCCGCAACGCGGTCGAGCTCGTTGCGCACAGAGCGGCGCGATCGCCAGACCAAAACCAACGCGACCATCATGACGATTACCACCGCGGTGAGAAGCACGGTCGTCACTAGCCGAACCGTCCGGTGATGTAGCCCTCGGTGCGTGAGTCCGACGGCGACGTGAACATCAACTCGGTCTTGTCGTACTCCACCAGCTCGCCGTGTCGTTGGCCGGCATCGTCGAGCTCGGCGGTAAAGAACGCTGTCATGTCAGACACCCGGGCGGCCTGCTGCATGTTGTGCGTGACGATGACGATTGTGTAGTCGCGCTTCAGCTCCGCCATCAGGTCTTCGATGCGGCTCGTCGCGATCGGATCGAGCGCCGAGCACGGCTCATCCATGAGCAGCACGTCGGGTTGCACCGCCAGCGCGCGAGCGATGCACAGCCGCTGCTGCTGGCCTCCCGACAGCGAGAGCGCGCTCTTCTTGAGCTGGTCCTTCACTTCGTCCCAGAGCGCGGCGCGGGTGAGCGCGCGTTCGATGATGTCGTCGAGCTTGCCCTTCTCGCGGTTGATCTTCGGGCCGTAGGCAACGTTGTCGTAGATCGACTTCGGGAACGGGTTCGGCCTCTGGAACACCATCCCGATGCGACGCCGCACCTCGGCCGGGTCGACCTTCGGCGCGTACAGATCTTCACCGTGGTAGTGGACGCTGCCGCCGACCCGCGCTCCAGGGGTGAGATCGTGCATGCGGTTCAGGCATCGCAGCACGGTGGTCTTGCCACACCCGGAGGGTCCGATGAACGCAGTGATCTCGTTCGCACCGACCTCGAGGGAGACATTGTCGATCGCCAGTGACTGCCCGTAGTGAACGCTGAGGCCCGAGACCTCGAACACGATCTCACGTGACCTCTCGGGCACGGGCTGGGCGGCGAGGTCATCGGGGGCCGGCTCGCTGGAGACGTCGTCCGCCCCTGGACGGCCCGTCGGAGCGAAGAAATTCGTCGTGATGGGCGCGTCACTCACGGTGGGCGTCACGGTAGCTGCTGAGGCATCCATGGTGCTCATCCCTGCTTTCTGGCAGCCAGCATCGAGAACACCCTGGCGACAATTGTGAAAAGGAACACGAGCACAATGAGAGTGAGCGCAGCGCCCCATGCCCGATCCTGGGCGGCGGCAAACGGGGTGTTGGCGTTCCCGAAGATCTGAACCGGTAGTGCGGTATTGCCACCGCTAAACGGGTTCGTATTGGTCGTGAACGTGAACCCGATAGTGAAGAGCAACGGGGCCGTCTCCCCTGCCGCCCGGGCGACCGCGAGCAACGCTCCACTCACGATGCCCGGAAGCGCCGCCGGGAGCACGACCCGAACGATCGTGCGGGCCTTGCGGCTTCCGAGCGCCATGCTCGCCTCGCGCTGGTCAGACGGGACGAGACGCAGCATCTCCTCCGTCGTTCGTATCACCACCGGGAGCATGAGGCATCCGAGAGCCAGCGCTCCTGCGAACGCGTTCGTCTGCTTCGTCTCGAGCACGATGAACGTGTAGATGAAGAGGCCCATCACTATCGACGGCACACCGGTCATCACGTCGGCGAGAAAGCCTACGAACGAGGCGAGGCGCGAGCGAGCGCCGTACTCCTGGAGCCAGATGCCGCCGAGGATCCCGAGCGGAACCGCCATCGCGGTCGCGGCCCCGGTGATGAGCAACGTGCCCACAATGGCCGGACCGATTCCACCACTCGGCGCGCGTGGGCTGTACGCGATATCACCGGTGAGGAAGTCCCAGTTGATCACCGACGCGCCCCGGTAGATCACGTACCCGATGATCAGCGAGAGCGGAACCAGCGCGACGAGAAAGGCGGCGTAGATGAAGATGGTCGCCAACGCCGACTTCGACTTACGGAAGCTGCGACCGGCACCACCGGTGAGACGAGACGCCGCGATCGCGGTCATCGGGACGGGATCCCGAGTCGACGGTCGGACCCGGCGATGATGGCTCGGGCGATCACGCCGACGATGAGCGTGATCACGAACAGCAACACACCGAGGCCGATCAAGGCGGCCCGCTGGGTTCCGACGGCCTCACCGAACTGGTTGATGATCACCGATGACATCGAGTCACCCGGGTTGAACAGCTGCGCGGTGATCTGGTTGGGGAGGCTGCCGATGAGCAGCACGACGGCGATGGTCTCGCCGATCGCCCGGCCCAAGCCGATCAGCACCGCGGAGGTCACGCCGCTGCGCCCATGGGGCAGCACCGCCCCCCGGATCATCTCCCAGCGGGTTGCACCCAACGCGAGCGCCGCCTCCTTCTGGGCCACGGGGGTGGTCGCGAAGACCTCGCGGCTGATCGACGTGATGATCGGAACGACCATGATCGCGAGGATCACTCCCGCGGTCATGAAGCTGCGAGCCGACACCGGCGTTCCGTTCAGGAGAGCCCCGACGATAGGGACGCCGTGGAACATGTCGGCCAGGTTCTGGTAGAGCCCCAGCACGGCCGGGGCGAAGACGTACAGGCCCCAGAGCCCGAAGACGACCGACGGGATCGTCGCGAGCAGGTCGAGCGCGTACACGACGGGGCGGCGGAGTCGGCGAGGTGCGACCTCGGTGACGAACAGCGCGATCCCGAGGCTGATCGGAACCGCGAGCAACAGGGCGATAACCGATATCGCCAATGTGCCGTAGACGAACGACGCGGCGCCAAACGATTGGGCGGCGGGATTCCAGTCATTCTTGAAGATGAAATCGAGGCCCTCGGCCTGGAACACCGGCCACGCCTGCTGGGTGGTCGAGTAGAGAATGAGGCCGAGAACAACCAGCACGAGCATGCCCGCGACCAGGGTGAGCCAGCGGAACGCTCTATCCGCGATGATCCCCGGAGGGCGTTCATCCGCGAGGCGGCGTGCCGGCGGCCGGGTCGGAGGAGGTTGGAGATCTAGGGCCATGAGCGGTCCGAGGGTGCGGCGGGGAGCGGAGCGTCTCCGCTCCCCGACAGCGTATGGGGCTAGCTCGCGGGGATCACGAGACTGTTCAACTGGGCCTTCGCCTTGCTGAGCAGATCACTGGACAACGGCGCGTAGTCGACTGTGGTCGCGATCTGCTGGCCGTCGCCGTAGATGTAGGTAAGGAAAGACTTGAGCGCGTTGCCTTTCGCTGCGCTCGTCTGGGTCTTGTAGACGAGCACGTAGGTCGGCGCGGTGATCGGGTACGCCTGGGCCCCCGATGTCCAGATCGGGTCGTAGCTGAGGTCTGGTTTGACCGTCGCGGCAGCGACTGCGGCCGACGCCGAGTCAGTGCTCGGAGCGATGTATGAACCCGCTTCGTTCTTCATCGAGGCGAAGCTCAAGCCCGCAGCCTTGGCATCGGAGTAGTCGATGTAGGCGATCGAGCCGGGCGTGCTCTTCACGTCGTTCGCGACTCCGCCGTTGCCTGCGTCAGCCTTGCCTCCTGGCCACGCGATGGTCTTGTCGGTGCCGAGCGTCCAGGTGGTCGCCGCCGCCTTGGTGAGGTATTTGGTGAAGTTCGCGGTCGTTCCCGACGAGTCGGAGCGGTGAACGGTGACGATGCCGTCGCCGGGAAGGTTGACGCCACTGTTGAGTACCGCGATGGCCGGGTCATTCCACTTCGTGATCTGGCCCTGGAAGATCTTGGCTGTCACTTCTCCGTCGAGCTTGAGCTTGCTCACTCCCGAGAGGTTGTACGAGACGGTGATCGGGCCGGCGACCGTCGGGAAATACAAAAGCGCGCCGCCCTGGTACTTCGCAAGGTCAGCCGCGGCCGGAACGCCGTCGGAACCGGCGAAGTCGACGAGCTGGGCCGCCAGATCGGTTTGACCCTTGCCGGAGCCACCCGAGTTCGTGGGCGGATAGATGACGGTGAGGTTCGGCTGCACCGACTTGAACTGATGGATCACCTCGTTGTTGTAGGCGGCCTGGAACGTGGAACCCGACCCGGTGATCGTCGCGGCCGGCAACTGCTTGGCGCTGCCGCCGGAGCCCCCTCCCGACAATTTCTTGTCATTGCTGCTGCTGCTACAGGCAGCGGCCGCGAGGCCGAGCACGAGCACCGTGGCCATCAGCCACCGCCAACGGGGTGAAGTACGAATCATGTGGAGAGCCCTCCTCGAGGGGGTATGGGTGAGGGCATCGGTACGCGCCGCGGATGCGGCATCACCGATTCCCGTGTCTGCACAGCGCGCATCGTAGGGAGATCCGACAACGGGGCAATGGCCGTCGGGCGACACCGATGTGAACAACAGGTGAAGCTCGATGAACGACCCGCTTCAAAACAGCGTCGGAAAACGATTGTCGGCCCGGAGTGGCTCCAACAGCGGTCCGGGAAGTGATGAAAAGACGACACCGGGGTAAACGGAACCGCAACAGCCGGCGTCACCTTCGTTGGTGGCGTACACCGGCTGCGACCCTCGACAATGATGGTGCTGCCATGACGACTCCCGAGTTTCCCCCCGAGCCCCCCCAGCCCGCGTTCCCCCACGAGGCACGCAAGGAGTTCTCCGAGAGCCTCGATGATCTCCGTATCGACGTGATCCGGCTCAGCGCGCTCACCACCGAGGCGATCGCCGGTGCCACCCAGGCGCTCCTCGACGCCGATCTCAGCGAGGCCGAGGCGGTCATCGAACGCGACGACGCCATCGACGGCCTCTACCACTCGATCGAAGACCGTTGTCTCCTGGTGCTCGCGCGCCAGCAGCCGATGGCCACCGACCTGCGCACGATTGTCACGATCATGCGGATCAACCACGAGATCGAGCGCAGCGCCGATCTCATGGTGAACGTCGCGAAGACGACCCGTCGGCTCTACCCGCACCCTCTCGACCCCAAGGTGCGCGGGATCATCGACCAGATGGGCGATCAGGCGTCGAACCAGACCCGGGTCGCCATCGACGCGTTCGCCGACGGCGATCCGTCACAGGCCGCCGCGCTGCACGATATGGACGACGCGATGGACGAGCTCGGCAAGAGCCTTTTCCGCCACATCCTCAGCTGGGACGCGAACTCCGAAGCCACGATCCAGGAGGCGGTGCAGGTCGCCCTCGTGGCCCGGCACTACGAGCGGGTGGCCGACCACGCGGTGACGATCGCAGAGCGGGTGCAGTTCATGGTCACCGGGACGTGGCCCAGCACCCCCGAGGACCCGCTCCCCATCGACCGCTAGCTCAGCTCGTCGCCTCTTCGTAGCCGAGGTCCCACTCGAGAATGAGGTTCTCGCGCTCGGCGTCGCGCGCCACACGTTCGCGGTTGCGGCGAAACTGCGGGTCGTGCGGTGGGAGCAGCTGGAGTCGGGCGAGCGCCCGCTCACGGAAGCCGTCGACCACCTGACGATCGCCGAAGACGCCGCGGACCTCCCAATGGGGCGAGACGGGCCCCATGTACACGACCTTGATGTGGCCCTTCGGGGGAAGCTGCTCGAGCTCCTCTGGTTCGGTACTCATGAGACTCCTAGAGCCATCGCGACCAAGCGCCCACTCTACCCGGGGGCATGGGGAACGGGCGTCTAGTCCGAGCCGGGACGTACGCCGAGCGTGACCTCGACGGTCTGCTGACGGCCCCTGCGATCGACGGTCACCGAGACCTTGTCGCCCGCCTTCTTCTGACGCACGGCAGTGCCGACATCTTCAGCAGTCGTCACCTTGGTGTCTCCGACCCGGATGATCACGTCGCCCTTCTCGATCCCGGCGGCGTCAGCCGGGCTGGCTTTAGTCACCTGACGAACGAGTGCGCCGGTCTGGACGTTGGCGCCGAGCTCCTTGGCCTGTGCCGGGGTGAGCCTCTCCGAGGACACGCCCAAGTAGGGAAGACGAACGTTCTTGCCCGCCCTGAGCTGATCGATCGAATCGGACACGGTCGAGATCGAGATCGCGAAACCGACGTTCTGGGCCTCGGTGGGGCTCGCGATCGCGGTGTTGATCCCGACGACCTCACCGCTGGAGTTCACGAGCGGACCCCCCGAGTTGCCCGGGTTGATCGCCGCGTCGGTCTGGATCAGGTTGTAGAGCGCGGCGCCGTTCTGCTCCGAGATCTGACGGTTCAACGCGGAGACGATGCCCTGGGTGACGCTCGGGCCACCGTCGAGAGCAAGGGCGTTGCCGATCGCGATCACCTGGTCGCCGACCCGCAACACGCTCGAATCGCCGAGCTTCGCGACAGGAAGGTTCGTAGCGTCGACCTTGATGACCGCGAGGTCGATCGCCGCGTCGTTGCCGAGCACGGTCGCCTTCTCCTTCGTGCCGTCGGAGAAGCTGACCTCGATCGCGCCCTTCGCTCCTTCGACCACGTGGTTGTTGGTGACGATCACTCCGTCGGGTGACACCACGAACCCGGTTCCCGCACCACCGCTCGTTCCCGGGTTGTCGAACAAATCGGTAGCGCCGCCGGTGGTGATCGCGACAACCGCTGGCTCGATCTTCGCCAACACTCCCTGGATGTCGGCCGGCTTCGCGAAGACCGAGGTGTTGCGGCCATTGGCGGGTACAACCCGCTCGACGACGTGCGTGCTCGAGTTGGTGTTGTCGTCGCGGGTCGCGACGACAATGCCGCCGGCGACGAGCGCGCCAACCACTCCACCGACGACGACGCCCACGACGAACTGCTTGAACCCGCTCCGAGACTTCGGCGCCGATGACGTCGGCACCGGTGACGCCCACGACGGGGCGGGCGGAAGGCCCGCCGAATCGGGGGGTGGCGTGGTCGCTGACCATGTCGATGCCGTCGCCGCTTCGTCTGCGTCACCGATCACGGTGGTTTGGGGCGTTTCGCCAGTTCCGCCGGCGTCCGCGACCACGTCAGGCTCGTCCGAGCCGGGCCCGCTGGTCTTGCCGTCGTCCGTCACCGGTACCTCCGCGGTCCGCAATTCGCCTGTTCGTGATCGTCACGGCGAACGCCGAGATTGAATGGGCCGTTCCCCGGGCACTGAGAGTTCCCTGAGGATGTTTGCAAGTTTCGGGAACTGGAACCGCGAGAATGAGCGTTGCACCGAGCGAACCGGATCCCTTCAGAGGCTATCGGGATCCGGCCCCCAGCCAGGAGCGCCCCAACATGCGAACCGACGATGCCGCCAAGGGCACCGACATGGAACCCGACTACGACGCCGAACACGAGTGGATGCTGTCGGCTCGCTGCCGTCAGCTGCCTCCGGGCACGTTCTTCCCGTCCGACGGGATCGGCGTGGAAGTCGCCCAGCGCGAGTGCCAGCAGTGCCCGGTCCGGGGCGAGTGCCTCGAATACGCGCTCGAGAACCGCATCGACCACGGAGTCTGGGGTGGAGCGTCGGAGCGAGAACGTCGTCGCATCCTGCGCCGTCGGCGAAGTCTCGCGCCTGCACACTGAAGACCGCACCCACTCTTCGGTGGTCACCACCGGAACGGGCTGAAACAGGGCCTACTTGGTCTTGGCGTCGCCCTCGGAGTCGTTGGCGTCCTTGACGTCCTTGGCGCCTTCTTCGGTGCCCGTCTTGAACTCCTTCGACGCCTGGCCCAGAGAGCGGGCGAGCTTCGGGAGCTTGGCTCCGCCGAAGATCAGCACGACGATCACCAAGATGATGAGCAATTCAGGAGCGCCGAGTCCGAGCATTGCAGGACGACCTTTCCGAAGGACTGTGACCCAGGTTATACGGGCCCAGGGACCACACCGGACCGAAGCGGGGCCAGCGCGTGGGCCAGGAGAGCCACATCGTCGGTCCCCGAGGCCGCGAACGGGACCGCTCCGACCCCGAGAATGAGGGTCTCGACGCCCAGATCCACCCAGCTCGAGGCCTTCTCCGCGACCTCGTCGACCGTCCCGACCAGACGGCCGATCCGCCACTCGTCGAGCGTCGTGGTGTCGAGGACACCGGGGTTCTGCTCGCGGAGACGGGCGAACCGGCGAACCAGATCACGTTCGTCCTCGCCGCAGAGGGCGTAAAGGCCGAGTGAGCGCCACACGGTGGCCGGATCCCGATCAATACGTTCACACTCACGCTCGAGCACATCGAGACGCTCGCGGTACGCCTCGTTGGTCCAAACCCAGCAGGTGTTCCAACCGTCGGCCCGCTCGGCGACGAGACGCAGAAGGCGGTCGCCCTTTCCTCCGATGAACACGGGAGGACGAGGCTGTTGCACGGTCGTCGGGAGGCTCTTGGCTCCGAGCGCGCGATGGAACCGACCATCGACAGTGACCGCGTGCTCGTCGGCATCTGGAGCGAGCATGCCCACCAGGATGTCGACGGCCTCGCCGATCCGAGCGATCCGCTCGCCCGGGCGCGGCAATGTCATACCGATCGCCTCGTACTCGGGTTCGTACCAACCGGCACCTATACCCACGTCGAGGCGACCGTTGCTGATCCGGTCGAGCGTGACCAACGCCTTGGCGAGCACCGAGGCCGGCCGCAGCGCTTCGCAGAGCACGAGTGTGCCGATCCGCAATCGCGGGAACGTCCGCGCCAGCGCAGCCAGTGTCACCAGTGGCTCAAACGCGGCACGGGGCTCGGAGCTGCCGCCGTACTTGGCAATGTCGAGGAACAGGTGGTCCGACAACCAGACCGAATCAAAGCCCGATGCGTCGGCAGTCGCGGCGTAGGTGAGCACCGACTCCCACGACAGCGGTGATTCGCCGGCAAGGGAGTAGTCATACTGCGGCAACGCGAGCCCGATGCGCACGCCCGCCACCCTAGCGAGGCTCTCCTAGTCTGGCCGCGTGCTCGAGGCGGTAGTGAACGTTTCGGATGGTCGACGGCCAGACGTGATCGACATGCTTGGCCGGGCATCCGGACGCGCCTTGCTCGACGTGCACACCGACGCCGACCACGACCGCAGCGTCTTCACCCTCATCGGGGCCACGCCGGAAGAGACCGAGGCCGCGGTTCGACGGCTGGCTGATGCCGTGGCCACCGGCCCCTTTGACGTGCACGACTCGAACGGCGTGCATCCGCGCCTCGGGATCCTCGATGTCGTCCCGTTCGTGGCCCTCGACGACGATCAGTTCATCGCGCGCCGCGCGGCGCGGTCCTTCGCCGACTGGCTGGCATCGAGTCACGACATCGCCGTGTTCCTCTACGACGATGCGGACCCCGAGCGACGATCGTTGCCCGAAGCTCGACACGATGCGTTCGTGTCGCGGTCGCCTGATGCCGGGCCTCCAGGCCCACACCCTCGACTCGGCGCCACCGCCGTGGGCGCGCGCCGGCCGATGATCGCGCTGAACTGCGAGCTAGGCACCGACGACCTCGAACTGGCACGCCGCCTGGCCGCACAGGTGCGCGGGCGCGACGGCGGACTCGCGGGTGTGCGCGCGCTGGGGCTCCCCTTGGCGACGCGCGGACACGTCCAGGTGTCGATGAACCTCGTCGACCTCGGAGCCACCGGACTCGAACGTGTCTGCAACCGGGTTCGCGACCTCGCCGCCGATGCCGGCCACGACATCGCCCGAGTGGAGATCGTGGGTCTGATACCCGCGAGCGAACTCGCTACCTTCTCGCCCGAATTCAGTGACTGGAGCGGCGTGACCGCCGAGCACACGATCGAGGCTGCGATGGCCCGGGTCGCGGCCGACGGCGGTCGGCGCGGATCTGACCGACCCGTCGATGGCTGACGCCCCCACGCCGAGTGCACGGCGTCGGGGTGTCAGGACGGATCAAGCGGATGCGGAGTCTCTGCGGGCAAGCGCCCGCTGCCGACGCAGCCGGCGGCGTTCCCGCTCCGAGAGGCCGCCCCATATACCGAACTTCTCCGCGTGGTCGAGCGCGTACTCGAGGCACTCGGCCCGCACCTCGCAACTCCCGCAGACCCCCTTCGCCTCCCGGGTCGATGCTCCCCGCTCGGGGAAGAAGAGATCGGGATCGACCCCGAGGCAGTTCGCGCGCTCCTGCCAGCGCCTCTCCCTCTCCTCATCGATCAGATCGAGATCGACCGGCGCAGTGGCAACTGCCTGCAGGTCTCGCACGACCAGCTGCGTTGGCTGCCGCGACGTTTCGAGATGTTGGGCGAGAGGTTCCATGTGCGGGCTTCCTTAATCTCGACGAAATGACGCCGATGGAATTACAACGCTGTTACTCTCATCGGTGCGCTCGGTACGCGCAAGGGGGTTTTCGCGGCTTGACACCCGTTTTGGTCAGTTTCCTGAGCGGAAACTCCCGGGAACACCCTCGCAAACCTACGGATTCGACCCGCCGGCATCACTGACAGCCGATTCAAACGCGGATGTTTTCGACGGTTCCGGTTGCGTTCTTCGCGGCGAGGACGTCGCGGATCGTCTGCATCAACGCCGTGGGATCCCACGGCTTCACGACATAGGCATCGGCCCCGAGGTCGCGGGCGCGCGCCTTATCGGCATCGCCCGACTTCGCCGAGCACACGATCACCTTCGGCTTCTTCGCTCGGCCCGCAAGCTCGGCCAGGACGAACCACCCGTCGAGCACCGGCATCATGATGTCGAGCAGGACGAGATCGGGATGCTCGGCGTCGATGCGGCGCAGAGCCGTCTCGCCGTCGGCGGCGAGCGCCGGGTCGAAACCCGATGCCTCGAGGATCACCCGCAACGTCAGCAATACATCGGGCTCGTCGTCGACAATGAGCACCTTCGGCTTAGCTGACACTTGCTACCTCCTGCTCATCGACCGCGCGCGTACGCAACGAGACGCGAAACGCGGCACCCCCTCCGGGAGCGTCCTCCACCCACACGGATCCACCGCACGCCTCTGCGAGCCCGCGGACGATGGGGAGACCGAGGCCGACGCCGGGCTTTTCACCGTTCGTATCGGAACGATAGAAGCGGTCGAAGATCTTCTCGCGCTCGGCCGGTGGAACCCCGGGGCCCGAATCGATGACCGACAGCACCGTCTTGCCGGCGTCCTGATCGATCACAATCCGCACTGGCACCGCCCCGTACTTGTGCGCGTTCTCCACGAGGTTGCCGATGATGCGCCGCAAGGACTCTGGATCAGCGCGCACCTCGCAGTGCTCGGGCACCGCGAGCTCGACCGGGCGTCCTGCCACCTGTGAGTCGAGCGCCGACATCCGGATCAGGACCGCGAGATCAACGCGTCGCAGGAGCGGCATCGAATCGTTGCGCTCGAGCTTGGCCGCGGTGAGCATCTCCTCGACCATGTGCGCGAGGCGCAGCGCCTGACGCTCCATCACGTCGAGCAGCTCGGCTCGCTGCTGGTACTCAGTCGTGACCCGCGACGCGGCAATCGCCCCTCTTATCGAGGTAATCGGCGTGCGAAGCTCGTGGCTCACGGACGCGACGAACTGAGACGTCTGGCGGCCGGCCTCGAGCAACTTCGAAACGTGGGCGCGTTCGGCCTCGTACAGACCCGCCTTGGCGATCGCGGCGGCAACCGGCTCGGCGAAGAGAGACAGCAACTGCATGTCGTACTCGTCGAACGCCCGAGCGCGAGGCGCACTGACGTTCAGCACGCCAAGCAGGTGGCCACGGTGCTGGAGCGGGATACACATTGCGCTGCCCGGAGCGCCACTGCGCTTATCGCGGCCCGGAAGCCTCTCGTCGTCCATTTGGTCGTTCAAGATGATCGGCTCGCGGGCGCGCGCCACCTTGCCGGCAATCGACTCGCCCATCATCACCCGGGCGTTGCGGGGCGTCTCACCACCACGAACGGCGACGGCGCGAAGGGCGTCATCACCTTCGAGCAACATCACCGACCCAGCCGACGCCCGCAACATGTCGAGCGCGCTCGCAAGGATCACATCGAGCACCTCATCAAGATCAAGAACCGAGTTCAACGCGCGACCCGCGGCCATGAGCGCAGAATGCTGCTGCAAGCTCTTCGACAACGCGGAGTTGAGGACCCGTTCGTCGACGATGAGACGACTCAGCCGGTGGAGGTGAACCTCCTTCTCGATCGCGTACACGCAGAACCCGAGCGCCAGCGCTATGAGCGCGACCTGGAGCACTCCCGGTTGGAGCCAACGGCTGCCTTCGCGGCCACCGCTGAGAGAGGAGATCCCGAAGGCGATGCTGAGCGCTACGACGAGAACGCCGCCGAGGACCCAGATCTGGAGGCGTCGTCGCTCGACCGCCTCGATCGAGACCGCCGTGCCCTGACCGAGGCCGGCTACCCGGGCCTCGTACTTGATCCGATCGCGGATCTCAGTCGGGATGACGTCCATACCCGTCCCGTTTCACGCCTCGCGTGCGCCGATTTGCCATCGGCTGCCTCGTTGGAGTTATCGGGACGGAGCGCGCCGGCCTTGAGACGAATCCGAAGCGGGCTAGGACGCCCTGGACCGGTTGACCCGCTTGTGCTCGAGAAAGTCGACGAGCACGTAGTCGCCAAGGGTGTCGGGGGTCGTGAAGAATGCACGGCCCCGGTTCACCCGCATCATCCGCTCGACGAAGTCGCGGAGGTAGTAGCTCTCGTCGAGCATGAAGGTGTTTATCCGGATGCCTTCCCTGGTGCACCGGGCTACCTCGCGAAGGGTCTCCTCGATCGTCACCGGCGACGGCGGATAGTTGAAAACCGCCTCGCCCCCTTGGATGTGGGCGGTGGGCTCGCCGTCGGTGACCATGATGATCTGCTTCGTCCCGGTCTGGCGGGCCAGCATTCGGCGGGCGAGCAGCATCGCGTGCTGCATGTTCGTTCCCCACTCGAAGTCCCAGCTCATCTCGGGGAGCCGCTCCGGCTTCACCTCCCGCGCCACCCGCCCGAAGCTGACGAGCCCGAAGTAGTCCCGTGGGAACTGGCTGGTGATGAGCGAGTGAAGCGCCATCGCCACCTTCTTGGCCGGCAGAAAGTTGTCTCGCATCGGCATCGAGAGCGACACGTCGAGCAGCAGCACGGTCGCCGACCGGGTGACGACCTCGGTACGTTCGACCTCGAAGTCATCGGGGGTGAGTCGTACGGGCGTCCCCGCCCCGCGGCGCCAGATCGCGTTCTTAACCGTCTGCTCGACGTTCAGGTGGAACGGATCGCCGAACTCGTAGGGCTTGTGTTCGAAGGTGCGTTCGTTTCCGATCCCGACGCGCTCGACATCGTGGCTGCCGGCCTTGTCCTTCATGAGCTTGCGGTAGAGGTCGGCGAGCGCTCGCTGTCCGAGGGCGCGGACGCCTCTCGGAGTCAGCTCGAGCCGACCTTCGCGCTGCTCGATGAGGCCCGCCTCCTCGAGCACCTTGGCCAGCTCCTTCAGCTGTTCCAGCGAGCGGGCGGCATCGTCGCCGAGGAGGTCCCGCGCCTGGTCGATGTCGACCTCGGCGAGCTGGCCGGGTTGGGTAGCCGACTGCAGCAGGTTCTCGAGCTGATCGATGTCACCCATCATCTCGAGCATCCCCGCCATCTGCGAGAACTGCATCGGGTTGTCGCCCTGGAAGTTCATCTGTTGGTTCCAGGGCATCTCCGGGAACGCCTGCTGAAGGTTCCGGGCCAGCTCGTCGACCTGCCAGCGCAGGTCCATGTCGTCGAGGAGCGACTGGGCGAGGCCCTGCATCTGCGCTCGCTGCTCCGGAGTCATCGAGTTGAGCATCGACTGCATCTGGGCCATCGAACGAGCCATCTGCTCAAGGAGCTCGTCGAGGTTCTTCGGGTTGTCGGGGAAGAAATCGCCGTAGCGCTCCATGAAGCCGTCGAAGTCGGGTTCCTCCCCGCGCTCGCGTTGGCCGAGCATCTGGTTGAGCTCCGCGAGCATGTCCTTCATGCGCGCCATCTGCTCGGGGGTCACGTTCTTCATGCCCTCGGACATCTGGTTGAAGTAGCTCTGCATGAGCTGGCTCCGAAGCTCGTCCATGAGTTCTTCGAATCTCCGGCGCGCGTCGTCGTCCATGAACTCGTATTCCTGTAACGACTGCACCTTGCCCGCGAGGTCGGGCGGGAGCATCTCGAGCTCCATGTTGCGGACGTCGGCGAGATCCTCGACGATCTCCTGGCGGCGCTGGTCGCCGGAAAGGCGGGCCTCGTCGGTCCGCCGCTCGATGCCGGCCCGCTCCTGATCGACGATGTCGTTCAGCTTCTCGGCGATGTCGTCGTAGACCCCGCCGAGATCGCGGGAGTCGAGCTCCTCGCGCCGCCGTTGGCGCAGCCGCTCCACCATGTCGCGCAGACCCATGAGCTCTTCGCCATTGCGGTCTCGGAAGCCCTGCTGGAGCATCCGCCGGAGCGCTGCGTTCAGGTCACCGTGGTAGAGGAGGTCGTCGGCCATCTCCGAGAGGAGGGCGTCGGCGTCGACGTCGAAACCGGTCTGGGTGCCATCCCACCTGGAGTATTGGAACCCGCGTCTGGGTGACATCAAGATCCCTCTGTCCGCGGCTCGCTCCCCATGTCTTGATCGTACCGCCCGACTGCGGTTGCGCCCCCCGGACACGCAAGACTGCAGACATGCGTCTCGTTGCTGCGGCTGTGGGCACCGCGCTGGTCTTAGGGGCCTGCTCGGGGCGATCGCAATCCCTCCCCCCGCCCTCGCGGGTTTACTGCGAAGCGGCCTACCGCTACGAAGACCAGATCCAGAAGAACCCACGGCCGTCCATCGACGCGCAGATCACGATGGTCGCCAAGATCGCCGCGAACGCTCCGAAAGACATCCGAGCCGACGCGCAGGTATTCCTCGATGCGATGCGCCGGGTGAAGACCGACAAGTCGGTCGTCGGCAACCCGAAGGTGAAAGACGCGGTGACAAACGTGAACCGGCGGACCAGCGGTGGGTGCGGCTTCTTCGAACAGGAGCGCAAGTCGGGCTTCTGATCGACTCGGGGTAGTGTCGGCTCGATGGGGTTCCCTGACGACTTCTGGTGGGGGACGGCGTCGTCTTCGACCCAGGCCGAGGGGGCCGCGCCCGAGTCTGACTGGTACGCGCTCGAGCAAGAGGGCGTCGTCCCTCGGAGCGGCGACGGCAACGGATTCGCCACTCGCTACGCCGAAGACTTCGAGCTCGGCGCCCAGCATGGGCTCACCCACCACCGGCTCTCCATCGAGTGGGCCCGCATCGAACCGGAAGAAGGTCGCCGCGATCAGGCGGCGGTCGAGCACTACCGCGAGATGTTGGAGACCGCGCGCTCCGCCGGAATCGCTCCATGGGTCTGTCTCCACCACTTCACGTTGCCCGGCTGGTTCACCGAGGTCGGCGATGGTGGCTTCGTCGACGATCACGCCCGCTCGTACTTCTGGGCCCGTCACGTCGCGTTCTGCGCCGAGACCTTCGGCGACGTCGTGTTCGGTTGGAAGCTCATCAATGAGCCAAATCACTACGCAGGCGCCTACGACCAGGGCGGACGCCAACCGGCCAACCGAGACTGGCGGCGCGTTTTCGATCTGTACGGCGCAACCCTGCTCGCGCAACGTGATGCCTGGCGCGAGCTCCGCGGTGGTGGAACGCCCGTGGCCACGATCCACGGCCTCTCTCCCGTCTACGCCGTCGACGACTCCGTCCCCGCCGCGAAATGGGCGAGCGCGCTGGAAGCGCTGACCTGGTCCATCTGGTTACGAGCCGAGCGCGACGGCGTGCTCGAGCTTCCCGACAGGGCATCACGCGAGATCCCCGATCTCCGCGAAGTCGGCGATCTGATCGGGTTCTCGTACTACAGCGCCGCCGGGGTCGACCGCGACGGGAGGTTCGCGGCGTATCCGAGAGGGCAGCGAGTCGGTCCGTTGGGCTACGCCCCGTGGAGCGAAGGGCTCGGGCTTGTGCTTCACCGCCTGCACGACGAACTGCCCGGCCGGCCGCTTTTGATCGGCGAACACGGAGTCGGCACCGACGATGACGCCTGGCGCGTCGACGTGTTGCGCGAATCGCTCGGCGTCGTCGAGGAAGCCATCGACGATGGCATCGACGTGCGCGGCTTCTTCCACTGGACCGGAGTCGACACCTACGAGTGGGACCGCGGATTCAGCGTGGCCTTCGGCATCTTCGATCGCAACCGCGAGCCCCGAGGCAGCGCCGAGTTTCTCGCTCGCTAGGAGAAACGGAGCAGGAGCGGACGCGCCGCGGTCCCGCTAGCGCCGAGCGCGATACGTGGAGCGACCGTCGACTGCGTCCTTGTTCAGTCGCTTCGACAGGTGCAGGCCTTCGAGCACGAACTCGACCGCCGAGGCGACACCGGCCGGGGTCTCTCCCACCGACAGCTCCGCGAGCACTGAGCTGAGCTCGGGCATTGATCCAACCAGGCCGGCGTAGTCAGACGCCGGCAGCTCGTCTCCGGTGTGAACGACACGACCGTCGTCGAAGGCGGTGACGAGCTCACCGAGATGTTCCGGCCGGACCCGCGCCCGAAACACCTCGAGCACCGACACGTCCATGATGCGCTCGAGAACCTTTGCGTCGCGACCTTCGTCGACGGTTTCGATCTCGATCTTTCCGGCCGTCGAAGCCACCAGCGCGTCAAGGTCGCTGACGCGGGGCACGACCTCCGACTCACCGTTGCGCAGCGCCCGTCGGAGCGCGTTGGCGACGAGGGTCTCGTAGTTCGAGATCGAGAGGCGCACCGACACACCCGACCGCTGGTTCACATGCGGTGAACGGCGGGCTTGCTGGCTCATCTCGGCGACGATCTCGGTCATGAACTCGGGGATGTTCACGGTGCGGCCCTGCGCCGTCGGCAGGACCGCCTCCTGCTCCATGACGGCCATCTCGATCTCGACGTCGAGCGGGTAGTGCGTGCGGATCTGGGAACCGAAGCGGTCTTTTAGCGGCGTGATGATCCGGCCGCGGTTCGTGTAGTCCTCGGGGTTCGCCGACGCCACCAGCATGAGGTCGAGCGGTAGGCGGATCTTGTAGCCGCGGATCTGCACGTCACGTTCTTCGAGAACGTTGAGAAGGCCTACCTGGATCCGCTCCGCGAGATCGGGAAGCTCGTTGATCGCAAAAATCCCGCGGTTGGTTCGTGGAACCAGGCCGTAGTGGATGGTCATCTCGTCGGAGAGGTACCGGCCCTCGGCGACCTTGATCGGGTCGACCTCACCGATCAGGTCGGCAATCGAGGTGTCGGGTGTGGCCAGCTTCTCCCCGAAGCGTCGATCCCGGTGCACCCACTCGAGCGGAGTCTCATCGCCGCGCTCGGCGACGACGACGCGACCGTGCTGTGAGATCGGAGCGTACGGGTCGTCGAGGATCTCGCTGCCCGCAACCATCGGCGTCCACTCGTCGAGAAGACCGGTGATCGACCGGATCATGCGGGTCTTCGCCTGGCCCCGCTCGCCAAGAAAGATCACGTCGTGACCGGCGAGCAAGGCGTTCTCGAGCTGAGGGAGAACCGTGTGCTCGTAGCCGATCACGCTGGCTACAAGGGGCTCTCCGGCAGCGATCTTCGCCACGGCGTTGGCGCGCACCTCTTCCTTGACGGGCCGCGAGACCCACCCATCCCCGCGCAGCTCGCCGAGTGTGCCAGGACGAGTCATGAGCGCGATCGTATCAGCGGCGTCTGTTTCTTCGGCCTCTCGCTCCGCATCGCCCGGCCGAGTTCGACCGGGCTAGGTTCGCCGGATCGGGCCCGGGGGCCGAGGCAGCGGAAGCAAGCGGGGCGTGCGATGCCAGAACTCACCACCGAGGACGATCGGGCGGGGGCCGACGACGCGTCCCGTCTCGCCCGCGAAGTCGGGCCACCAGTTCCACCGAGTCCGCGGGACAAGCCCTTCCTCGTCCGCTTCTACGGATCGGCTGTCGGCAAGAAGTCGGTGATGGCCCTCACGGGAATCATGCTGCTCGGCTTCGTGCTGGTCCACATGATCGGGAACCTCAAGATCTACCTAGGCGCCTCGCACCTGAACGAGTACGGCGAGTGGCTGCGAATGATCGGCGAGCCCGCGCTGCCCCGCACCGTGTTCCTCTGGTTGCTGCGCATCGGTCTCATCGGCGCGTTCGCTTTTCACATCCACTCGGCCTACTCGCTCACCCGAATGAACCAGCGGGCCCGGCCGGTGAAGTACCAATCACACCGGGAGTACGTGGCCGCCAACTTCGCGTCACGGACGATGCGCTGGACCGGGATCATCGTCGGCCTCTTCATAATCTTCCACCTGGCCGACCTCACCTGGGGGTTTGCCAACCCCGACTTCGTCCGCGGCAGCGTGTACGCCAACGCCATTCACAGCTTCTCTCGGGTGCCGGTCGCGATCATCTACATCGTCGCCAACATCGCGCTCGGCATCCACATCTTCCACGGATCGTGGAGCATGTTCCAGAGCCTCGGGTTGAACAACCCGCGCTTCAACATCTGGCGCCGCTACTTCGCAGTCGGATTCGCCGCGTTGATCACCGTCGGGAATGTCAGCATGCCTTTGATGGTCGTCACGGGGGTAGTCAAGTGAGCCCGCGCTCCAACATCTCCGCCCGATTCGATACCGCCCCCGATCCCCTCGACGGACGGGTACCCCCGGGGCCGATCGACTCCAAGTGGACCGATCACAAGTTCGACATGAGGCTCGTGAACCCCGCCAACAAGCGGAAGTTCGAGATCATCGTCGTCGGCAGCGGCCTTGCCGGTGCGTCGGCCGCGGCCAGCCTCGGCGAGCTCGGCTACAAGGTCACACTCCTCACGTTCCACGACTCACCTCGGCGGGCCCACAGCATCGCAGCGCAGGGCGGCATCAACGCGGCCAAGAACTACAAGAACGACGGCGACAGCGTGCACCGCCTCTTCTACGACACCGTCAAGGGCGGCGACTATCGCTCCCGTGAGGCCAACGTCCACCGGCTCGCCGAGGTGAGCGTCGACATCATCGACCAGTGCGCAGCGCAGGGTGTTCCCTTCGCGCGCGAATACGGCGGCCTGCTCGACAACCGCTCGTTTGGCGGCGCGCAGGTGTCACGCACCTTCTACGCCCGCGGCCAGACCGGCCAGCAACTCCTCCTCGGTGCGTACTCGGCGCTCATGCGCCAGGTGCATCTCGGCAGCGTAAAGCTCTACCGACGCACCGAGATGCTCGAGCTCGTCCTCCACGACGGCCGCGCCACCGGCGTCGTCGCCCGTGACCTCGTGACCGGCGAGATCCGCTCCTTCTCTGGTCATGCCGTCGTGCTCGCCACCGGTGGTTACGGCAACGTCTTCTATCTGTCGACGAACGCCAAGGCGTCCAATGCAAGCGCGACGTGGCGAGCTCATCGCAAGGGCGCGTTGTTCGCGAACCCGTGCTTCACCCAGATCCACCCGACGTGCATCCCGGCGAGCGACGAGTTCCAATCGAAGCTCACGCTCATGAGCGAGTCGTTGCGCAACGACGGCCGGGTATGGGTTCCCAAGGAGCTCGACGACACCCGAACCGCCGACCTCGTCCCCGAATCCGAACGCGACTACTTCCTCGAGCGCCGCTACCCCGCGTTCGGCAACCTCGTTCCCCGCGACGTCGCTTCCCGGGCCATCAAACGTGAGGTAGACGCCGGCCGTGGTGTCGGGCCGATCAAGAACGGCGTCTACCTCGACTTCGCGGAGTCGATCGAACGGCTCGGGCCGAAGGCGGTCGAAGAGCGCTACAGCAATCTCTTCGAGATGTACGAGCGCATCACCGACGAGAACCCGCAGAACACGCCGATGCGCATCTACCCCGCGGTCCACTACACGATGGGCGGGCTCTGGGTCGACTACGACCTCATGAGCAATCTCCCCGGACTCTTCGTGCTCGGCGAGGCGAACTTCTCCGACCACGGCGCCAACCGGCTCGGAGCGAGCGCGCTCATGCAGGGTCTCGCCGACGGCTACTTCGTTCTTCCGTACACAATCGGCAACTACCTCGCTCCCCTGCTCGGTGCGGCGCCGGTCTCGACCGACGACACGGTCTTCGCCGAGGCGGAGTCGACCGTGCGCGACGAGATCAAGCGCTACCTGTCGACCAACGGCACCCACTCGGTCGACTGGTTCCACCGCGAGCTCGGCAAGATCGTCTGGGACAACTGCGGCATGGCCCGCAGCACCGAGACCCTCGAGAAGGCTCTCACCGAGATCCCGCCGCTCCGAGAGCAGTTCCACAACGACGTGAAGGTGCTCGGCGACAACGAGTCGATGAACCAATCCCTCGAAAAGGCGGGGCGGGTGTCTGACTTCCTCGAGTTCGGCGAGCTCATGTGCCTCGATGCGCTGCACCGCGAAGAGAGCTGCGGGGGCCACTTCCGCGTCGAGCATCAGACCGAAGACGGTGAGGCACTCCGCGACGACGAGAACTTCGCCTACGCCGGTGCCTGGGAGTTCAACGGAGTCGGCGCACCACCCACGCTGCACAAGGAACCGCTCGAGTTCGAGAACGTGCATCTCGCCCAGCGCAGCTACAAATAGAGGGGACCCGGAAGACAATGCACCTCAAGCTGCGCGTCTGGCGCCAAGCCGGTCCGACTGCAACCGGAGCCTTCGAGTCGTACGACATGCCCGAGGTGAGCGCCGAGATGTCATTTCTCGAGCTGATCGACGAGTTGAACGAAAAACTCATCGAAGCAAACAAGGAGCCCGTCGCCTTCGACCACGACTGCCGCGAAGGCATCTGTGGTTCATGCTCGATGATGATCAACGGTCAAGCCCACGGACCGTCACGCGGCACCGCGACCTGCCAGCTCTTCCTCCGCAAGTTCGTCGACGGCTCGGAGATAACCGTCGAGCCGTGGCGAGCCGGCGCCTTCCCGGTGATCCGCGACCTGTCCACCGATCGCACCGCGCTCGATCACATCATCGAGTCCGGAGGCTTCATCTCGGCCCCTACGGGGAGCGCGCCCGACGCGAACCTGATCCTCGTGCCGAAGGAGGTAGCCGACGCGGCGATGGACGCCGCCGCGTGCATCGGCTGCGGCGCGTGTGTCGCCGCGTGTCCGAACAGCGCCGCTCAGCTCTTCACTGCGGCCAAGGTCGCCCATCTCAACCTGCTCCCCCAGGGCCAGCCCGAGCGTTGGAACCGGGTGCAGAACATGGTCGACACCATGGAGTCGTACTTCGGATCGTGCACGAACCACGGTGAGTGCGAGAAGGCGTGCCCGAAGGAGATCAGCATCGACTTCATCGCGCTGCTGAACAAGGACTACCTAAAAGCGCAGTGGAAGAACCGCAAGCTCGAGTCCCAACGCGGCTGACTCGCCCCGTCGGGGGGTGGGGCTGTCGTCAACCGACGCCGTCGAGGGCGGCCCGGAGATCGGCAACGAGGTCAGCCGTCGTCTCGAGCCCGACCGAGAGCCGCACGAGCGCGGAATCGACTTCGAGCGGCGAACCCGCAGCCGACGCGTGGGTCATCCGCCCGGGATGCTCGATGAGCGACTCGACCGCGCCGAGTGACTCTGCCAACGTGAACAGCCGCGTCCGTCCGACGATGGCGAGTGCTGCGGCTTCGCCACCGGCGGCGAGAAACGCCACCATCCCGCCGAAGTCGCGCATCTGGCGCGCCGCGACACCGTGGCCGGGATGCCCGGGGAGGCCGGGGTAGAGCACGTGGGCGACCGCGGGGTGCGCCTCGAGCATCGCGACGATCTCCCGGGCGCTCTCGCAGTGCCGGTCCATACGGACCGCCAGAGTCTTCACGCCGCGCAGCACCAGGTAGCAGTCGAACGGTCCCGGTACCGCGCCTGCCGCGTTCTGGAGGAACCCGATCCGATCCGCGGTTTCCGGGTCGTTCACCGCCACGAACCCTCCGACGACATCGGAATGACCGCCGAGGTACTTGGTGCTCGAGTGGACGACGATGTCGGCGCCGAGCGCTAGCGGCTGCTGCAGGTACGGCGTCGCGAAGGTGTTGTCGACAACCACCATCGCGGCGCGCTCGTGCGCGAACGCGGCCACGGCGGCGATGTCGACGACCGTGAGTGTCGGGTTGGTCGGTGTCTCGATCCATACCATGCGTGTCTCGTCGCGCCACACCGCGGCCAGCGCGTGGATGTTGGTGAGATCCGCCGCGCTCCACGAGAGTCCGACCGGGGAATGCACCCGCGCCGCGAGACGGAACGTGCCGCCGTACGCGTCGTTGGGAATGACAAGGTGATCACCTGGCGTCAACAACCGGAGAAGCGCGTCCTCGGCTGCGAGCCCACTCGCGAACGCGAACCCGCTCGTAGCGCATTCGAGCGCAGCAACGCATGTTTCCAGCGCGGCCCGAGTTGGGTTCCCCGAGCGGGCGTACTCGTAGCCCTGATGGGTGCCGACGGCACTCTGCGCGAACGTTGTCGACAGGCTGATCGGTGGAATCACCGCGCCGGTCGTCGGGTCGGGTTCTTGGCCCGCGTGGATTGCGCGCGTCTCAAAACCCCAACCCTCAGGCGGCAGTAGCGCGCTCACGAGGGATCCGGCGATCGTACGGCCAGGAACCCGAGCACATCGGAGCGGCTGAGCAAACCGACCGGATGGCCTCCGTCGAGCACGAGCACGGCTGTCGCCCGTTCGAGATACTGCACAAGCTTCGGAATCGGCTCTCCGATCCCGACCATGGGAAGCGCAGGCGACATGATGTCGCCGACCCGGTTGTCGAGCACCGCCGCATCGCGAAACGCGCGGTCCATCAACGACAGCTCATCGAGCGTCCCGCTCACCTCCTTGGCCGCGAGCGGCGGATCCTTGCTCACACTGACCACGACCTGGGAGACCCCGAGGTCACGCATGAGGTTCCACGCGTCGCGCGCGGTCTCGTCGGGGGTAACGAGCACGAGATCGGGAATGGCACCCGCCTTCGACGCGAGCACGTCGCCGGCACACGGACCGGCACAGCGGGCGAAGCCGAAGTCCATCATCCACTGCTCGTTGAAGATCTTGGACAGGTAGTTGCGCCCGGAGTCGGGCAGGAGCACGACCACAACCGCGTCGGGGCCAAGATCGGTTCCGACGGCGAGCGCGGCATGCACCGCTGTACCGCACGATCCGCCGATCAGGAGGCCCTCTTCACGGGTCACGCGCCGCGCGGCCGCGAAGGATTCCGCGTCGCTCACCATCACGGTCCGATCCACCACCGCCGGGTCGTAAGTCGTCGGCCAGAAGTCTTCGCCGACGCCCTCGACCAGGTACGGACGGCCGCTACCTCCGGAGTACACCGAGCCCTCCGGGTCGGCGCCGATGACCTGCACCTCCGGGTCCTGCGCCTTCAGGTACCGGCCGACGCCCGTGATTGTCCCGCCAGTACCGATGCCGGCGACGAAATGGGTGATGCGCCCCGCGGTCTGCCGCCAGATCTCAGGGCCGGTGGTGCGTTCGTGCTCGGCCGGATTCTCGGGGTTGGAGTATTGGTCGGGTCGGAAGGCGCCCGGTGTCTCCCGGACGAGGCGCTCCGCGGTCGAGTAGTACGACGCGGGATCCTCGGGCGGCACCGCGGTCGGACACACGACGACCTCCGCTCCGTAGGCCTCGAGCAGCCGTACCTTCTCCTCGCTCATCTTGTCGGACATGACGAAGATGCAGCGATAGCCGCGTTGAGCAGCAACGATCGCAAGACCGGCCCCGGTGTTGCCCGACGTCGGCTCGACGATGGTGCCGCCCGGTTGTAGAAGCCCCGCATCTTCAGCCGCGTTGATCATCGCCACGGCCGGGCGGTCCTTCACGCTTCCGCCGGGGTTCGTGGTCTCCACCTTGGCGAGCAGATCACACGAAAGATCGCGTCCCACCCGTCGAAGCCGCACCATCGGGGTCTTGCCGATCAGATCCAGGACCGAATCGGCGACGTCCATCTGCTGAGCGGACTGGTCGGAGGATGACATGGCGCGACGGTAACCGCTTCGACGTAGCCTGCCCATCGTGCAAGAGCATCACTACTCAATCGACCTGGACGCGCCCGTGAAAGAGGTATGGGAGCTGTTCTGGTACCGCGCGCCCGACCGACCACAGGGCAAGCTCGGATCGATCGAGATCCTCGTACCCGGCGACGACATCGGTGAGGGCCTCGTACGCCACTGCACTTTCCCGGTACCGAAGTTCCTGCTGTCGGGTGGGGTCGGCAAGAGCTGGGAGTGGCTCACCGAGGTCAAGCTCCACCACAGCTGGAAATACGACGCGATCGGCAAGCCGATCTGGTCACGCGCTGAGGGCCGCACCCAGCTCGAAGACCTCGGCAACGATCGGACTCGCGTTCATTTCGAAGAGCGCTACTGGGCGTTCAACCCGTGGATGCGGCGTCTCGGCGTCGAGAAATACGTCCACGATCAGATCTCCAAAGACAACGACACGATTCTCGCCGCGCTCGAGGGTGGCCTCCGCTGGCACCGCAAACGCCGCGCCCGCGAGCAGGGTCAGCCGCGGAC
>JANYLB010000038.1 GCA_025363815.1 Actinomycetes bacterium
TCGTGTGGCAGAACGGAAAGCCACCGGCGGCGAAGACCTACAAGGTGCTCGTGCAGGCACCGCTCATCTTCTTCACCGGGGTTCACCTCGCCGGCCCGAACCTCACCGCCGACTCGTTCCGGGCCGGGCTCTTCAACTACCCCTCGATTGCCGGGACCAAGCCCACATGGCTCCACCTCTCGTGGGGCGCGCACAACATCTGGCCGACCACCGACTGGTTCGCGAGCGACGATGCCACCGCGATCTGGTGGAACCCGTCTGCATCGGGGAAAGACGAAGTCGGCAACCAGGGCACCGGGATGTACGAGTACGCCAACGGCGCCCGCCGCTATCTTCCCCAGCAGTGGCCCGACAAGACTCCGGGAATCTTCAACCCGGGTTCATCGATCACGTCGTTCGCGACCGTCCCTCCAGATCAGCAGCCGCCTAGCTACCCGTCACCGGTGGCCTCGGGCTAGTCGGAGTTGATCGGTCGAGACCGGTTCCCGCTTTTCGTCAGCCAACCCTCGCCTTCGATATAGCGCCGAACCACGCGCGCCGGATTGCCGACCGCGACACAGAAGTCGGGAATGTCGCCCGTAACGATCGAACCTGCGCCGATCACGGCGTTGGCCCCGATGGTCGCTCCCGGCAATACGACGGTGCCGTGCCCGAGCCATGCACCCGAACCGATCGCCACCGGTTTCGGCGCCGCGAACTGCAAGCCAGGAGGCAGCGTCGTGTCTTCGTAGCCGTGGTTCGCGTCGGTCACGTACACGTGGTGTCCGGTCCAGACGTCGTCGCCGATCTGGATGCTGCTGTGGCCGACGATCCCACTCCCCTTCCCGATCACGCAGCGTGCGCCGATCGAGATAACAGGATCATTGTCGGGGACATGACCGGGCATCACTCCCGCCGATAGCGTCGCGTAGGGACCGATGACGGTGCCGGCACCGATGCGTATGTACGGCTCGCCGTACAGCGCCGCGACCGGGAAGCAGATCGCCGCCCCATCGCCGAAGAAGCCAAAGGCCTTGGCTCGGCGCTGGTCGGGACCGATGGTGGCGCGACGACCGAGCTCGTCCCAGCCGGATTGGAGGAGCGTCGCGAGCGCGGCGCGCGCGCGGCGTCCGATGCCACCGTGCGTCGCGTCAGGGGGCTGCACTGGCGAATACTAACGTCTCAGCTCAACGCGAATCCCACCAGTTCGCGGCATCAGGCTCTCCCAGAACCGGCGCGGATACCTACCCACGCGCGGTACAGGAGCACCCCACCGGCCCCGACGCCGGCCACCACTAGGGCCAGCGCGCCCATGACGAGCACCGGCGGCCAACCCGAGCCTGAGTCGTTGCGCGACACGGGCGGTGCGAGCCCGACGACTGCGAATGAGACGAGGTGCACCGGTATCAACGATCGATCGATGACCATCACGTGCAGCCGTGACGCACCGACGAGGGACGCGTCTATGCCCTCGCCCTCGCCGTCGGTGTGACCGGCCGATCCCAGCTCGTCGAGCGCACCGGTTCGCAGATCAGCCCGGTACACCTCCTTGCGAGCATCGTCGGTAGAAAGCCAGATCGCGCCGGCCGCAACGTCGGCCCCCTGGACGCGCTCGAGCGTTTGACCGAGACCGAGCGGCGGGAGCGCGCGCCAACCGTTTCCAATGTCATACCGGAGCAGCCGATCCCCACCGAAGCGGTCCATGGAATACGCGATCTGTGTCGACGGGTCGACCGTGACGAACGAGTTCTCGTGCTGGGGGAGTTCGCGCGCGTCGATGAAACGAAGCGTGCGCGCGTCATAGCGCGCGGTGGCCTGACGATCGAGTGTGTAGTCGGGTTGCTCAAACGGAGCGTAGATGTAGCGCCCTACAACATCGATGTCTCCGATGTGGTTGTACCCCTTGGCCGCCCACTCGGCAGGAATCGCCGGTACCACGGTGCGCGTCGGCGCCAGATGCTCGTCGAGCCGCGCCAGCAAGTTCGTTCCCGACACGATCCACCCGTCGGAAACCCGAGCGATTCCCTGCGCGTACACCGGGCTGAGCGCCTGGTCGCTGCGAAGCTGGAGACTGGGGCCACTCGTCGCGGCCATGGCAGTAGGCACCGACCAGGCGACACCGATCGCCACCGCCAGGGCCCACAAGGGCGGGAGCACGGCCAAGAGGGGGCCGAATCGCCGAACCGACATCTCCCGACACTAGGCCCAGGTCGTTCCACCGGTGCAGCCCGCGTGCTCAGTCAGGTGGCTCGATCTGCTCCATGAACTCGAGCACCATCGCGCCCGGCGCCCGCACGAAGGCGATGCGCCGAACTCCAAAAGTCGGGCCCCGCACGATCTCCGGGCCCCAGATCACGTCGTGACCCTCGAGCTGCGCATCGAGGTCGTCGGTGAACAACGCCGGGTGGAGAAACCCCTCAGCGGCCAGATCGAGGGCGTCCTCGTAGATCGCGCGGGTGAACAGCGTGAGGTGCAGCGCCCCGAGGTGGACCTCGGCGCGCTCCGCGCCCTCCCACTCCATTCGGTCGCTCACCAAGGCTCCGGCCTTTGCGTAGAAGGCGAGCGCGGCATCGAGGTCGGCAACCTTCACCGCCAGATTCGCGAGCCCGGTGACCGTCATTGGCGCACGCTACCGCGCCGCGACATAACCTGACGTCAATGTCAGCTTTGGTCAGTCAGGATCTAGGAGGCCCCATGGAACGAGTGCGGATCGGGATCGTCGGGACCGGCAACATCGCACCCATGAACGTGCGGGGTTACCTGGAGCACCCGCAGTGCGACGTCGTGGCGGTGTGCGATCCCCGTCGCGAGAAGGCCGAGCGCATGGCTGCGGAGTGGGGAGTCGAGCGCGTATACGACTCGCTCGACGGGATCCTCGCCGATGAAGAGGTCGACGCGGTCGAGATTCTCACTCCCACGTACCTCCATCGCGACCACGTGATCGCAGCCGCGCGCGCGGGTAAGCACATCTCGTGCCAGAAGCCGATCGCGAACTCCGTCGCCGACGCGCGCGAGATGGTCGCAGCCTGTGAGGAAGCCGGCGTCGTGTTCCGCGTCACCGAGAATGCCTTCCACTGGCCTGCGCTGATGAAGGCCAAGGAGCTGATCGCTGCCGGCCGGATCGGCACTCCCACAATGATCCGCATCAAGACCGTCGTTGGCCGTACCGACTCGGAGTTCCAGAACACGCTCGAGCCCGAGGGCTACATCTGGCGGTTCAACAACCAGTCCCCCGGTGGGCACCTCTTCGACGATGTCGTGCACAAGTACGCAACCGCGCTGTGGCTCACTGACGACGACATCCGAAGCGTCCAGGCCGTCGTGCGCAAGGCACCGTTGTTCTTCGAGGCGCCGACCGCGGCTATCTGGGAGTACGAACGCGACGACCTGCTCGGGATGATGGAGGTCACCTACGCGCCGAACATGCTCATCCGCTCGGATCATTTCGGCGCCGATGAGTTCTTCGAGATCCAAGGAACCGACGGCTACGTGTGGGTGACGTGTCTCACCGGCCGCCTGCTCGATCTTCCCCCGGTGATGTTGTACGAGGCCGACGGCACCCAGACGAACTACTCGGTGGACACCCACTACGAGACGAGCTTCGCGAACGCGTCGAAGCACTTCGTGGACTCGTTGCTCAACAACAGCCAGCCCGATATGAGCGGTGAGCTCGCAGTCAAGGTGCTCCAGCTCTGCTTCGCGGTTTACCAGGCCTCGATCGAACGAGGCCCCGTCGATCCCTCCACCATCGACACCGCTGTGTCGCCGCCGTGGTGGCCACCCAGCCCCGAGCTGCTGATGAAGGAAGCGATGGAGATGGGTGCGCACATCGATCGCCCCTAGCCATCGATCTTCCCTGAGCTATCGGCCCGATGAGCTGTCGCGCACTCCCGCGTCGGCCTTACGATCGAACACATAGTCGAGCAGCGCGCGTCCGAAGTCGGAAGCCACCGCGACGTCTGACGGATCCGCGTCGACCCCATTGAGGAGTTGGAGCCGCAACACATCGCCACCGCGCAGCTCGGGGATCACCGCGCCGAAGAAGAAGCCGAGCTCGTGGTGCACCTCGCGGGGCAGAACCGCGGTCGCGGGATCAGCGAGCATGAGGTCCAGGTAGATGCAGTCGACACCCGCGGCTACGAGCCTGCCGACGGTCGCGTCGAGCACATCGACAAGATCGTGGCCCATAGTCGACACCCTGATCGTGGCATCGTTGTGCTCGGCATCGACCCCGACGACGAGGTCGCTGCACGCGCCGAGGTCGGGATCGGCGGAGCGGAGCTCGCGCGGCAAACCGACGTGTTCGTACAGCTCCCCGAGCGCGCTCACGTGGAAGCTCGGCGGGTACACGTCCTCGGGAGGCGGCTCGTTGGTGAGCAGGTAGAAGAGTGCCGCACTCTGGCGACGATCAGCACCGGCCGCCTTTTCGATCCCGACGTATTCGACACTGGCCGGGATGTAGCCGAGCAGGAACCCGGTCTCGTTGGCCCCGAGTGCGAGGTTGGCCTTCTGGCTGTAAGGGTGGGCCGCGGTGGCCTCGCTGTACATCCCGAGCATCCCCGACGTTCCCGCCCATTTGGCCAGGTGGCGCTTGAGGGTCGTGAAGAGGTGATGGCTCCGGTAGCGGGGGTCGACCACCGCTTGTCCGGCCTCGCCGACCGGCGCGCTCGAATCGGTACGACCCAACGCGAGGTGACCGACTATCTCCCCGGCGGTGCCGGAATCCGAGCGAGCGACCCCAACCACAGATCGCAAGGTCCCTGCAGCAATGCGGCGGCCGATCTCGTCGGCGTCATAGACCCAACGGACGTCGTAGGAGTCGCCGTAGCATCGTTGGACGCACGCGGTGAGTGCCGCACCTTCGTTTCGGTGCAGGAAACGGATCTCGATCGGGGTGTTGGCGTCGACCTCCGGGGTAGGGGTGCTCGACGCGGCGAGGAGAGGTGCTCGGCCAGCCATGTCCAGCTACATCGTCAGCGCGGGCACCGAGGTGAAGGACATTCGCTCGCGTCGCGCCATGCCGAGGGCGGTCAAGCGCTCCGCTTCTTCTTGGTCCGAGCGGTGGGCTCGGCAGGGGTCGACCGCGCCAAGCTCGCCTCGAGCGCAGCCATCAGGTCGAGCACCTTCGTGGGCGCTTCTGTCTCGGGCGCAGTGAGAACCGCCTCGCCGGCGGCCTTGCGCTCGATCAGGTCCATCAACTGAGCGCGGTAGTCGTTCTCGTACTTCTCCGCATCGAAGTCTTCGGCGAGTGACTCGACCAGCTGACGGGCCATCGCGAGCTCTTTGTCGGACAGATCCGCCTCGGGTGCTCCACCGAGCTCTGCGACCGGAATCACCTCGTCGGCGTAGCGCATCGTCTCGACGCAGAGAAGGTCGCCCATCGGGCGGATCGCCACGAGATGCTCCTTGCCCCGCATGACTACGCGTCCGATGGCGACCTTGCGGAGCTTCTGCATCGCCTCGAGGAGCAGACGGTAGGGCTTCACGGCATCCTTGTCGGGTAGCACGTAGTACGGCGACACGAAGTAGATCGGATCGATGTCGTCGAGGTTGACGAAGTCTTCGATCTCAATCGTGCGGGTCGTCTTGGGCGCGATTGCGTCGAGCTCGTCCTTCTCTACTATCACGTAGCGACCCTTGGCGATCTCGTAACCCTTGACGATCTGTTCCGCCGGGACCTCTTCACCGCTCTGCTCCGACACCCTGCGATACCGGATGCGCGCTCCGCTCTCGGCCTCGAGCTGGTTGAAGGAGACGTCGCGAGATCGGGTGGCCGGGGTCAGCTTGACCGGAACCGAGACGAGCCCGAAACTAATCGAACCCCCCCAAATGGTGCTGGGCACGGGAACCTCCTCGCCATTGGTTTCCCAGTACGTTCTCACACATGCCTGCCGGGAAACGTCGCCCCGTCTCGGGGCGCTCGGCCGCCACCACCGTTGACGTCGGCGGACATCATCTCGTGCTCACGAAGCTCGACAAGATCCTCTACCCCGAGGTCGGCTTCACCAAGGCCCAGGTGATCGATTATTACGCCCGGATCGCCCCCGTGATGCTCCCCCATCTGGCCGACCGTCCGGTCACCCTCGTGCGGTGCCCCGACGGCGTCGAGGGAGAGCGGTTCTTCGAGAAACGCTGCCCTTCGAACCATCCCGGCTGGGTGTCCGAGATCGGCGAGCTCCACCAGTGCGACATAGCCGAGCCGGCCACGCTCGTGTGGTTGGCGAACCTCGCCGCGCTCGAGCTGCACACTCTGGCGGCCCGAGCCATGACCCCCGAGACTCCCGACGCGGTCGTGTTCGACCTCGATCCGGGTCCTCCTGGCGGAGTGCTCGACGCCGCGGCCGTAGCCATCGACCTGCGCGAGCTCCTCGCCTCGATCGGCCTGGTCGCGCTGGTAAAGACCTCAGGCTCGAAGGGCCTGCACCTGAGCGTGCCCCTGCACACCGCCGTCGACGCCAAGACCACCAAGGCGTTCGCGCTCACCCTCGGCAACCATCTAGCGCAGCTGACGCCTGATCGGATCACCACCGACATGGCCAAGGCTCGGCGTACAGGGAAGGTACTTGTCGACTGGAGCCAGAACGACAGACACAAGACGACCGTGTGCGTGTACTCGTTGCGGGCGCGACCCGAGCCGACAGTGTCGACGCCGATCAGTTGGGACGAAGTGGCCGCCGCGGTCGCAAACGGCGACTCCCACGCGCTGGCGTTCGACGCAGCCGCCGCGCTCGCGCGCGTCGAAACCCTTGGGGACCTGTTTGCCGAGAACCTCACCCTGGAGCAGCAGCTCCCAGTACCAGGAGCGTCAAGACCATGAAGCTTGTGTTGGCATGAACCTCACCGGGAAAGTCGCACTTGTAACCGGGGCAAGTCGGGGTGTCGGCGCGGCAACGGCAATCGCGCTCGCCGAAGCGGGATGTGCAGTCGCGTGCGCGGCGCGGGCAACCGACACCACGCCGCTTCCGACGCCAGGAACCATCGATGAGACCGTGCGCCGAATCACCGACGCCGGTGGTGCTGCCATCGCGATCCCCACCAACCTCGCGGTCGATGCCGAGGTCCTCGCCATGGTCGCCGCCGCGGTCGAACGCCTCGGCCCCGTCGACGTGCTCGTGAACAACGCCGCGATCACCTTCCCCGGTGATCTCGAGCTCCCCATGAAACGATTCGATCTGGTCTTCGACATCGACATGCGGGCCCCGGTCATCGCGGCGCGGGCCGTGGTTCCCGGGATGATCGAACGGGGAATCGGAGCGATCGTGAACGTGTCGTCGGCCGCCGCGCTCAACTACTACCCCGGCCAGATGGCCTACGGCATGGCCAAGGCCGCCCTCGAGCACTTCACGATGTCGCTCGCAGCCCAGCTCCGACCGCACCTGATCCCCGTGAACACCTTCCGCATCGACATGCCTGTCGCGTCGGAAGGGTTCGTAGCCGCACTTCCCGACATCGACCACTCGGATTGGGAGCCACCCGAGGTCGCGGCCGAGGGGATCGTCTGGGTGCTCGGCCAACCCGTCGACGTCACCGGACGTCAGTTCGGCATGGCGCGGCTGCGCGACGATGCCGGGATCATGCGATCGCGCGCGGCGCGGCCTCACGTCCAGGCACCGGGAATGATCACCGATTCACACCTAGATGACGTCCATGGACAATCACCACAACCACGGTAGGTGACGAGCGCAGGAGGTCGGATACCTTGCCGACATGCCGCGTGACGCGCAACGCAGCCGCGTCTACCGGGCCGAGACCCCACTCCCCGGCCGTCGCTTCCGAGACCTCGACCAGTGCGCCGCGTTCGCGGACGCGGTGGTCGGGTCACTCTGGTGGCAAGTGCGGTTCCCGAACCTCGGGCTCGCGGCGGTGCCCCGACTCCGACCCGGCAACGGTGCCCGCCAAGCGTTCTACCGGGTCGAACCCGACGGTCCGACAATTACGCTTCCCCGTCGTTACCGCACGGCCTCGGTTGTGCTGCACGAGCTCACGCACTGGGCGCTCGATGACCAGCCCGATCTCCCCAACCACGGACGCACGTTCGCTCGACTGATGCTCGACGCGACCCTCGAGTTCGGCGGCGACGAGCGCGCCGACGCGCTCCGCGCTGGTTTCGCCGCCGAGAAGGTCCACATCGGCCGTCCGCCCCGGCTCGGCCCCGATGGGGTGTGGTGCTACGGATGGGACGAGCGACTCCGCCTCGGTCGGGGCCGCACGCTGACGCTGCGACGCACCGACGGCCCGGCCGTCACCGGTGTTTACGAGGTGTCGGAGCGCTCGGGAAGCGTGCTGGTCGTGCGGACGAACGAACACGTCGAGCGGATCTCCACCCGCGCCGTCTTCGACGTCCGCCCCGCCTGAACCGCCCACCCCCGGGCCGCATGGGTTGGTTACGTTCCCGACAAGACCGGGGTGGGATGAGTTATGGGAGTGCTACTTGAGCCGCTCGATGATCATCGCCATGCCCTGGCCGCCGCCGACACACATCGTCTCGAGCCCGATGGTCATGTCGGCGTCCTCGAGCCCGTTGATCAACGTCGTCATGATGCGCGCGCCGGTCTGTCCGAAGGGGTGGCCGAGCGCGATGGCGCCGCCGTTAACGTTCAGCTTGTCCATGTCGATCCGAAGCGCGCGCGCCGAGGGGAGCACCTGGGCCGCGAAGGCCTCATTGATCTCGACCAGGTCGACATCGTCGATGCTCATTCCGGCACGCGCCAGCGCCTGGCGGCTCGCCCCGATCGGGCCGAGACCCATGATCTCGGGGTCGAGACCGGTCACACCGCTCGACACGATACGCGCCAGCGGCGTGATGCCGAGCTCCGCGGCCTTCGTGTCGCTCATCACCACGACCGCGGCCGCGCCATCGTTGAGCGGGCAAGCGTTCCCCGCCGTGACCCGACCGTTCGGGCGGAACGCGGGCTTGAGCGACGAGAGCTTCTCGAGCTGGGTGTCGGGCCGAGGACAGTCGTCGGCCGACACCACCGTGCCGTCGGCGAGGGTGATCGGAGTGATCTCGCGCTCGAAGAAACCGCGCGCGATCGCGGCGCCGCATCGCTGCTGCGACCTCAGCGCAAACTCGTCCATCTCCTCACGCGTGACCCCTTCGATCTCGGCGACGTTCTCGGCGGTCTCACCCATCGAGATGTACACGTCGGCCAAGCCGGCGGCCGGCGTCCAGTCACCCTGGTCGCCGTTGGCGCGCGCCAGCGAGACCAACGCGGAATCGCCGAACCTGGGGTTCTGGGTGTTGGGAGTGTGATCGGAGCTCCCGGAACGCATGAAGCTGCTGACGGTCTCGACGCCCGCGGCGATAAACGCGTCGCCCTCGCCGGCGCGCACTGCATGAGCCGCCATCCGAAGCGTCTGCAACGAGCTCGAGCAGTACCGGGTGATCGTGCAGCCGGGAACCTGCGGCATGTCAGCCAGGATCGCGACGACACGGCCCATGTTGAAACCCTGTTCACCGCCGGGAAGCCCACAACCGAGCATCAGGTCGTCGATGCTGGTGCGGTCGAGCTCCGGGACCTTCTTCAGCGCGGCATCGACGATGAACGCCGCCATGTCGTCGGATCGCTCGTTGATGAACGAGCCTTTGAACGCGCGCCCGATCGGGCTTCGGGCGGTGGCGACAATCACGGCTTCGGGCATCTGAGGCTCCTGGTGGATGGGAAGGGAGAGCGGGTCGAGGATAGGAGATCAGTCAAGGCGACGGAGATCTCGGCGGAACCGGTGGCCGTTGGCGATGTACGACCGGGCGCCGATCCGGATCATCAGCTCAGGGTCGACCGAGTCGAGCCTGAGCTTGGCCGGCACCCCCAGCGCCATCGCCCGGCTCGGCACCTCCATGCCGTTCGGCACCACTGCATTCGCGCCCACCATCGCCTCGGCCCGCACGACCGCGCCGTGGAGAACAACCGAGCCCGAGCCCACCAGGGCCCCCGACTCGATCGTGCACGACTCCATGTGCACGAGGTGGCCGATCACGCAGTCGTCACCGATCACGGTGGGGATGGAGGGCGTGGTGTGGATCACCGAGCCGTCTTGGATCGAGGTTCGCTCCCCGACCACGATGCTGCCGTTGTCGCCCCGGAGCACCGCCTGGGGCCAGACTGTCGACTCTGCTCCGATGGTGACGTTGCCGATGACCGTGGCATCGGGATGCACGAATGCCTCAGGGTGGATGTTCGGTTCGATGTCGCCGAGCGCGTAGATGGGCATCTCAGCAACGTAGCGACAGGGGTAGCCTCCCGTCATGCTCGCCGTTGCGGAACATCTCGCCCGGATCGCGACCGACGGCTACACGATCATCGAGAACGGGATCGACCTCGATGAGCTCGAGGCATTGTCCACCGAGCTACGCGGCCTCGAGGAGCTCTTCGACGTGCAGCCGGCGTCCAACGGCTTCGAAGGCACCCACACGCTTCGCATCTACAACTTGCTCGCGTACGGGACGCGCTTCGAAGCGATCCCTGTGGACCCGAGCGTGCTGCCAGTGGTCGAGGGCGTGCTCGATCCGGGTTGTCTCATCAGCTCGTTGTCGTCGATCACGATTCTGCCCGGTGAACGGGCGCAACCGATTCACGCCGACGACCAGCTGATCCCGCTCGCCAAGCCGCACATCCCGACGGTATGCAACACCATGTGGGCGCTGACCGACTTCACCGAGGCGAACGGCGCGACACGCATCATCCCGGGCACGCACCTGTTCGACCATTCGCCTGATCTGTTCACCGCGTACGACTCCATCCCGGCTGAGATGCCCCGGGGCAGCGTCTTGGTCTGGCACGGCTCGTTGTGGCATGGCGGCGGAGCGAACACCACCGACGCGCCGCGCGTCGGCGTGGCGATGAACTACTGCGCTGGCTTCATCCGTCAGCAGGAGAACCAGCAGCTCGGCCTGCCGCGTGAGACCGTCGCCGCGTTCTCGCCCAGATTGCGTCAACTGGTCGGGTACAGCGTGTACAGCGGACTCATCGGCCACATCGACAAGCACGACCCGGTCGAGATGCTCACCGGAGCAAACGCCTCCGGCATGATCTGGGACCAGATCTAGCCCCTTGCAGGAGGGAAGCAAGAAGGCGATCCTTGCCGCGTTCCTCGCGAACCTCGGGATCGCGGTCGCGAAGATCGTGGGCTTCGCGCTCACGGGCGCGGCGTCGCTGCTCGCGGAGGCGATCCACTCGCTCGCCGACACCGGAAACCAGGGCCTGCTCTTGCTCGGTGGCCGCCGAGCCCGGCGCGCGCCCGACGATGAGCATCCGTTCGGCTACGGCTCCGAGCGCTACTTCTGGTCGTTCGTGGTCGCGCTGGTCTTGTTCTCGCTCGGTGGGCTCTTCGCACTCTTCGAAGGTATCGAGAAGTTCATCCATCCCCACGATCTCGAGTCACCTGCGATTGCTCTGCTGATCCTTGGGGTGGCCTTCGTCCTAGAGGCGGCGTCCCTGCGCACGGCCCGACGCGAGGCACTACCCGCGCGCGGATCATCGTCATGGTGGACTTTCATCCACCACTCGAAGAGCCCCGAGCTTCCTGTGGTGCTACTGGAAGACAGCGCCGCGCTGTTCGGGCTCGGATGCGCGACCGTAGGCGTCTCCCTCAGTTGGATCACGGGCGACGGTCGCTTCGACGGCGCTGGAAGCATCGCTATCGGCCTGCTGCTCGTCGTGATCGCGATCGTGCTGGCGACCGAGATGCGCAGCCTGCTCATCGGCGAGTCGGCGAGCCCTGCGCAGCAAGACGCCATTCGCATGGCGATTGGCGACGGACCCGAGGTCGAGCGCATCATCCATATTCGGACCCTGCACATCGGTCCAGAGGAGCTGTTGGTAGGAACGAAGGTCGCGCTCACGGCTACGTCGATCGACGTTCTCGCTGCCGCGATCGACACGGTCGAGGCGCGGATCCGCGCCGCGGTCCCGATCGCACGGGTCATCTACATCGAGCCCGACCTGTACCGGGTCTCAGGCGGGGCGGAAGTGAACGAAGGCCGCGGTGGGGCTCACAACCTCGATCTCGACGATGACGGCTAGGTCGAGGCTCAGCGCTGCCGGTTCGATCCCGAGGAGGTTGCCGACGACGCGGGGACCTTCGTCGAGCTCCACCACGAGCACAGCGTAAGGCAGCTCTCCCGAGAAGGCCGGATCGATCGGCCGGTGGGTGACGGTCCACGTGAAAACCCTGCCGTGGCCCGAAGTTGGCTCCCATGTCCATGCGCTCGAACCGCAGCGCGCGCAGCGGAAGCGGGGCGGATGGCGCCAGGCGCTGCAGTCGAAGCACTGCTGGAGGTGCAACCGGCCCGTCGCTGACGCCCGCGCGTAGAACTCACCGTTCAATCCCAGAGCGGAGGGCAGAACACGCCCCGGCCGCTCCGGAAACACAGGCCGCTCCGCTGCGCTCACCGATCCTGGCCCAGGATGAGGAGGCTGCCGTCACCGAAGTCGCCCCAGCCGGTGACCGCACCAACCTCGGCGTTCATCACCTGGGCTGCGCCGGCTTCATCACGCAACTGCCGGGTGGCCTCGACCACGTGGTTCATCCCCCACATGTGGCCCTGCGAGAGCAGACCGCCGTGGGTGTTTAGGGGAAGCGCCCCGCCGAGTCCGATGCGGCCGTCGCGCACGAACTCACCGGCGCCGCCCCGGTCGCAGAGCCCAAGCGCCTCGAGCTGAAGAAGCACCACGTAGGTGAAGCAGTCGTAGATCTCGGCGAAGTCGAGATCTGTCGGAGCGACCCCCGCGCGCGCGAACGCGCGCGGCGCCGCGTCGGTGAGTCCGATGCGGAAGGGATCGGTGCGATTGGCAATATCATCCGCCGGATGCGGGTGACCTTCGGCGGCTCCGAGCACGACGACTGGCGGGTGGGGTAGGTCGCGGGCGCGCTCGATGGAGCTGACGATCACTGCGGCGGCGCAGTCGGTCTCGAGACAGCAGTCATACAAGCGGAACGGTTCGCTCACCCACGGTGCCGCGAGGTAGTCCTCCATGGTGAGCTCCCGCCCACGCATCAATGCCCGCTCGTTGAGCTGTGCGTGCTTGCGGAATGTGACAGCAACATCACCCATGTCGGTATCGCGGGTCCCGTAGAGGAGCTTGTGGCGGGTCGCGATCCACCCGTAGAACTGCGCTGCAGAACGCGCGCCGTGGGGTAGGTAGTAGTCGAGCACGACATCGCCGACGGCACCGGCGTCGAGCCCCCGCCGAGGCACCGGTACGCCATCACGGGGTCGGAACGCCGAGTACCCGTTCCAACCGACGACCACGAGCACGTTCCGGGCCAGGCCCGCCTGCACCGCCATCGCCGCGTCACCGATCGCGGCGACCGGACTCGCGCCTCCCATGTGAACCGTTACCGACCACCCGACCGTCTCGATTCCGAGGTTGGCGGCCAGCTCTTCGACCGTCGTATAGCCCGGCGGCGGGATGATCCCGTCGATGTCGGCGATAGTCAGCCCCGCGTCGGCTATCGCGGCATCGGCGGCTTCGAGCATGAGCTGCACCGGAAGGCGGTCCGAGCCGCGCACGTAGTCGGTCTCGCCGATCCCGACGATGGCCGCATGAAGGTTCGCGTCGCTCACAGTTGGATCAGCTCGAATCCCACCGCCGGTCGATCACCGAACCGGGAACCGGCCTCGGCCGCGATCTGGCGGAGGAACGCATCCGGATCGGAACCAACCGTTCCGGCGGGGAGGCCGTCGAGGTACGCGCGATGTTCGCGCAGGGAGGCGATGCCCGAGTCGACGAAGCCGGTCACGTCAACCGCATGCCGCGCCTCCGGCGACGCGGCAACGAAGATCCTCCTGGCGCCGTTCCACGGCTCGAAACCCTCGTCGAGAAGCTCGGTGAAGACCCACCGGTTCCCGGCGTCACGGGCCGCGTCGATGAGCGCGTTGCCGACAACGCGGTGGTCGGCCATGTTCACGCCGCCGCCATCGAATCCCGCGTGATGGTTGATCGTGATGAGCACCTCGGGCTGGTGACGCCTGATCGCCCTGGCGATGTCACGCCGCAGCGCCAGCCCATACTCGAGCATCCCGTCGCGGTGGCCTAGGAACTCGACGGTGGTCACACCGACCTGGGCCGCGCCTCTTCGCTCCTCGGCTTCGCGCAGTGGGCCCGCCTCGGATGGGTCGAGACTGTCGATGCCGGCTTCTCCACTGGTCGCCAAGACGTAGACGACCTCTCGGCCTTCACTCGTCCAACGAGAGACCGCGCTCGCGGCGCCGTACTCGAGGTCATCGGGGTGCGCCACCACCGCCATCGCCCGGGACCAGTCCTCGGGAAGGGGTTCGAGCTGTACCGTGCTCATGTCACGACGAACCTAGCCCGATGAACAATGGATCCGGCGTACCGGCGGTGCCGCGCCTCGACCCGACCAGGGAGTCAGACTCACCCCATGCAGAGACTGGGTATCGACATCGGAGGATCGGGCATCAAGGGCGCTCCGGTCGACCTCGACGCGGGAAAGTTCGCTCGGGAACGGCTGCGCATCCCTACGCCCGACGGCGGAAAGCCCGACGATGTTGCGCGGGTGGTAGCCGAGATCGTCGCCCACTTCCCCGATACCGACGGCCCGGTCGGGTGCACATTCCCGGCGGTGATGAGCAGCGGCGTCGCCCTCACGGCGGCGAATGTCGACAAGTCGTGGATCGGAACCGATGCCCAGGCACTGTTCGAGCAGGTCGCCGGTCGAAAGTTCGTCGTCGTCAACGATGCCGACGCCGCGGGCATCGCCGAGATGCGATTCGGCGCAGGCAAGAACGAGAAGGGTGTCGTGTTGATGCTGACGCTCGGCACCGGCATCGGCAGCGCACTGTTCGTCGACGGAGTCCTCGTGCCCAACACCGAGTTCGGCCACCTCGAGGTGAACGGCACCCAAGCCGAAGACCTCGCGGCCGAGAGCGTGCGCGAGGAGCACGATCTCAAGTGGAAGCAATGGGCCGAGCGTCTCGACGAGGTCATCGCAGCCATCGACCGGGTCCTGTGGCCGCAGGTCATCATGATCGGCGGTGGCGTGAGCAAGAAGAGTGAGAAGTTCCTCCCCCATCTCCACCCCCGGGCCCGGACGATCCCGGCACAGCTCCTCAACGACGCCGGGATCATCGGCGCCGCCCTTGCCACGGTGACCGACGCCGACGCCTAGCCTGTCTTCACGCACCATTGGGTGGGTTGGAGCACTAGGAGAAGCATGGACGAGAACGTCGACGAGATCCTGGTCGGTACCCGATCCGGGAAGCTGTCCGGTCGCAGCGAACGTGGCGCCATCGTCTTTCGGGGAATCCCGTACGCGGCATCGACTGCCGGGGCCAACCGCTTCCGTCCTCCGCAGCCGGTGCAACCGTGGGCCGACACGCGCGACGCCTCCCGGTTCGGCCCCGTCGCGCCCCAGCGACCTTCGGCACTCGAGACGCTGATCGGTCAGTCGGAGATCGACAGCAGCGAAGACTGCCTCTCGCTGAACGTCTGGACTCCTGCGACCGACGACTCCCGCAGACCCGTCATGGTTTGGATCCACGGTGGCGCGTTCATCTTCGGCGCTGGATCGACCCCGTGGTACGACGGCACCCGCTTCGCACTCGCCGGCGATGCCGTCGTCGTCACCATCAACTACCGCCTCGGTGCGCTCGGGTTCTCCTATCTCGACAAGATCGGCGGAGAGCAGCTGGCCGGTTCGGGCAACGTCGGCATCCTCGATCAGGTCGCTGCGCTCGAGTGGGTTCGCGACAACATCGAGGTCTTCGGGGGCAATCCCGATGACGTGACGATATTCGGCGAGTCGGCCGGCGCGATGAGTGTCGGCACGCTCCTCGGCGTGCCGCGAGCCGACGGGCTATTTCACCGGGCGATCCTGCAGAGCGGCGCCGCGTCGTTCGCGGCCAAGCCGTCCGACGCGACCGCTGTGGCCGAACGGCTCATGGAGACCGCGGGCGTCACAACCGTCGACGAGCTCGTAGCGCTTCCCGTCGACGCGGTGCTCGCAGCCCAGGATCAGCTCCTCGCGGGAGAGGGCAGCCTCGAACTCCCGTTCCGTCCCGTGATCGACGGCGGCGTGCTGCCGGCGCTCCCGATCGACACCATTGCATCCGGAGCCACCGGGAACGTCCCGATCCTCGTGGGCACCAATCTCGACGAGACCACCCTGTTCCTCGTGCTCGACCCGACCATCGGTGATCTCGACGAAGCCGGACTCATCACACGGGCCGCGGCGATGTTCGGAGATGACGCAGCCGCGGTCGTGGAGCACTACCGGCGAAACCGCCCCGACGCGTCTATACGTGATGTGCTCGTCGCGATCACGACCGATTCCGTCTTCCGTATACCCTCGATCCGCCTCGCCGAGGCGCAGGCTGCTCAGGGTCGCCCTGTCTTCTCCTATCTGTTCACCTGGGCGACCCCCGCGTTCGGTGGCGCATTGCGTTCGAGTCACGCGCTCGAGATCCCGTTCGTGTTCGACAACCTCGACCAACCCGGCGCCGGAATCCTCACCGGCAACGGCGAAGAGCGAGCCGGCCTTGCCACGGTCATGCACCAGGCGTGGATCCGCTTTGCCCGAACCGGCAGTGCAGATTGGCCGGCATATGAGCTCGTAGAGCGGGCCACGAAGATCTTCGACGGCGTCGACCATCCCGTCGTCGAGGACCCGGCCGGTGACGAACGAGCCATCTGGGAAGGCATCAACCGCCTCCACTGAACCGACCGGGTTACCAGCCGGGGCCGGTTGCGACGCTGATTCCGGCCTTCGTGGCCTCTGCCGCGGCGCGGCACCGCTCGTCGGCGGCTTCGTTCAGCGAGTGGCCGGAGTGTCCTTTGACCCATTCGAAGACCACGTCCCGACCCACCAGCGCAGCGTCGATGGCTTCGATGATCTCTCGGTTCTTGACCGGCGATCCCTGGGCAGTCTTCCAACCGCGTCGCTTCCACCCGTGGATCCACTTGGTGCATGCGTCGATCGTGTAGCTGCTGTCGGCCTTGATGAGGATGGATCGCTGCGTCGGCAACGAGCGAAGCACCTCGAACACGGCCATCAGCTCCATGCGGTTGTTGGTCGTCTCCGGCTCACCGCCAGCCGCCCAACAGTCGCCGTTCGAGTACCAACACCAGCCACCGGGACCGGGATTGGTCAGACACGAACCGTCGGTGGCGACGACAACCGGCGCGGAATCGGCCGCGGCTGGAAGCGGCAGTAGGGGCGACCTGAGCTGATCGGACGTATCGAGGGATTCGGGCAGGGCGCCGAACAAACTTTCCTGGCCCGGGTCAGTGGTCACAGCATGGATCATTGCGCGTCGGGCCTCGACAGTGAGTGACCCGTGCGCCTACTGGATGACGCTGCCACCGTCTACGGCGAGCGCGTGACCGATGACGAACGAGGACGCGTCCGAGCACAGCCAGACCACCGCGTCGGCGATCTCCTCTGGCCGGCCGAGCCGACCAAGTGGCACCGATCGAGTCATCATCTTCTCGATCTTGGGATCACCCCCCATGAACCCTTCGAGCATCGGAGTGCGGGTACTCCCTGGGCACACCGCGTTGATACGCACCCCTTGCGAGCCGTACTCGAGCGCGGCGGCGCGGGTGAGCCCGACGACCCCGTGCTTGCTCGCGACGTACGCGGGGAGGCCCGCGAAGCCCATTAGGCCGGCTCCCGATGCCATGTTGACGATGGCTCCCCCGCCACCGGCCAGCATCACCGGGATCTCCTGGCGCATGCAGAGGAACACGCTCGTTAGATTCAGCGTGAGGGTGGCGGTCCAGTCGTCGACGCGGTAGTCGGCGGTAAAGCCGCTCGGACCGGTCGTGCCCGCGTTGTTCAACGCGCAGTCGAGGCGGCCGAAGCGGGCGACAGCGCCGGCAATCAGCGCTTCGACTTGACGCTCCTGGGTGACGTCGGTCGCCAGAAATACTGCTTCAGTGCCGACGGCCTCGACGGCCGCGACCGTCGCCGCGCCACCCGCTTCATCGATGTCGGCGACGACGACGTTCGCGCCCGCGTTCGCAAACGCGATCGCCGATGCCTGGCCGAGCCCCGACCCGCCACCGGTGACGAGCGCGACCTTTC
>JANYLB010000050.1 GCA_025363815.1 Actinomycetes bacterium
GTGTTGCGCACCGGCTCCGCGGTGCGCAACTGGAAGGCCGGCGACAATGTCGCCGTCCACTGCAACTACGTCGACGACCAGGACCCGTCGGCGCACGACGACTCCATGCTCGCAGCGAACCAGCGGATCTGGGGCTTCGAAACGAACTTCGGAGGCCTGGCCGAGATCGCGGTCGTGAAGGCGAACCAGCTGATGCCGAAGGCCCCGCATCTCACCTGGGAAGAGGCGGCGGTGAACGCGCTGTGCAACTCCACCAGCTACCGCATGATCGTGAGCCCGAACGGTTCGCAGATGACGCAGGGCCAGACCGTGCTGGTCTGGGGTGCGAGCGGCGGTATCGGTGCCTACGCGTGCCAGTACGTTCTCAACGGCGGTGGGACGCCGGTCGGTGTCGTCTCGTCGCCGGAGCGTGCCGCGCTGCTCCATGACATGGGTGTCGAGCACGTGATCGATCGCAAGGTCGAGGGCTACCAGTTCTGGAACGACGAAGGTGCCCAGGATCCGGCCGAGTGGAAGCGGTTCGGCAAGAAGATCCGCGAGCTGACCGGCACCGACCCCGACATCGTCTTCGAGCACCCCGGGCGCTCGACGATGGGCGCGTCTGTGTTCGTCGCGAAGCGCGGCGGAATGATCATCACGTGCGCGGCGACGAGCGGCTTCATGATCGAGTACGACAACCGTTATCTCTGGATGAACCTCAAGACGCTCAAGGGCTGCCACTTCGCGAACTACCGCGAAGCCTGGGAGGCGAACCGGCTCGTGTGCGAAGGAAAGATCCACCCGACGATCTCGCAGGTCTACGCGCTCGAAGACACCGGTGAAGCCGCGTGGCAGGTCCACAAGAACCTCACCGAGGGCAAGGTCGCGGTGCTGGCACTTGCCCCCGAAGAGGGCCTGGGCGTCGACGATGCCGAGTTGCGTGAGCGCGTGCTCCCACAGATCACGTTGTTCAGGAGACACCAGGGATGACGAGCCAACTTACCGAGATCGATCACGTCGCGATCGCTGTCAACGACCTCGAGGCGGCAATCGCCTACTACCACGACACCTTCGGTTGCGATGTCGAGCATCGCGAGGTCGTCGAGACCGATGGTGTCGAAGAGGCGCTTCTGAAGGTCGCCGACTCCTACATCCAGTTGCTCACGCCGACGCGTGACGACTCACCGGTCGCCAAGTACCTGGCGAACAAGGGCGAGGGTCTGCACCACATCGGATACCGGGTCGACGACTGCGCGGTTGCGCTCGAGCGGGTGAAAGCGGAAGGTCATCGGGTGATCGATGACGCCCCCCGACCCGGGAGTCGGGGCACGACCGTCGCGTTCGTGCATCCGAAGGCCGCCTTCGGAACGCTGATCGAGCTCGTGCAGGAATAGCGCGAGTGGGGCACGCGCCCTCATGATCGCTGCGATCGACCAGTAGTCGGGTTCCACGGCGGCGTGCGGAGACTCCCAGCTGAGAATTGACTGAGATGCACTTAGGTTTCCTACATATTACGGGAACACGAGAGCCTTGATTGTCGTTCTTGGGTCTGTACCGCCGCGCGCATCGCGCGGTCCGTCAACGATGACGGACCGCGAGCGCGGCCTCGCCGGGATCGGATATCTCGATGCTGCTCCGCTACGACCCACATCTCGATGTCGACAGGCTGGCCACGGCGTTTCTCGGCGCGCCGGTGCCTGCGCACCGCATGCCGATGGACGCCATCCGACGCGGCGACGAGGTGGAGATCCGGTGTGACATGCCGGGTGTGGACCCCGGCTCTGTAGTCATCGACGTTGTCGACCACATCCTGACCGTGCGCGCCGAACGTCGCGGACCCGAGCGAGACGGTGACGAAGCCCTCGAGCTGGAGTGCGCCCAAGGCCTCGTCACCCGCGACGTGCTGCTAGGAGACGGCCTCGACACCAAGCGGTTGGAGCACGAGTACCGCGATGGCGTGCTCGTCGTACGGATCCCGGTGGTCAGCCGGCACGCGGTGGCCGGGACCGAAGGCTGAGTCACTCGCTCGTTCGGTTCGCTCCTTCGGCCGCTCGGGTTGGCCGATCGGGACCGGCTCCCGCCTACGCTCGGCCCTATGGCCCCCCAGTTCATCATCACCATGCGCGATCTCCGTCGGTTCTACCCACCCGACCGTGAGGTGCTGCGCGGGATCAACATCTCGATGTACCCCGGAGCAAAGATCGGGGTGCTTGGGGCCAACGGCTCCGGAAAGTCGAGCCTGCTCCGGATCATGGCCGGCCTCGACGACGGGTACCAGGGCGAGGTGCGCCTCGCGCCGGGCTTCACAGTGGGATTCCTTTCCCAGGAGCCAGATCTAGACCCGGCGAAAGACGTGCAGGGCAACGTGACCGACGGCCTCGGCGAGATGAGGGACCTGCTCGACCGGTTCAATGAGGTCTGCGCGGCGATGGGCGAGCCCGATGCCGACTTCGACAAGCTGATCGATGAGCAAGGTCGCCTGCAGGAGAAGATCGACGCGGCGAACGGTTGGGAGCTCGAGCGCACCGTCGAGATCGCGATGGACGCGCTCCGCCTCCCGCCGGGCGATGCCGAGGTCACCACGCTCTCGGGTGGTGAGCGGCGACGAGTCGGTCTGTGCCGGTTGCTGCTCGCCCGCCCCGATCTCCTGTTGCTCGACGAGCCGACCAACCATCTCGACGCGGAGTCGGTGGCATGGCTGGAGCGGACCTTGTCGGACTACAGCGGAACCGTCGTCGCGGTGACCCATGACCGGTACTTCCTCGACAACGTCGCCGGCTGGATTCTCGAGCTCGATCGCGGCCACGGCATTCCGTGGGAAGGGAACTACTCCTCCTGGCTCGAGCAGAAGGAGCAGCGGTTGGCTCTGGAGGACAAGGTCGACGAAGCGCGGCGCAAGACGCTGGAGCGGGAGCTCGACTGGATCCGGATGTCGGCGCGTGCGCGTCAGGCCAAGGGCAAGGCGCGCATCAACGCCTATGACGCGCTCTACGCGGAGGCCGAGGCGTCGGCCGGTCGTCAAGACAAGCTCCAACTCACGATCCCGGCCGGTCCGCGCCTCGGCGACGTTGTGGTCGAGGCCGACGGGTTGCAGAAGGCGTACGGCGACAAGCTGCTCATCGACGGGCTCTCCTTCGCGCTTCCGCCCGGCGGCATCGTCGGCGTGGTGGGGCCGAACGGAGCGGGCAAGACGACACTCTTTCGCATGATCGCCGGCCAGGAGAATCCCGACGCCGGCACGCTGCGTACCGGCACCACGGTGGAGCTCGCGTATGTCGACCAGTCGCGCGACACCCTCGAAGCGACGAGCACCGTCTACGACGAGATCACCGGTGGCGTCGACCACCTCGTTGTTGGCGGCCGGGAGATCCACGGACGCGCCTACGTGTCGAGCTTCAACTTCAAGGGGTCCGACCAGCAGAAGCTCGTCGGTGATCTCTCGGGCGGCGAGCGGAACCGGGTGCAGCTAGCGAAGGTCCTGAAGTCGGGCGGAAACCTGCTGCTCCTCGACGAGCCGACAAACGACCTGGATGTCGACACGCTGCGGGCCCTGGAGGAGGCGCTCCTCGCCTTCCCGGGATGTGCCGTGGTGATCAGCCACGACCGTTGGTTCCTCGACCGCATCGCGACCCACGTGCTCGCGTTCGAGGGCAACTCCGAGGTCCGGTGGTTCGAGGGCAACTTCTCCGACTACGAGACTGAACGACACAAGCGCCTGGGCACTGAAGCTGACCAACCGCACCGAATCGCGTACAAGCCGCTAACCCGCAGCTGAGTGCGGACGGACCCTTCGGCACGCACCGCCACTAACCTTCCGGAGATGGCGCTCGAAGAACCAGACATCCAGGGTGAGGGCGGCGGCGGTCCGCCCGTCGCTCCGACCCCGCACCCGATCGAAGAGCGCCTCGAGCGACTCGCGGAGCTTCGCGAAGAGGCGATGCACGCGGGGAGCGACGCGGCGGTCAAGCGCCAGCACGACCGGGGCAAGCTCACCGCCCGCGAGCGGATCGAGAAGTTGCTCGACCCCGACAGCTTTGTCGAGCTCGACATGCTCGCCCGGCACCGCGCCCACGGCTTCGGGATCGAGAACAACCGCCCGCTCACCGACGGTGTAATCACTGGCTGGGGCACCATCGATGGTCGCAAGGTGTTTCTCTTCTCGCAGGACTTCACGGTCTTCGGCGGAGCACTCGGTGAGGTGTTCGCCGAGAAGATCCACAAGGTGATGGATCTCGCGGAGTCGGTCGGAGCGCCGTTCATTGGTCTGAACGACGGTGCCGGCGCGCGCATCCAAGAAGGAGTTGTATCGCTTGCGTCGTACGGCGGCATCTTCTTCCGCAACGTGAAGGCGTCGGGCGTGATCCCGCAGATCAGCGTTGTGCTCGGTCCGTGCGCCGGCGGCGCGGTCTACTCGCCGGCCATGACCGACTTCATCTTCATGGTCAAGGGCACTTCGCACATGTTCATCACCGGCCCTGACGTCGTGAAGACGGTCACCGGCGAAGACGTCACTCAGGAAGAGCTCGGCGGCGCGATGACGCACGCGACCAAGTCGGGTGTAGCGACGTTCGTGGCCGATGATGAGGACAGCTGCCTCCAGCAGGTGCGCTACCTGCTGAGCTTCCTGCCCTCCAACAACCTCGAGGACCCGCCCTATTTCGAGCCCGACGATGATCCGAACCGCTCGTGCGACGGGATCGTCGCGCTCATCCCCGACGCGCCGAACAAGCCGTACGACATGAAGAAGGTGATCGCCGAAGTCGTCGACGATGGCGACTTCTTCGAGGTGCAGTCGCTCTGGGCGATGAACATCGTGTGCGGATACGCGCGCATCGACGGTCATGTGGTCGGCATCGTCGGGAACCAGCCCCAGGTGCTCGCGGGCTGCCTCGATATCGAAGCGGCCGAGAAGGCGGCGCGGTTCGTGCGCACGTGCGACGCGTTCAATGTCCCGCTGGTCACATTCGTCGATGTGCCGGGGTTCCTTCCCGGAACCAACCAGGAGTACGGCGGGATCATCCGTCACGGCGCGAAGCTGCTTTACGCCTACTGCGAAGCGACCGTGCCCCGCATTCAGATCGTGACCCGCAAGGCCTACGGCGGTGCTTATGTGGTGATGAACTCCAAGTCGATCGGTGCCGACCTCGCCTTCGCGTGGCCATCGTCGGAAGTCGCGGTGATGGGTCCTGACGCCGCGGTGAACCTGATCTTCCGCAAGGAAATCGCGGGTTCTCCCGATCCGCTCGAGCGACGGGCCGAGCTCATCGAGGACTACACCGAGCGGTTCGCGAACCCTTACAGCGCAGCGGAGCGCGGCTACGTCGACGACGTCATCGATCCGCGCGACACGCGCAAGGTCCTCGTCGAGTCGCTGAACATGCTGCGCACCAAGAAAGAGAAGCTGCCGCAGCGCAAGCACGGGAACGTGCCGCTCTAATGAGCGCAGCGCGTAAGCCGGTGCTGCGATCGATCGCGCCCGACGCGACCTCGGAAGAGGTCGCTGCGATCGTCGCGGCGATAGCGTCGCTCCAGCTCGACGTTGTCGCGTCCGACGAGAGCCTTTCCCGGTCCCGCTGGCTCGATTCCTCAAGGCATTCGGCCCGACGGGCCGGGACCTCGCGTGGTGAGTGGCGCCTGTCGGGCCGCATCTCCCGACGCGCGCGGGCGTGACCGCGATCGGCAACCCCGAGGTCTTCACCGTGGCCCCCGACGAGATCGGGGTGACGTTCGTGACCGCTCCCCACAAGTCGGTCACGACGCGGCTGGGTCCGCACGAGGTTACGACGACGGGGCCGTTCCATGTCGCCCGGATAACGGGGCTGGACCCAGATACCCCGTATCCACTCACCGTCGATGGCGCGATGCCGAGGGAGCTGCTTCCCGCCGAGATCCGCACGCTCACGCGTCCGTCGGGTCGGTTGCTGGCGACGATCGGTACGGTCAACGACGTGCACTTCGGCGAAGTCGAGTGCGGCCGTCTCGGCGTAGGTGAGCAGCTCGGGCCGATCCTGACCGCAGAGCCCGGCGCGGAGCCGTACCCCGAGGTGATGAACGGCGCGGCGATAGCGGAGCTACGCGCGCTGGCTCCGGATGCCGTCGTCGTCAAGGGCGATCTCACGAACCTCGGCACCGAGGAGGAGTACGCGAGCTTTCGCGCCGCGTACGACACGCTGGGGCTGACCATGCACCATGTAAGGGGCAACCACGACGCGATGCTCACTTCAACGATCGCTTCTGATCGCGCACCGTTCGTGATCGAGCTTCCCGGAGTGCTGGCCGCCGTGCTCGACACCGTCATTCCTGGTAGCGATCGCGGCCAGCTGTGCGCGTCGCAGCTGGCGTGGCTGGACGAGCTCGCGGCCGAAGCCGACCGACCGGTGCTCGTATTCGGTCACCACCATCCGTGGGACCCGGCTAGCCCTACCCGCTCCGAGAGGTACTTCGGGATCAACCCCGATGACAGCGATGCTCTCGTCGCGCTCATCGAACGGCGTCCGGCAATCGCCGGATACTTCGCCGGTCACACGCATCGAAACCGGGTTCGCCGCTTCAGTGGGACCCGGGGTGTTCCAATGGTCGAGATTGCATGCGTCAAGGACTACCCGGGCGCATGGGCGGAATATCGTGTGCATGAGGGTGGATATACGCAGCTGGTGCGACGGATCGCAGCACCGGAGGCGATGGCGTGGACGGAGAAGACCCGAAAGATGTTCGCCGGGGCCTATCGCGACTACTCCCTCGGTAGTGTTGGCGATCGTTGTTTCACTCATCAGTTCTAGAGACGAAGGGACCTCCCGTGGCATCCGAAGTGATCATGTTGAAGTTCGACGATACGTACGGTGCCCAGAAGTCCATGAGCGCGATCCGCGCCCTTACCGAGCTTGATTACGCATGGCTCGAAGACGTCGCGATTGTGGAGCGCCACAACTCCGGTCGCGTCTCGACTCACACGACCCACGGCTCTGTCGCCGCCGGGGCGGCCTGGGGCGGCCTCACCGGCCTGCTCGTGGGCCTGCTGTTCCCGCCGCTCGGGTTCCTCGCCCTCTGGGCCGGGGGCATGGCCGTCGGCGCAGGTATCGAGAAGGCCACGAAAGAGACCGGCCTCCCGAAAGGCTTCCTCGACAAGGTGAAGACCGAGCTGACAAAGGGCACCTCTGCGCTCCTGCTGTTCGGCGCGACCGGGGACACCGAAGAGATGGCCAAGGCGTTCGAGAAGTACCACCCGGCCAGCGTGGTTCGCGAGTCGATCAGCGATGAGACTGTCGAGTCGCTGAAGAAGACTCTCGACGCGACGCCGGCCGACGCCTCGTAGACATCGCGAGGCACGTGGCGCCGGAGCGCCGGGACCGGTCGTCGGCGCGTCTGCTCCGGTGGGCGCCCGGCGCGCTGCCGCGCTAGTTGCTCTCGTCGCCTACATGGGCGCGTTGGTGAGTGTCGGGGTGGTGCTGTTTCGTGACTTGTCGGGGCTCGTCATCGCGTGGACCGTCGGGATCGTCGGCGCCATAGCAGCGTGGTGCGTGATCACCCGTCGCGGAGTCATGCGGCTGGTCGCCTCGGTGGTGACGGTGGCGGCGATGGTCGCAACAGTCTGGGTGCTGCTGCGTGACGAAGCGGCCCTGGGTCTTGTCGCCACGGCGGTGCTCGTTGTGGTGGCGACCACGTTCGCCACCTACGCGCTCGGCGCGCACAAGAAGGCTCTGGCCGAGGCTCCGAACCCCGGGGTGCCTGTTGCGCCGCCGGTGCACCCGGTGCTTCTCATAAACCCGAAGTCGGGGGGTGGCAAGGCAGAGAAGCTGAACCTCGCCGACGAAGCTACTCGCCGTGGGATCGAGCCCGTAATCGTGCACTCTGGAGACAAGATCCAGGACCTCGCGCGTGAGGCGGTGGCTCGAGGAGCCGACGCGTTGGGCGCGGCCGGCGGTGACGGAACCCAGTCGCTCGTCGCAGAGGTGGCGATGGAGCATGGCCTTCCCTTCGTCTGCATCCCCGCCGGGACCCGCAACCACTTCGCGCTCGACCTCGGCGTCGACCGAGACGACGCGGTCGGCGCGCTCGATGGCTTCATCGGGGGCGTCGAACGCCGCGTCGATCTGGCCCGAATCAACGACCGACTGTTCGTGAACAACGTCTCTCTGGGCGTGTACGCGAAGATCGTCCAGTCCGACGAGTACCGCGATGACAAGCTCGGTACCGTCGCTCGGATGCTGCCGCTGCTCCTCGGTCCTGATTGCGAACCTTTCGACCTCGAGTTCGACAGTCCGAGCGGTGACACCCACGACTCCGCCGACCTAATCCTCGTCTCGAACAACGTGTACAACCTCCAACGGATCGCGGGGTTCGGGACCCGCGCCCAAATGGACGGAGGCGAGCTGGGCATCGTCGTGGTCGAGGTCGGCAATGCCACTGATTTGGCCGAGCTCGTCGCGCTCCAGACAACGGGCGGGGTCTCGCGATATCGCGGATGGCGCCAGTGGACTGCATCATCGTTCGAGGTCCGTTCGGCGGCGCGGATCGAAGCGGGAGTCGACGGCGAAGGGCTCCGATTCGACTCACCGTTGCGCTTCACGATCCTTCCCGGCGCGCTGCGGGTACGCCTCGCCCCACAACATCCGGGCTACTCGCCGGCCGCGGTGAAGCCGACCATAGGCCGGTCCACTCTTGTCCGCCTCGCGCGACTCGCGTTCACTGGCTCGGTTCCGTGAGTGGGCCGTACTGGTCGGGCCGGCGAGTGGTGAGAAACGGGAAGAGGGCCAACCAGTCGCGCCGCTGATCGAGATCGAGATCGGCGACGAGCACGGCGAGTTCGCCGCGTGGAGCTTTGGCGAGCACCCTCCCGTACGGGTCACTGATGAATGACGATCCATAGAAAGTCAGCGATCCTTCGGTACCAGTTCGGTTGATTGCCACCATGAAGGTGCCGTTCGCAATCCCGTTCGCACGGATCACCTGTTCCCAGAGCGGTTCGGTGTCGAAGCCCGGATGGTTCGGCTCCGATCCGATCGCGGTCGGGTACACCAGCGCCTCGGCACCGGCGAGCGAGTATGCGCGTGCCAACTCGGGGAACCACTGGTCCCAGCAGGTGGGGAAGCCGGTTTGCAGCCCACCGACGTCGACGACCGGAAACCCGGAGTCACCCGGTCGGAACCAGCGGTCTTCGTGGTAGCCCGCGGTGATCGGGATGTGCATCTTGCGGGTACGGGCGACGATCGACCCGTCGGGGGCGACGCAGATCGCGGTGTTGAACCCGAGACGAGACCCGTCGCTGACGTCATCGCCGGGAGCCTCGTAGAGCGACGCGTGGACGAACGCCCCGGTGTCGGCGGCGCATGCGGCTGCGAACCGGTAGGTGCGTCCGCCGTTGAGCACCTCGGGCTGGGCGGCGCCGTCGAGTGGTCCGGAGTCTGACATCGCGAAGTAGGGCGACAGCGTCAGCTCGGGCAGGCAGACGAGCGTCGCGCCTGCGCCGGCCGCCAACTCCACGCCCTCGGCGAGTACCGCTTCATGCACCGCTGGGTCGGCGTCGAACTGCATCTGCACCGCGCCGACGCGGAACACCCGACGGGGCAAGTCACTACGGTCGAGCCCGTCCGCGGTCGGCCCGTCGACGCGAGCTGGCGACGTAGGCGGATCGAACGCGGTGATCAGCAACATGTCGGGACCTGCTGGGTGATGCAGTGCACGCCGCCACCACCGTATGCGAGCACCGCACCAGGGACACCAACCGCCTCCCGTTCGTAGAGCGCACCCACCCGGTTGAGCACCTCGATGTCGTCGGGGTGACCGGTAACCGGAACGAGGATCATGGTGTTGGTGACATACCAGTTCAGGTAGGGCACCGGACCCGTCCAGGATCCGACGCGCGCGTACGGCAACTGTGAAAACTCGACGACGTCGATCCCCGCATCTCGCAACACTGAGGCGTTCGCTCGCAGGCGAGCCGAGTTCGGGGTGCCCGAAACGGCGATCTGCGCCGCGACGAGACCGGGCCGCACGAAGGCGGCGACGTTGTCGACGTGTCCGTCGGTGTCGTGATCCTCGACCAGGCCATAGGGCAACCACACGATCCGGTCTATGCCCAACTGCGAGCTGAGCACGTCCGCGATTTCGGCTCGGTCCATCGACGGGTTGCGGTTCGGATGCAAGAGGCATTGCTCCGTCGTCACGCCGATGCCGGCACCGTCAACGGTGATCGCGCCACCTTCAAACACCATCGGCACCCGGCGGCTCTCGATGCCGAGCCGCGTCGCGAGCCGCGTCGCGAGCGCGTCGTCGTCGTCATAGGGGAAGAACTTCTCGCCCCACGAGTTGAACACGAAGTCGAGCGCTATGCGGTCGCCCGAGCTGGTCACGATGATTGGTCCGGTGTCGCGCAACCACGAGTCGTCGAGGGGAAGCTCGATCACCTCTACATCGTCGCCACAAGCGCGAGCAGCCTCGACGACGTCTCGTTCGTTCGCGACCATCGACACGGGCTCTCCGCGCGCGATCGTGGCTGCGACGACTCCGTAGTCGTGCTTTGCGGCGTCGAGATGGAGACCCCATAGGTCGCGCCGGGTTGGCCACGCCATCAGCGTCCGTTCGTGCGGTGCGGTTTCGGCGGGCATGCGCAGGGTCATCGCGTCGCTATCCTGACGCAGGTGAACCAATCTTCGGCATCAACGCCCGCGCTCGACAATTTGCGCGTCATCGACATGGCGACCATCGTGGCCGGCCCGGGCGCTGCCCGGTACCTAGCCGACTTCGGCGCCGACGTCATCAAGGTCGAGGCTCCGGCGGGTGACGGCACCAGGCGGATGGGGTGGACCGATCCCGCCGATGGCGAGTCGTTCTTGTGGAAGCTTCTAGGACGGGGCAAGCGCGCCGTCGTGCTCGACCTGAAGACCGGGAGCGGGCTTGATGCCATGCTGCGGCTCGCCGACACCGCCGACGTGCTGGTTGAAAACTTCCGACCCGGCACGATGGAGCGGCTCGGGCTGGGGCCGTCGGTGCTCCTGGAGCGCAACCCCCGGCTGGTCATACTGCGGGTCACCGGCTTCGGTCAGGACGGCCCCTACGCGGCGCGCCCCGGCTTTGCCACCATCGCCGAGGCCATGAGTGGCTTCGCCGCGATCAACGGTGAGCCCGATGGCGCGCCGCTCCTTCCGCCGATCGCGCTCACCGACGAGATCGCTGCGCTCGCGGGCGCCTTTGCGGTGATGGTCGCGCTCCACCATCGAGACCGGACCGGCGAGGGCCAGGTGGTCGACGTGAACCTGCTCGAGTCGATGCTGCAATTCATGGGCGCGCTGCCGAGCGCCTTCGCACATCTCGGGTATCTGCAGCCGCGGTTGGGTTCAGGGATCCCCTATTCCGTTCCGCGGGGCACGTATCAGTGCCGTGACGGGGTGTGGGTTGCGCTGTCGACCTCGGCGGAGAGCATCGCCGAACGCGTTCTTGGCCTGCTCGGCGTCGGAGACGACGCGCGCTTTGCGTCGTTCGCCGGCCGTTCCGAGCATCGTGACGAGCTCGAAGCGGTTGTCGAAGCGTGGATCTCGTCTCGTGATTCGGCCGATGTGCTGCGGGCGTTCGACGAAGCCCATGCTGCGATCGCGCCCGTCTACTCGATGGCCGACGTTCTGGCCGACCCGCACGTCGAGGCGCGTGGCAGCATCGTCGAGGTCGATGGGGTGCGGATGCAGGGCGTGATCGCAGGGTTGTCGCGCACGCCGGGCCGGATCCGACATGGGGGTCGACCGCTCGGCGCCGACACCGTGGCGGTGCTCGCCGAGCTCGTCCACGAGACAGAGGCGGCCGGAGACGACTGAAGCGGTATTTGAAGTCCCAGATCATTTGGGTGCCGCGGCTACAGAACATGGCTGTGCGGGCGATGCCAACGCGATGCGGCTCTACTCAGATTGGGCGATCTCCACGTGGTCATTGCCGCGGCTGCGTGCCGACTCGAGTGCTCGGGACGCCATGTCCATGAGCTCGCCGCCGCTCAGCGCGTGGGACGGGTAACAGGCGATCCCGGCGGAGATGGTGAGCGAATCACCGACAGGGCTTCCGTGAAGCGCGCCGCGGACCCGTTCGGCAGCCCATGCTGCGCCTGACTCTGCGGTGTCTTCGAGCACGGTCGCGGCGCGGGTGTCGGTGATGCGGCACGCAGTGTCGCACTCTCGCAGTGTTCGCCGGACGACGTCGCCGAGTACCCCGAGCGCCTGCTCGCGCACCGGCGGTTCAGCGGTCTCAAGACCGTCGAGCTCGAATATCACGACCGACACCGGTTGGAGTTGCCGCCGTGCCGCAGCGACCCGCTGCTGCACGATCACAGGAAAGAACTGTTCGTCGAGCAGGCCGGAGACGTTGTCAAAGACCGGTTCGCGCAGCGGTCGAACCGGTCCGAGTTTCGGGCCCCTCGCGCCGACCGGTTGGCCGACGGGGTCGGGAAGGTCAGACGTGCGGCGTCGGGCGGTCTCCTCGGCGAACACCGCGGCTAGGGCGTCGAGCTCGCGGCGGAGCTGGCGACGGTCGTCTCGGGCCTGTTCGAGCTCGTCGGCCGAGGTGCGGGTCTCGGCCGCGAGCGCAGACGCGGCGACAGCGGCGACGACGCCGGCGATCCCGGCCATCGCTCCGAGCACGGCTTGGCCGAGCACCACGCCGAGCACCCCGCAGATCAGCGCGGCGAAGCCCGAGGCGAGGGAGAGGGCCAGCCTCCGGTCGATCATGGCTTCTCCATCGGCGCGCCGCGGCCGCGACGTGAGCCGTTTCGCGCTGGACCCTGCTGTTCGGATCGTCGGTGGGCGATGCCCAGATCGGCGACGTCGCCCATGATCGCCGATAAGCGAAAATCTTTTGGCGTGTAGATCCGGGCGACCCCGGCCGCAAACAGGCTGGGCTGGTCGACGTCGGGGATGATTCCTCCGACGACCACCGGCGTGTCGAGACCTTCGTCGCGGAGGAGCCGGATCGTCTCTGGAACGAGCGCAACGTGCGAACCCGAGAGAATCGAGAGCCCGACCACGTCGACGTCCTCGTCACGAGCGGCGGCAGCGATCTGAGCGGGGGTGAGGCGGATGCCCTGGTACACGACCTCCATGCCCGCGTCACGTGCCGCCACCGCGATCTGTTCTGCTCCGTTGGAATGCCCGTCGAGACCGGGCTTGCCGACGAGCAGCCGCACGGGTCCGCCCAGCTCGAGGGCCGCGGCCCTGACCCGCTCGCGCACCTCGAGCATCTCCGGTCCGGGGGCAACCCCGACCGCGCCTACGCCGGTCGGGGCGCGGTACTCGCCGAACACTTCGCGAAGGGTTCCCGCCCACTCGCCGACGGTCCCGCCGGCACGCGCGAGATCGATCGTCGCCGGCATCAGGTTCTCGTCGGTCATCGCGATCTCACCCAGGCGTCGCAGAGCATGCTTCACCGCGCCGGAGTCGCGATCGGCGCGCCACTTCTCGAGGGCGTGGATCTGTTCCTGTTCTGCGGCCGGGTCGAGCACGAGGATGCTCGCCTCGCCGCCGAGTGATGCGGTGAGCGGAGAAGGTTCGGTCTCGGTGAAGCAGTTCACCCCGACGACAGAGATGTCGCCGGACTCAATGCGCCGCACCCGAATGGCGTGGCTCTGCACGAGCCGACCTTTGATCTCGTCGATCATCGCGAACGCGCCGCCGCCTTCGAGCACCCATAGGAGCTCCGCTTCGGCCGCTTCCACGAGCTCGGTGGTCTTGGTTTCGATGACTGTCGAGCCGGAGAAGATGTCGCCGTACTCGAGCAGATCGGTCTCGAATGCCAGCACCTGCTGCATGCGAAGCGACCACTGCTGGTCCCACGGGCGGGGAAGGCCGAGCGCCTCGTTCCAGCACGGGAGCTGCATCGCCCTGGCGCGCGAGTCGCGGGCGAGCGTGACGCCGAGCATCTCGAGCACTATGCGCTGAACGTTGTTCTCCGGCTGGGCCTCGGTGAGGCCGAGGGAGTTCACCTGCACGCCGTAGCGGAATCGGCGGAGCTTCTCGTCGGTCACGCCGTAGCGCTCGAGGCAGATCTTGTTCCACATCTCGGTGAAGGCCCGCATCTTGCAGACCTCTTCGACGAAGCGGATGCCGACGTCGATGAAGAACGAGATCCGGCCGACGATCTCGGGAAACTTCTCGGGTGACACCTGGCCCGAGTCGCGTACTGCATCGAGCACCCCGACCGCGGTCGCGAGCCCGTATGCGAGCTCCTGCACCGGCGTGGCTCCCGCCTCCTGCAGGTGATACGGGCACACGTTGATCGGGTTCCAACGGGGCATGTTCGCGACTGAGTGGGTGATCACGTCGACGGTGAGGCGTCGCGACGCGTCGGGTCCGAAGATGTAGGTCCCCCGGGAGAGGTACTCCTTGACGATGTCATTCTGGATCGTGCCGGCGAGCTGATCGCCGGCGATGCCGCGGTCCTCTGCCATGGCGATGTACATCGCGAGGAGCCACATCGCGGTCGCGTTGATGGTCATGGACGTGTTCATTTCTTCGACCGGGATCTGATCGAAGAGGGCGCGCATCTCACCTAGGTGCGGCACCGGGACGCCGACCTTGCCCACCTCACCCCGCGCCAGCGGGTGATCGGGGTCGTAGCCAGTTTGGGTGGGGAGGTCGAACGCGACGCTGAGGCCCGTCTGACCCTTGGCGAGGTTGGATCGGTACAGCTCGTTGGAGGCGCGGGCCGACGAGTGACCCGAGTAGGTACGGATCACCCAGGGCCGATCACGCTTCACCTGCTCACGCTCGGTCACAGGCGTCATTCTCTCCCCGTTCGCGGCCGCTGTCACACGCGGGATGGGAGCAAGGGCATCAACTCGGCCGGCTTCTCGGGACCGTCGAGGAAGTCGAGGATTATCCGGTTGACCAGTTCGGGTTGTTCGATGGGCGCCGCGTGGGAGGCGCCGGGGATGATCCCGAGGCGACCCCTGGGAAGGCATTGGAACATCTCGATCGAATGCGCCGGCTCGATGCAGTCGTCGTCGCCCGCCATCACCAAAGTCGGGGTGGTGATCCGGTCGAGCTGATCGGTGAAGTCGAGTGGCGTCTCCCACCACAGGTGCTCGATCTTGTCGCGCACCACCGGCCAGTGTTCGGAGCCGTCGGGTGTGGCGTTCTCGTAGTCAGCGCGCATCACGTCGACCACTGGCGAGCCGGCACCGAGCGCGGCACGGGTCTCGAGGGTGTAGGCCTCGGAACTCGTGTTGCCTCCGATGGAGACGATCCTACCGACGAGATCGGGGCGTTGGATCGCGACCATGAGGGCCAGGATGCCGCCGTCGCTGAAGCCGACGAGGTGTGCACCGGCGACATCGAGAGCTTCGATGCACGCGGTCGTGTCGTCGCGCATCAGCTCGTAGGTGATCGGACCGTCGACGTCGGGGGTGCGACCGTGCCCCCGACGGTCGATCAGCACGACGCGGTAGTGCTCGGCGAGTGCGGGTGTCTGGGCGGCCCAGCTCTCTGACGATTCCAGGCCGCCGTGCAGCAGTAACAGAGGCGCGCCGGTACCGACCTCTTCGTAGTAGTGACGCACCCCGTTGGCCTCGACGATGGCCACGTTTGGATCTACTTCCGGTAGTCGTAGAAGCCGAGCCGAGACTTGCGGCCGAGCCGTTCCGCGCTGACCATGCGCTTGAGCAACGGGGCGGGCGCGTAGTTCGGATCCTTGAACTCGGCGTAGAGGGCTTCGAGGATCGCAAGGCTCGTGTCCAGGCCCACGAGATCGAGCAGCTCCAGCGGACCCATGGGGAAGTTGCAGCCGCCCTTCATCGCCGCGTCGATGTCGTCGCGTGACGCGACTCCGGCGTCGAGAAGCCGCACTGCGTTGTTCAGGGACGGGAAGAGCAGCGCGTTCACGATGAATCCCGCCTGGTCCCTCACCTGCACGGGGTTCTTCCCGCACGCTTGCGCGAATGCGGTCGCGGTTGTGGCGGTCTCGTCCGACGTAGTGATCGCTCGCACCACCTCGACCAGCGGCATCGCCGATGCAGGGTTGAAGAAGTGGATGCCGCAGACCTGCTCCGGGCGTCCGGTCTCCATTGCCATCTCGACGACTGGCAACGTCGACGTGTTCGTCGCGAGGATCGCGCCGGGCGCACAGATGCGGTCGAGCTCGCCGAAGAGGTGCTTCTTCACCGCGAGGTCTTCGACGACCGACTCGAGAACGAGGTCGCAATCCGCGAGCTCGCCGAGATCGGTGACCGCTCGGACGCGTCCCAGAAGGGTGTCGCGCTCAGCGGCGTCGAGGCGGCCCTTGTCGACCTGGCGCGCCAGCGACTTCTCGAGGCCGGCGACCATCGCGTCGGCCGACGTCTGACTCCGGCTCCGCAGGATCACCTCGATCCCTGCTTTCGCCGCGACCTCGGCGATCCCTGAACCCATGATCCCCGAACCCACGATCCCGAAACGCTTCACCGCCATCTGGCTGCTCCCCATGCGACCGACTGCGCCCGAACGGGCGGTCGCGGAGGTTACCGGCCCGAGGCACCTAGGCTCACCGGGATGGCTGAGAAACACGCGACCGGCACGTTGGCGTTGGTCGGAGGCGGTGAGTGGCTGCCCGCATGCTTGGGTTTCGACGCCGATCTCGTTGTCGCGAGTGGAGCTCGGGAAGTAGTCGTGCTGCCGACCGCCGCGGCATTTGAGCATCCCGAGCACGCGGTCGAGCGGGCCGAGGAGTACTTCGCCAAGCTCGATCTGCCCGTCGTTCCACTACGGGTGTTGAACCGCAGGGAGGCCGAGGACAGGGAAACCGCAGCCGATCTGCGCAAAGCCCGCTTCGTCTACCTGGCCGATGGCTCCCCCTTGCACCTCCGCTCGGTGCTGAAGGACTCGCTCCTGTTCGCCGCGCTCCTCGACGCATACCGTCACGGGGCCACGATCGCGGCATCGGGCGCGGGGGCGACGGTGCTGTGCGACCCGATGGTCGATCCTCGGGGCGGTGCCTACACCGTCGGACTCGGCGTCGTCGCGAACCTCGCGGTGTTCCCGTACCACGGCACCTCGGCCGACCACATGCGCGCCCGGTCGATCGATCTTCTTCCGAATGGGGCCGTGCTCGCCGGCGTCGACTCCTCAACGGCCCTCGTGCGCGAGCCGAGCGGTGTCTGGCGGGTCGCCGGAAGCGGCGCAGTGACTCTCTACGGCGCCGAGATCGCCGGCGTGGAGGAGGCGGTCGTGTTCGGCGCGCCCTCCGTGATCGAGACCTTGAAGATGTAGACCGGGCGGGTCGGTTGTCCATCGCCTGTACTCGGAGCGAAGGACCCGATCTTGTCGGCAACGTCCTGACCCTTGGTCACGGAGCCGAAGCGTGCGTATTCGTTCGGCAGCGACGCTCCGTTCTTGCCTGTGACGATGAAGAACTGAGATCCGAACGTCCCTGGCGGCTCGGCCTGTGATTTCGCAGCCGCCAGCGCTCCCACCGGGTAGTGGTCGGTCGGGACCTCGCCCGGGACGGAGTAGCCCGAACCACCTGATCCGTCGCCCTTCGGGTCGCCGCCCTGGATCACGAAGTCCTTCGCGGCGCGGTGGAAGAGCAGGCCGTTGTAGAAGCCCTCCCGTGAGAGGAACACAAAGTTGTTGGTGGCGATCGGTGACTTGGCGGCGTCGAGGGCGATCGTGATCGTCCCGCAGCTCGTCTCCATGGTTGCCGCGTAGCTCTTTGTGGGGTCGATCGTCCGGGGTGGAGCGGCGGAGTAGGTCTTCGGCGATGCAGTTGGCGGCTTCTTGTCGCTGCAGGTCCCCCCGCCGGTCTTCGACGAGCTGGAGGTCTTCGACGAACTGGAGTCGTTGCTCGTGATGAACGAGAAGATCGCGACGCCGGCGATGACGATGACCGCGATGATCCCGAACGACCGGAGGCTTCGGAAGAGCCGGGCCCGTCGATCGGCCTTAGCCTGGGCGATCTTCGAGGCTTCCCGGTTCTGATGCTGGCGTTCTCGCTTCGCTGCTTTCGACACGGCGAGGGATTCTACGCGCGTGGTGCGACGACGAGCGGGTCGCCCTCGAAAGCTTCGCCTGAAGGGCCGGCCCGCCGGTATCATGATCGGCCGTGGGCTTGCTCGTGCAGAAGTACGGCGGCACGTCCGTCGCTGATCCCGACCGAATCAAGGCAGTCGCGGAGCACATCGTCCGGACCCGTCAACGCGGTGACGATGTTGTCGTTGTGGTGTCGGCGATGGGCAAGACGACCGACGATCTCCTCCGCCTCGCCTACGAGGTGGCCCAGGCCCCGTCGGCCCGTGAGATGGACATGCTGCTTACCTCGGGGGAGCGGATCTCGATTGCCCTCCTGTGCATGGCGCTGATGGATCAGGGGGTCGCGGCGCGCTCCTTCACCGGATCCCAGGCCGGGATCGTGACCGACACTTCGCACGGCAAGGCGAAGATCGTCGAGATTCGCTCCGGCCGGGTACGGGAAGCGCTCGAGGCCGGCGACGTCGCCGTGGTCGCGGGGTTCCAAGGCGTGTCGACCGATGCCAACATCACCACGCTCGGTCGGGGAGGCTCCGACACGACGGCCGTCGCCCTCGCTGCCGCGTTGGGCGCCGACGCCTGCGAGATCTATACCGACGTCGCGGGCGTCTACACCGCGGATCCGCGCGTCGTTCCCGACGCGCGGAAGCTTCAGAGACTTTCTTTCGAGGAGATGCTCGAGCTCTCGGCGACTGGTGGCAGAGTGCTCGCGCTGCGATCGGTCGAGTTCGCACGCAACCACGGCGTACCGGTCCACGTCCGGTCGAGCTTCAGTTGGGAGCCGGGTACGTGGGTCGGCCAGGAGGATCCCACCATGGAGCAGGCGATCATCTCGGGCGTCTCGCACGACGTGTCCGAGGCCAAGGTCACGATCAGGCGTGTGCCTGACCGCCCGGGTGTAGCCGCGAAGCTGTTTCGTGCCTTGGCCGACGAGACGGTCAATGTCGACATGATCGAGCAGAACGTGTCGCTCGAGGGGTTCACCGACATCTCGTTCACCGTGCCCCGCGACGACCTTTCCCGTGCCATCACCGTGATGGAGAAGATGGTCGCCGAGACTGGGGCGAATGGGTTCACCCACGATCCCGACATCGGGCGCGTGTCACTTGTCGGCGCAGGGATGAAGACCCACCCCGGTATCGCCGCGGAGATGTTCGAGGTCCTAGCGGCCGAAGACGTCAATATCGAGATGATCTCGACGTCGTCCATTCGCATCTCGTGTGTTGTACGCGAAGCCGACGTGGAGAAGGCCGTGTTGGCACTGCACCGCGCGTTTAGCCTGGGTGAGCTCGAATGATCCGGGCCCGCATCGGCGTGATCGGTGCAACCGGTCTCGTCGGCACCGAGATGCTTCTGCTCCTCGAGCAGCGTGGATTCCCGATCGAAGAGCTCCGAGTGTTCGCTTCGCCGCGTTCGGAGGGGCGGGAGTTGGCCTTTGCCGGCGGCGAGGTGATCTGCGAGGTGTTGCGTGACGGCTCTTTCGACGGTCTCGACATCGTCGTCGTCGACGTCGCTGATCCCTTGGCGCTCGAGTGGGCTCCTCGAGCGGTGGCCGCGGGCGCGCTTGTCGTCGACAACTCGGCCGCGTTTCGCATGGATCCCGACGTCCCTCTCGTCGTGGCAGAGGTGAATCCCGATGACCTCCACGTGATGCCGCGTGGAATCGCCTCGTGCCCGAACTGCACGACGATGGTGCTCACAACCGCTCTGGCCCCGCTGCACCGCGCCGCGGCCATCGAACGGCTCGTGGTTTCGACCTACCAATCGGTTTCGGGCGCCGGTCAGTCGGGGATCGACGAGCTCGATGAGCAATGGACGAAGCTCGCGGGCGAATCGGCAGGCTTGCGTCGAGCCGGTGCGATCGAAGGAATCATCACGCCGGGCGAGGTTTGGTCCAAGCCGATCGCGGGGAACGTGATTCCGCTCGCCGGGTCAGTGGGCGAGGGAGGATACACATCCGAGGAGTGGAAGCTCGTCCACGAGTCTCGCAAGATTCTGCACGACCCGACGATTGCGGTGAGCGCCACCTGTGTGCGCGTACCCGTGTTCGTCGGCCACGCGATGTCGGCCAACGTGCAGTTCCGCCGCCCGGTGAGCCGAGGCGAGGCCGAGGACCTCCTCGAAGCGGCTCGTGGCGTGCGTCTCGTCGACGGTGGTGAAGGATTCCCTACGCCGCTCGAGGCCGCCGGCATCGACCCGGTGCTCGTCGGACGCCTCCGCGAGGATCGGTCGCGTCCGGGAGCGATCGATCTCTGGGTGACCGGCGACAACCTCCGTAAAGGTGCGGCGCTCAACGCCGTGCAGATGGCCGAGCTCCTGCTCGACCGCTGAACCCCTACGACACTGCGCCCACACCGCTGCAGGCCGGCGGTGACTCCAGTCGGGTCGGGTCAGGTCAGTACGACCGGCTCCGACGGCCCTGCCGGTTCACTCGATCCATCGGTGTAGTCGGCCCGCACGGTGAACAAGAAGGTGCCGGCGCCCAATCCGGAGACCATGCGTTGCGTCGCGATCGCGGGGACTCGTCGAGTCGTACCACCGGGCGACACCGTGATCGTGTAGCTCGTTACCGCGCGGTCGGCCGATGGGTCCGGCGCGACCCAGGTCACGAGAACGGAATTGTTTCGCTTCACCGCGTGCACGTCGGTGGGCGCCGCGAATGGCGGTGGCTGGGGGGCCGTGAGCGCGACGTAGGTGCGGCAGGGTTCGCTCCGCAGTGACGGGCACGGAGCCGGTGCCGACGGAAGCGCGACGGTCGGTACGACGGGGAGCACAAGCCTCGACGGTCGTCCAATCGAGTGGGCGATCGAGTTGATCTCGCCGCCGGCAGGCGTGATGAACGTCCATTGCGGACGGTCGCCGCCCGGCGCCTCGACGCTGATGCGGATCTGCGACCCGGCACGGAACGTGTAGGCGACGGGAAACAGCTCCACCCGAGCCGATGAGAACTCGCCCGCCGGAAGCGGCGACGCATCGGATTCGAGACCGGTGTGACGCGGGAGAAGCGCGGTCGAGTTCACCTGGTCGAGCTTGCGGGCGCTGGCGCGTAGCCAACCGTTCTGTACGTACCGCTCGGTGCCGTCGGGCCGCACCTCGGTGAGGGTCACCTGCAGGTCGGTGTCGGGCGCCGTGGATCGCACCCAGAGATCAACGCTGGTGTTGCCGAGGATAGACACCGGCGCGCTCAACGGATCGGTGATGTAGGCGACGGCCTTGCCGTCGACCAGGGGCCGCCAGTCGTATGTCGGGTCGGTGGCCCAGATGTTTCCACCCGGAAAGTCGTTCCGTGGCCGGGCCGCAGGGTCCGAGGTGTACGAATCGATGCTGCCCGGAGCGGAGTCGGCGACGGTCGGTGTCGGCGAAGCGAGCTTGCCGCCCGCATGGAAGTACCACGGAGTCGGGGTGGTTTCGGGCGGAGGCCAGGCCGAGTAGCCGGTCTCGGTCACCGGGTGCGGAGTGCCCGCCACCTGACCGGGTGCGGCACCCGTCTCCCAGAGGATCCTCACGGGCGGCTCGGCCTCGTAGGCCGCGCGCGCCGTTGCGTAGTCGGTGTATCCCGTGAAGCGATCGGGTGGCATCTGGATGCCGCCGATACCGAAGATGGCCTGGTAGATAGCGGGGGTCGCGGCACGCGCCGCCGCCGCCACCTTGGGGATCGTGCCCTTGATGTAGAAGTCGAGGAACTCGGTGAGGTGTAGGAGCACCTCGGGATCGAGCGAGGAGATGTGTGAGCCGTTGGTTGCGGTGATCTTGAGCGTGCCGCGCGGAACCGACGTCAGGTGGGCGAGCACGTCGGGCCAGCGGCCACCCGTTTGCTCGTCCTGCCAAGCGCCGGCGATGAACGTCGGGACGTTGATCTTGTCGGCGAAGGTCCACGGGGCCTGAATGTCACCACCTTCGGGGTACGACGGGTCGCCTACCGCGGGGTAGTGGTTCTGGGTGTCGATGATGGTGAGGACGTCGCGGTTCTGCTGGCGGAGCTGCATGTTGTACGCGCACTGCAAGTCGCCCGAATTGACGCGATCGACGACCCAGCTCGCGCCCTGTGGGTTCGGCCACCTGTTCTGGTTTACGCGCTGGTTGATCCAATTGAACGCGAAGCCGTCGTTCTTGATCCCACCGGGGGCGAGAATCGATCGTATGAGATCGTCGGTGGTCGACAGTGGCGCCATCGCCGTTAGGTGCGGCGGGCGCGTCGCGCCGACGAACATCTGCATGATCCCGGGGTAGGAGATCCCGACGGTCGCGACCTTGCCGGCCCACGGTTGCGCGGCGATCGTCTCGACAGCGTCGTAGCCGTCGAGACCCTGGAGGGTCTCGAAGAGATCGAACGCGCCACCGGAGCAACCGGATCCGCGGACGTTGACGCCCACATAGGCGTATCCGGCGAGTTGAGCGAGGATCTTGAACGGGCTCGTTCCCGACTGTCCGGTCGGCCTCGACGGGTCGTAGCCGGAGTACTCCATCAAGGTCGGGTACGGTCCGCCGGCGGCGGGACCGGGGAGCGCGACCTGGACGCTCAGCGTCGTGCCGTCACGGGTGCGGAGATAACCGTATCCGGCACCGCCGTCGACAGTGTTGAGCCGCTGAGCCGTGTACAGCGATTGCGGTGGGACGTCTGCGGGTGTGGTCACCGTGACCGGCTTCGACGTCGCGGTCGCGCTGGCGCCGGTGGTCACCACGCGATAGCCCGTGCCCGCGGGTACCCGACGGAACAGAAAGCCACCGAGCGAGTCGGTCGTGCCCGACGCTGCCGTCGCGCCCTTGCCGTCGATCAGTTGCACACCGGCGCCGGCCGGGGCCTTGATCACATAGACCTGGTTGGTGCTTCCGCCGACGATCGGGTTGGGAGGACTCGTCGGTCCGGGGCCGGGAACGCACGCGGCGAGGGTCGCGCTCAGCAACACGACGCAGACGGTGGCGGCTCCCCAACGCACTCGCGATCCAAATATGCGTCGTGCCGTCATCCATGCCCCCATGCTGTACCGCCGCGTAACCGCGAACTCTGCCCCGTTATGGCCCAGGGCCGAGGATCCTATTCCTCTGCTCCGCCGCGATCCCAGCGGGCCATTGCCGACTGCACCCGAGCTCGGGGCGGCCGTCGGTTACTCGACGTGGAGAAATGGATCATCGACCTAGCTTTTCGCGGTACTCGACCTTGGTGGGCAGGAAGCTCTTCGCGGCGCGTTGATCGAGCCCGACTGGCTTCGGGTCGATCTTGAAGGCCCAGCGCAGCTGGGCCGTGACGAACTGGTCGTAAACCGGCCACGTGTCGTGGGGTGCGGTGGCCTTCTTGCAGTCGTAGAGCGCCCCGAAGCTCGCAGGGATGTTGATGCCGGCATCGATGGCCGTCTGCACGAGCCCTCCGCTGCCGATGTCGCAGAGGTCGGTCGGTGAAGTGTGGCCGGCGCCGGCGATCACCACGAGTCGCTTCGGGATCTTGACGTCATGTTTCCAGAACTTCACGACCTTCGCCGTAGCGACCACTTGGTCGTCGCCGCCGAGCGCGTAGAGCGATGGTTTGTTCGCCGGAGAAAGCGTGGGCCCTCGGCCGGCGTCGCCGCCGGCGGAGAGCGGGATGTAGGTCGCGACGTCGGCCCGCGCTCCGAACTGGATCGCTGCGAAACCTCCCGCGGAGTGACCCGTCACCGCAAGCTTTCCTTTCTTCACGATCCCGGAGAGCAGCGCGCCCTTCGTCGCGTTCTGTCGGCGGAGCAATTGCGTGGTCGCGGCCAAGACCTGCACGTCGGTTTGCGGATCGGCCGGCTTCGCGCCGAATACCGATGCGAGGTCGCGGGAGAGGAACTCGGGCGAAGCGACGACGAAGCCCCACTGCGCGAGATGGGTCGTGAGAAACGTCGACTGCTGACGGATTCCCGCGAAACCGTGGCTGAACAGAACGATCGGGAATGGCCCTTTGGGGCTCGCCGGCACGTCGCGGTAAGCATCCTCTGTGAACGGTGGGTTCACGTTCGCGGGCAGGATCCCTTGGATCGCCGCCGGGAGCGCGGCCTTGATGAAGTACACGTCTTTCGGCTTTGCCGCGACGGAAGACGGCGCCGCCGGGTACCACACCTCGACCGGAGTGCCGCCCATGTCGAGCGTGGTTACGCCCGCAGCGTAGGGACCCGGTCGCGAATACGGCGCGGGGTCGGCTTTCGCGCCGGCGGCCGCGCCGGTGCCGACGACCACCACGCCGAGGAATGCGATAAGAGCGGCGATGCAGCTGGCGGTCACGGTGCGCATGTGGTCTTCCTCCGGGGTGGAACGTCGGCTGAAGCTTGTCAGGCCGGGTCGAGGACCGCCGATCGGCAAAATCACGAGCGCGCACCACGGAGTACACGGAACCACTGCAGACGATGAGCGAGAACGTAATCACGCCGAGCTGGTGCCACAACGCTGGGACGAACTCCAGCGAGGTCCAACCGATGGCGACTTGGAGACCAGCGACGGTCCACCATCTCGGTCTTCGCAGCCCTGGCCCACACAGGTAGAAAGAACTGCGCGCTCGATTCCGTGTGCCCGGCGCGATTGGGCGTTCAGCTCGAGCACTCATTCGAGGAGGCAACTGAGCGTCCCGGATGGCCTGGGGGCTACGGTGCGCGGGCGGCCTTGTACGCGATCTTCGACCGGCCGGTGCTACCGATGCGAAGGGGTGTGGGATGCGTCGTGCATGTCGCTTGCCGGTCAGCTTGGCCGTGATCCTCGGAGTGTCGGCGTTGGTCGGCCCTCTAGCGGGGGCCGCCTGGGCACCCAAGGGGCCCAACTGGAAGAGTCAGAGCGTGTTCAGCGAACAGTTCTTCAACGCTCCGACGAACGAGACTGTGAACCTCGCGGGAACGATGTCGGTGACGATCAAGATCAGCGGCGACCAGTTCCGTGGGTTCGTTTACTCGCTGCACGCGGTCGTGCATCACGTCATTGGAACCGGCACGACCAGCGGTGGTGCCTACAGTCTCAAAGGCCACGACGACGTCGTCGTGCACTTCAACCAGGGCGCGCCAGTAAGCCCCGTGGACTTCGCGCCGAGTTTCACGTTGCATCCGCCGGGGCCCTGTCGCGCTCACCATCCACCGAACCCGTGCTTCAACCCGACGAGATCCTCAGTGCCTGTGGCCGCGTTTCTCGACGCGAACGGCTCCGTAACCGGTGTCCAAGCCGGCAGCAGCACGACCTGAATACAGGGTCGGCAATGCTGAGGACTTGCGAGAGCTAAGCGCGTTCGGGCTGTGCTCGAGTTTCGCGGGTTTCTCGCCGGGCCGGCGGGGTCGGGACGCGAGGCAGCCCCGGCAAAAACCGGGGCTGACCTGCGCTTTCTCGGGTCGGGATGCCGGGATTCGAACCCGGGGCCTCAGCGTCCCGAACGCTGCGCGCTAACCAAGCTGCGCCACATCCCGAAGGATGAGAATGAGTCTATCGGCGGCACCCGGCCGGCCCCCGCCTGGAGGGGTCTCGGCATAGTGAGCCCTGAGGCCCCTAACGCTGCGCCGACTGTTACTGCGTCGATTCGGGTTCGTCGGCGAGGAGGCGCTTGGCCGCGCGACGCAGTGTTCCCGCATCGAACGGCTTGACCAGCTGGTCGTCCACGTCGGCTCGTCGGCCGAGGAACCGGTCGGCTTCGCGATCGAGCAAGAGGAGGATCGGCACAGCAGGGAGGCGGCCGGCGGCCTCTTCGAGGCGGAGGTCGATGGAGACGGCGAACCCACCCATGTTCGCGATCTGCATGTCGAGGATGACGAGATCGGGATGGTGTTCGGCCACAGCGGCGAAAACGTCTTGGCCCCGACTGACCTCGACGACGCCCTGACCCGGTCCTACGAACGCAGCTCGGACCTGCTCCCGAACCCACTGGGCCTCGGCAGCGACGAGGATCGTTGTAGTGGGAACCGTCGGGGATGGTGTCGACACAGCAGTCACAGAGCAGAACGCTACTTCAACGGTTTTGGTTGAAGAGCTGTTCGCTGATCTCTGAAAGGGCTGTGAAGTCGTGGACATCGTGTGGGAGGAGCGGAACCGTCGCGACTGCAGCCGTTCCGACCTTTGACCGGATCGCGTCGAGGTGAGCGCGCTCGCGGATCGAGATCTCCTGGAAATCGGCAAGGTTCTCGTACTGCTTCGCCAGCCGGACCGCGGCAGCCTTGGCCTCTCCTTCACGCAATCCGCCTGGTAGGTGCTCGGCCCGTGCCCGGAGGCCCGCCGCGTGCTCGTCACCGAACTGCGGGTGCACGCGGTTCACGATCAGGGCGTCGACCGAGAGACCGTGACCGGCGATCTGGTCGGCGAAGTACACCGCTTCGTCGACGGCGTCGCGTTGCGGCGCGGTGACGAGCACGAACCGCGTTCCGGGGTCGGCGAGAAGTGCGAGAACCGTCGCCGCTCGTTCGCGGAATCCATCCTCCATCCCTTCGAACGCGCGAAAGAACGCGACGACATCGTCGATTACGGCCGTGCCGACGACTCTCCCGATTGTGCGGAGCAACGTCTGCAGAGCGATACCGGCGACCCGCATCCCCGCCTTGGTGGGAGTCATGAGCATCCGAAAGATGCGGTTGTCGAGCAGACTCGTGATCCGCTTCGGCGCGTCGAGGAAATCAAGCGCGTGACGCGTCGGCGGCGTGTCGACGACGATCAGGTCGTAGCCGCCGTCTTCGTGGAGCTCGTGCAGCTTCTCCATCGCCATGTACTCCTGGGTTCCGCCGAGCGCGCTGGAGATGTTGCGATAGAAGCGGTTATCGAGGATGCCGCCCGCTTGGGTGCCGTCGGCTGCGTATCTCTTCACGAGCCCGTCGAACGTCGACTTCGTGTCGAGCATCAGGGCTGAGAGCCGACCACCCGGAGAGCAGCCGTCGGGGTCCCATCGCTCAGGTTCGATCTCGCGCGCGGTGTTCGAGAGCACTTCGAGACCGAGCGCGTTCGCGAGGCGCTTCGCCGGATCGATCGTGACGACGACGGCGTTGCGACCACGCCGTGCCCCTTCGAGCGCGAGCACCGCAGCCGAGGTCGTCTTGCCCACGCCACCACTTCCGCAGCAGATGACGACGTGTCCCTCGTCGACGAGACTGTGGAGATCGCTCACAGCGCCTCGATGCCGTCTTGGAAGGCGTCGGCAAGCACGCCGATCTCAGCCGGACCGACGTCGTCGCTGAACAGGAATGGGAGCCTGATCTGGGGCAACGGGAGACGCTGCTCCAGCCGATCGGTCTGGACGCGCTGGAGCTCCTGACGTTCGACCCGAAACGCTGCGGCACGGGCGAGATCTTGCGCTTCGCGTGCCGATAGGAAGACGCCGGCGGCCTCGGCGTCACGAGTGATCTCGCCCGGGTCGGTATCGAGGTCCATCTCGGGGTAGCAGCCGTTCACCACTATCGGTCCGAGGGCGATACCGACCCGATCCTCGAGGGTGAACGCCGTGTCGACCAACTCGTTGACGGGTGTTTCCTCTGGCATTGTGACCAGTAGGACCTGACAGCGCGACGGGTCGGAGAGGAGTTCGATCACGTCGGTCGCCTGCTTGCGAATCGGCCCGACCGATACCGCGTCGAGCAGTCCGCGGGGCGAGAGCAGGAAGCTGATGGCGTGACCGGCGGCCGGAGCGTCGACGAGGATCAGATCGGCAGCGCGGTCACGCTCTAGGGATTTCACCTTGCCGAGGACGAGGATGTCTTTCATGCCCGGAACCGCGGTCGCGATGACGTCGAGGGTCCCGGTATTCGAGAGCCGCTTGGAGATCCGCTTCAAACCGTGGCTCTCGAGGTAATCGACGAGCGCGTGGTCGGGCGTGAGAGTCCGGGCCCGCACGCCTGGCGCTAGGTCGGTTTCCTCGTAGTCGAGGTCGGGCTTGGCGAAGGCTTGCGACAGCCCCGATTTGCCCTCGACCTCCACGATAAGCACGCTCAGGCCTGCCCGGGCCGCGGTCGTGGCGAGCGAGGCGGTGACGGTGGTCTTGCCGACGCCACCCTTGCCCGCCACGATGAGCACCCGGGAGGTGGAGCAGAACTGTTCAAGCTCCATTGAGCCTCATGTTACGGGAGCCCCATTGTCCCCCCGACGCCGGTCCCCCCGACCCCGCCGCATTCTGTCTGTGCTCGTGCTCGCCGTTGGCGCGCTCCTGCTCTTCGGCGATCTGGGTGGTGTCGCGGACGCGACGGGCAACCGCGCCAGGAACGGGATCGACGTCACCCAGGTGAACGGGTTGATCGATCCGCCGAACGCGCAGCTGATCCTCGACTCGATCCGGACCGCGAACGAACAGCGAGCCGAGGTGCTGGTGATTCAGCTCGCGTCGGGCGGCTCGGTCGGTGTCGACGTCCAACGGCTGGTGCGTGCGATCCGGCGCTCCGCTGTGCCGGTTGTCGTGTGGGTCGGCCCCTCCGGCTCGGCGGCGAAGGGCGCGGCGGCGCTCCTCGCCCAAGCCGCACCGGTCGCGTCGATCGCCAACGGTGCCGGGATCGGGCCGGCGTATCCCTTGTTGCTCGACGAGCCTGGCGCGCGCTCGGCTCGCGAGGTCACTCAACAGCTCGGGGCCCTCGCCCGAGCGAACGGACGCAGTCAGGCAGGTGCGGAAGCGACTGGCACGGGCACGCTGTCTTCTGGCAAGGCGCGACAGGTTGGCGCGGTCAACCGGGTCTCTCCGACCCTGGGTGACGTCATCGTCACGCTCGACGGCGCGAAGGTCACGACGGCAACGGGCGAAAAGAAGTTGTCGACGGCTCGTGTAGTGGGAAAGGGCCGTGACCGCCGCCGCGAGCCGAATCAGACGGTCCGGTTCCGCAAGCTCGGCCTCGACGGCCAGGCCGTCCACACGCTGACCAGCCCGTCGATCGCGTACTTTCTGCTCCTGGCCGGGCTGTGCCTCATCGTGTTCGAGTTCTTCACCGCCGCGATCGGTCTGGCCGGCGC
>JANYLB010000059.1 GCA_025363815.1 Actinomycetes bacterium
GCACCAATTCCGCAACCCGCTTCGGATGCGCCGACCCCGCGACCAGAGCCGATCGACGGCGACGTTGAGGCGCGAACTCCTGCTCCTGGCGACCAGAACAGTGGCGACCAGAACAGCGTCGAGCAGAACACCGTCGAGCACCTCCACACCGCGGCGATGGACGCCTCCGACGCATGCGAGCGCTCACCGTTCTCACCGAAGCTGCGTAGACGCCTCAAGACCGCGCTACAAGCCGAGGACCAAGGGCTGTTGTTGCTCGGCTTCGGCTCGTACGCGGAGTACCTCACCGGAAGCCGCGAACACGAGGCGGCTTCGACAACCGCGATCGCACCACCGGCGGCCGCGGACCAGTCGATGGTCACAGCAACACAAGAGCTCGCCGCAGCGCGCGCCGAGCTCACACGCGAGCGGGTCGAGCTCACACAGATCCGAACGACGCTCGACGACGATCGCTCGACGCTGCAGCAGATGCAGAGTGATGCCGAACGCGATGCCCGCGACATCTTGGCACGCGCCGAGCTTCAAGCCGCCGCCCTGAGCACCGCCGGCAACGACTCAGAGCGGAAGGAGACCCAGGCGGTACGCGCCCAACTCGACCAGGCGAGTGCCGAATCCCGCGAGCTGCGGGCCAAGCTCGAACGGGAGCAGGCCGACGCCGACAAGCGCCGGAACGACATCGAGTCGGTGCAAGCCGAGGTTGTCCGGCTCCACGGTGTCCTCGCGACCGCCGAAACCGAAACCACAAATGTTCGCAACGAGGCGAGCGCGTTTCGCTCCACCGCCCAAGAGGCCGCCGATCAGCAGGTGCACTCGGCGCGAGCGGAGCTCGACCAAGCCCGGGCCAAGACGACCGACCTCGTCGCGCGTCTCGCCGAGCACCAGGCGAAAGGCGACGCGGCGGAACGCCTCGCGGTCGACCAGACCACCGCGCTCCGCTCCGAGCTCCATGCACTGCGAAGTCAACTCGAGGTGGCCCAAGCCGATAACACTGAAGCGGTGGCCGACTTCACCGCGGAGCAGCACGAGATCGAGGAGCTCAGGCGCGCCGCCACAGCTGCCCTCGCAGAAGCCGCTGTGACCGCAGCCGGGATCCGCGCACTCGCGATCGAGGAGCGACAGACCGGAATGGAAGCGGCGGAGCTTCAGGTACGCGCGCTTGCTGCCAATGCGGGCGGCGCCGTGCCAGGGCCCGCTTCGGATCACGCCGCCGAACGAGCGCGAATGGCAGTGGAGCTCGAGCAACTCGCGTCTGAGGTCGCCGTGCTCGGCGAAGCGCGACAGCGCGCCGACCTTGATCTCGAAGACACAGAGGACCGTCTGGATCGACTCCAGACCAAGCGACACCGACTGAAGACAGAGATCGAGCGAGAGCGCGAACAGTTCCGCCGCGAGCGGGAGGCCGTAGAGCGGTCGACCATCGCCGCCCGCGACGAGGCCGCTGTCGTCACCCGCGACGCCTGGACGCGGGCGTGGTCGATGCGCCGTCGCCTCTCCGAAGACGTGACTACGCTCGCCGAGAGCGTCGGTGCGGTCGCACGCGAGGCCTCTGGGCTGTCGGATCGGCTCGCCCGTCTCACGGCCGACCTAGTACCCCACGAGGCCGAACCGGGCGCCGGTTCCACGGTCGATCCGCCGCCTTCCTGAGCGCGCCGCAGTTCAGCTCGCTTGGCGATTCAGGTAGTGCCGTCGGGGTGCCGATGACAGGGTCGTGAGCGACGTCGATCAGACCGAAACCGAACACGACCCCTCCTGGCCTCCTTCTGGCGCCCGCGCGCGCGTCGGTGAGATGCTCATCGAACAGGGCCTCATCAGCGAAGAGCACCTCGAAGACGCTCTGCAGCTTCAGCGTCAGACCGGTATTCGGCTCGGGGAGACGATCGTCGCACTCGGCTACGTCTCGTCGGGCGACGTCGCTCGAGTGCTTGCCCATCGGCTCGACGTCGAATTCGTCGAGCTCGCCAACGTGGCTATCGATCCGCTCATCATCCAGGCCGTGCCAGAGGAGGTCGCCCGCCGCTACTGCGCAATCCCGTTGACGCGACGCGAGGGCGGCGTGGTCGTCGCCATGCGTGACCCACGCGACGTGTTCGCCATAGACGATCTTCGCCTCCTGCTCGGCGCCCCCGTCATTGCGGTCATGACCGACCCCGAGCAGATCGTGCCGACGATCGAGCGGGTCTGGTCGGGCTCGTCGCTTGCCACCACCGTGCACGAGGCGACCACGGATGCACCGGGCGCGCCCAGCGATCTCGCCGACCTGGTCGCCGTGTCCGAAGACGTTCCCATCGTTCGGCTAGTCAACGCGATCCTGGCCCAGGCGGTAGACGACCGCGCCTCCGACGTACACCTGGAACCGGGGTCGGACCGGCTTCGGGTCCGCTTCCGCGTCGACGGCGTGCTCCATGACGCGTCGGAGGCACCTCTGTCGGTTCACCGGTCTGCGATCAGCCGTATCAAGATCATGGCCGGGATCGACATCACCCAGACCCGGCTGCCCCAAGACGGTCGGTTCTCGGTGATGCACAACGGCCGCAAAATCGATGTCCGCATGGCCACGCTTCCCACCGCCAACGGCGAAGCCGCGGTGCTGCGGCTCCTCGACCAGAGCACCGGGGTGATGAAGCTCGAGGCGCTCGGGTTCGAGCCGCGCGAGCTCGAGCGATTCCAAGCCGCGTACCGCAAGCCCCAAGGTGCGATTCTCACCAGCGGCCCTACTGGATCGGGCAAGACCTCGACGCTGTACGCGGTGCTCCTCGAGCTCAACACACCCGACCGCAACATCATCGCGGTTGAAGACCCGGTCGAGTACAAGACCGAGGGGATCAAGCAGATCCAGATCGACATCCGTGCCGGCCTCACTTTCCCCATCGCGCTCCGGTCGATTCTCCGAGCCGACCCCGATGTCGTGCTCGTGGGCGAGATCCGCGACGCGGAGACCGCGCGAATCGCGGCCGAGGCATCTCTCACCGGGCACCTCGTGCTGTCGACGATCCACACGACGCGCGCCGCGGCCGTGCCACTCCGCCTCATCGACATGGGCGTCGCGCCGTTCCTCGTGAGCTCCGCGGTCACGTGCATCGTCGGGCAACGGCTCGTTCGCCGCCTGTGCGTGCGTTGTGCCGAGCCCTACGAACCCGACGCGAGCACGCGTCGCAGCGTCGGCGTCCCCGACGAGCTCATGGACGGCGGGATGATCCAGCGCGCCGTCGGGTGCCCTTCCTGTAGCGACACCGGCTACCGCGGCCGCGTCGCGCTCTACGAGATCATGCCCATGACCGAAGACATCAACCGACTCGTCATCTCCCGGGCCTCGAGCGGGGAGATCGAACGGCATGCCGTTGCCGAGGGCATGGATACGCTCCGCATGGCCGCGCTGCGCAGGGTCGGTGCCGGCATCCTCAGCATCGACGAGATGCTGAGGGTGATCGTCTGAAGCCGGAACCTGAAGCGGACCGCGGCCTCAGCTGGCGGCGGCCTCGGCGTCGCGAGCGCTCATCGCCAGCTGGAGGTCGTGGGGGTGGGTGGCCGCGCCGAGAGCATCGCGTCCAGTGATCGCGCCGGTCCCGTAGAGGTGCAGCAGGTTCTGGTCGAAGGTCTGCATGCCGTAGATGGCACCTTCGGAGATGACTTGTTCGAGCTCGCCGGTGCGGCCCGGGTCGGCGATGCGTTCGGCTACCCGACCGGTGCCGACCATGATCTCGACCGCGGGCACGCGGCCCACACCGTCGGCCCGGGGCAACAGCCGCTGGCTCACCACACCGCGCAGCGATGCCGCCAGCGAGCTCCGCACCTGAGCGTGCTGGCGTGAGTCGAAGAAGTCGAGCATTCGGTTGACTGTCTCGGTTGCGCTCATGGTGTGCAGAGTCGAGAGCACGAGCTGTCCGGTCTCGGCAGCCGACAGCGCGGCCCACACCGTCTCGACATCGCGCATCTCTCCGATGAGGATCACGTCGGGGTCCTGGCGCAGGACCCGCTTCAGCGCGCCGCGGAATCCGTCGGTGTCTACGCCGATCTCACGCTGAGTCACGAGACACCGGTCGTGCTCATGGCGGAACTCGACCGGATCCTCGATCGTGAGGATGTGGCCGTCGCGCGTCCGGTTGATGTGGTCGATCATTGCGGCCAGGGTCGTGCTCTTCCCGGTGCCGACCCGGCCGGTCACGAGCACGAGCCCACGTGTCTCGTTGGCGATCCGCCGCACGACCTCTGGAAGCCCGAGGGACTCAATCGAAGGGATCTCCGAGGCGACGTAGCGCAGGACGAGCGCAACCGTCCCCTGTTGGCGAAACACGTTCGCGCGAAAACGGCCGACATCGTCGACCTCGTAAGCGAAGTCAGACTCGTTGACGGTCTCGAACTCCACCCGGTTGGACTCGGGCAGGAGCGCGATGGCGAGTTGCTCGATCTCGGTCGCCGAGATCGGGGTGCCGGTTCGCTGGAGCCTCCCGTCGATTCGGACCGAGGGGGCCGCGCCGGCGCGCAGGTGCACGTCGGACGCGCCCCGGATCACTGCCTCACGCAGGAGCTGGTTGAGATTCACGAATACCTACTCCTGCACGGATCGGGACGTTCGAGGGTCCAGCTGAACGCGGATTCGGGCCCCCGCGAAGCGCTACTTGATGAGCTTGATGATGTTGAACAGCGGGAGGTACAGGCTGATGATCATCCCGCCGACGACGACACCCATGACCACGATCAGGACCGGTTCGATCAGCGACGTCAAGGCATCGACCGTCGCTTCGACCTCCGACTCGTAGAAGTCGGCGATCTTGTCGAGCATCTCGTCGAGCGCGCCCGTCTCCTCACCGACGGCCATCATCTGCACGACCATCGGCGGGAACACCTCGTGCTGCTCCAGCGGACGGGCAATGGAGTCGCCGCCTTTCACGGCTCGCTGGGTGTCGTGCACCGCGTTGGCCACCACCGTGTTCCCGGCGGTGTCGGCCACAATCTCGAGCGATTCGAGGATCGGCACCCCGGCGCGGGTGAGTGCACCGAGGGTTCGCGCGAAACGTGCGAGCGCGGTCTTGCTCACGAGACTGCCAAAGATCGGCACCCGGAGCTTGAACGCGTCCCATAGTCCGCGGCCTCGGTCTGTCTTGATCCAGCGGCGGAAGAGGATCGCGCCGACGATGCCCAAAACGATGAGGAACGGGAAGAACGTGCGAACGATCTTCGAGATGGTGAGTAGAACCTGCGTGGGCATCGGCAGCTGACCACCGAGCGATGCGTAGATCCCCTGGAACTGCGGAACGATGAAGATGAGCATGATCATCGCGATCGAGAAGACGACGAACCCCACCATCACCGGGTAGGTCATCGCCGACTTCACCTTGCCGCGTAGCTGTACCTGCTTCTCTATCGTGGTCGCGAGCCGGATCAGGACCTCGTCGAGTGTGCCCGACGTCTCACCCGACTTCACCATCGACACGAACAGCTGGTTGAACACCTTTGGGTGACGCGCGAGAGCGACCGAGAGCGACGCGCCGCGCTCGACATCGAGTCGCACCTCACCGGCGACCCTGGCCAGCTCACTGTTCTCGGTCTGCTGCGCCAGGATCGCGAGTGAGCGCAGGATGGATAGCCCCGAGTTGATCATGGTCGCGAACTGGCGCGACATGACCGCGACGTCCTTCAACTTCACGCGATTGCTCAGCCCCGGGATGCTCAGGTCGGCAGTGAGCTTGTTCTCGTTGCGCTTGCTGATCGTGATCGGCGTGTAGCCCATCGACCGGAGCTTGTCGATGACGAGCGCCTGGTCGTCGGCCTCGAGCTGACCCTCCACGACCTTGCCTTGCTGGTCGCGGACCCTGTAGCTGAACGTCGTCGCCACGTGATCTCCCTAGCTCGCGCTCGACACGAGGCGGCGCACGTCTTCCTCGTGTTGCGAGCGCTCGAGTGCCGACTCCATGGTGATGCGCCCGGCGCGCACGAGCCGCGCGAGCTCCTGGTCCATGGTGACCATTCCGTACTTCCCACCCGCCTGCATCATCGAGTAGATCTGATGGGTCTTTCCTTCGCGAATGAGGTTGCGAACCGCCGACGTCGCGACCAGCACCTCGGCGGCAACGGCCCGGCCGCTACCGGACGCGAGCGGAATTAGCTGCTGGGTCACGATGCCTTGGAGCGACGCCGCGAGCTGCACCCGGATCTGCTGCTGCTGATGGGAGGGGAACACGTCGATGACGCGGTCGATCGACTGAGGCGCGTCTTGAGTGTGCAGGGTCGCGAACACGAGGTGACCGGTCTCGGCCGCGGTCAACGCGGTCGAGATGGTCTCGAGGTCGCGCATCTCACCGACCAGGATGACATCGGGGTCCTGACGCAACACATGCTTCAACGCAGCCGCGAACGAGTGGGTGTCCTCCCCCACTTCGCGCTGGTTGACGACAGAACGCTTGTGGGAATGCAGAAACTCGATCGGGTCCTCAACCGTCATTATGTGGACGGCCTTCTCCCGGTTGATGATGTCGACGAGCGACGCAAGGCTCGTCGACTTCCCCGAACCGGTCGGGCCGGTGACGAGGACCAGGCCGCGGGGCAGGTCGGCAAACGTCTGGACCGCCGGCGGAAGACCGAGCTGACTGAACTCCACGATCTCGAATGGAATCGCCCGAATGACCGCCCCGACCGCGTCTCGCTGCAAGAAGACGTTGATGCGGAAACGCCCGCGCCCGGGGAGGCTGTACGAGGTATCGAGCTCGAGCTCGTTCTCAAAGCGCTCGCGCTGTTTCTGGCCGAGGATCGCGTAGATCATCTCCCGGATCTCGGAACCGTTGAGTACCGCCATGTCGGGCATGGCCCGCAGCTCTCCGTGCACCCGCATTACCGGTGGCGAGCCGGAGGCCAGGTGGAGGTCGGACCCGTGTGATTCGACGAGCCGGGTCAGCAGCTCGTTCACATTGAGACCCTCATCGAAGTCGGGCTCTCGAACTGCGGGTGGACGCAACGTGGGCGCGTCGAAGTGCTCCGCGCCATAGACGCTCTCGATGGCTTGGGCAAGCTCGTAACGGCCCGCGGCCGCAGGAATGATCTCGTAGCCGGTCGCGGCGCCTACAGCCGTTATCGCGACATCGTCGGCGGGCTCGGCAAGCGCGACGACGAGTTTGTCCCCTTCGAAATCGACGCCGATCGCGAGGTGCCGACGCGCGACCTCGGCCGGAACGGTTGTGGCGGCGTCGGGGTTGAGCGGGCTGTCGGTGAAGTCGATGAACCGCAGCGACAACGCCTCGGCGATGGCCGCGGTCAGGTCCTTCTCGCCGACGAGGTTGCGGAGGCGGAGTACCGCCGGCAATGGGTCGCCGGACCGGCGGGATTCGGCGATCGCGACCTGCAGATCGTCGCGCGACAGCACGTGGCGATCGACCAGAAACTCGCCCAGAACCCTCTGCTGACTTCCCAGCACCTCACGCCCTCCGTGTCGTCGCCCCTGTATCGGCAGCGATGGCCCCGGCCCTGAGCGGTAGTTACGCGACCACCCGGAAGACCTCTTCGAGGCTCGTCTGTCCTGCGGCGACCTTCCGGAGGCCGTCTTCGCGCAAGGGCAGCATTCCCTGCATCACTGCGGTCTTCTGGAGATCGTCGGTAGAGCGCCGCTCGATGATCATCCGCTCGACGTCTTCTGTGATCAGCATCACCTCATGGATCGCGAAGCGGCCCCGGTAGCCGGTGCGTCCGCACGACGAGCAACCGATGTGACGGAACAGCGTCGGCCACTCGTTCATCCCTAGGTCCTCGATGCCCCAGCCCGCCTCGACCAGCTCCGACTCGGTCGGCTGATAGGCCTCTTTGCACCGGTCGCAGAGGCGACGGGCAAGACGTTGCGCGAGCACGCAATCGAGCGCGCTGGTGACGAGGAAGGGCTCGACTCCCATCTCGACCAGGCGCATCGGAGTCGACGCCGCGCTGTTGGTGTGCAGGGTCGAGAGCACGAGATGGCCGGTGAGCGCTGCTTCGATGCCGATCACCGCGGTCTCGCGATCCCGGATCTCACCGAGGAGCACGATGTCGGGGTCGGCGCGCAGGATGGAGCGCAAGGCGGTTGCGAAGGTCAGCCCCGCCCGCACGTTCACCTGGATCTGGTTGATCCCTGCGAGGCGGTACTCGACCGGGTCCTCGATGGTGATCACGTTCCTAGATGGCTCGTTCAAGATGTTGAGAGTGGCGTAGAGAGTCGTCGATTTCCCCGAGCCGGTCGGGCCGGTGACGAGGATCGTGCCGTAGGGCTTGGTGTACGACTCTGCGTAGCGGCTCATCACCTCGGGGAGGAAGCCGAGCTCGTCGAGGCTCAGCAAGGCCTGGCCCTTGTCGAGGATCCGCATCACAACCTTCTCGCCGTAGACCGTCGGCAGGGTCGCGACCCGCAGGTCGATCGGCTTGCCGGCCACGGTGAGCGAGATGCGCCCGTCCTGGGGTAGCCGACGCTCGGCGATGTCGATCTCGGCCATGACCTTCAGTCGGCTGATGACGCCGTTCTGGATCGACTTCGGAGAGTGCATCACCTCGTGGAGCACGCCGTCTATGCGGAAGCGGATGCGCAGGTCGCGCTCGCCCGGCTCGACGTGGATGTCGGATGCCCGGTCGGCCACGGCCTGGGTGATGAGCAGGTTGACAAACTTGACGATCGGCGCGTCTTCGATGATCTCGCTGAGACTGGCGATGTCGTCGCCGGGACCGAGCTCATCGGCAGCCTCCTGCGCGACGGTGTCGACCTCGCTGTCGAGCCGGTGGTACCGGTCGATCAGCTCGGCGAGCTGACCCGACGCCGCGACGACGGTCCGGATCACGGCGCCGGTGATGGCATGGATGTCGTCGACCGCGAACACGTTCGACGGATCCGCGATCGCGACGACGAGTCGTCCGTCGTCCCAAAAGATTGGCAGCGCCTGGTACTTGCGAGAGAGGTTCTCGGGGATCAGCGTGGCCACCGACGCGTCGACGCTCACCTCGGAGAGGTCGACGAACTCGAGACCGACCTGCGCGGCCAGGGCCCGGACGAGATCGATCTCGTTTACGTAGCCACCTTCGATCAGGATGCGCGGCAGCGCCTTGTTGGTCTTGGCCTGCTCGCTCAGCGCAGCATCGAGCTGGTCTCGTAGGAGCAGACCCTGCGAGACCAGGAGTGCACCGAGCTGATTCCCTCCGGACACGCCTACATCTCCAGTCAGACGGCCGCGCCTCGTCCTCCCTGTGAGACGCCGCGGCTCGACAGAGCCGGTATCGGCGCGCGCAAGGTCAGGCTGAAGTGATCATGGGTCGCGAAGTGACGAGAACATCCGGAGCAGGGCGCCCCGATCGGGTGCCGGCTCGGCCTCGTCGTCTTCGGCGAGCAGTTCTTCATGCTCGTCGAGCGCCTCGGCCCCGCCTACGTCTATGGGCATTTCGCGGAATTGTTCCGCTTCGCGGGCCTCGGAGACGTAATCCCGTAGACCCGACGGCGTCGCCTCGTCGGCGTCGGTGAGCATCTCGGGGGACGACGGCACGATCAGGCCGGGCACCTCGGGCAGCTCGGGAAACCCGTTCTCCTCGTAGCCGTTCTGGGCGCCGTCATGTCCCGGTCGGATCCCTTCCCCGACCTCGGACCTGGGGAAGGACGCGGCGACGGGAGCCGACGGGGGCGATAGCCGGCTGTGGGGATCGGAGACGAGTTCCAGCACCGGCTCCAACGCCACCAACGGCCCGACGTCGGTATCGGCGGTGAGCACGAGCTCGTCGACCATGGTCCGCTGCGGATCGGTCGGCACGACCACCGCTCCTGCTTCGACCAGATCCTTCAACACTTTGCACACTTCGAGCACGCTGCGACCCACGGCTCGGGCGATCTCGCGCACGTTGCGTTCGCCGTCCACGGACCGCAGCACCCGGAACCCGGCCTTGTCGAGCACCACGCGATCGCCATCGAGGTCGTCGACAACATCAGGACGGCAGTCGAGAGATGGCAGCACGGCCTCGATCGCGAGCCAGTCGCGCCTTAGTTGGCCGACCTGTTCGACCACCCGCGCGATCTCGCTCCCGCCCCGCACCGGCCACGGCGGAAACCGGTCGTTCTCGAACTCGAAGAGGCCGGTCTCGACCCGGAACAGCGCGAAGCACACGTCGATGAGACGGGCATCGAGCTCCTCGGCCGAATCCGCCGGGCCGGAGAGCTCACCGGCCTCGGCCGCGCTGAAGCGACCCCCGGCGAAGTAGAGGACGCCCCGGCTCGTCGGGTCGCGCACTTCCAGCGCGCCCGTCTTGCGGGCTTTCTCCACCAGATCGAGGATCTCGGGCAGCGAGAACGTGTCGAGTGTGCCCTGCAATGACAAAACCGGCTCCTCCCTCCTCTGGATTGTCGGCAGAAGCGGGGTCAACCCTTGAGCGATGAAGACGCCCGATGTTGTCGGTCGGCAGTTGGTGGTTGGCGGGCGGGCGGGTCAGCCCCGGGAACGAGCGGATCCGACGGCTGCGTACATCGCCTCGAGCGGAGCGTCATACCCCGTGAGCAGGGTGAACGCGGCCGCGGCCTGACCCACGAGCATCCCGATCCCGTTGGCCGCGAGTGCCCCTTGAGCCCGCGCGGCGGCGATGAGCGGGGTCTCGGCCGGGTGGTAGATGGTGTCGACCACTACGTGGCGGGGGCCGATCAGCGCCGGATCGAACGGTGGCGGTTCGCCGTTCATGCCGATCGGCGTCGCGTTGACGATCACGTCGCAGCGGGCAACGAGGGTGGTGAGATCACGCCAGTCGTGGGACTCGGCTCCGGTCGCGAGGTCGGCGGCGGCAGCTGCTGCCGCCTCCCTGCGAGCCGCCACCATCAGCCGGGCGTGGGCCCGACCGAGCGCGAGCACGATCCCGCGCGCCGCGCCCCCGGCACCGAGCACCAGTATCCGAGACTGGGACGGGTCGACACCGAGAGCGCTCAGCTCAGCGAGGAAGCCCGCTCCGTCGGTCGAATCGCCGAGGAGGCTGCCATCGGGCCGGACGACCACGGTGTTCACCGCGCCGAGCGCGGCGGCGTCGCCGGTGAGCACGTCACACGCCTCGGCCGCATCGGCCTTGTGCGGCATGGTCACGTTCACGCCCGCGAGGCCGAGTGCAGGAAGGGCACGGATAGCCTCGCGTCCACGACCGCCAGGAACGGCCAACCCGACATAGACCCAGTCGAGTCCGAGGGCGCGATACGCCGCGTTGTGGATCGCAGGCGACAGCGAGTGCGCTATCGGATCGCCGATCACTCCGGCGACGGTCGTGCGCCCCGTCACCTCACCCATGACAACCGGCCATCAGAGCAACCCCTTCGCCCGCGCCGCCGCGACGTTCTTCAGGTGCTCTTCGTACGTCGACGCGAACGCGTGCTTGCCGTTCGCGTCGGAGAGCACGTAGTAACGGTACGACACGCCGGCCGGATTCATCGCCGCCTCGAGCGACTTCGTGCTGACCGTCGAGATCGGCGTCGGAGGAAGCGCCGGGATCTTGTAAGTGTCATAGGACGGATCGCCCTTCCTCTGCGCGTACTGCGTCGTCGCGTCGATCTGCAACCGCATCCCGGCCTTGAGTCGGTTGTAGATCACAGCCGCGATCAACCGACGATCACCGTCGAGCTTCGCCTCGCGCTGCACAAGCGATGCCACAGTGATCACCTGGTACGGCGAAATCCCGAGCTTTGCGGCCGCGTCGACGATGCCGAGCTTCGTGGCGTGATCGTCGAAGGCCTTGGTCATCTCGGCGGTGAGCTCGGCCTCGGTCCGGTTGGCAGGCACCCGGTACGAATCGGGCCAGATCACACCTTCGAGGGCGTTGACCCTTGCCGGCTGGTAGATCGAGCGGACCCGCCCGCTCCTCGCTATCTCCAGGAACCGGTCCTTGGTGAACCGCTTGATCCCGGCCACCCGGTCGCCGACTTCGTCGAGCGTCAGACCGGGGAGCACCCCGACCTGCGGCGCGGTGTGCGGACCCGATCCCATCGCCCTGGCCGCGTCGAACACACCCATGTTCGTCTTCAGCTCGTAGACGCCATTGGTGAACTGTGAGTCCCGTTCCCACACCCGGAACACGAGCCCCGATCCGATGACTCCCTTACGGGCCAGCTCGTCGCCAATCTGGGTGGTTCCCCAGCCCGGCTTCACCTCCACGACGACCCGTCCTCCCTGATCGCCTCGCGGTGAAAGCTGGAAGTACACCCAAGTGCCGGCCGCGATGAGCGGTACCACCAACAGACCGACGAGGACCGCTACGACCACCGCGACCTTCGTGGCGTTGCGACCCGGTCGTCGCCGCTCGCTCATGAACGACCGGTCCTCCGGCGGCTGATCCTCCGGTGGCTGATCCGCGGGCGGCTCGAGATCGGTCATGACCTGGCCTCGAGATAGCCCTGGAGCATTATCGCGGCCGCGACCTTGTCGACGACCCCCTTGCGGTTCTTGCGACGAACATTGGCTTCGATCAACGAACGCTGCGCGATCGCGGTGGTGAAACGCTCGTCGTAGGTCTCGACCGCCAGATCTGAGCCGGCGATGGCGCGCAGCTCGTCGACCTCGACCAGCGTGGCCCGTTCAGCCGGACCCAACTTCCCCGACAGCGCTCGCGGCAACCCGACGACGATGCAATTGGCCTCGTGTTCGCGGGCGACTTCGACGATTGTCCGGTGGTCGACGCGATGCGCGCCAGCGCGTTCGAGCACCCGCAGCGGACTGGCGGTGATGCCGAGCGGATCAGAGATCGCGAGACCGATGCGACGAGCTCCGAGATCGACACCCAAGATCCGAGTCATCGGGGCACTCGGCTCATCCGATCGAGCCTACGGCCTCCTCTGCCAACTTCCGCGCCACATCGACGGCCTCGTCGATGCCGGCCGGGTTCTTCCCGCCACCGACCGCGAGGTTCGGGTCCTTGCCGGTTCCGCCTTGCAGGATCTTCGCCGCCGGCTTCGCGATCTCGGCCGCCGAGGCACCTCCGTCAACAAGATCCTTTGAGACCGCAACGACGATGGCCGGCTTCGCGCCATCGGCGCCTACGCCTGCGAGCACAACCACGCCGGATCCGAGCGCGTCCCGTGTGGCTATGGCCAGACGGCGAAGATCTTCGCTCTCGAGGCCGTCGCGACGCACCGCCACTACACGGTCGATGGCAGTCGCCGCGATCTCTCCCGCTTCGGCGCCGGCTTGGCGGGCACGGCCGGTCTCGATCTCGGTCTGCAGATCCTTGACCTGCGCGAGCAGCTTCTCGACCCGCTCCGAAATCTCGGCCGGCGCGACGTGCAGCAGCTCCGCGGCCTTGCGCAGCTCGAGCTCCTCGTCATGGATCCGCGCGAGAGCGGCGCTGCCCGTGACCGCCTCGATCCGGCGCAGGTTCGACCCGATCGATCCTTCGTTGACGATCTTCACCGGGCCGATGAACCCGAGCGCGTGCACGTGGGTGCCACCGCACAGCTCAGTCGAATGTTCCCCCGCTTCGAGCACCCGCACGACGTCTCCGTACTTGTCGCCGAAGAACGCGATCGCGCCGAGCTCCGCGGCGTGCTCCTTCGACGTCTCGTAATGACGGACCGGTGCGTCGGTGATGATCTCTTCGTTGGCCAGCCGCTCGACCCGGTCGAGCTCGTCAGGCGTGACCGCCTCGAAGTGCGAAAAATCGAACCGCATTCGGTCAGGGCCGACATGCGATCCCGCCTGCTTGACGTGCGCGCCAAGCACCTCCCGCAGGGCCCAATGGAGAACATGGGTCGCGGTGTGGTTCCGACGGATGCGATCGCGGCGTTCGCCATCGACGCGGGCGACAACTTCGTCACCCTCGGATATCTCGCCCCGCTCGACGCGGCACCGGTGCATCACAAGCACACCGGCGAGCGCGTACTGCGTGTCGAGCACCGTCAGGAGCGCTCCGCCGTCGGCAGTCTCGAGGACACCGGTATCGCCGACCTGGCCCCCCGATTCGGCATAGAACGGCGTGCGATCCAGGAAGACGTCGACGTCGCTGCCCTCCGGTGCGCAGCCGAGCCGTTCTGGGCCGCCCCCACCATCCGAACCCCCACTCTCCCGACCTACGAGCGCGAGCACCTTGGCGCCCTCAGTCACAAGCTCCTGGCGGCCGGTGAACTCGGTCGTCCCGTTGCCGTCGAGGAGCTCGCGATACAGCTCAACCGGCGCGCCGGCCTTACTGCCGTCGGCCTTCACCGCGTCGCGCGCCCGCGTCCGTTGTTCCTGCATGTTCGCGGCGAACTGCTCGACATCGACCACGCGCCCACGTTCCGCGGCAATCTCGCGGGTGAGATCGATCGGGAAGCCCAGAGTGTCGTGGAGGAAGAACGCCTCGTCGCCCGCGACATCGCCGCGGTCGACGATCTTGTCGAGCATCTCGACGCCGCGCGCGAGCGTGGAGCGGAAGCGCTCTTCCTCGCGTTGCACGACGCGCTTGATGGAATCGCGTTGCGTGGCCATCTCTGGGTACGCACCACCCATTACCGATACCGTCGCGTCGACGAGCGCGGGGGTGACGAGATCGGTGACACCGAGCAGGTACGCGTGGCGAACCGCGCGCCGAATGATGCGGCGCAGCACGTACCCACGTTCCTCATTCGACGGCACGATCCCATCGCCGACGACCATCGTCATCGTGCGACCGTGCTCGGCGAGGATGCGCAGGCTCACGTCGCGATCGGTGCCGGGAAACCCCCCGTACACGACCCCCGTGACTTGCTCCGCCGCCGCGATGAGCGGCCGCATCACATCGGTGTCCCAGACCGTCTCGACCCCCTGCAGCAGAGCGAGGCAACGCTCGAACCCTGCTCCGGTGTCGATGCTCGGCGCGGGGAGCGGAACCAGCTCGCCCCCGGGGCGCTCATCGAACTGCATGAACACGAGGTTCCAGATCTCGACGAACCGGTCCTCGTTCACCGCCGGGCCACCGCCCGGGCCGTGATCAGGCCCGAGGTCCCAGAAGATCTCCGAGTTCGGGCCGCAGGGCCCGGTGTCAGCCATGCGCCAGAAGTTGGTGTCGTCGCCGAGGCGCTGAATCCGCTCGGGGGCAAGACCCACCGTGTCGCGCCAAATCGCCACCGCTTCGTCGTCGTTCTCGTGGACTGTGACCCACAAGCGGTCCGGGTCGAGCCCGAACACCGTCGTGATCAACTCCCACGCCCACGGGATCGCCTCGGTCTTGAAGTAGTCGCCGAAGCTGAAATTTCCGAGCATCTCGAAAAAGGTGAAGTGCCGGTTGGTCCGGCCCACCTCGTCGAGATCGTTGTGCTTGCCACCCGCCCGCACACACTTCTGGACCGAGACGGCCCGGCGGAAAGACGGCGACTCGTCGCCCACGAAAAAGGGCTTGAACGGGACCATGCCGGCATTGGTGAACAGCAGGCTCTTGTCGATCGGTACCACGCTCGCCGACGGTACGACCGTGTGACCTTTCTGCGCGAAGAAGTCGAGGAAGGCCCGGCGGAGCTGGTCGGCGGTCATGCGCGGCGGTTCGAAGGTCGACGGGCTGGGCACGAGCGCCAGTCTACGGCCGCTTGGCGTGACTTCCGTTCGCAATCTGGGCGTTGAGCTCGGCCTCGCGTTCGTGCATGGCCACGCGGCCCACCGATACAGCCGCCCTGACATCGCGACGGATCGCATTGACCTTCCTACCGGCGTCACGAATCTCGGGTGACGTGTGGCGGTCGATGGTTCCCCGAAGCTTCTGGTAGCCGTAGACCGACACGCCGATCCCGGCGCCGAAGCCGACGGCTACCCAACGGACTCGCTTCAACATCGCCTGCTCCCGCCGTCTTACCGTCGGCCCGCGGGTTTGGGCGTGGCGTCCTTGGGCGTGGCGTCACGGTCGCCTTGGCGCATCCGCCGAACCGCGCGCTTGGTACCGGTTCCGATTGCGAGCGCCTTGACCACGGGACTCGACACGGTGCGGGCCGCGAGCCGGGACGCGCCGTCGAGTCGCTGTCCGACCATGTCGGCCGCGTCGAGCACCGCCCCCACGCGGTCGACCTCGCCCGCGGCTTCGCGAGCCAGCTTGCGCATCTCCTCGACCGCTTCGATGCTCTCGACCCGCAGCTCGTCGATCGATCCCGCCAGGTTCCGCAGAGTCGCGCTCAACAGCGCCAAGACGACGAGCAACCCTCCGGTGAGGACCGCCACAGCGACGCCCAGCGTGGCCGCAGCCCAGTCACTCGCGCTCATCGCTCTCCTCGTCCTGGTCGCCCGGGTCTTTCGTGATCGGGTCTTTCGTGATCGGGCCGACGTCGCGACCGTGACCGCTGGGAATCCAGTAGCGACGGCCGGCCACCTCGGGCGGGCGGTAGTCCTGGGAGACCCATCCGCTCGGATCGTCATGAGGATACCGGTAGCCCTCGCCGTGACCCAGGGTCTTCGCGCCCGGATAGTGCGAGTCGCGCAGATGATTCGGAACGCCGCTGCTAGTCCGCTCTCTGACATCGGCGAACGCGGCCCCGAGCGCGGCCGTCACCGAGTTCGTTTTCGGGGCCCTGGCGAGGTATACGACCGCGTGCGCGAGGTTGAGCTGGGCCTCGGGCAACCCCACGAACTCGACGGCCCTGGCTGCTGCATCGGCGACGACCAGGCCGTTCGAGTCGGCCAGGCCAACGTCTTCCGAGGCCAGGATCACCAACCGTCGGGCGATGAAGCGGGCGTCTTCGCCGGCATCGAGCATGCGAGCGAGCCAGTAGAGAGCGGAATCGGGATCCGAGCCCCGAATGCTCTTGATGAAGGCGGAGATCACGTCGTAATGCTCGTCGTCGCCATAGCGAAGTGCCCGCATGGCGAGGGCGGCCTCTGCGTCGGCCAGCGCGATCCGCCCGCGCCCAGCCTCGATTGCCAGGCCCGCGGCGACCTCGAGTGAGGTGAGCCCGTGGCGGGCATCGCCCTCGGAACGGTCGACCAGGTGTTCGAGCGCATCGGGCTCGATGGTGAGCGCGTCGTCGCCTAGGCCGCGACCCGGTTCGACGAGAGCACGTTCGAACAAGACGAGCAGAGAATCGTGATCGACCGGCTCGAGTCGGAACAGAGTGGAGCGGCTGAGCAGCGGTGCCGTCAACGAGAAGAAGGGATTCTCGGTCGTGGCGCCGACCAGGACGATGAGCCCCTCTTCGACGTGCGGGAGGAGGGCATCTTGTTGGGTCCGGTTGAATCGGTGTACCTCGTCGAGGAACAGGATCGTCCCCCGCCCCTGTTCGCCGAGCCGCTCCCGCGCCCGCTGCACAACCTCGCGCACGTCTTTCACCCCGGCCGTCACCGCGCTGAGCGGTTCGAACGCCTTGGCCGTCGCCCCCGCGATGAGTCGGGCGATGGTCGTCTTGCCGGTACCGGGCGGCCCCCAGAGGATCACCGACGACAGCCGGTCCGACTCGATCAGGGTGCGAAGCGGCTTTCCATGGCCGAGAAGATGCTCCTGGCCTGCGACTTCGTCGAGCACGCGCGGCCGCAGGCGGGCCGCGAGCGGAGCCCGCGCACGCATCCGGTCCTCCGCCGCACTCGCGAACAGATCCTCACCCATTCACGCCACCCTCCCACCCCCAGCCCCGTTGGTGCGATTCTCATCGGTATGCGGCGAGAATCGCACCAACGTGTCCTGGGTGACGCGAGCGGCTTCGGCGTCGATCATGCCCGAAGTGAACCGCAGGAGCGTCCAGCCGGCCGCGACGAGGTCGTTCCCTCGGGCGCGATCGCCGTCGAACGCGGTCCGCGTGTTGTGCCACTCCCAACCGTCGACTTCGATCGCGATCATCGCATCGGGGTACGCGAGGTCGATCCGATACCGCTTCTTCCCGAGTCGGACCGGATGCTCGAGCACAGGTTCAGGGCAGCCGTGCGAGACGAGTGCGCGTGCGAAGCGCATCTGGAGCCCCGAGTCGCCCGCGTCATATCCAGGAAGACGCAACGCCAGCACTGCGTGGATCTTCTTCGGATGCCGCCCGGGCGCGGGGCGCAGGCCGCCAACACAGCGTCGCAGCACTTCGAGACGGAGGATCTTGCGTCGGATCCCGTGGTCGGTTGCGACGCCGAGTTGGGCGACCGAGAGGCGCCCGGAGCTGTCGACCAACGTTCGCTCGGGTGACGTGACCGGGATGCCACGGATGATCGTGTGTTCCTCGCCGAGGAATCGGTTGGTCCTGTGGGTGATGACACCGTCCAAGCGCCGCTGGTCCCGGCGGGTCGTACTGATCTCCAGGCGCTCCCGATCGAAGTTCGGGAGCCCCCACAACGCACCGGCCGTGAAGTGTGATGCAACGGAGGCGTCCCCGGCCGCGAGCACCGCCGCCATCACGGCCTGTTCCCAACTCGGCGGCACCCCGGCTATCGCGAACACGCCGTGTCGGACCTGTCTCCACCGCCCGGAATCGACCCGTCGTTGGATCTGCTGCGGGCTGAGAGCAGACTCGCAGGCCTGCGCATGGGTCAGCAGACCCCATTGCCGTTCCGCGCGCCGTTCCGCCGACATGCACGCAGGTTCTCACCAGGGTGAGACAGGCAAAGCCGTTGGTGCGATTCTCGCCGGATACCGACGACTATCGCACCAACGGGTTACTTGGGCGGCTTGAGCTGGAGGCCCAGGTCGCGGAGCTGGACGGGGTCGATCGGGGTCGGAGCGCCGGTAAGCGGGTCGGCGCCCGACTGAGTCTTCGGGAACGCGATCACCTCCCGGATGTTCTCCTCGCCCGCAAGCAGGGCCGTGAGCCGGTCGGTGCCGAACGCGAAGCCGGCGTGCGGCGGCGCTCCGTAGCGGAACGCCTCGAGCAGGAAGCCGAAGCGTTCCGACGCGGTCTCGTCGGAGATACCGAGAAGCGTGAAGATCTGGCGTTGCACGTCGGGGGTGTGAATCCGGACGCTGCCCGAACCGAGCTCCCAGCCGTTGAGGACGAGGTCGTAGGACAACGATCGCACCTTCAGGAGGTCTTCGCCTTCAGCCGTCGCGAGCAACTCCAGATCGTCGGGATGCGGCATCGTGAACGGGTGGTGCGCCGGAATCGGTCGGCCATCGTCGGAAAGCCCCTCGAACAGGGGGAAGTCGTCGATCCAGCAGAAGTGGAGTCCGCCTTCGTTGACGGGAGGTCGCCCGAGATCGAGTCGGAGCGCGCCGAGTACCTCGCTCACCATCCGCGGCGCGCCCGCGACGATCAGCACCAGGTCGCCGTCGACGGCCCCGAGCGCGCTGATCAAGCTTGCCTGCTCGTCGTCGGTGAGGTGGTTGAGTCCCGGTCCCGCGAGGGCACCACCTTCGAGCTTGAACGAGACCAGTCCCTTCGCACCGAGCGCCTTGGCCCTGTCGATGAGCGCGTCACGCTTGTTGCGGCCCATGTCTGCCCGGCCCGTCACCCGCACGCCGCGCACGGCCTCGGCTTTGAACGCATTGAAGCCGGTCGATGCGAACACCGCACCGAGGTCGACGATTTCGAGCCCGAAGCGGATGTCGGGCTTGTCGGATCCGTAGCGGTCCATCGCGTCCTGCCACGTCATCCGCGAGAAGGCATCCGGACGCACTCCGGTGACGGCTTCGACCGCCGCGCCAACCGATTCAGTGACGACGGCTTGTACGTCTTCGGCCCCGGCGAAGCTCATCTCCATGTCGTACTGCATGAACTCGAACTGGCGGTCGGCGCGCAGGTCTTCGTCGCGCAGGCACCGGGCGATCTGGAAGTAGCGTTCGAGGCCACCGACCATCAGCAGCTGCTTGAACAGCTGCGGGCTCTGCGGCAGCGCGTAGAACTCACCCGGGTGGAGCCGTGACGGCACGACGAAATCGCGAGCGCCTTCTGGCGTCGACGCGATGAGCATCGGCGTCTCGACCTCGACGAACCGTTGCTCGTCCATCGAGCGGCGCAGCGCGGCGTTCACCTTTGCCCGCATCCGCAGGTTGCGTTGTAGCGATGGACGGCGCAGATCGAGATAGCGGTGCTTGAGTCGCAGACCTTCGTCGACGTCGGCGGCGCGCCCGTCGAGCGGGAACGGCGGAGGCTCCGACTCGGCGAGCACCTCGACCTCACTCGCGGCGATCTCCACACTGCCGGTCGGCAGCGCGGGGTTGACCGTCCCGTCCGGCCGCGCCCGAACGTCGCCGGTGATCCGCACGACGTACTCGGAGCGGAGCCGGTGCGCGCCCGCGCCACCCGGAGACTCGGGGTCGATGACGACCTGAACGACACCGGAGCTGTCGCGCACGTCGACGAAGAGCACGCCGCCGTGGTCGCGTCGACTCGCGATCCATCCGCACACGACGACCGATGATCCGATGTCATCTGGCCCGAGCGTGCCGGACTCGTGCGTGCGCATCACGGGCGCCGTCCTTGCAGCCCGCCCGACGGTATGGCCGATCCACTGGCTCGTTCGTAGAGCCAACCGACTACGAGCTCCCGCGGCACCGTGTGCTCCTCCCCCGTGCTCCGTTCGCGTACGATCAGTTCGGCGGCACTCGAGTCGAGCACCACGGTGAAGCGTGCCTCGTGGCGCGCCGCGAGCTTCCATTGGGCCTTCTCCGACCGGCCGCCGTATGCCTTCTCGGCCGTGAGCCCCTCGACGCGTAGCTCGTGCAGGATGACGGCAGCAGCGGTGCCGGCGACATCGATCCGGCGGTCGATGACGAACACATCGAGCGGAGCCGCCGGCACCGCGAACACGCCCTCGGCGTCGCACGCGAGCAACGCCCGTTCGATCCCGATTCCGAAGCCGATCCCCGACACCGCGGGGCCGCCCATCTCGGCGGCGAGACCGTCGTAGCGGCCTCCCCCACCGATCGCATCCTGAGCCGCGTCGAGCGACTCCGCCGCGAACTCGAACGTCGTGCCCGTGTAGTAGTCGAAGCCGCGTACGAGGCGTGGATCGAGCTCGAACGGAATCCCCAGCGCCTGTAGGCCTTCCTGCACCTGCTCGAAGTGGGCGGAGGCCTCGGCCGAAAGGTGCTCGGGGAGCTGCGGGGCGCGCTCGACGACGTCGATCACCGCGGGATCCTTGGAGTCGAGAATTCGCAGAGGGTTGTTGGCCAGCATCCGGCCGAAGTCGTCGCCGAGCGTGCTCACGTGCGGCTCGAGGAACGCGCGCAGCCGGCCTATGTAGGCGGCGCGGCTCTCGGCGTCGCCCATCGAGTTCAGCTTGAGGCGCACGCGGGACAGACCAAGGGCGGCGAAGAACCCGGTTGCGAGATCGATGACCTCGATGTCGAGATCGGGATCGGGCGAGCCGATGACCTCGGCACCGACCTGCCAGTGCTGACGGTACCGGCCCTTCTGCGGGCGTTCGTAGCGAAAGTTCGGTGCCGAGTACCAAACCTTCCACGGCTCCGTCGGCCGGTGCTCGACGAATGCACGCACGACCGATGCGGTGCCTTCCGGCCGCAGGGCAAGCCGGCGGCCACCCTTGTCGTCGAACTCGTACATCTCCTTGGTGACGACGTCGGTCGACTCCCCCACCCGCAGGAACACCTCGAGGTGCTCGAAGATCGGAGTGACCACCAACCCGTAGCCGAACTGATCGGCCCTACCACTGAAGGCGTCGACGAAGCCCGAGAATCGCCGCGACGCCGGTGGGAGGATGTCGTGCGTGCCCTTCGGCGCGCGAAAGACGTCACGCGCAGAGGTCGATCGTTCGCCGGACACTGTCGACGAGCCTACCGGCCCTCCGCGAGGCGATCGGCCTTCAGCAGGCGATTGGTGCCGAGCGTCAGCTGAGCTTGGGAACGAGCTCCTGCCACGTCGACTGCTGGAACGAGGTGGCCGTCGGGTTCAGGAAGTACGGAGGCTCGATGTACTTGAGCCGGTTGTCGTAGTTGTAGTTCTTGACGTAGCCGCTGCACTGGCTCGTGCCGCCATTCCCACACCCGAACGTTCCAACCGGCCCGCGGTATTCCTGAGCGATCGCTCCGAAAACCGTGAGCGAGCCGAGCTTCGACGGGTCGCCATTGTTGTAGTTGGGGACCCAGAACGAGTGCTGCACCGAGAGAAGCGCGGCGTCGATCTCGGGGTTCAGGAGATAGCCCGAGACCTCGTTCCCCGAGGTGTCCACAGGGTGATACACGGACACGAAGCGATTCGCGATCAGACCGAGGACGTCGGTTCCCTGGTAGCTCGCGACGCCTGGCGTCTTGTCGTGGTACAGAACGTTCCCAGTGAGGATCACATCGTGGTTGGCCCCGATGGTCAACTGGCCCTTCAGGCTCCCCTGCACGAAGACGTCGCCGTCGGTGCACTGGTACTTCGTCGGGGACGGCTGATCACCGTTCTTCGGGTACCCGAGCAGGTTCTTGTTGTTCTGACTCTTGCAACTGGCCGACGTGGTGGAGTCGACGTAGATGACGCCGTTAGTGGGCAGGCTGCCCGTCGCCGGAGTGGTTGTACCCGTCCCCGGACAGCCCGGTGACAACGAGCCGGTCGGCGTCGTCGGGCTCACGACCGTCATCGTGCCGCCGGAGTTGAACACGATCGACGTCGGACCGGTGTACAGGCAACCACCGGTCGTCCCGGCGGTGTACGTCTTCAACGCGCCGTTGCTCGGCAGTGGCGGAATCGTGTCGCTGTAGTCGATGTTCGTCGTGTCACTGTTGGCGAGGAAGCTCGGGCTGTTGGAACAGCCCGAGTTGCCGAGCCAGAGCTTGTCACCCGGCTTAACCGGGGTGGCGCTCGTCGGCAGGTAGCCGGGATAGCTCGTCGAAGCCGCGCCGTTGAACTGTGGGGTCCCGCACACGCGAAGCCGGTCGTTGGTGTGGAGCGGGCCGTTGATCACGTCCTGGCGGCCACTTTGGCCGAAGAAGTAGATCAGGGAGCAACTGTTCGAATTGCTCCCGTCCGTGTCGTAGCCCACGACCGAGCCCTGGGTGTAGGAGTGGTGTGGCGCAACGCACAAGCCCCCCTGACTGCTCGCGACGAGCGGGTCGGCGATCTCCAGGTCGGTGTAGTAGAGAAAGTCGAGATAGGTCGCGACTCGCAGCGACACCTGGATGGTCCGCGCCGCGTTGCCGACCTGGCCGGTGACGGTGAGGCTCACGGACCCGCTCTTCACCAGCGAGACCTGGTTGGCGGCGCTGTCGACCCAGTACCGGAACTTCTCCGTCGCCGACCCCGGAACTCCCCGGAACCCCGACATCGCGGGGTTCGAGGAATCCGTCGTCTGCCCGCCTCCGGTGCCGTAGAGCGTCGCGTAGTTCGACGAGGTGTTGAGGCGATGGAGGTAGTCACCAACGCCGGCTTGGGCCGCGGCTAGGGCAGCGTTCCAATTCTCGTCGCGCTTGGAGAGGAACTGCGAGCCGACGCCGTACTCGACGATCGCCACGCTCAGCCCCATCAGGGCCATCATCGACAGCATGACGGTGATGAGCGCGAAGCCCGCTTCAGCCTTCGACCGGTTGATCGTTTCGCGAAGCTTCATTGTTCCCGCCTCACCCGGCCTGCTGTTGGAACGCGACGTTGGGGAGCCCGACCGTGTTCTCGATCGAAGTGGTGCCGGCGCTGTAGGCGTGGGTCTTGCTGACCGAGAGGTTCACCTGCACCGACCGCACCTGCAGGAGCTGTGTACCGCTGAGTGCAGCGCCACCGGCCGGTAGCACGCTTCCGGCGACGTCCAGGTAGGTGAAGAGCGGGTTGGCCGCGTTGTTGACAACGAAGCGACCGACGAAGCGCGTCTTCTTTTTGGCGTTGAGATACGAGCACGGCCACTGGGTACACGCGACGGTGCCCGTCGCGTCGGTTGCAGGTGTGTACTCCTCTACCAGCTCGGTGGAACTGTTGATGAAGAGGTGCACGAGGCTTGCCGCGGCGTTCGGGTTGTCGAGATTGGCGTAGAGCTGGAGCTCGTTCGGCATGGCAAGCACGAAGGCCGACGCGCCCGACGTGGGCTGGGTAGCGGTGCGGATGTCCTTCGTGGTGGTGGCCATCATCACGCGACCCTCGTCGAGGTTCTGGAGCCGGACGCTGGTGCCCTCGGCTGCAGTGGTCAGCGAGCCGATGCCGCCGTACACCACCGCGAGCACGATCCCGAGTAGCAGCACGGTCGTCATCACCTCGATGAGCGATGTCCCGCCTTCCCCGGCCCCGCGGTTGACAACGCGGGTCACAACGCCACCGCCGTGTTAACCGCGCCGGAGACGCCGGCGTCAATCGTGACCGATCTCGTCGTGGCGCCACGGCCTGAGGGAACAATGGTGAGCACCCAACGCCCCCAGGGCAGAGCGGACTCGAGCGTCCCGTCAGCCGCGGTGGTACCGAGCGCGTACCCGGCGGTACTCGGGCTACCAGTCGGGCATGCTGCGCCACTCGTCGCGTCGTGCTTCGCGGTGACGGTCGCCCCTGAGCTGGCAAGCCCTCCGACGGTGAGACTTACCCGCACGGCACCCAGCGGAACGGTGGCCGGAGCCGATGCACCCGAGCCGATCGAAACCGGCGAGATCCGCGAGCCCGAAGGCCAGTACTGGGGATCGGCATCAGCGCAGTCGCCGAACCACGCCTTGTAGGAGTCGGGGAAGAGCCCGCCCACCGTGAACGGCGGGACACCCGCCGACGCGTAGGTCTTCGTTCCCGCCGGCTGGAAGAACTGGTACGCCAAAGTCGTCGGCAACCCGATCGGTGCCGACGCGCTGTCGGGCGCCGATGCGCCGACCACCAGCGAGCCGGGATGGTCGTAGTCGAAGGCAACCGCCACGTTGCTGCCGGCACTGATCGAGAAAACGGCCGAGGGGTTCGCGTTGCCCTGACGGTCCACATAGTTCGCGGTTCCGAGCGACAATGTGTAGGTCGACGGCGCGACCAGCAGAAACGCGCAACCGCTCGCGTCGGTGTACTCCGAGTAGCTGTTCGAGCCGCCGTCGGTCGCAGACACGCTGATCCCGGAGACCGGGTTCCCTGCTGCGTCCCGAACCGTCACCGGCACCGAGCCCAGGTTCGTTCCTGGCGAGAAGCCCACCGGAGGCGAGACCGCCGTCGTGGCGACTGCGGCCGCCGCCGGCGTCGACATGGCCGGCCAGGTCACGGTGGTGTTCACGCCCAGAATCCAGCTCGATGTCGAGCCGCCCGCGGTGTACGAGCAGATGCTGGTTCCCGACTGCGTCGACTGCCAGCCCACGTCACGTTTCACCGTGTAGCTCTCGCTGCCGACGGTGCGCGTCTTTGTTGCTACCGAACCCTCCTGGGCGACGAGCGCGGCAAACGACATCTGGTTCACGGCGTCGATGTCTTCACTGGCCAGGTTCGCCGCGATGCTCCGATCGCGGTTGTTGCGAGCGAGGCCCAGACCCGACCCAGCCACAGCCGCGACGCTCCCGGAGAGGATCGCGAAGACACTCAGCGCGATGACCAGCTCCAGGAGCGTGATCCCCGCCTCGGCGTTCCCCGCCGCCCCGCCGGCGCGGGCACACCAACGGGGGTGCAGCCATCGTGCGCGGCCCTCTCGCTCCATGCGGCCTCCGCGGTCCTTCGGCGTTCTCACCCTTAGTCATCGGCCGGCGAACGTCTCTTCTTGACCGGGACGGGGAGAAACTGAAAGAAACCTTCATGGAGCCGACATCTCAGGCGCCGAGCCCACTCGGGACTCCTCGGACGCGGGCGCTCAGGTAGAAGTTGCCCCGGCAGTCGCGGCGCCCGGCAGCAGACGATACGCGTCGTACACGGAGTCGACGCGCTTGATGGCCTGGACGAGCGACTCGAGATGGCCGGGGTCGGCGAGCTCGAAGTCGAAGCGGAACTTCGCGACCCGGTCGGTGCTGGTCTGACTGCTGCACGAGAGGATGTTCACGTGGTGCTCCGAGAGCACCTGGGCCACGTCGCGCAGCAGCTTCGAACGGTCGAGTGCCTCGACCTCGATCGAGACCACGTAGGTCTCGGGCTGGTCCTGATCCCACTCCACTTCGATGAGGCGCTCGCGCTGGGTCGCGAGGCCGGTGGCGTTCGCGCAGTCGGCACGATGTACCGACACGCCCCGGCCCCGGGTGACGAACCCGATGATCGAGTCGCCCGGCACCGGCGTGCAACAGCGCGAAAGGCGGACGAGCACGTCATCGAGGCCTTCGACGTGCACGCCGGCGCTGCGGCGCATGGTGCGCGACGGACGGCGGGCGGTGACTGGGATCTGCTCCTCGCCCCCGCCCAGCTCCCGCGCCACCCGCTGCGCGACGGCGCGGGCCGAGACGTGACCCTCGCCAATCGCGGCCTGGAGCGCCTCGATGTCGGCGTAGTGCATCGCGATGACGACTTCGGTGAGCACCTGCGACTTCGTGAGCTTCTGCACCGGCAGACCCTCGCGCCGCAGCTCGCGAGCCAACTCGTCGCGGCCGGCGTCGACCGCGTCTACACGCCGTTCACGCGAGAACCACTGCCGGATCTTGCTGCGTGCCCGCGGGGTCTGCGTGAACTGGAGCCAATCCTGGCTCGGACCTGCTCCCTCGACCTTGCTCGTAAAGATCTCGATCGTGTCACCCGACGCGAGGGTTGAGTCGAGCGGAACCAGCCGGCCGTTCACCCTTGCGCCGATGCACCGGTGCCCTACCTCGGTGTGGATGCTGTACGCGAAGTCGACCGGCGTCGCGCCCGTCGAGAGGGTGATCACCCGACCCTTCGGCGTGAAGACAAAAACCTCGCCCTGCTCGAGGTCGAACTTCAGCGACTGCATGAACTCGGCCGGGTCGTCGGTCTCCGATTGCCAGTCGACCATCTGCTGGAGCCACGCGAGATCTTCGGCGGGTGACTCCTGCTCCTTGTATCCCCAGTGTGCGGCGACGCCGAACTCGGCCCGATGGTGCATCTCACGGGTGCGTATCTGAACCTCGACCGGCTTGCCCTGCGGTCCTACGACCGTCGTGTGCAACGACTGGTAGAGGTTGAACTTCGGCATCGCGATGTAGTCCTTGAACCGGCCCTGCACCGGCTTCCACAGCGCGTGTATGGAACCGAGCGCTCCGTAGCAGTCCTTCACTGAGTCGACGATGACACGCACACCGACGAGGTCGAGGACCTCGTCGAACTCGCGGCTCCGCACGATCATCTTCTCGTAGATCGACCAGTAGTGCTTCGGCCGGCCGTTGACCTCGGCGACGATGCGCAACTCCGCGAGTCGCTCTCGCAGCGCGGTGAGCACCGTCTCGAGATACTCGGAGCGTTCGGGCGATTGCGTCGCGACCATCTGCTCGATCTCGGCGTAGCGCTTCGGGTGCAGAACCGCGAACGCGAGGTCTTCGAGCTGCCACTTCACCTCGGCGATGCCGAGACGGTGCGCGAGCGGCGCGTAGATGTCGATGGTCTCCTGCGCGATGCGCGCCTGACGGGCGGGTGGCAACGACGCGATGGTGCGCATGTTGTGCAGACGATCTGCCAGCTTGATGAGCAGGACGCGGATGTCCTTGGCCATCGCCACGAGCATCTTGCGCATCGTGGCCGACTGCTGCTCCTCCCGCGAGTCGAACTGCAACCGGTCGAGCTTGGTGACGCCGTCGACAATCGTGGCTACATCGGCGCCGAACTCACGGTCGATGTCGGCGAGCGTGAGCGTGGTGTCTTCGACCGCGTCGTGTAGCAGCGCGGCGGCGATCGTGATGTCGTCGAGGCCGAGGCCGACGACGATCATCGCGACCCCGAGCGGGTGGACGATGTACGGCTCGCCCGATCGTCGGACCTGTTCCGAGTGCGCTACCCGCGCGGTTCGAAAGGCCCGTTCGATCAAAGTCGTCTCGGCCTTGCGGTGGCGCCGGCGGTAGGCCGCGAGCAGCGGTGCGAGGGTCGCGTCGACCGGTTGGCGCCGCCAGGGCAGCTTGGAACGCCGATCCGGGCGACCATCGTCGACTCCGGGGGGCCCCGGAGGTCCAGCGGGAAGGCTGGTCGACAGGCGGGTCTCGGCAGTGCTCACGTCTCGGCGAGTCTACCGTCGTGATTCATGGGCCCTGATGTATGGGGCCCTGATGTATGGGGCCCGGTTCACCGGCGCGTCCGCGCTAGCGACGCTTGCGGCCGCGTTCCCGCCGCGGCCGGGCAACTACCTCGTTCGGCGGTGCCAACACGGCGGTGGATCCAGCCGGGGTCGTCGGCGCAGCCGTACCGCTCGCCGACTTGCCCACCGGCTCCGCGACGCGGGGCATCAAGTCGGAGCGCGCGGTCTGGCTCTCGGATCGTTGGCGCAGGGCCCGCATCTTGGGCTCGCGCTCACGCCAGACGGCAAGGATCGGGGTGGCTACGAAGATCGACGAGTACGCACCGGTGAGAAGGCCGATGAAGAGCGCGAGCCCGAACTCGCGCAGGCTCAGGGCGCCGAAGAACCAGGAGCCGACGACCAGCAGCGAGGTGACCGGCAGGAGCGCCACGAACGACGTGTTCAGCGACCTGGCCAGCACCTGGTTCATCGAGCGGTTGACCATCTCCGAGTAGGTCATGCCCTTGGCGGTACCGAGGAGCGGCTCGTTCTCCTTGATCTTGTCGAACACCACAACGGTGTCGTACAGAGAGAACCCGAGGATCGTGAGGAACGCGATCACGGTTGCGGGCGTGACCTCGAATCCGGTGATCGCGTACACGCCGACCGTCACGAGGATGTCGTGGATGACGGCGATGATCGCGGAGGCCGCCATCTTCCACTCGAACCGGATCGAGAGGTAGATCGCGATCACTATGAAGAACACGAACAGAGCCCGCAGGGCCTTGTCGCTGACCTGGTTCCCCCATGTCGGCCCGACGTTGTTGAGGCTCACATCACCAGGATTGACGTTCGCGAACTTCGCCAAGCCGTTCGTTACGGTGGTCTGCTCACCAGGCGGGAGCGTCTTGGTCTGGACCCGGGCCCCGTTGTTGTTGACGATGATGATCTTCGCGTCGCCGAGATTGAAACCGTTCATGACCTTGCGCAGCTCGCCCGACGAGACCGTCTGGCCGCTCTTCGCGGTGAACTCCCACGATGTACCACCCTCGAAGTCGATCCCGAGGTTGAGGCCGCCGTGGACGACAAACCCGATGACGCCGGCCCCGATCACGATTCCGGATATCAAAGCCCATCGCCATTTGCGGCTCATGAACTTGTAGTTCGTGCGCTCGTGGTAGAGATCGCGCAGCTTGGCTCCGAGGCTCACGTCACCACTTCTTCCATGTGACGGCTTTCATGTGACGGCCTCTTTCAATGCCTCTTTCGCCCGCGCAATCTCCGCCACATCGAGACCGGCGGCGATGCCGATCTTGGGTGCTCTGACCAACGCCCGCTTGCGGGCCATGATCGAGACCAACGGGTGCATGAAGAAGTATGAGATTATGAGGTCGAGCAGGGTCGAGATCCCGAGGAAGAACGCGAAACCGCGCACCGAGCCGATCGCGAGCCAGTAGAGAATGCCCGCGCCGATGAGCGACACGATGTCGGCCGCGAGAATCGTGCGCCAGGCGCGGACAAAGCCGCGGTCGACCGAGGAGCGCACGGTCTTGCCCGTGCGGACCTCGTCTTTGAGCCGCTCGAAATAGATGACGTACGAGTCGACGGTGATGCCCACGGACACAATGAGGCCCGTCACCCCGGCAAGGGTGAGCGTGAGACCGATCGACTGACCCAGGTACGCGACGAGGGAGTAGATCGCCATCCCGACGATCCCGAGCCCGAAGATGACCACCGCGCCGAGAAGTCGGTAGTAGGCGAGCATGTAGAGCGCGACGAGGA
>JANYLB010000007.1 GCA_025363815.1 Actinomycetes bacterium
CAGTTGGAACGTCGCGTTCGAGGGGTCGAGATGAACCCCGGATGTTCCACGTGAAACATTCCAGGCACCAGCCCAATCGGGCCGAGCGTGCCAAACGGGGTCCGAACCAGGATCCCAACCGGACGAGAGGGACAAACCATGGGCGCGGAGGGGCAGAACCCGGGGCGTGAGTACGGCCGCCCCTTCTCCTCCGGCCGCCCGAGCGAGGAAGCCGATCCAACGGAGGAGTCCACGGGGATGAACGAACCCAAACGCGAATCCGTGAGCGGCAGCATCCGACCCGATCAGGCCGCTGTACCGACACCACCGACCTTTACGGCGCCGGATCCCTCGCGCCAAACGCCTTTGAAGCTCGACCCCATAGTCCCGTCTCCCGCCGCACCGCCGCAGGCCCCGTCGACGCCTACTCCAGTGGTTGAGCCTCGGGCACTTGAGTCCGATGCAATCAAGCCCCCGACTTTCGACGACTCTTCGACCCGGGTTCCGAAAGCCGGATCCGATACTCCGCCGGAGGGGCCCAGCCCGGCGGAACCGAGCCGGGATCTTCCGCCGCCGGGCCCGCGCCAAGACCGTATCGGTGGTGGGCGTCGGCCCCGCCGGGGATCAGGCCAAGAAAGTGCGAACCCGCCTCCGGGTAGCGACGAGATTGAGGCACGTCCGGTTGTCGAAGCGCTTCCACCGCTCCAACTTCCAGCGATCCTCGCGGTCGCGAATCAAAAGGGAGGTGTGGGCAAGACCACCACGGCGGTGAATCTCGGTGCCGCGCTCGCTGAGCTTGATTATCGGGTGTTGGTGGTCGACCTCGACCCACAGGGAAATGCCACGACAGGCTTGGGGATCAACGCAAGAGATCTTCAGATGTCCATCTATGACGTAGTGATGAACGATGCCGCGATCGAGGACTGCGTCGAGCCGACCAGCGTGAAGCACCTGTTTGTCGCACCTGCGACGATAGATCTCGCCGGGGCGGAGATCGAGCTGGTGCCGGCGTTCTCCCGGGAGCTCAAACTGCGTCGGGCGCTCGAGCAAGTCAGGGATGAGTACGACTTCACTCTGATCGACTGCCCTCCGTCGTTGGGCCTGTTGACTGTGAACGCGTTGGCAGCCGCGGATGGGGTGATCGTACCGATCCAATGCGAGTACTACGCCCTCGAGGGTTTGGGCCAACTTCTGCGCAACGTTGCCCTGGTTCGTTCTAACCTCAACCCGACCCTCGATGTTCGGGGGATCGTGCTCACGATGTACGACGCCCGCACGAAGTTGGCGAGTCAAGTGGAACAAGAGGTCCGGGCCCACTTCGGCCCCAAGGTCTACCGGCACACCGTGCCGCGCAACGTCCGGATCGGTGAGGCGCCGTCGTACGGGAAACCGATCACGGTGTACGACCCGATGTCACGCGGTGCGATCGCGTACCGCGAGCTGGCGAGAGAGGTGAGCAGTGGCAGCACGCGGCGGATTGGGTAAGGGGCTCGGGGCGCTGATCCCGGCCAATGTCGGGGAGCAGGTCTCCGGGCTGGAGGAGGTCCTTGTGGCCGACGTCCGCCCCAACCCCTACCAACCTCGATCACACTTCGACGAGGAGGCGCTTGCCTCCCTCGCCGAGTCGATCCGCGAGGTCGGTGTGTTGCAGCCGATCCTCATCCGCCCCGTCGAGGGTGGATACGAGCTGGTGGCCGGCGAGCGCCGGTGGCGGGCGGCTCGGAGGGTGGGCCTACAGACGATCCCGGCCATGGTGCGAGACACTGACGACGCGTCGGCGCTCGAGCATGCCCTGGTCGAGAACCTGCACCGTTCGGACCTCAATGTCTTGGAAGAAGCAGCGGCGTACCAGCAGCTGATCGAGGACTTCCAATTGACCCACGAAGAGGTCGCAGCGCGGGTTGGCCGAAGCCGAGCCGCCGTATCGAACACGATGCGGCTCCTACAGCTTCCACCTACCGTTCAGCGGCTCGTCCGAGACGGGTCGATCTCGATGGGCCACGCCCGGGCCCTCCTCGGTACGCCAGATCGTTCGTTCCAGGAGCAGCTGGCGCGCCGAGCCGCGACCAACGATCTCACGGTTCGCGCTGTCGAGGAAGCGATCAGGGTCCGCCAAGCCGACTCGGAAGCGATCGAGGGGGTAGTTGCCGCCGCCTCGGCGACCCGCCAGCTGCGACCACCGGGCCTGCTCGAGCTCGAGGAGCTCCTGGGCGATCACCTCGACACACGCGTGACGGTGTCGATGACTGCCAAGAAAGGCAAGGTCGTCATCGAGTTCTCCGACCTCGAAGACCTCGAGCGCATCTACAAGTCGGTGATAGGCCGGGAGTGATCGGAATGGCTCCGAACTGAGCCTACCGAACTACGAGGCGTCGACCGGCTCTTCGAACCCTCGACGTACACCCGCGACGATGGCGTCGCCTATCTCCGGGCTGCGGCTCACCAGCCGGCGCATGCCAGCCGGGTCGCCCGCGGGTTCGCAGACCACTGCGGCCATCCGCGTCTCGCGCAGGACCGAGAACGTCCGGCCCCGAACGTCACCGACCTCACCGGGCATCAGGGTCGCGAGACTCTCCTGGACCGTGGTCGCGACGCGGTAGCCGGCCTCGGATCGGAATGAAGCAGTCGCGAAGTAGTAGCAGTGACACCCCGGATCATCACCGGCCCGTAGTCCGAGAAAGAGCTCGGCTTCGTAGCGGTTGGCCTGCGCTGCGGTGATGCTCGGGTCGGCGCCGGAGCTGTCGAGCAGCGCGTGCGCGCCCGCAGCGCGCAGGTCTCTGGTGACCACCGATCCCAGCGCCTCGAGGCCCATGGCGACAGAAAGATAGATGCGACGACCCGCAAGGCGTCTCGGTCGGCGCAGTTGTTCGCGCTCACGCACACTCGCAATCGAGCCGCCGGCGAGGGTCCCGAGCCGCCGAAGTGCATCGATCGTCTCCGAGCCCGCGATGCCATCGGGGCCAAGACCGGCGTTGCGTTGGAACTCACGCAATGCGACCGCAGTATCGGGCCCGAAGATCCCGTCTTCCCGACCGGCGTGGAAGCCAAGAGCGTTCAACCTTCGTTGCAGGTCGCCGACGTCGTCGCCGCGGAGCATCGGCCGATGCTCATACAGCCACCGATCGCCGAGCGCGAAGCCACTCTCGACCAGCGATGACCACGTCTGGCTCCCACAGACGCCGTCGACCCGCAGACCCCGCGCCTCTTGAAAGGCGCGGATCGCGGTCTCGGTTCCGTTGGAGAAGGTACCCGGATCGTCGGATGCAATGGTGTAGCCGACGGCGCCGAGCCGTCGTTGGAGGTCTCGGACTGCTTCGCCGCGAGCCCCGAGCACGACGTCGGCGCCGTCAATCAAGCGACGAACTCGCAATCAAGCGATGAACTCGGCGAGATCCTGCATCAACTGGCCCTTGCCCTTGGCGCCGACAAGGCGCTTCACCGGCTCGCCGCCCTTGAAGAGCAACAGTGTCGGGATGCTCATGACCTCAAACCGCCGAGCAGTCTCGGGATTGTCGTCGACGTTGAGCTTGGCCACAGTCAGCTTTCCGTCCTGCTCGGTCGCGATCTCCTCGAGCGTCGGGGCGATCATCTTGCACGGTCCGCACCACTCAGCCCAGAAGTCGACAAGGACCGGGTTCTCGGCGCTGCCGACGGTCTCGTCGAATGTCGCGTCACTAACTGTAAGAATATGGTCAGACACGGTGCATGGTCCCTTCGGGGTGTCTCCAGCCGGAGCGGCGGGAGTCTATGAGCCTCAACACCGAGCCGAGAACGCTCATTCCGGTCGGCACCGCGTGGCGGGTCATGCCGGAAACGCCGCGTGGCGCTGGTCCTCGAGCCAGCGCTCGGCCTCGATGGCAGCCATGCAGCCGGTGCCTGCGGCGGTGATGGCCTGGCGGAAGACATGATCCTGGACATCACCGGCGGCGAATACACCTTGGACCGACGTCGATGTGGACGACGGGCCGGTGCGGATGTATCCGTTCTCATCGAGATCAAGTTGGTTCATGAAAAGCGAAGTGTTCGGAGTGTGGCCGATCGCTACGAAAATGCCACTTACAGTGAGATCGAAGAGGTCGTCGGTCACGGTGTCGCGGAGCCGGAGTGCCTCGACCTTCGTGTCGCCGAGCATCTCTTCGACCGCCGAATTCCAGCGGAACGAGATCTTCGGGTTGGCAAAGGCCCGTTCCTGCATGATCTTCGACGCTCGCAGCTCTTCTCGGCGGTGTACGACGGTGACCGATGCCGCGAATTTGGTGAGGAACAACGCCTCCTCGAGCGCGGAGTCGCCACCGCCGATCACCGCGATGGGCATCTCCCTGAAGAAGAAGCCGTCACAGGTGGCACAGGTGGAAACACCGTGGCCGAGCAAGCGCCGCTCGGAGGCCAGGCCGAGGAGGCGGGCCGTGGCGCCGGTGGAGATGACGACCGATTCCGCAATGATCTCTCGCTCACCGACCCAGGCTCGGAACGGCGGACGGACAAGGTCGACCCGATCGACGTCGGCAGTGACGAACTCGGCTCCGAAGCGCTCCGCTTGTTCACGGAATTTGGCCATCAACTCGGGACCGAGAATCCCGTCGGGGAAACCGGGGAAGTTCTCCACGTCGGTTGTCAGCATGAGTTGGCCCCCCGCGCCGAGCCCCTCGACGACGAGCGGGTTCAGATTGGCACGAGCCGCATAGATCGCGGCGGTAAGTCCGGCCGGGCCGGAACCCACGATCAGCAGTTCGCGGGTTTCAGGCATCGGGAAGGGTCTCCAGCACTCGAGAACGTATTGCCCAGCAGAACGCACCACCGGCTACGAAGATTCCGCCGAGCACGAGCCAGGCGGCCCAGATGGGCAGCGCGAGGCTGAGGAGGCGGAAGGCGAGGATGGTGAGCAGCACGGCCGCGGCCCCGACGAAGAACGACGCGAGGAGGCCGAAGACGATGACCTGGCTCGCGGCGCGCGCCGGAACCACCGTGCGATCGCGCACTGTCGCAACGACTTGTTCGATTCGATCGGCGGCCTGACCGGACCAGTCGCTCATCGACTTCCTCCACAACGGCGAATGGCGGAGCGTAATAGACGGCGCGACTCAGAGCGACTGCGCCATGCGAACCGAGCACGTGTCGGCATCTGCGACGAATGCGACGACCCGCCCATGGTCGGTGATCCCGATGACCACGGCCGGCGCCCCAGCGAGCGTGGCATCGGCGAGGAGGACGACCCGGCCTCGACGACTTCCAGAAGTGCCGCGGAGCTGAGCGGCGCAGCGCCGCGCCGCGACGGCGCCGTGCCGATCGGGACGTTCGGCATCGGAACGGAACTCGGCGCGCAACGCGCGACGAAGTTTCAACGGATCGGTCGCGTCACCGATCGAGCCGACATAGATCCGGCCGTGGTTGGCGTCGAGGCGTGTGAGCGCGCTGGCGGCCGAGCCGCGAGCGGGCTTGACGTCGTCGCGCCCGGTCGGCAGGGCCAGGAGTCCGAGCGCAACCATCAGGCCAACAGCTCCGGCGCCAACCATGAACCACAGCTGCCGCCGGCGGGTCGATTGCTGGTCAGCCACCGAGGACCTGCGCTCCGGTGAGCGTCAGCCGGTACGGCGTGTTGCCGGTACCGGTCTTGGGAAGTGAGGTGATCCAGATCAGCACATACCGCGCCGCCGCAGGCGGCGACACCTCGAGCCGAGCGGTGGTGCCGAGATTGGTGCCGGTCGCGGCCGGTGTTCCTACGGGTACGCGATCGAACGGCACCTCGGACAGGTAGAGCGAAGCGTTCCACGGCCCGGCTTCGGCGTTGACCAGAAGCGCCCTGACCGCGTGCGACGACTCGAGCGTGAACTGCAGGCCTACGCCCTTCTTACCGCCTAGATCGGCTGTCGCGTATGACTCGGTGGACCACTTAGTGGTGGGATCGCCATCGGTCACGTTTCCCACGTCGGCCGAGTTCTCGTGGCCGTCGCCCGGCGGGGGGTCCAACGCCGCTACCTGATCTATTGCGAGCGGTACTGGAGGTGTGGTCGTGGTGGTGGTCGGGGTGGTGGTTGAAGAGCGGTCCAGGGTCCTGAACCCCAAGTATCCGATCCCGATGCCGACCGCGAACAGGAGAGCGACACCCAGGACGCGCCGCGCTGTGCCCCCCGGATCCCGGTCGCGGCTTCGCGTCGTTCTGCTCGTCGCCGGCGCGGGCTCAGCCGGCGTGCCTCCCGGTTGACGAGCGATCATCACGGGGCGGGTGGCATCGACGGTTGAGCCGTCGCTCCCGCGACCGCGGTAGGCCGCGAGCTCGTCGCGAAACGCGCGGGCCGACGGCGTTCGTTCGGCCGGGTCTCTGGTGAGAGCGCGTGCAATCACCACGTCGAGCCCTGCGGGCACGTCGGGGCGCACGGCGCTCACTGACGGTACGTCGGCGGTGAGGCGGGCGACGGCGGTGGCGACGTCGGAGTCTCCGGCGAAGGGCGGACGACCGACGAGCAGCTCGTACAGCACTAGCGCCAGCGAATAAACATCGGCGCGCGCGTCGACGATGCCGTCTTGGAGTTGCTCGGGCGCGAGGTATCGAGCGGTTCCCATTACCGCGCCGGCGCGAGTGAGCTCGCTCCCCGAGTCGGTGGCTTTAGCGATTCCGAAGTCGGTGACCTTCACGTGCCCATCACGCTGAATAAGCACGTTTCCCGGCTTTACGTCGCGGTGCACCAGACCGTGGGAGTGTGCGTGGGTGAGTGCCGCCGCTACCTGCATCGTGATGTCGACAGCGTCGCCGACGGGGAGCGCACCTTGGGTGTCGAGGAGCTCTCGAAGGGTGAGTCCGTCGATCAGCTCCATCACGATGAACGCGACGCCGTCGTCTTCGCCGGTGTCGTAGGTCGAGACGATGTTGGGATGAGCGAGTCTCGCGGCCGCTACGGCTTCGTGGCGGAAGCGAGCGCGGAGCGCGTCATCGGTTCCGAGCTGTGCATCGAGGATCTTCACTGCTACAAGGCGTGACAACAGTGGGTCTTCGGCCTTCCAGACCGATGCCATCCCCCCTTTGGCGATGGGCGCGACCAGCCGGTAGCGACCTCCGAGAACGCGCCCGGGCGCGAGGGCTTCCGTCACCAGGGTCAGTTGGTTGTCTGGAAGGTGACGCCCATGACTCTCGGGCCGGTGTGGGTGCCGATCACCGGGCCGACGACGCCCACGATGATCTCGTCGCGGGGCACGTAGGGCTGCAGCATGTCGAGAAACTCGTCGAGGTCGGGCGCTTCGCCGTGCATCACGGCCAGGCGTTCGACGGGCTGACGGCCCACATGATCGGCGAGAGCGCGCAACGACTTCGAACGCGTACGAACCTTGCCGGCCTCTTCGACGATCCCGTTGCGGAGCTCGATGACCGGTTTGATGGACAGCATTGACCCGAGCAATGCTTGAGCGGTGCCGATGCGACCGCCCTTGCGGAGGTACTCGAGCGTGTCGAGTGCCCCGAACAACTTGGTGCGGTCACGTTGCGAGGTGATGTCGGCCACGATGTCGTCGAGGCCACAACCTGCCGCGGCCTGCTGCGCGGCGGAGACGACCAGGGTTCCGACGCCCATGGACGCGGTGAGCGAGTCGATGACGAAAACGGGGCACGTGTCGTCCATCGATTTGGCTGCGACCTGGGCCGACTGCATGGTCGCGGAGAGTTTCGAGGAGAGATTGATGCACACGATCCCGTCGGCGCCGTCGTTGACCAAGCCCCGGAAGACTGTCTCGAACGCCCCGGCCGACGGTGCTGCCGTCTCGGGAAGCTTTGAAGCGCTCTTCAATCGCCGCCAGAACTCGGTCGGGCTCAGCCCCTCGCGGTCGACGAGCTCCTCATCGCCGAAGCGGATCGTCAGCGGCACAATCTCGATCCGCAGCTGTTCGACGAGCTCGTCGGGCAAGTCACACGAACTGTCTGTGACCACGCGTACCGGCATCGCGAAACCCCCTCTTCCTCCGGTCGAACCCTAGGCGTCGGCGGACCCCACGTCGGGTACGCCCGAGGGCGTCGTCACCGCTCGTCGACGCAGCGCGTCGCGTAACATCGCCAGCTCGGGAACACCGAGGAGCCGCAGGCCGACGAGGTAGACGACCGCGGCGGCGGTGATCGCGACGAAACACGTGGCGATGGCCTGCACCCCGCTCGAGTCTCCGATCGCGGTGTCGGCGAGCCACGCGACCAGAGTCGCAACCGCTGAGGATGCCCCGATGCGCACGACCACGGCCGTGTTCCGACGACCGTCGAGCGATCCAAGTCGATTCCGGAGCCACAGCAGCGAGACGACCGCCGAGATTATGTAGGCGAGCGACCAGGCGAGCGCGAGACCCTGCACCCCGAGCACGGGGTAGAGCGCCAACGCCAAGACAATGTTGATCCCGTTCTCGAGGCAGTTGAGAAAGAATGGAGTGCGGGTGTCCTGCATTGAGTAGAACGCGCGTAATGTATAGAGATATACGGAGAAGAACACGAGTCCGATCCCGAACGCGGCGAGGGTCTCGGCGGTCAAGGACGCGTTGCGGGCGGAGAAGTTCCCGTAGTCGAGTACCGCGTTCACGATCGGGACGGCCAGCACGATCATCAGGCCGGATGCCGGGAGCACCGTGAGCACCATCAGCCGCAAGCCCTCGCTGAAATTTACCCGGAACGCGGTGAAATCCCGACGGGTGGCGCTCGCCGCGAGCTCGGGAGCGAGCGCGGTCATGATCGAGACGGCAAATAGACCGTGCGGGAGTTGAAAGAAGATGAAAGCCGCGAGGTACACCGACGCATCCCCGGTACGGCCATAGGCGAGGAAGAGGGCGACCCAGAAGGCGATCTGGTTCGCGACGACATAGCCGATGGTCCAGCCCGACAGGCGCGCGAGCTTGATCACCGCGGGATTCCGCCAATCGAACGCGAGCCGGATCCGAGCCCCGGCATGGTGCAGTGCGGGCAGCAGCACGAGAGCCATGGCAACGATCCCGGCGGTCGTGCCGAGGCCGAGCAGGAGCACCAGGCCGGCGTCGCTGTTCACCGTCTCGACGTTGAGCGTCCGGTGGGCGATCGATGGAAGCGCGATGAAGACGGCGATGACCACGACGTTGTTGAGCACCGGAGCGAATGCCGCTGCCGCGAAGCGACGGCGGGCGTTGAGCATCGCCGTCGCGAGTGCGGTGAGTCCGTAGAAGAAGATCTGGGGCATAAAGAGTCGGAGCAACGACGTGGCCAGCTCTTGTTGCTGGGCGGCTCCCGGTCCACTCAGGCGCAATGTGTACAGCTTGATGATCCAGGGCGAAGCGATGAAGCCGATGGCGGAGATGACGAGCAGGCCGACCAGCGAGACAGTGTTGATGGCATCCGACGCGTGTTCGTCGCGGTTCTGGAGGTTCTCGACGTACAGCGGTACAAGCGTTGCTGTGAGGATGCCGCCGAGCAGCAACTCGTACACGATGTTCGGCGTCGAGTTCGCGATGTTGTAGACGTCGGTGAGGCGCGCGAACCCGATCGTCGCGATCGCCGCGACGCGCAAGAAGCCAGTTATCCGGGAGAGCGCGGTCCCGACTCCGACGATGGCGCTGGACCGGACGAGCTGTCGGCCGGTTCCGCTGTCGGCGCCAGATTGCCGGTCGCCACCGGCCTCCGCCTTGGCCGCGCTCACGCGGGTTCGGATGCGGGCGTGGGAGTTGGATCCGGTGAGGAGGTTCCGATCACGGGTGCCCGGTCACGTCGCCGTCGACGGGCGTGGTTCAGCCACCATGCAGCCAGAAACACCCCTGCTCCGATGGTGAGGAAGAGCCCGACGTTGCTCACGACAGTTGAACGGACGGTGATGCGCGACTGCTGGACCGTCACCCGTTCGTCGGTCGAGCTGACGGTGAGCAGCAGCGGGAACGTACCCGACGCGCGGGCTTCGACCGCGAACCGTGCCGTGGTGTTGCGCGGGGGCAGCGTGAGCACCTGGGTCGAACCCGAAGGGAAGAAGAGCTTTTCGCTCGCGAGCGACACCCTGACGCGCACGTTCTGGCCCGTGTCGTTCTGGAACGACACGGGGATCTCGGCGGTGCGCGCAGTGAGTGTGAGCGTTCGGGATTGGGGCACGTGCACCTTGGCAACGACAGCGCTGATCGAAGCGTCGATGGTGGCGAGCTCTGCTTTGGCGCGACGACGACCGGCATCGGTCTGCCACGCCAACGTCAACGACACGAGCATCGAGACATTTCCGCGTTCGACGCGTGCGTCGGTTCGACCAACGAGTCCGCGCAGGGCGGCGAGCTGTGCTCTGGCGGCCCGAAATTGGCGTTCGGTGACCGGCGGGGCAACGAGCGCCGAACCGGTGAGCTCGCGTGTTGCCGCGTCGCTATTTGCTTGGATCGGAACGGTGTCGAGCAATGTATTGACGGATACGGGCTGGATGAGGGGGTTGCCCCGCAAGCCGTTGAGCACCGTAGTGAGCAGCTCCGTCGGCGGGCTCCACCCCGAGACCGGAAGCACCACGACGCCGCGGGCCATGTTCGGCTGCTCGCCGGCGATGACTGCGAGCGCGCTCAGGAACCTTTCGGCCCGTAACGCGACGGGAGCGTCACCTTCGAGCAGCGCGGCGAGCCCCTCGTCGCCTGCCGCGGCGGTGAAGGTTCGTCCGGGTGTCTCAAGTCGAAAGGGCGCAGCCGGCGTGAACTTGGTGTTGTTGGGTACGAGCGCTGATGGGCGTACGACGACCCGATCCACGCCGATCTGGCGGAGCCGGGCAAGGACGCCACCGTCAATCGGGTCTGCGATTGCAGTTCGAGGATCCACGCGCGTTCCCAGCGTTGTGTTCAACGCGTCGGCACCGGCGGCGTACTCCGGAGCGACCTCCGCTCCCAGACCAGCCGCTTCGAGTGAGGGCATATCGAGCGAGACGAACGGCGCGGTCAGCGTTTGTTCGACGGCGGACGCGCTGCGCAGCGCAGCGATCCCGGCGCCGAGCTCTGGGTGGGCGCGGGTGAATGAAGCCCACGACTGCACGGTCTCGGGGCCCGGTGCGAGGGTGATTGGCACACCGGCTGCCTGGGGGAGTGCTCCTGCGATTGATCCGATCCGCCCTTCGGGTGCTAATTGGCCGATGACCGCCGGATTCGCTTGACGATTTTCGTCGAACGCGGGCGCTGCGACCATCGGCCACACCCACGCCACCCGGAGCGGCTCGCCGATCGCCGGTGTTCCCGGCAGCGTCGGCGTGACCGCCACGAGGTGGCTGACGAAGCTGTCGATCCGGTCCCCGGAGCTGTCGACGAGGCTGATCTCGAGCGGGTAGACGCCCGGCTGTTGGAGGGTGACGCGGCCGCTCGTGCTCGGAGCATTGGGGGATTGCAGGCCGATGGTCAGGACCCGTCCGGTCACGGTCACGGGCAGCGTTGCGGCTGGTACCTGGATCGTGGAGATCGTTCCGCCGAGATCGTTTCCCATCACGGTGCGGTCGAATCCACCTCGCGAAGAGATGGCGCGGTGAATGACGACACGAACGTCGAGCCCTTGGGGGTCACCGTCAATGCGGAGGCCCAGCGGGAGGTCGCCCCCGAGCGGGGTGGACGCCGGTTGGGACGCGAGTGTGATTGCGGCGCGCGGGGCTATAGCGGCCGGCGCGCCAACCGCGAGAATGCCGATCGCGAAGATGGTCGCCCCGACCGCCGCGCCGGCGCGCTTGATCATGGGAGCGGTCACCCGACGTCCCCGTTCACAGTGGCCGGCCGAGCACGCACAGGCCGACGGCGAGTCGCCGGAACCCGCACGCCTCGTAGAGGGCGAGCGCGGACTCATTGTCGAGTTGGGTGTTGACCAGAGTCCGGTGAACCCGGTGACGGGCCAACCAACCCAACCCATCGGCGACGACAACGCGCCCCCAACCTTCGCGTCGAGCGCTCGGTGCCACGGCGAGTCGCTGGAGATATCCCTGCTGACCGGAGCGACCGCTGATCGCGTACGCAGCGATTCCGTCGTTGCCGGCGACGCGGAAGCGAGCGGAAGGGGTAGCGCGGATCGCGTCGTCGAGGCCCATTGCGTCGAGTCGCCAAAAATCATCGAAGGCAAGGCCGTCGAGAGCGAGGACAGCGCCATGGTCGGTCGCGCGAGCGCGACGGGTCGAGCCCGCGGGAGGCGCGACGCGGGTCATGTCGTGAGCGAGCAGATGCAGGCGCTCGCGGACTGTGAACCCAGCGTCGACGAACGGAAGCGCATCGGTGGGGGTCAGCGCACTGGTGACCACTCGGGCGCGGCCTTGCTCGCGGAGGGTCTCCAGGCAGCGTTCGACGAACTCGGTCGAAGGGGGGCGGTCGGCGCCTACGGCGAGGTAGGCGACATCATCGTCGCCTCTCCACGGCCGCACTCGGATCCGACCGCCCCGCCATCGCAGCGTCTGTTCGGGCGACACCCGTTGGGCGCTTCGGTGCATCCGCCCATTCTGACGGAGGGGCCGAGCGAAGCGGGGTCGCAGCGGGGGTAGATGCCGCTAACTTCAACTTTGTGCTGCTCATCGGGTCAGATCCGGCCTTCGCTGAACACGACACCGGCCCCGGCCACCCGGAGCGGGCCGCCCGACTCGGGGCCGTGACCGAGGGAATTGCAGCTAGCGGGCTCGGTGACGCCTTAGTCCATCTCCAAGCTCGCGAGGCGACGACCAAGGAGCTCGAGCGGGTCCATACCTCCGCCTATCTCGATGAACTACACCGGCGATGCGACGAGGGCGGAGGGCGCCTCGACGCCGACACTGTCGCGTCGAGGTCGTCGTGGCGGGCGGCAGTCCTCGCCGCCGGGACCGGCCTTGCCGCCATAGAGGCCCTAGATGCCGGCCATGGTGACGCCGCGTTCTGCGCGCTTCGGCCACCGGGCCACCATGCGCTAGCGGATCGGGCGATGGGATTCTGCCTTCTGAACAACGTGGCGATAGCTGCCGCTGCGCTCATCGCTAGGGGCGAGCGTGTATGTGTGGTCGATTACGACGCGCATCACGGCAACGGGACGCAGGAAATCTTCTACGCCGATCCCCGGGTGCTCTACGTGTCGATGCACGAGTGGCCGCTCTACCCGGGGACGGGTCGCCTCGACGAGACCGGCGCCGGCGCCGGCGCAGGAACCACGCTGAACTTCCCGCTTCCGGCCGGCACCACCGGCGATGTGTACCTGGCCGCGGTCGACGAGGTGGTCGCCCCTGAGCTCGAGCGGTTCGACCCGACCTGGGTGCTGATCTCGGCCGGGTTCGACGCTCACCGTGACGATCCGCTGACCGGTCTCGGGCTCACCGCCGGCGACTTCGCCGATCTGACCGCCCGAATCGCGGCTTTCGCACCCCGAACGGGCCGGCTCATGGCGTTTCTCGAAGGGGGCTACGGCCTCGACGGGTTGAGAGACTCCGTGGCCGCGACCCTCCCTGGCCTGATCGGCGGTCCACCGGTGCGGCCCGAGCCGGCTTCGAACGGAGGGCCGGGCCGGCCAGTGGTCGACGCAGCCGGCGACCTCCACCGAAGGTAAGCGGGTTCAGGTCGGCTCCCCCGGAGCCGATACTCCCGCGAGTCGGCCTGCGGCCGGCCGTACCGTAGGTGGGAGAAACGACTGTGCTCGATCTGGACCAGCTGCTCCATGAAGCCGTGCAGCGTGAGGCCTCCGACGTGCACGTGAAGGTCGGTACGCGTCCGTTTCTTCGCATCGGTGGCAATCTCGAACAGACGAACTACGACGAGGTGCAATCGGCCGACACCGAGCGCGTCGCTTTCGCGATCATGCCGAAGCAGCGCGCCGAGGAGTTTCTGAACGACAACGAGGCCGACTTCGCCTACTCCATAGCTGGTCTCGGGCGGTTCCGCGTCAACGTGTTCCGCCAACGGGGTTCGGTCGGCATGGTCCTGCGGCGAGTGCTACCGGGGATACCGAGCTTCGAGGAGCTGGGCCTTCCGCCAGCGGTCCGACGCCTCGCCGATGAGCCTCGTGGCCTCGTGCTCGTCACCGGGCCGACGGGCTCGGGGAAGACGACGACGCTCGCCTGCATGATCGATCACATCAACGAGACCCAGCGACGCCACATCGTGACCATTGAAGATCCGATCGAGGTGCTGCACAACGACAAGCAGTCGATCGTGAACCAGCGCGAGATCGGTACCGACACCGACGACTTCCATTCCGCGCTGAAGCGCGCGATGCGTCAGGACCCCGATGTGATTCTGATTGGCGAGATGCGCGACCCCGAGACCGTGTGGGCGTCGATCGCGGCGGCCGAGACCGGGCATCTGGTGTTCTCGACTCTGCACACGATCAGCGCGACCGACACCATCAACCGCATCATCGACTTCTTTCCGCCGTTCCAGCAGCGTCAGGTGCGGATGTCGGTAGCGTCGTCGCTGCGGGGGATCGTCAGCCAGCGGCTGCTGCCCACCGCCGACGGATCGGGCCGGGTCCCCGCCATGGAGATACTGGTCGCGACCGGCCGGGTGTTCGACAAGATCGCCGATGCCGATGCCACCCACGAGATCGAGGAAATTATCGCCGAAGGCGGCTACTACGGGATGCAGACCTTCGACCAGAGCCTGCTCGCGTTGTACGAGAAGGGAATGGTCAGCCGCCGCGACGCGATGGCGACTGCATCGCATCCCCACGATCTGCGGCTCCTCATCGACCAGCTCGAGATGACTCGGGCCGAAGCGACGAAGGCCGCGAGCTCGGCCCCGATCACCGCCTGAGCCGGAACGGGAGGCGCCACGCCGAGGTGCTGTCGGCCCCCTGGCGCTCCGACCCGCGAGACTGGACGCGATGACCGTTGTTCCGCCCCGCCTTGCTCCGCTGCTCGCGCCTGAATCGCCGGTGCAGCAGCTCGCCGGACGACTAGTCGATGCCGGGTACGAGTGCTATCTCGTCGGGGGCAGCGTTCGTGACGCGTTCCTCGATCGCGCCGCTCCCGACATCGATTTTGCAACCGACGCCCGGCCTGAGGAGATCGAGCGGCTCGTGGCCCGGTGGGCCGACCACGTCTGGCTCCAGGGCCGGCGGTTCGGGACGATCGGATGCGAACGCGGCGGCCTACGCATGGAGATCACCACGTTCCGGTCGGAGGTGTACCGGCCAGAGAGCCGCAAGCCCGAGGTGATCTTTGGCGACGACATCGCCACCGATCTCGCCCGACGGGACTTCACGGTCAACGCGATGGCTCTGCGGCTCCCCGAACCGGAGCTCGTTGACCCGCACGGTGGGATCGTCGACCTCGCGGCGCACCGCCTCCGTACCCCGCTCTCGCCCGACATCTCGTTCCTCGACGATCCCCTGCGCATGCTGCGCGCCGCCCGGTTCATCGCCGGCTTTGGCTTCGAGCCTGTTCCCGAGCTCGTGGCCTCGGTCGAGGAGCATGCCGGTCGGCTCGAGATTGTCAGCGCCGAGAGGATCCGCGACGAGCTGTCGAAGCTGCTCGTGGTCCCCGATCCGTCGAGCGGGCTGTGGTTCCTGTCCCGCACCGGCCTGTCGGACGAGTTCCTCCCCGAGCTCAATGCGATGCAGCTCGAGCAGGATCCGATCCACCAGCACAAAGACGTGCTCGCCCACACGATCGCGGTGGTGTGTAACACCCGTCCGGAGCTAAAGGTGCGGCTGGCCGCGTTGCTTCACGACGTAGGGAAGCCGAAGACCCGATCGATCGGGCCGACCGGCGTGAGCTTCCACCACCACGAGGTCGTCGGTGCGCGCATGGCCCGTGAGCGTATGACGGCGCTGCGATATCCCCAGGATCTCACCGAGGATGTCGTGCGGCTCGTCGAGCTCCACCTTCGCATCCACACCTACGCGATGGGCTGGACCGACCGGGCAGTGCGTCGGTACGCGCGGGATGCGGGGCCGCTTCTCAACGAATTGAACCACTTGGTGCGCTGCGATTGCACGACCCGCAACCGCAAGAAGGCCGCCGCACTCGGCCGGCGGATGGACGAGCTCGAGGAACGCATTCAAATTCTTGGTGAGCAGGAGGAGCTCGACTCGATCCGCCCACCGCTCGACGGCCGCGCGGTGATGGAGTTCCTCGGCATCCCTCCGGGGCGCGATGTCGGTCGTGCCCTCGACTACCTGCTCGAGGTTCGCCTCGACGAGGGCCCCATCTCGGAACACGACGCCCGCCGGCGCCTGGCCGGGTGGGCCCAGTCCGAGGGGATCACCACGAGTTGACGACCGTCGCGCGCACAGGCGTCGGCTTCGTGTGGGCGCGGCGTCACGCGCCCTCCTTGCTGGCCCGCCAAACGACGCTGGTCGGGAAGAGGGCGCGGTCGTCGCCGAGTGGTGGCGGCTCCAGGAGCACGTCGATCCGGAAACCCGCGCGGTGCAGAGTGGTCAACTCGTCGGCGATCGTGCGTGGGTACAGGGTGATCTGCTCGCCGCTCCGGGCCAACCCGATGGGCGACGGATCGAAGAGGCTGCGCCGGACGACGGCCGGC
>JANYLB010000015.1 GCA_025363815.1 Actinomycetes bacterium
AGCACGTCGATCCGGAAACCCGCGCGGTGCAGAGTGGTCAACTCGTCGGCGATCGTGCGTGGGTACAGGGTGATCTGCTCGCCGCTCCGGGCCAACCCGATGGGCGACGGATCGAAGAGGCTGCGCCGGACGACGGCCGGCCCCGCCGGCTCGGCTTCCGGCACCGTGCCGGGCGCGGGGGCGTCGTGAGCGGTTGCGAGCGCGAGCGGGTGCTCGTGGGAGAACACGAACGGCCCGTGGTGGCGAAGGACCCGGTGCACCTGGCGGAAGAGGCGCGAGAGGTCATCGATCTCGCCGAGCGCGTAGGCGCTGAACGCGATGTCGACCGAGTCGGCGCTCAGAAACGCGAGATCGGCAAGGTCGCTGCGGTGCCACTCGATTCGGACCTCGGCGCGAGCGGACCGTTCGCGGGCGACTTCGATCTGGTCGCCGGAGGCGTCAACCGCGATCACCGTGGCACCCTGGCGCGCGAGCGCGATCGCGGCTTGGCCCGTGCCACAACCGAGATCGAGCACCCGTTTGCCCCGCACGTCGCCGAGCAGGCGGAACTCGCGCTCGGAGGCGAGCGCGGGCCCGTAGTGAACCGTGTCGGTCGTCGGGCCTTCGTTCGATTGCTCCCGGCGCGCGGCACGATCCCACGCTTCAGTGTTGGTCACGTCTTCGACCGTTCTGCTCGCGGGCTGCACATGGGCGGAGCGTAGGTCTGCGAACTGACGCGGGCGCGGTTAGATCCCCGCCGCGAAGTCTTCGACCAACTTGTGGGCCTCGTCGTCGTGGTACTGCACCGGCGGCGACTTCATGAAGTAGGCCGACGGACCGAGCAACGGCCCGCCGATGCCCTGCTCCAACGCGACCTTCGCGCAGCGCACGGCGTCGATGATCACGCCGGCGGAGTTCGGCGAATCCCACACCTCGAGCTTGAGCTCGACGTTGAGCGGGACGTCACCGAAGTTGCGACCTTCGAGTCGGATATAGGCCCACTTGCGGTCGTCGAGCCAGGGCACGTGGTCCGACGGTCCGATGTGCACGTCGTCGGCTTCGATGCCGTGCTCGATCTGGCTCGTGACCGACTGGGTCTTCGAGATCTTCTTCGATTCGAGACGTTCGCGCTCGAGCATGTTCTTGAAGTCCATGTTCCCACCGACGTTGAGCTGGTAGGTGCGGTCGAGCACGAGCCCGCGGTCCTCGAAGAGACGAGCGAGGAGGCGGTGGACAATCGTTGCGCCGACCTGGCTCTTGATGTCGTCACCGATGATCGGGACTCCCGCGTCGGCGAACTTCGCGGCCCACACGGGGTCGCTCGCGATGAACACCGGGATCGCGTTGACGAATGCCACGCCCGCGTCGATAGCGGCCTGCGCGTAGTGCTTCTGCGCGACCTCAGACCCGACCGGGAGATAGCTCACCAGCACGTCGGCGCCGGAGTCGCGCAGCACCTGGGTCACGTCGACCGGCTCGGCCGGGCTCTCCTCTATCGTCTCGCGGTAGTACTTGCCGAGGCCATCAAAGGTCGGGCCGCGCTGCACGAGCACGCCGAGCTCGCTCACCGGGGCGAAGCGGATGGTGTTGTTCTGGCCGGCGAAGATCGCCTTGCCCACGTCGAGGCCGACCTTTGCCGCGTCGACGTCGAACGCGGCCACGAACTCGACGTCGCGCACGTGGTAGCCGCCGAGCTCGACGTGCATGAGCCCCGGCACCGAGTCACTCGGGTCGGCGTCGCGGTAGTACTCGATGCCCTGAATGAGACTGCTGGCGCAGTTGCCCACTCCGGCTATCGCGACTCGTACCTTGCTGGCCTGCGAACCGCTCATGCGGTAGCTCCTTCTTCGTGTGCCGATGACTTCTCGGCAGCGGTGAGTTCGTCGACCCACTCGAGGTCGTGTGCGATGGAACGGGTTCGGTGCTCCACGAGAGAGCGGGTGTAACGGTCGAGCCCGGCGGGAGCGCTCCCGCGACGGGTCTTGTCGAGACGGACAGAGAGCTCGGAACGTCGCCGTTCAAGCAGCACGAGTCGGTCACCGACGCTCAGGTGGCGAAAGAACGAGAGCCGAAGGGCGAAGCCCCGATCGTCGTCGACCGTGTCTTCGGTGAGAAGCCGCTCGAACAGCGCCGTGCCCTTGGGGGTGATCCGGTAGGCCTTCCGGGTGCGTCGGCCGGGTGCGGCCAGGCCGTGCAGGCGGTTCCGAGCCACGGCGAGATCGCCGCTGAGCGAGCCGGTGCTCGGCACGGCCGCGCCGGAAGAGATCGCGGCCTCCATCGGGTCGGCCTCTTCGATGGCCCTCGACTTCTCGAGACGTCGCAGCGCGGGATACAGGGATCCGTACGAGACTCCCCAGAGCACGCCGAGGCTCTCCCCGAGGCGCTTCTTCAACTCGTAGCCGTGGAGCGGCTGGTCTGTGAGCAGACCGAGGATGGCAAGCTCGAGCATTTGTCCTGTCCAGATCGATGTTGCCGGATGGACACGCCGCCGATATATCGAATCGATATATCGGCGGATAATATTATGGCCCGCGGCCGCCGCATCGTCAAGCGCCAGGTTCGGGGCCGGCGCGGCCAGCCCTGAGAGCCCGTAGAATCAGGTTTGTGCCCCGTCATGTCGACTACGCGCTGGCCCGCCGGGCCGTGCTCCGCGACCTGAGGCGCGGGTCGGTCGCACAGCACGACGTGTGCGACGCGCATCCCGATCTGCTGCGCGCCGCGCGCCACGTGGGGGAGCCAGCGGGCCACGGATGTCCGGTGTGCGGAAGCGTCGACGTCCGCAACGTCTCCTATGTCTACGGCGATGGCCTCAAGCACGCCAACGGTCGGTGCATCAGCTACCCCGGCGAGCTCGAGAAGCTCGGCGAGTCGGTCGATGAGTTCGCGTGTTATGTGGTCGAGGTGTGCGTCGGGTGCTCGTGGAACCACCTCGGCCGCCGCGAGCTCCTCGGTCGTCGGCACGCGGGCTGAGTCGGCGGCGGCAGACCGGTGGACGAGGTGGAACGCGCCTGCGAGAACTGCGCGACTCCCGACGACGAGCTGGTGCTGGTCCGGCGCGTCTACGTGACGCCGGAGCGCTGGGACACGCCCGGCTCGGAGCAGGTGGTCGACATGCCGGAGCTCTGGTGCATCTCGTGCCTCTCGCAGTACCCCCACGACGTCGTCGATCCCGACGAGGACGAAGCAACCGCCTGAGCGGGCGGGCGGGCGACGCCGGGAGCGCGCTAGCCTCGTATTGCTGCCGGGAGCCGTGGGTGCCCTGGACGGTGGAGGGACGGAGATGACGGCTTCTTCGGGTGCTGCTCAGGATCGGACCGGTCAAGATCAGTCGAGCAAGCGCTGTCGGGTGACAGCGCCGGGCGTCCGCGCTCGCAAGGGCGACGGTTCACCGCTCGTGATGGTGACCGCCTACGACGCGCCATCGGCTCGCGTGGCCGACGATGCAGGCGTCGACCTGATCCTCGTGGGCGACTCGGTTGCGATGGTCGTGCTCGGCTACGACGACACCCTGTTGGTGACGATCGACGACATGGCCCATCACGTAGCCGCGGTCGCACGGACCCGTCCGCGGGCGCTGGTCGTCGGCGACCTGCCTTGGCTCAGCTACCACGTATCTCGAGCCGACACCGTGACGAACGCGGCGGTGCTCGTTCGAGCCGGCGCCGGCGCGGTGAAGCTCGAAGGCGGCCGGAAGCGACTCGAGTCGGTCGGAGCGATCCTCGATGCCGAGATCCCGGTGATGGGCCACCTCGGGCTCACCCCGCAGTCGGTGCACTCGCTCGGAGGCTTCCGGGTTCAGGGCAAGGCGCTCGACGCCGCTCGCGTCATCGTTGAAGACGCCGTCGCGCTGGCCGACGCCGGGTGTTTCGCGATCGTGCTGGAGTGCGTTCCCGACGCGGTCGCTCGCATGGTCACCGATGCGGTGCCTGTACCGACGATCGGCATCGGTGCCGGACGGCACTGTGACGGCCAGGTACTCGTGTACCACGACCTGCTCGGCATGCAGGACCGTGTCGCTCCACGGTTCGTGCGTCGCTATGCGTCGCTGCAGGATGACGCGACCGCGGCCGTCGCCCGTTTTGCCGACGACGTCCGCACCGGGCGGTTCCCGTCGAGCGACGAGACGTATCACATGACCGATCAGATGACAGAGGCCCTGGGGCTCTACGGCGCCGAAACCGAGTCGCAGCTGACGCTCCCCGGGTGAGTGTCCCACCCTGCCGATAGGTTGACTGCCGATAGGTCTGCTAATTTCAAACGGTTCACCACCGAGCAACGACCGAGTGACAACCGAGTCTTGCTCCGGCGGCGCCCCGCCTCGATGCCCCAAAGTGTCGATTCAGGGCCCACGACCGGAGCCCGCCGGCCACCGGCGGTCCGAAGGAGGTAGAGGCCATTGCGCCCCTACGAGGTCATGATCATTCTCGACGCAGACCTGGAAGAGGAGACGATCCGGGCTGCAGTCGACCGCTACCTAGAAGTCATAACGGCGAAGGGTGCAGAACCCGGGTTCATTGATTTCTGGGGCAAGCGGAGGTTCGCCTACGAGGTGAAGCACCGCTGGGAGGGTTTCTACGTCGTCCTCCAGGCGAAGGCCGAACCGCCGGCGATGGAAGAGTTGCACCGGGTCCTTTCCCTGGCAGATGAAGTGATCCGCCACAAAGTGCTCCGGATCCCAGAAGAGGTCTATGGACCCCCGAAGGGTGCCGGTCCCGCTGTGGCAGACGCGTAGGGAGGAACCATGGCAGACAACGTCATCACCGTCATCGGCAACATCACCCGTGACCCCGAGGTCCGTTACACCGCGGGCGGCCAGGCCAACGCCAAGTTCGGCATGGCCGTGAGCCGTCGCTGGCAGAACCGCCAGACCAACGAATGGGAAGAGCGCACCAGCTTCTTCAACGTCGTGTGTTGGCGTGAGCTGGCCGAGAACGTCGCCGAGTCGCTCGCCAAGGGCTCGCGTGTCGTAGTCACCGGCCGGCTCGAGCAGCGGAGCTACGAGACTGAGCAGGGCGAGAAGAAGAGTGTGTTCGAGATAGCCGCCGACGACGTGGGTCCGAGTCTTCGGTTCGCCACAGCCAAGGTAGAGAAGATCGACCGCCGCAGTGGCGGCGACTTCGGTGGCGGCGGAAGCAGCGGCGACACCGGCGGAGGCGGCGGCGACAGCCGCCCGCAACCTTCCGGTGGTCAACCTTCCGGTAGCCAACCCTCCGGGTCCGGCGGCGGGTACGACGAGTTCGGCGAGGAGCCTTTCTAGTGGCGCGCGACAAAGAGCGGCGCAAGCCCGCCCGCGAGGGCGACAAGCGGCGCGTGATGAAGAAGAAGACCTCGGTCCTCATCACCGAGAACATCCAATGGATCGACTACAAGGACGTCAATCTGCTGCGGCGGTTCATGTCGGAGCGAGCGAAGATTCGTGCCCGGCGAGTAACCGGAAACACCCAGCAGCAGCAGCGACAGATCGCCCACGCGATCCGGATTGCCCGCGAGATGGCGTTGTTGCCGTACAGCATCCGTCAGGTGACGCAACGCAGCAAGGGCGGCCGGCGTGACCGCGAGCCGCGTGAATCGCGCGAATCGCGTGACGCGCCGACCCCGCAACCGACCGAGGGCCCGCCCACCGCGGTTGAAGGCGTGCCCGAGATCCTCGAGGTCAACGAAGGCGTCACGATCGGTGCCCTCGACGCCGGAGGCAACGGCTCGGTGGAGGGTACGGAATGAAGATCGTGCTCCGCTCCGATGTCGAGAAGCTCGGCGAGAAGGGCGACATCGTCGACGTCGCCGACGGATACGCGCGGAATTATCTCGTTCCCCGCGGTCTTGCCATGCGCGCGACCAAGGGCGTCGTCGACCAGGCGGCATCCATGCGACGCAGCCGTGATGCGAAGACGGCGCGCGACCGCGAGGGCGCTCAGGCGATCGCGGCCCAGCTCAGCGTGTCTCGCGTCGCGGTGAAGGCTCGAGCGGGCGAAGGCGGCCGACTCTTCGGTTCGGTCACCAACGCCGATGTCGCCGATGCGATCCTGGCCCAGACGGGGGTCGCCATCGACCGTCGCTCGTTGCAGCTCGATGAGCCCATCAAGGAGCTCGGCCCGCACGACGTCGTGACGAAGTTGCACGCCGACGTCACGGTTACCGTCGGAATCGACGTCGTCGCCGAGTAGCAGCGTTGCGAGTGTCCCGAGACGATCGGGTGGGTGGCTGTCCCACCCGCGCGGGACACTCGCGCCTGTTGGGTCGCGGCCAGTCAATCCACAGCTCTGTGGATATCTAGGCGGGTTGTACACCGCTCGTCCACAGGGTTACGGGTCTGGTTACCCACAGTCCATCAACGCGACGATCGTGGTTCGCTTGTTGTTGAAGGGTGAACGTGGTCCAGTCGATTGAATCAGCACCGTCACGCGTGTCGGGGACGGGGCGCATCCCGCCCCACAACATCGAGGCAGAGGAGTCGCTCCTTGGATCGATGCTCCTCTCACGCGACGCGATCGTCGACGCGATCGAGGTCAAGGTCGCGGCGTCCGACTTCTACAAGCCTGCGTACGGACACATCTTCGATGCGGTCGTCGATCTCTACGGCCAGGGCGAGCAGGTCGACCCGGTCACCCTCGCCGAGGAGCTGCGCCGAAAGAATCTCCTCGATGCTATGGGGGGCAAAGCGACGTTGCTTCAGCTCCAGGCGGCAACTCCGTCGTCGGCGAACGCCGGGCAGTACGCGTCGATCGTCGCCGAGCTGGCGCTGTTGCGCCGACTGATCGCGGTTGCGGGCGAGATCTCCGAAGAGGCCTACTCGGCTCCTGAAGACGTCGGTCAGACGCTCGACCACGCCGAGGCCCTCGTCTTCGAGGTGGCCGATCGTAGGGTTGCCGACTCCGAGGTGAAGATCGGCGACTCGTTGGCGCTGACCCTCGATCAGCTCGAACAGCTCTACGGACGCGAGGACACCCTCACCGGCGTCCCTACCGGATACACCGATCTCGACAACCTCCTGCTCGGACTCCAGCCCTCGAACCTGATCGTTGTCGCGGCCCGACCGGGGATGGGCAAGTGCGTAGCGTGGGACACACCCATTGTTGACCCGGCGACGGGGGCGATGAGAACGGCGGCGGAGCTCTACCGGTTGGGCACGCTCGGCGCCCCGGTCGACGTGCTGTCGCTGGGCGACGACTGGAAGTTGCACCGCACGCCGGCGTCGGCGTTCGTCGACGATGGCATCAGGCCGGTGCACCGGGTGCGCTTGCGCTCTGGGCGTGAGGTGAGAACCACCCTGGCCCACCCGTTTCTGACCGCGCGGGGTTGGCGCCCGCTGGCGGAGGTGGCGAAGGGCGACCGGATTGCGGTTCCGCGTGAGGTGGCGGTCTTCGGCCGCGATGCCATGGCCGAATCAGAGGTCGTCCTGCTCGCGTGCCTGGTCGGCGGTGGAAACGTGACCTCGAGCCCAGCGCGGGTATCGACACGCTCACCCGAGGTGCTCACCGAGATCACCGCTCACGCGGCGACGCTGGGAGTCGAGGTGCTGGCCGCCGGTGGCGACGGGCACTGCTTCGCCGCACCCTCCGACGGCCCCGATCCCGTGGTCGATCTGCTGCGCCGCCACGACGCGTGGGGCAAGAGCGCCCATGACAAGACCATGCCCGGAGCGATCTATCGCCTGCCCCGGGTCCAGCTGGCGAACTTTCTCAGTCGACTCTTCGCCGATGGCGGTTCGACGTCGATTGATCGCTACGGCAACGGCGGCTTCACCTACCGCTCGGCGTCGGAAAGCCTCAGCCGTTCGGTGCAGCACCTGCTGCTTCGCTTCGGCGTGATCGCCTGTCTCCGCCGCAGCGAGGGGCAAGAACGCCCGCGAGCCACGCGGACGTATGAGATTCAGATCACGCACTCCGAATCGCTTCGGAGGTTCTGCAACGAGATCGGCATCTTCGGCGGCGAGATTGCCGTGGCCCGCTTGCATGACCTGGTCAGCCAACAGACGGCCAACCCGGACCACGACACGATTCCGGCCGAGCTCTGGTCCGGTGTGCTCGCCGAACGGGGAGCGCATGCTCCGTCCTCGGTGGCGGGCTCCACCGGCCGGCCCCATGACAACGATAGGAGTCCCGGCTCGCCGTCCCCGAGCCGCGAGACCATTGCGGTGCTGGCCGACCAGCTCGGGAGCGAGGAGCTCCGACACCTAGCCGAATCCGACGTCTGGTGGGACGAGATCATCGAGATCGAGTTCGACGGCAACGAGCAGGTGTACGACCTCACCGTTCCCGTCGGGCACAACTTCGTTGCTGCCGACGTGCTCGTGCACAACACCGCCTTCGCCCTCGGCGCGGCTGCGAACGTAGCTGTGGTCGAGCAGAGGCCAGTGCTGTTCTTCTCGATGGAGATGGGTCACCTCGAACTCACGAAGCGGCTCCTCGCCGCCGAGGCGCGAGTCGACCTGCGCAAGCTACAGACCGGAAACATCCCCGACAACGAGTGGTCGATGATCAGTCACGCGGTCGGTCGTCTTGCAGCGGCGCCGCTGTTCATCGATGACAACCCGCACTGCACGATCATGGAGATGCGAGCGAAGGCCCGTCGCACGCGCGCGCGCGAGGGCGACCTAGGTCTCATCGTGATCGACTACCTCCAGCTGATGAGCTCGCCGCACCGCGTCGAGAGCCGCCAGGTCGAGGTCTCCGACTTCTCTCGAGGCCTGAAGATCCTCGCCCGTGAGCTCGACACCCCGGTAATGGCGCTCTCGCAGCTCAACCGCCAGTTGGAGTACCGCGCCGACAAGCGGCCGATGCTCGCCGACCTTCGCGAGACTGGATCGATCGAACAAGACGCTGACGTCGTTATGTTCGTGTACCGAGACGAGGTCTACAACCCGGAGTCGGAGCACCAGGGCATGGCCGAGATCATCGTGGCCAAGCACCGAAACGGCCCGAGCGGCAACGAGCGACTCGCCTTCTTCGGCGCGCGCACCAAGTTCGAGAACATGGCGCGCGAATAGCGACCACCACCGGGGAGGCGCTGCCCGGTGGTGCTGCTTCCCGATCTCCGCAAAGCTGATCCGGTGTCGACGCGTGCGCATCCGAACCGAGTGGCAGTTCTTGCTCCGATGGTCTCGGAGCTGCGGCCGATCGTGCGAGCGTTCTCGCTCCAACGAGCACAGCTCGGAGATGTGAACGTCTACGTCGGGACTCTCGGCGACGTCGAGATCGTGGCGAGCAAGATCGGAATGGGAACCCGTGCGGCCGCGGCCTCGACCGAACGCCTTCTCGAGGTGACCACCGTCGACCACGTGCTCGTGGTGGGCATCGCCGGCGGGGTGGTTCCGGACGTCGAGATCGGCGACATGATCTTCCCGAGCCGAGTTGTCGATCACGCGACCGGGGCCGAGTACTTCCCGGCCGGGCTCGCGCCGGGCGAAGCGTCGGGGACTTTGCTCACCAGCGACGAGTTCATCGTCGACCCGAGCGAGCTCTACGGACTTGCCGGGAGGGGCATCGTGGGCCTCGACATGGAGACGGCCGCGGTTGCCGCGGTGTGCGAACGTCGTGAGTGCGAGTGGTCTGTGGTGCGCTCGGTCAGCGACCGGCCCGGCGAGGTTCCCGCGGGAGTGCTCGACCTGGCCGGCACCGACGGCTCACCGAACCTCGGCCGATCCGTCAGGTTCGTGGTGACTCGGCCGTGGCGGGTTCCCGGCCTCGTCCGCTTGGCCCGCAACTCGCAACTGGCGGCGAACCGGGCGGCGGATTCGGCCGTGGCTGCCTGCACCCGCCGCTGATCCGACCGCGCATCAGTCGGGCGCTCCATCCAGGCTTCCGACCGGCGCGGAATGCCCGCAGGACCAGGCGAGTTGTCACGGGCGTGCTCGTAGAGATCTGGTCCGACCTTGTGTGTCCGTGGTGCTACATCGGCAAACGCCACTTCGAAGCGGCCGCGGCGCGCTTCGCCCACTCCGATGAGCTGGAGATCTTGTGGCGCAGCTTCGAGCTGGACCCGTCGGCGCCGATCGAGCGCGAGGGGGCCCCGGTCGAGCATCTTGCCCGTAGGTACGGCGTCACCCGAGAACGGGCCCAGGCGATGGAGGACAACCTCACCGGAACCGCGGCCAGGGTCGGGCTCGAGTTTCACCTCGATCGCGCCCGCCGGGGCAATACGTTCGACCCGCACCGGGTGCTCCACCTCGCCGCCGATCGTGGCTTGCAGGGAAAGCTGAAGGAGCGCCTGCTCGCCGCCTAACTTCACCGAGAGTGAGCCGATCGGCGATCCCGCGACGCTCGTGCGGTTGGCATCCGAGGTCGGCCTCGACCCCACCGAGGTTCGGTCTGTGCTTGGCGGGGGCCAATACGCCGAAGCGGTGCGGCGCGACGAACGCCTGGTGACAGGGCTCGGCGCGACCGGTGTTCCGTTCTTCGTGTTCGGGCGAGTGGCTGCTGTGCCCGGCGCCCAGTCGCCTGAGATCTTGCTCGAAGCTATCGAGCACGTAGGGGAAAGGGTGCCGGTCGGAGCGTCGTTCGCCGGCGAGGATGCGAGCGCCGGCCGGGCGTAGCCCGACCCGGTCCTTCTAGCCCGTTTACCCTGGCGGGCATGGCCATCAACCGGAACACCGAACCGTTCTCCGAGCTCGCGACCGCGACCGGAGGCCTCTGATGGGTCGCAAGATCCTCTTCATCACGACCGATCAGCAGCGTTACGACTCACTCGGCTGCAACGGCGGCGCGATCGCGCGCACACCGATCATCGACGCGCTCGCGGCCGACGGCATCAACTACCACCGGGCCTACAACCAGAACACGGTGTGCATGCCGGCGCGCTCCACGATGTTGACCGGCCAATATGTCAACACCCACGGCGTCTACGCGAACGGTGTCCCCCTTCCCTCCGATGCCCCGAGCGTCGCGGCGTACCTACGCGAGGCCGGCGGCTACCGAACCGCGTTGCTTGGAAAGGCGCACTTCGAACCTGCCTTCGATCCCGAGGGCAAGTGGGAGGAGAACCGCCTCGCGCGCGAAGGTTCGACGGGGCCTCATCGTGGGTTCGAGCGAGTCGAGTTCGCGATGCACTCGTCGAGCCCGCCATGGTGGCACTACGAGCGGTGGCTGCGCGACAACCACCGCGACGAGCGCGCCGGGTTCTACCAACTCTTTGTAGATGATGCGATGAACGACGCGCCCGGCGGCGAGACCGGCGCGCCTCAGACCGCGATCAACCCGGTTCCGCGCGAGCACTATCACACTGATTGGGTGGCCGATCGGACGATCGCGTGGCTCGACAGCCTCGACGCCGAGGAGGACTGGTTCTGCTGGATGAGCTTCCCCGATCCCCACCACCCGTGGGATCCGCCGGCATCTGAACTACATCGCGTCGATTGGCGTGACCTGGAGCTCCCAGCCGGTCATCCCGGGTCGGTCGACGCGTGTCGCGAGATCCTTGCTCGGAAGCCGCAGCACTGGCTCGGGTACTTCGACGGAACATTCCCGAACCTAGAAGGCGGCCCGGCGACGTTCGTTCCGGCGGCGATGACCCACAACCAGGTCCGCGAAGTCAACGCGTTGATCCACATCGAGAACGAGCTCATCGACGAAGCGTGCGGCCGCGTGCTGCGCCGAGTTGCGGAGCGAGGTTGGGCAGAGGACACCGACGTGTTCTTCACCACTGACCACGGCGAGCTCCAGGGCGACTTCGGGCTGCTGTTCAAGGGCGCCTATCACTGCGATGCACTCATGCGGCTCCCGATGGTCTGGCGACCGGCCCCGTCGGCGGGCGTGGCGCCGGCCGAGGTGAATGATCCGGTGGGCCAGGTCGACCTGGCGCCGACGTTCTGCGCGATTGCCGGCTTGGCCGTGCCGGAGTGGGCCCAAGGTGAGCCGCTACCAGTTGGCCCGGGATCCGGACACGAGCGGGTATTGACCGAGTGGGACAGCCAGTTCGCTCATGTCGACATGCACCTCCGCTCGATCTACCGCGACGGCTGGGTCTGCACCGCGTACGAAGCGGGCGGTTTGTACGAAGGCACCGAGGGCGAGCTGTACAACCTCGTCGACGACCCGCTCCAGTTCGAGAACCGCTGGGACGATCCGTCGTGCGCGAGCCTGCGCACCGATCTCGTGTCCGATCTCTACGACCACCTTCCTCCGCCCCGCGAGCCGCGGCTCGCGGTGGAGGCTCCGGCTTGAGCGCCAACGAGTTCGATGCGCTCAGCGACGGCATCGAACCCGACCCGAGGTTCTCGCTCGCCAACGAGCGGACCTTCCTCGCATGGATCCGCACTGCGCTCGCGCTCGTAGCCGGCGGCTTGGCCGTGACTCAGGTGCTCCCGTCCTTTGGCTTCCCGGGAGGGCGCCGGTTTCTCGGACTCCCACTCATGGCGGTCGGAGCGGTCATCTCGTGGATGTCGTATTCCCACTGGAGAGCGACGCAACAAGCGATGCGCCGCGACGAGCCCCTCCCTCCCTCGCCGATGCTCCGGGTTGTGTCCGCTACCGTGGCGGCGGTGGCGGTGGCCGCGACGGTGTTCGCGATTGTGTCGAAATCGTGAATGATCTCGGCCTTCCCGCCGAGCGGACGGTGCTCGCGTGGCAACGCACCGCGCTTGCGTCGGTGGTGCTGGCGGGCGCGATGATCCGTGTCGTTTCCAAAGCGTTTCCGTTCCGCGGCGCGATCGCGGTGGGTGTCGTGCTGGGGATCGCCGGGCTCGCCGGTGGTGTCGTGTGTCTCCACCGAGCGGGCCGACTGCGGCGCCTGGGAATCGGGGCCGGGCCGCTCGATCCGCGTCTTGCAATGATCGTCGTGGGGGTGGCGGTGGTGACCGGCCTCGCCGCCTGCGGGATTGCCCTGGTGAAGGACGGCCTCTTCGTCGCCTGAGTATCTGACGCGGCGCAAGACGAAACCGAGGTCAGAAGAGACGGAGCGGCGCAGTAGCGCCACCGCGGAGGTCGTCGATGTCGATCTCGACGCAGATGACGTCACGACTCTCGGCGAACACCCTTGCCTGGGGCTTGATCCGAGTCGCGACAAACATCCCTTGCGTCGGAGCAAGTTGCGCGTCGAGATCGAGTCGTTCCTGATATCGGAGCAACTGCTCGACACCTGCGATCTCGCCAACTCGCTTTACCTCGATGACGACGGCGACACCGTCGGCGTCGCGACAGAGAAGGTCGACGGGACCGATGTCGGTTGGGTACTCACGCCGGACGAGGACGAGTCCCTTTCGGAGGGCCTCCACCCTCGCCGCTATCAACTGCTGCAGCTCGGCCTCGACGCCGTCCTTCTCGAGCCCGGGATCCCCACCCTCCTCGAGCTCGACCCGGTGGTCGTGCACGATCTCGTGGAGCTCGATCCGGATGCGCTCGCCCTTCGGGTTCACCGCGACTATCTCGTCGTGGGTCTCGCGGACAGTGCACGGCGGACTCATCCAGTTGAGCGGTTTGTACGCCCTCGAATCGGAGTGCACCGAGAGCGAGCCGTCGCGCTTGAGCATCACGAGCCGCAGCGCAGGAGGGAGGCGAGCCGCGAGCCGGCCTTCGTATTCGACCGAGCACACCGCTACGAGAAGACGCACCGCCGCGTTGTACCACGTAGCGGACGGGGCGCGTCGACGTCGTGCCGATTCCTCGGATATCGCGACCGCGCAGGTGATCAGAAACACGGCGACCGATCCTGATTTCGTGCGGCTTCTCCGCGGGTACCCGATCAGGCCTGCGCCATGAGGACTACCCCCATTAGCGTCACGGCATGAGCTTCTACGACGAGGTGCTCCGGGAGTTGGTGGTGGCGCTCGGAGCGGCGCTGTTGCTGGGCAACGGGGTGGCGCTCTCTCGCCGCCGGCGCGACGCGCTGGCGCGGGCTCGTGCCGCCGGACGGAGTACCAAGGCGAAGGGCAGCTCCCGCGTCCGCAAGGGCGGCAGGACCGCGACCGGTGAGCTGTCCCAGGCACCCGTGGCGCGCTCAGTCGCGTTCCTGGTGCTCGGTCTGGTCATGTTCGTGGCCGGTCTGGCCGCGTTGTTCGCGGGCTGACCCGGTGTTCAGAGCCCGATCAAGCGAGGAGCTTGGTTTTCTGGGCCGAGAACTCGTCGTCGGTGAGAATGCCCTGGTCGTGCAGCTCGGCGAGCTGCTTGATCTGGGCGATCAGGTCGTCCATGCCACCGCCCGTGGCCGCTTCGGTCGGGGCATGACCCCATCCTCGTTTCCAAGGTAGAGAGAGCGGTGGAAGTGGTGGGGCTCGAGTGGCACTGCGGCGAGCTCGGTGTCGGCGACCCGCAACCACCCGTTGCTGCACCTGGTTCATGCGCCTCTGGTGGGACCTCCACACGACGACGATACCTACGCGCGTACTAACTTGGCGTGCGCCCTTGGCCAAACGGTCGGCAGATGACGACGACGGTGGCGTCATCCTGGAGACGTCCGGGGGTGAACGCCTCGACCTCGTCGAGGAGCCTTTGCACGATCGCGCGCGCGTCGTTGGTGTCGCTCTCGCCGACGAGCCGCGCGAGACGTTCCGGTCCGAACAGCTCGCCGCCGTGGCGTGCCTCGATGATCCCGTCGGTGTAGACCACGATGCTCTCGTTGGGTCCGAGCGTCGCGTGCCCTGTCGACCACGAGCTGGTGAACGGACCGATGATCGGACCGGTGGGAGATAGCCACACGACGCCTCCGTCGGCACGACATAGGAGCGCGGGCGGATGACCGGCGTTCGCGTAACGTATCGAACCGTCGTCGATGTCGATCACCATCACCAGCGCGCTGAGGAAGGTCTCGTCCCCGAGCGCGCCGAGCTGGCCGGCCGTCGATTCCAGAGCCTCACCGGGCTCGGTTCCGAGCGCAATCGCAGAGCGGAGCAGCTCCTTGCAGCGCAGCGCAAGGATTCCGGCCACTGCTCCGTGGCCTGAGATGTCGACGACCAGTACGGCAACTGTGTGCTCGTCGAGCCGGGCCACGTCGGCACAGTCGCCGGCGACCAACCCCTCGGCAGCGCGAATGTCGGCAGCGACCGACCAGCCCGGCGGAAGATCACCCACGTCGGGGCGCAGGTTCTCCCGAAGTGTCAGCACTACCGTTGCGTTCTGTTCGATCGACTCGCGGGCACGATCGGCATCGAGGGCCATCTCGGAAAGTCGGATCCGCATCTCGTCGGCATCGCGTGCGAGCCCGGCGATCTCGGGCGGGCCGATCTGGGGCACGGCTTCGTCGAGCGAGCCGGCCCGAACCCGCCGAACCGCGCCGCCGATCTCCCTTACCGGAACGGTGACCCATCGGCGCACGAGCGCGGCGACCACCGCGAGACCGGCGAGGGCGCTCACGAACATAGCGATAAGCGCGGCATTGATCTGGTTCCGAGTTTGGGCGGTTGCACTAGCGGCTTGTTTCGACACTGCGTGGACCGCGGCTTGGAGCTGGACGATACGGCTGCGGAGCGCGTCGAACCGTGACTTGCCGACACTGAGCGCCGCAGGGTCGACGGTCTTTCCGGCACGCCGGGCCGTGATCGTCCGTTCGGCGTTCCGGTCCCACTCGGCCGCGGCTGCGGTGACCGACGACAGCTTTTTCTCGAAACCGGTGCCCGAGAGTCGCGCCAGGTCTGAGATCAGCCGGCGGGCGTCGGCTCGACCTCGATCGTAGGGTTCCAGAAACGTCGGATTCGCGGCGATGAGGTAGCCGCGCTGACCGGTTTCCCGGTCGACGTAGGCGACCGAGAGTTGGGTGACGATCTGAGCCGTAACCACCAGCCGTCCCTCGGTATTGCGGCGGTCGTCGCGTTCCAACGTCAGAGCGGTGATGACACCGGCCCCGATGGCGATCAGCAGCACGAACGCAGTGGTGACGAGGAGAAAGCGGTTTCGGAGCGTCACGGGCGAAACGTCATGGCTTCGCGGACGGGCCGCCAACCATCACGGTTCGGTGCTGAAGAGGTTTGTGAGTCCGGTGATGTCGAAGACCTTCTTCGTCGACGGCGTCATGCCCCGCAGCACGATCGAGCCGTCGCGCTCGCGCAGCCGCTTCAGCGCGCCGACGAGAACCCCCAAGCCCGATGAGTCGATGAAGTCGACGGCCGCGAGGTCGACGACCACACGCTTCGCGTCGCCGGCGACGAGCGCCGCGAGCTCGCGGCGGAAGTCCGGCGATGTGTATACGTCGATCTCGCCTCGGGCGACGAGCACCGGCAAGCCATCCGGGTCGTCGGATCGAACGAAAACCGCCGGTCGCAGCTCGGCGTCACCATTGAGATGCTGTTCCACTGCTCCCACCTGCCCGCTCGTCGCCCGCGAGTGTCGCGCGCGAACCGACCACGCGCGTCCGCGGGTGCTGTACCCGGCTCGGGAACAAACCAAACCGGCCGCATGCACCGCTCACCGGGCCAGCTCGAACCAGACAGCCTTCCCATCGCGGCGTAGGTCGGAGCCCCACGCATCGGCGACGCCGTCGACGATGCCGAGTCCTCGACCATCGGTATCGTTCGAACCGGACGCGCGCCATAGGGGAAGACGCTCATCGTGGTCGCTGACCTCGACGCGGATCGTGGCGTCGCGCACGCAGACCCCGAGCCGAACTTCGGAGCTCGTGTGCACGATGGCGTTGGTGACGAGCTCGCTCACGAGCAGCTGGGCCGCTTCGACGATCGGCTCCTCGGTATTCCACCGTCGGAGGGCAGCGCCCACGAACTGTCGAGCGACCCCAGGACTTGCCGGCGTGGCCGGCAGCACGGTCTCGACCCGTTCAGATCCGTCGGATCTTGCTTCAGACATAGTGGTCACACACACGGTGATGCCTACACGCGCTGAGAAGTTCGCGCCCGCCGGCGCAGCCGCCGATGACGACTCCGACCCCGGCCGGCGCTCTCCGAAGCGCCGGATTATCGATGTCTCCGAAGCGTCTCGACATTCTTGGTCTCCGAGTCGTTGTCTTGTTCGATTCGGGCATCGCGAGTGCCCAGTTGGGCTGGATCTACCCCGGTGCCGCATGGCTCATGCGCGATCGTGGCGGGTTCTGGGGGTTTCGCTCGATCCCGACCGGGGTACGGACGAAGAGATGACGGAACGCGGCGCGAATCAACGCGGCGACGGACGCGTTCCTTGATTCGATCTGGGGGTTGGGCTCCCGCCGTACTGCCCGTACCGTCCGACCCCCGGATCGTTTTCACCTCGGCTTCGTGAATCGCGGCCACAATTGGCCGGCAGGCGCAGCAGAGTGGCCGGTTCCGGGAGCGAGATCATGGCGGGCGAACACGCGATCGGCGAGACCAGGGTCGACGAACGCAAGGTCGTCTTGTCGATCCCGGCCCAGCCGGAGTTCCTCCGGATCGCGCGCCTCGCTGCCGCTGATGTCGGCAGCCGATGTGGGTTGACCTACGAAGAGGTCGACGATCTGCGTATAGCGGTCGACGAGCTCTGTCACGCGGTCATGGTCGGGTCGGAGGTCTCCGACCCGATGCGGGCGGGCACGCTCGAGATCCACTTCTCGCTGCTCGCCGACGGCGTCGCCATCGAAGCCACGTGCACCAATGAGGCCACGCCGCGGCTGAACGAGCTTTCTGCCGCCATCCTTGCCGCCGTTGTCGACGAACACGAGATCTCCGGTGGTGTAGGGGGTGTGAGCCGTTTCCGGATGGTGAAGCGCGTCCGGTTGCCATGAGCGCCGGCGCCGGAGCGGGCTTCGTCGACTACCGCACGACGCGCGACCGTGAGCTGCGCAATCAACTGATCGAAGAACACCGCGGCCTGTCTCAGCAACTGGCTCGGAGGTTCCGCGGCAGAGGCCAGAGCTCAGATGACCTCGAACAGGTTGCGGTGCTGGGTCTGCTCAAGGCAGTGGAGCGATTCGAACCCGAGCGGGGTCTCGCGTTCACCACGTTCGCAACGCCGACGATCCTGGGTGAGCTCAAGCGGCACTTCCGTGACGCCACGTGGTCTATGCGTGTCCCGCGCCGACTGCAGGAGCATGTGCTCGCGGTATCGAACGTGATCGGCCCTCTCGGTCAGGAGCTCGGCCGACCGCCGACAGTTGCGGAGGTGGCGGGTGCTACCGGCTTCTCGCAAGAGAGCGTGCTTGAAGCAATGGAGGCCAATCGGGCTTACAGCGCGGGTTCGCTCGACGCGCCAACCGGCGATCGAGATGGCGGCGGCGGGGATCTCGCATCGCGGCTCGGCGAAGAGGACCCCGGCCATGCCGACGTCGAACACCGAGCGTTGGTCGAGTCGCTTCTCGAAGATCTACCGGAACGCGAGCGGGCCATTGTCCGCCTGCGGTTCTGGGGCGGGTGGACGCAGTCCGAGATCGCAGATGCGATCGGCATCAGCCAGATGCACGTCTCCCGGCTCCTCGCGCGCTCGCTCGAGCGTCTACGCGTACGAGCCGAAGCCGAAGCCGAAGCCGGGCCTGGCGTCAAGTGAGCTGGATCGTCGCCCGTTTCGGCGCGGAGGTCGTGCCCGGCGATTGGTAGGACGAACGTCGGGTCCCGGTCGCGCGATGCTGGCGGAGTGAGCGGTGGACCAGACCTGTTGGTAGTGGGTGGCGGTTTGGTCGGCGTCGCGGCCGCGTGGGAAGCCGCGTCGACCGGCGCGTCCGTGTTGATGCTCGATAGGGCCGATGTCGGTAGCGCCACCGAGGCCGGCGCGGGCATCCTGTCGCCGGCAACCACGGCATCGGACGACCCCGATTGGGTCGCCTTTGTCATGGCTGCGGGCGACCATCACAAGACCCTCGCGCGTCGGTTCGAGACGAGTTGGACGCGGTGTGGTCTGTTGAAGCTCGCGATGCGTGACTCTGACCTTCCTGCGTTCGAGCAGCTCGCGGGAGTCGTCTGCTCGCGGGACTCGTCGGTCGTCGAGATCGATGGTGCGATCGCGCGTCGTCGGTTTCCGGTGTTGGCCCCGGTGAAGCGCGCGCTGTGGAACCCCGACGCCGCTCGGCTCGACGGCCGAGTGTGTCGCGCCGCGCTCGCGGCTGGCGCAGAGGACGCCGGGGCCGAGCTGAGGGCGGGCAATGTCGCCCGGTTCGAGACCTCCGGCGATCGCGTTATCGGCGTCGAGCTCGCCGACGGCACGCGGATCGCGTGCGGTGCGGTGATCATTGCCGGTGGCGCGTGGAGCCCGGCCTTCGATGCGGCGCTCGGAGTGAGCATCGGAGTCCATCCTGCTCGCGGTCAGATCCTGCACCTGGCGGTGACGACCGGCGATCCGGGTCAGTGGCCAATAGCGCACCCGGTATTGGGCCAATACCTGGTTCCCTGGCCCGATGGGCGGGTGGCCGTCGGCGCGACCTACGAAGACGGGGCCGGCTATGACCCGCGTCCCACTGCGGGTGGAGTCGGCGAGGTCCTGCGCGAGGCGCTGCGCGTCGCCCCTGGCCTCTCTGACGCCACGTTCGTCGAGATCCGGGTCGGGCTCCGGCCCGCCTCGATCGACGATCTTCCGGTGCTCGGCGCGCTCCCCGGCTGGGAGAACGTCGCGGTGTGCACCGGCCACGGTGCCGAGGGCCTGCTGCTCGGTCCGTTCAGTGCCCGCGTCGTCGTGCAGCAGGTGCTCGGCGAGGATCCCGACGCCAATATCAGTCTGTTCCGCCCTGACCGGCTGCGTTGATACAACTGCCGATCACCTACCGTTGCGGAATGCGATGGACGGTGCACGGCGAGCGCGTGATCTACGAGAGTGAGTGGGTCCGCCTCGCGCTCGCCGACGTCGAGATCCCGGGCGGCGAGCGCTTCGATCACACGTCGTCCGCATGCCGAACCACGCCGCGGGAACGGTGGTGCACGATCCTGAACGTGGAGTGCTCCTGTTGTGGCGCCACCGATTCATCACGGATACATGGGGATGGGAGATCCCTGCCGGCCGGATCGACCCCGGTGAGACTCCCGAAACCGCCGCCGCGCGCGAAACGTTGGAGGAAACCGGGTGGCGGCCCGGCCCGCTGCGTCCGTTGATTCGTTATCAGCCGACGAACGGGATTTCGGATCAGGTCTTCAACATCTTCCTTGCCGCGGGCGCGGTCCACGTCGGCGAACCGGTGGACCGTAGCGAGGCCGAGCGCGTCGAGTGGGTCGATGTGGAGCGTCTCCGCGAGCTGATCCGCGATGGCGCGATGCTCGACGGCCTATCGCTCACTGCGGTGCTGCACGCCCTGGTATTCGACGCGATCACCTGAACAGCTTGGGGTCCCGGTCGAGCTACTGAGGGTTGCGCCGACGAGTAAAGAGGTTGCGTGACGTTCGCGGCGCGTCGCTCAGCGCGACGATCTCGTCGAGCTGCCGGCCGTCCTTGGTGATGGCGACCCGTTGCGAGACGTAGATGCCGCGGTGCGACGAGAAGACGTACGAGAGCACGCACGCGGTCGCGAAGTACGGGATTGCGCCGGCACCGAAAAGCTCTGCTCCCATGATGGTGCAGGCCAGCGGTGTGTTGGAAGCGCCGGCGAAGACCGCGACGTAGCCCAATGCCGCGAGAAACGCCACCGGGACTCCGAGCGGCAGGGCGAGCGCGGCGCCGAGGGTTGCGCCGATGACGAAGAGCGGGGTGACCTCGCCACCCTGGAAGAGCGCGCCGAGCGTGACGGCGGTGAAGAGGATCTTGATAAGCCACGCCCAACCGCTCACGTCGCCGCCGAAGAGCGAAGCGTGGATGAGTCCGAGTGAGAGTCCGTTGTATGCCTGATTGCCGACGGCGAGGGTCATCGCGATGATCAGCAGACCACCGAGAACCGGTCGGCCCGGCGGCCACGGTATGAGTGCGCGGAATGCTCGCTTGCATGCGTGAGTGAGCTCGATGAAGAGCGCGCCGGCTAGCCCGAAGAGCAGTCCTGCCAACACCACCTTGGCCAGCAGATCGGCAGAGAGCGAGACCGGGCCGATCTGCGGAGTCGGTGTGTGGGCGATGCCCAACCCGCTGACGACCAGTGCGCCGACAACCGAAGCTGTGAGACTAGGTACCAGCGCCTCGTAGTGCATGCGACCGACGGTTTGGACCTCGAGCGCGAATACCGCACCCGCGAGCGGTACGCCGAACACGGCCCCGAAACCTCCGGCGATCGCGGCGATCAACAACGTCCTCCGGTCCGCGGGATCGAGCCGCAGAAGACGCGCCGCGCCGTCGGTGAGGCTCCCGCTCATCTGGATCGCCGCGCCCTCCCGGCCTGCGGAACCTCCGGTGAGCTGGGTCACGACGGTGCCGACGAAGACGAGCGGTGCCATCCGTTTCGGTACCCAAGCCCTGGGTTCGTGGATCTCGTCGATGATGAGGTTGTTCCCCTCGGAGCTCCGCCCGCCGCCGTAGTGGTAAGCGAGGCCGATCGCGAGCCCGCCGATCGGCAGCAACGCGATGAGCCAGGCATTGGTCTCGCGGGTGTCGGCCGCCCAGTCGAGTGCAGCCAGGAACGCCGCGCCCGAGGCGCCGGCAAGGAGCCCGACGAGCGAGCCGAGCAGGATCCATTTCATCAGATGGCCTATGAGCCGGACCTGATCGCCGAGATGCAGGCGTCGTACGCCTTCGACGACCGGGTTCCTGCCACGAGGGTAAAGAAGTTTGCCGTCGTTCCGAGGTCCGAATGGGTTGCGCATCACCGATGCCACGGTATCGGACGGTCTGAACCACCCGGCTGGGATCTCTGAGAATTCCCTGGAACCAGAACCTGTACCCGGTGGCGGGTCGCGCCACGTCGAACCCCTACGATGCGCGGAGCGGGCGGCGGGATCAGATAGGACGCGGGGAGATGACGAAGACGGCGAACGATGGCGCGCCAGCCGGAACGCAGCTGCATGAACGCGTTTCCGCGTGGCGCGGCAAAGCGTTCGGGCCGGCCTCAGAGCTTCCGTATCGTCGCCGCACCATCGACGGGGTGCGGCTGCTCGCCACCGTAGGCGCGCTCGTTTTCGCGATCTTCCGCCAGGGTAACCCGACGAGTGGCGAAGGGAACCTCTTCAAGCTGGTCAACGGGCTTCCAGACCAGCTCGAGACGTTCTTCGCGCTTCTCTACCGCTTCGGGGCGCTGTGGGCCCTGTGTTTGATCGTCCTAGCCGCACTCTTCGCCCGTCGATGGCGGCTCGCTCGCGACCTCTTGATCGCGGGTGCTGCCGCTTGGGTGGTGGCGCGCTTCATCGGCACGCTCGCCATCACCGACTCAAGCGTGATCCATTCCCTCAATATCGTGACCCGCTTCGGTGAGTCGACTCCCGGCTTTCCCGTGGTGCGCCTAGCGGTGATCTCTGCTGTCATCTCTGTGGCAGCCCCGTATCTCACCCGCCCGGTCAGGAGGATCGGTCAGATCCTTGTGCTCCTGCTGGCGTTGGCGTCGTTGTACCTAGGCACCGGCCTTCCAGACGCCGCATTCGCAGCCCTCATGCTCGGGTGGGGAATCGCGTCGCTGGTGCACCTCGCGTTCGGATCTCCCGGCGGCCGACCGACGAGCGCGCAGGTCGTCGGCGCGCTCGAGGAGCTCGGGCTTGGGTCGCCCGATGTCCATCTCGCGGATCTTCAGCCTCGCAACGGGACGATGATGGAAGGCAACGACGATGTCGGCCCGCTCTTGGTCAGAGTGCTCGGGCGCGACGAGGCCGACGCGCAGCTCCTCGCCAAGTTCTGGCGGTTGGTCGTCTACAAGGACGGCGGCCCGAATGTGCACCTCACCCGGCTCGGTGAAGTGGAGCACGAGGCTTACGTCGTGCTGCTCGCGGAGCGCGCCGGGGTGCTCGTCCCTTCGGTGGTAGTGGCCGGTACGGCAGGGCCGGGAGCCGCGCTTTTGGTCAGCCGCCCGCTCGAGGGATCGCTGCTCGCCAACGCCGACCCCGCCGCGGTCACCGACGCGCTGCTCGACGATCTCTGGCGTCAGGTCGGCGCCCTGCGTGCCGCGCATGTCGCTCACGGCGTGCTCAATACCCGACGGGTCGTCGTGACTGCCGCCGGCGTGGCTATCACTGGGTTCGAGGCGGCGACCGGCCGGGCCTCCGCACTCGAGCGGAGCGCCGATGTCGCGGAGCTCCTTTTCAGCACGTCGGAGATCGTCGGAGACGAACGTTCCATCGCGGCGGCGCTGAGGGCCCTCGGTGCCGAGGCGATCATCGACTCGCTGCCGGTGTTGCAGCCGGGGGCCCTGAGCAGCGACCTTCGACCGAACGACCCGCGGGCCCGCAAGGCCTTTCACAAGAAGATCAGTGACCTGCGGACCGCCGCGGCGACGGCGACACAGACCCAGCCACCTCCCCTTCAGCAGTTGCACCGCGTGAGCGGCACGAACCTGATGATGGCCGTGGGCACGCTCTTCGCGATCAGCGTGTTGTTCTCACAGGTCGGCAATCCCCAAACGCTCTGGGAAACCGTTACGAGTGCGAATCCCTGGTGGCTCGCCCTCGCGATGGTGATGGCATTCGCCACCAACTGCGCGACTGCAATCGCGTTGATGGGCACCGTCCCGATCCCGTTGCCGCTCTGGCGCACGAGCGAGCTCCAACTCTCGATGTCGTTCTCGAATCTGGCCATCCCGGCGGTCGGTGGTATGGCTGCCCAGATTCGGTTCCTCCAGAAGCAGGGGGTGGATCTCGCCTCCGCTGTCGCGTCGGGGGGTCTGCTCATCAACGTCGGCAACATCATCGCCAGCACGGTGTTGCTCGCATTCGCGATCGCGCTCTCACCCGACACCTTCCGAGCGCAGAGCATCCCGGTGGCAGGCATTGTGTCGTTCGTCCTGCTTGCGATCCTCGTCCTCGGGGTCGTCGCAGGGTTGGTGTTCGGGATCCCGCGAATCCGCCGGATTGTTCTCCCGCAGATCAAGAGCGCGACGACGACGATCTGGGCCGCTACGCGTTCACCGAAGCGGGTAGCGCTGCTGCTCGGGGGCAACGCGGTCAACGCGCTGATGTACGGGGCGGTGATGGCCTTTTGCATCATGGCCTTCGGTGGATCGATCAACTTCTTCACGCTGCTCGCCCTCAACATCTTCATCGGGACCATCGCCTCGCTGGTGCCGATCCCGGGAGGGAACACGGCGGTGTCGACCGTGGGGATGTCGGGCGCGCTCACCGCTTTTGGTGTCTCGACCGAGGTGGCGGTCGCCGCCGTGCTGGCGAATCAGCTCGTCGCGAACTACATCCCGGCGATCCCGGGCTGGTTCGCGACGAACGACATGCTCCACCACGACTACCTCTGACCTTCTCCGATCCTTGACACCGCCGGACAAGGGACGAAATCCCCTGGTGCGTCGGCGAGAAGGTCGCGATGCTGCGAAGAGATCGCCGAACGGGGAGAAGCAGCTATGCGGGTGCTCGTGCTCGAAGCAGAACCGGGCGCCGCCGAAGGAGCAGTCGCCGTACTTGAAGCAGCGTCGCACGTGATCGACCGATGTCACGATTCCGACCATCCGGGGTTTCCCTGCAAGGCCATCGACGCGCCGTCTGACTGTCCACTTGTGTCCGGCCCCGTCGACGTGGTGTTGACGGTTCGAAGCGAGGAGCGGACGACGACGGGCGAGCTGGAAGACGGCGTGGCCTGCGCGATCCGCGCGCGCGTCCCGCTGGTTGTCGCCGGCGCGACCGAGGGGAATCCCTATCAGCCATGGGCTACGGCGACAGTGCCAGCCGGCGGCGACGTCGTGAGGGCCTGCCAACGCGCGGCAGCTGCACCGCTGCCGCACCACTCTCGCGTCGGGTCCGAACGGCTCCGCGAGGTATTGGCCCGACACGGACACCATGAAGCCGATTCGGCCGGTGTCGAGGTGACCCGACGTAACGGTCGGCTGCGCGTGCTCCTCACGGTCCCAGCCGAACTTTCCGGGCGGGTGACCGAGGCGGCCGCGACCCATGTCCTTGCGGTCGTGCACAAGATCGACCCCTCGGCTCGAGGCAAGGATGTGTCGGTCCGAACCATCGACGCGTCGGTCGGACGTCCCGACTCCGTCGAGCTGAGTGTGGACGCTCGGGGTGTGGCAACTCACAAATCGGGTTGGCCTTGGGCCGGACGAGCCTGCAACTCTCCCGAAGGCGCGATACGCGGGTTCTCGCGCGATGGACGCGCGATGACAGCGACCGAGATGAAGCCACAACAAGGCCCTGGCGACTCGGTTTCGCCGGGCGACCTTCGCCGCTGTACCTGAGCGGGTGACGAGAATCGAACTCGCGTTCTCAGCTTGGGAAATCGATCCCGACAAATCGCTGACCAGGGCGTTTCACGGAAGTGCTGGTCGGCGAGTCTGGGAAGTCCGCCCGCCGCTCGTCACGCTCGAAGGGTCTGCCGGATGTCCTTCATCAGCAGCACGAGATGCAGATCGTCAGTCGGGCTCGGCTCGAACTCTGGGACGAGGTGGAGGTAGAAGCCGCGCGCCTCGGCCGACTCGCAATGGACCACCAGACCCCGACAGCCGATGTCATCGGACAGCGCGACGAGGCGCGTGAACACGTCCTGCATCAGCGCGGCGCCGAGCCCGTGGCCTTCGTGGTCGCGGTGCACACCGAGGCGCGCGAGCAAGGCGATCGGCTGGGGGTAAC
>JANYLB010000005.1 GCA_025363815.1 Actinomycetes bacterium
TCAACATCGTCGGCGGCTGCTGCGGTACCACCCCCGCGCATCTGCGCGCGGTTGTCGAGCGGCTCGGCGCCGGTCGCACCGCCGCGCCGCGCGCGCCCGAGTTCGAGCCGGGGTGCTCATCGGTTTACAGCCACGTTCCCTTCCACCAAGAGCTTGCGTACCTCGCGATCGGCGAGCGCACCAACGCCAACGGATCGAAGAAGTTCCGCGATGCGATGCTCGACGCCGACTGGGACACCTGCGTGGCGACGGCGCGTGAACAGATCAAAGAAGGCGCACACGTGCTCGATGTGTGCGTCGACTACGTCGGGCGCGACGGCGTCGCCGACATGGACGAGATCGCCGGCCGGTTCGCCACCCAGGCCGCGCTGCCGCTGGTGTTCGACTCCACCGAGCCGCTCGTGGTCGAGGCCGGCCTACAGCACTCCGGGGGCAAGGCGATTCTGAACTCCGCCAACCTGGAAGACGGTGAAGCCGAAGGCTCGCGGTTCGACCGGGTGTTCTCGTTGGCACGCGAGTACGGCGCCGCGGTGATATGTCTCGCCATCGACGAAGAGGGCCAGGCCCGCGATGCCGACTGGAAGCTCCGTGTGTGCAAGCGGATCTACGACACCGCCATCGAGCGGTACGGCATGGACCCCACCGACCTGATCTTCGATGCACTCACGTTCCCCCTCGGCGCCGGTTCGGAAGACCTGCGGCGCGACGGGATCGAGACGCTCGACGCCATTCGGCGGATCAAAGCCGAGCTCCCTGGCGCGTCGACGGTTCTCGGCTTGTCGAACGTGAGCTTCGGGCTCAAGCCTGCGCTGCGTCACGTGCTCAACAGCGTGTTCCTCCACGAGTGCCGGGAAGCCGGCCTCGACGCTGCGATCGTGCACGCGGCACGCATCATGCCGATGCACAAGATCGACGACCACATCCGTGAGGTCACCCTCGATCTGATCTATGACCGTCGCCGCGATGACTACGACCCGCTCCATGTGCTGCTCGAGCTGTTCGAAGACGTCGACGCGAGCGCGCTCGAAGAAGAAGACCGCTCCGACTGGAGCGTCGAAGAGCTTCTCAAGCACCGCATCATCGACGGCGACCGCGATGGGCTAGAGGCCGACCTCGACCGACAGCTGACAACGCGACCGGCCCTCTCGATCGTGAACGACGTGCTGCTCGAAGGCATGAAGGTGGTCGGCGAGCTGTTCGGCCGCGGTGAGATGCAGCTCCCATTCGTGCTCCAGAGTGCCGAGACGATGAAGGCTGCGGTCGCGTACTTGGAGCCGCACATGGAGAAGCTCGATGACGGCGGCAAGGGAATCCTCGTCATCGGCACGGTGAAGGGCGACGTTCACGACATCGGCAAGAACCTCGTCGACATCATCCTCACCAACAACGGCTACGAGGTCCACAACATCGGGATCAAGGCGCCGCTCCAGGTGTTCGTCGACAAGGCCAAAGAGGTGAACGCCGACGCGATCGGCATGAGCGGACTCCTCGTGAAGAGCACGCTCATCATGCGCGAGAACCTCCAGGCACTGAACGAGCTCGGCTTGGCCGAGACCCCCGTGATCCTCGGCGGCGCGGCCCTGACCCGTAACTACGTCGAACGCGACCTGCGCGAGGTCTACGACGGACGCCTGTTCTACGGCAAGGACGCGTTCGAAGGTCTCTACACGATGGATGCCCTCATGAACGGCAAGCGTGCCGGCACCCTCGCTCCAGAGTTCGGACGCGAGGCCGGCGGGCGTGACCTCCCGCCGCGCAAGTCGGAACGCGAGAAGGGCGCACCAGTCGACATCCCGGCCCGGTCCGATGTCGCACTGGACGCGCCCGTCTTCACGCCGCCGTTCCTAGGATCACGGGTGGCCAAGGGGATTTCTCTCGACGAGATCGTCGGATATCTCAACGAGACCGCGTTGTTCCGCAACCAATGGCAGTTCCGACCAGACAAGACCATGAGCGAAGACGACAGCGCCTTCAAGGAGCGTCTACGCCACACCCTCGCCGAGGAGCTCGCCAAAGCGAAGTCCGGCAACTGGTTGGTGCCCGCAGTCGTGTGGGGCTACTTCCCGGTGAATGCCGACGGCGACGACCTGGTCGTCTGGCGCGACGACGACCGACGCGAGGAACGGGTGCGCTTCAACTTCCCGCGCCAGCAGAAGGACCGGCTCCTCTCGATACCCGACTTCTTCCGGCCGGTCGGATCGGGTGAAGCCGACTACGCCGGGTTCACCGTCGTGACGATGGGTCAGGACGCGACCGTGCACGAGCGCGAGTTGTTCGGAGAGGACCGCTACCAGGAATATCTCCTAGCCCACGGCCTCTCCATCGAGACGACCGAGGCGTTGATGGAGCTCTGGCACCTGCGCATGCGCGACGAGTGGGGCTTCGTCGGCGAAGACGGCCCGACGGTGGCGGGTCTGTTCCGACAGAAATACCGGGGGTCGAGATACTCGTGGGGCTACCCCGCGTGTCCCGACCTCGAGGACCAGGCGAAGCTCATCGACCTGCTCGAGCCCGAACGGATCGGGGTGACCCTCACCGAGGAGTTCATGTTCGATCCCGAGCAGACCACCGCTGCCATCGTCGTCCCCCACCCCGAGGCCAAGTACTTCATCGCCTGAGCCGCGCGATCCATGATCAGCCGGTCGCGCTGCGGCACCGAGTCGCAACAGCCGTCGCCAGGTCGCGGAGCCGCCCCTGCGACGCGGGATCGAGCTGCGAGAAGCCGGTGTTGCCCTGCACGATCAGCTCGGTGAAGAGCGGCTCGGTCGCGAGGCCGTTCGCGAAGCAGGTGGCCAGCCGCGGGGTTGCCTTCTGCTGCAACGCCTCGACCAGCGACCCGTTCCTCTCGCTCAGGAGAATCTGCGCCTGGGTCAGCTTCTCCTCGCTCGGACCGGAGACGCCGGTGCCCGGATCGCACGACGTTAGGTCGACCCCGTCGCCGCGCGACCGCGTCGAGGCGGTTCCAGCCGGCATCGCCGCCGCCCACGCGTCGAGGGCGGTGCGAATCCTCGTGGTGTCGGCCGGAGTTCGACCCTCGAACGCGACCCGGGCGCACGTCTTGGCCTGCTTGTGCAGCGCGATCTGGCGGTCACCGGCCCATCCCTCCGCGGCTGCGAACGCGTCGGCCGCGGGGATGCGACTCGCCAGCATGATGTAGAGACCGAGCGCGCCGAACTCCTCGCTCCTGCCGATCCGGCGCTCGCCTGCGTTGACCTTCGGCGCGGCGACGGTTCGAGCGGTGGTGTTCAGCACGAGCTTCGCCGGGTCGAGCATCTGCGCTTCGTTCGTCGGTGGCGCGCGGAACGCGTTGTCGACCGCTGCCCGCCCGCCGGTCGCCCGGAGCGCGGCGATCATCGACGGCCCGAGCTCGTACGGCGCACCGAGGATGAACTGCACGATCCCCGGTACATGCCCCGACGAAGCCGACCCGGACGCGGTGATCGAGTCGATGTACGCCTTTCGGTCGGCGCCGTTCATCTCGCCGACGTACTTGTCCTCCACCCAGTTCGCGTCGCCCTCGATCAGCGCCTTCAACGCGCCGGAATCCGGATGCTCCTTCGCATCCTCGCGTTCGATCTTCGGGAGGTCGAAATGCTGGTCCTGCAACACGTGCGTCAGCTCGTGCGCCAGCGTGGCGCGGGTGGGCGCATCGATCGGACCCTTGCCCCGCACCACGACCTCGTGATCCTCGGGGCTGTAGTACGCGAGGACACCTTCACCCTTCGCTGTGTTCACCGCGTCGAAGAGGTCAACGTTGCCCGGCAGGAGCCCGAACGCACGGAGCGTCTCCGTGACCGTCTTGATCTCGCGCTTGTCCTTCTTCGTCAGCTTGTTGCGATCACTCGTCACTTGCTTACGGAACGCCGTCTCGGTCAGGAAACGCACCGGCACGGGATGCTCGAACTTCAGTCCGCGGATCCTCTGGGCCGCCTTGGCGATGGGCGCGATGCGCGCGTCCCATTCCTTGGGCGTCGCGGCAGCCGCGAACGCACCCGGCACATTTCCCACGCCAAGCGCTACCGTGACCGCGATCAGTGGTGCCAGAAAGCGGACGGACCGGTGCGACACCTTGCAAATGGTATCGGCCGGCGGCGCGGCTCTCGAACATCGGGGCCTGGGCAGCCGATCGCCTAACGTGGCCGCTCGATGAAGGGGCTGATCTTGTCAGGGGGTGCGGGCACCCGACTGCGCCCGATTACCCACACCAGTGCCAAGCAGCTGGTGCCCATCGCCAACAAGCCGATCCTGTTCTACGGGATCGAAGACATGGTGGCCGCAGGGATCCTCGAGATCGGGATCATCATCGGCGACACCGGCGACGAGATCCGCGAGGCCGTCGGTGACGGCTCCCGCTTCGGTGCCGATGTCACATACATACCCCAGGCCGCGCCGTTGGGTCTCGCCCACTGCGTCCTCATAGCCCGCGACTTCCTCGGCGACGACGACTTCGTCATGTACCTCGGCGACAACATGCTGCAGCAGGGGCTCACCGAGTTCGTCGAGCAGTTCGCGTCGGCCCGAGCGGAAGGCGGCGACGACATCCCTGCAGCCCAGATCCTGCTCGCGCACGTCGACGATCCCCGCCAGTTCGGGGTCGCGGCGGTGAACGAGGCGGGCGAGGTGCTCGAGCTGGTCGAGAAGCCGGAGAACCCGCCGTCGGATCTCGCCCTCGTCGGCATCTACCTGTTTGATCCGAGCATCCACGAAGCGGTCGCCTCGATTGCGCCGTCGGATCGGGGCGAGCTCGAGATCACCGACGCGATACAGTGGCTGATCACCAACGGTCGGCACGTCCGCCACGAGGTGCTCCACGGTTGGTGGATCGACACCGGCAAGAAGGACCCGCTCCTCGAGTGCAACCGTCTCGTGCTCGAGACGATCGAGACCCGCAACGACGGAGAGGTCGACGAAGCCTCCGACATTCAGGGCCGCGTCGTCATCGCTCCCGGCGCCGAGGTAGTCAACTCACGCGTACGAGGCCCGGTGGTCATCGGTGAGCGCACTCGCGTCGTGAACAGCTACGTGGGCCCGTTCACCTCGATTGCGGCCGACTGCGAGATCATCGATTCCGAGCTCGACCACTCGGTGGTGCTCAACGAGAGCCGGATCGTCGGCATCGACCGGCTCACCGACTCGTTGGTCGGCCGCCACGTCGAGGTCACGCGCTCCGACACCCGACCCCACGCCGTCCGTCTGATGCTCGGCGATCACTCGATGGTGGAGATCGCCTGATGGCGACTGTGACTGAATCCGACGTCATCGCCGGGATCTCCGTCGTCGAGCCCGCCATGCACGGCGACGCACGAGGATTCTTCATCGAGACCTACCGGCGCGAGTGGTTCCCGCAGGGGCGCGAGATGGTCCAGGGCAACCGCGGTGACCGCCAAGCCGGCTCCATCGTCGGCCTGCACTACCACCTGCACCAGGCCGACTACTGGTACGTCCCTCACGGTCGCTGCCGGGTGATGCTCCACGACCTCCGGGCCGGCTCCCCCACCGACGGCGCGACGCTCACGATCGATCTCGGTGCGCGCGACGACGGAAGCCACGACCATCGGGGGATCTTCATTCCACCCGGTGTCGCCCACGGCTTCGCCGCCATCACCGACATGACGATCACCTACCTCGTCGACGGCTACTACAACCCGGCCGATGAGCTGGGAGTCGCCTGGGACGACCCGCAGATCGCGGGCGACTGGGGGATCCAGAACCCGATCCTGTCGGATCGCGACAAGAAGAACCCTCGCCGTGCAAATCTCGATCCCAACTTCCGCCCCTACTGGGGCCTCCGTACCTGAGGAAGCACCCATGCGCCTCTTCGTAACCGGCGCGGCCGGCTTCATCGGTTCGAACTACGTGCGAAACCGGATGGCCAAGCACCCCGGCGATCACGTCGTGGCCTTCGATCTCCTGACGTACGCCGGCAACCGGCCGAATCTCGCCGACATCGAAGACCAGATCACCTTCGTTCAGGGCGACATCGGTGACACCGACACCGTCGAAACGCTGTTGCGTGAGCACCGTATCGACACGGTGGTGAACTTCGCCGCCGAATCGCACAACAGCCTTGCCGTCATCGATCCTGCACGCTTCTTCCGCACCAACGTGCTCGGAACACAGGGGCTCTGCGAGGCAGCAAGACGCGCCGGCGTAGCCCGTTTCCATCATGTGTCGACGTGCGAGGTGTACGGCGATCTTGCGCTCGACGACCCGGACGCGATCTTCACCGAGGACTCCCCGTATCGGCCGCGCACGCCGTACAACGCGTCGAAGGCGGGCGGCGATCACGTGGTGCGCTGCTACCACGAGACCTGGGATCTCCCGATCACGATCACGAACTGCGCGAACAACTTCGGCCCGTACCAGTTCCCCGAGAAGGTGCTCCCTCTCTTCACCGCGCTCGCGATGGACGACCAGCCGCTTCCCGTCTACGAGTCGTCCGACAACCGGCGGGAATGGATCCACGCGCTCGACCACGCCGACGCGATCGATCTGATCCTCGATCGGGGTGTCGTCGGCGAGACCTACCACGTCGGTACCGGCGTAGAGCTCTCGGTGAAGCAGATCACCGCCCTCGTGCTCGACGAGCTCGACAAGCCTGCCTCGCTCATCAAGATCGTCGCCGACCGCCCCGGCCACGACCGGCGTTACCTCCTCGACTGGTCAAAGATCCGTCGTGAGCTCGGCTGGGAGCCGCAGATAGACCCGATAGCAGGGATACAGGAGACCATCCGCTGGTACGCGCAGAACCGGGCGTGGTGGGAGCCACTGCGTGAACGCGCGCCAGTCGTCGAGGGATCGGGAAGCTGGTCGTCTGAGGCGCCGCGAGGTCCCGCGCCGAGTGGGCCGACACTGGTAGAAACTGGACCAGATGTCAGACGAGGCCCAGCGGCTAGCCAGGACAGCGACTGACGAAGCCTTGACCGCTTGATCTGTGAGCGTCCGCCGAGAGCCCCGAACCGAGCGCCCGCAAGCAACGCGGCGCGATCAGAGCCTCGACCGATCGGTCGTGGCGCTGGTGGCGCTTTCTCTGTTGGCGTTCTACATCGCGATCCAGCGTGCTGAGTTCGTCAGCTGGGACGGGCGTGTCGTGGCGGGAGTCGCGCAGGACCTCTGGCAGCACGGACGCCTGCAGGGCTACGGCGTCGCGTTCGGCAGCAGCACACAGCCCTCCGTAGCGCGGGAATGGTCACCGTACGGCATCGGGATCAGCCTGCTCATGGCGCCGCTCTGGGCGCTCCAGTCGGTCGTGAAGGAGAACGGCGCGCAATGGTTGACCACCGTCAATCCAGTCGTCCTCGCGGGGACCGGAGCTGTCGTTGCCAGGATCATCATCGACCTAAACTGGAGACGAAGCACCGCGGTCGGTACGGCGTTGGTGTTCGGCCTACTGACCATGGCTCCGGTTTACAGCACCGAGCTCTTCTCGGAGCCTGCGGTTACGCTCGGGACGGTCGCGATCGTGCTCGGTTTGATCCGGTGGCGCGCTGGGCGGCGATCGGGGCCGTGGTTGGTCGGGTTCGCCACCGCGTGGTCGATCCTGTTCCGCCCCGACTCCATCCTGCTCGTCGGAGCCGCTCTCGCTGCGATCCCCCTTTTCGTCTCCTGGGAGCGTTTGCAACAATCCTTGCGATCGTGGACACCGGCGATCGGAGCGCCGATCGCTCTCTCGATGGTTTGGGTCGCCTACTACAACACGCTCCGGACCGGTTCCGTCTTCGTCTTCTCTTACGGCGGGGCGAGCTTCGACTACCCGTTTGCTGGACGGTCTTCAGCGACAGCTTTGGAGCACCGGAAAAGGGTTCTTCTGGTACAACCCAATACTGCTCGTCGCGCTCCCGGGCTTCGCGTTCCTGTGGAGACGGGAGCGTCGGGTCGCAGCGCTCGTCGCCGGACTCGTCGTCCTCCGGGTTGTGACCTATGCGAAGTGGTCGTTTCCCGACGGGAGCGTCGCATGGGGGCCTCGCTTCCTCCTCCCCTGGTGCGCGCTTCTCGTCATTCCGCTCGGCGCGCTCTGGGAGGAGATCCCCAGGTGGCCACGGCGCTACGAGCGAACCGTGGCGCGATCCATTGTCGCAACGCTCGGAGTGCTGAGCGCCGTAGTGGTCATCGCGTCGGTCTGGGTGCCGTACACCCAGTATTGGTCGGAGGTGGGCGACCCGACCGGCGTCTCGCAGACCGAACTCAGAGCCGTGATCGACAGGCGCATCGACGATTCGTTCAACCAGCTGGAGGACACCCCGATCCTCGTAAACCTCGGTGACCTCGATGAGGGAAAGCCGTTTCCGCTCTTCTGGTTCCGAGGAGGGCCCACCCTCTTGGGGATCCTCGCGATCGCAACTTCGGTAGCAGCGTCGAGCCTCGCGATCGGCCAGGCTGCATCCGCAGATCGCCGAAGACGCGCGCGTGTGGCAACGGGAACGCGGTCGCCAGCCACAGCTCGCAAACGCGTCCGAAAAACCTAGAGGAGACCTGGTCTCTGCACGGCTACGCACGATCGGAGCCGTTGGGCTTCGTCGCTCATCACGCCCGCGCTACTGGAACGGTACGTGCCAGAGCTGGCCGTCGGAGCCGCGGGCGAAGACATCGATCCGTCCCGGACCCCAGGAGACCGCACCCGGGTCAGACGTGAGGATGCCACCGAGTGGCAGCCACTGAGAACGCGTGAGTCCCTGCCAGTTCGATTCCCAGAGCTCACCGTTGGTGCCGGCGACGAACGCGTCGAGCCGGCCCCCGGCCCACGAGCTGCTGTCAGGCCCCGACGCCAGAACCCCGTCAAGGATGCTCCATGACGACCAGGAGGCCCCGTCCCATGTCTTGCGCTCCAGCTGGTTCCCGGTGGCGCGACCGAACACGTCGATATAACCCCCGAGCGAAGCAACCGTCGATGGGTCAGACGTGAGTGGACCGGGAAGAGTTTCCCATGCGACCCAGGCCGAACCGTTCCAGTAGGTATGGATCAGCGCGTCTCCGGCTCCTCGGGCGAACACATCGACACGGTTGACGTCACCTGACGACGCATCGGGGGCTCCGACGAGCGAACCCCCCAAGCCAGACCACTCGGACCAACCGGCGGAGCCGAACGACTTCTGCCACAACTGTCCATCGGCACCACGTACGAACACGTCGACTATCCCGGGGCCGCGCGACACGGCGGTGGGGTCGGAAGTGAGTACCCCGCCCAGCGCTTCCCAACCGCTCCAACTGCTGCCGGCCCAGAAGCGGTGCCACAGCTGGTTGTCGGTTCCGCGCGCGAAGACATCGAGCCTTCCGGCACTCCAGGACGCGACGTCGGGACCGCCGACGATGCTGCCCGCGAGCGGTTCCCAGTTACCCCATACCGGCGTCGCCCCGGTAGCGAGGATCTCCTGCGGGAAGCCGTTGAAGACTAGGGCACTGTTGTACCACCCGAAGATCGCCGTGGCGTAGGTGAGGCTGCTCGCCCACCGACCGCTCATGTCGTTCCATGTCGGTGCCCAACCGTGGGTTCCACCGGGGATGTCGTAGCTCGACGGGTTACTCCAGAGCTCGGGCACGGGAGGACTCCCGATGTTGAACTGGTTCGAGCTCGGGTCGGCGTAACGACGGAGCAGCTGCATCTGGCCCCGCACGCCGAGCTGTGCCGTGGACCACCGTTTCACGTTGCTGCCATCGCCGTACGCGCCGATGCCGGCGAAGTTGTTGTCGGTCGGCCTGATATAGCCGTTGGCGGGGAAGCTGAACCACGCAGTCTCGAGGACGGACTGTTCGAACGCGACGTCACCGCGAACACCCGCGGTCGCCCCCTCGCTCAGGTAGTAGCCGGCGAGCGTCTCAATCGGCACCGACGCCCGATATGGGCTCCCAGTCTTTGCGTTGAACCAGGCGGTTAGTTGGGACGCGTTCAACCGGCTCGCGCCCATGATCGGGCTCCCGGTCGCGCCTGCGGGCTGCATGGAGGTCACCACCGCGACCATCGGCGCAACGAGCACCGCGACGGCCGTCAGCAGAGCCAGGACGAGACGGCGCGGGATTGCGAGAGGTTGAGCAGGCATGAGGATCTCATCGGCTTCGCGTCGGAGGAAGTTGAGAAAGTGTACGAGTCCCGCCGGCCGGGCGTCCTCGGAAACGCCTTCTCCGTCAGTACACTTGGCGCAGGGATGGCCACACTCGAAGCACGGCGGGAATCCGCGGCGGAGACCGCCGAATCGACACCCGAGCCTTCCCGCGCACTCCGCAGGAGAGTGCTGCTCAGCCTGCTCTTTGCGGGGCTTTTAGGGCTCATGCTTCGTATGGGTCCGCACACGCTGACCGAGACGTTTCCGAACCTCGGCGACTCGGTGTTCCTCGCGTGGAGCATCTCGTGGACGGGGCACGCGCTCGCTACGAACCCGCTCCATCTATTCGACGCGAACATCTATTGGCCGCACGCGCTCTCGCTCGCGTACGCCGACAACCTCGTGGTCGCGCTCCCAGTCTTCGGGCTCGTGCGGGCATTGGGGGGCAGCTGGGCACTCGCGCTCAACGTCGTGCTCCTGAGCGCGCTCTTTCTCTCACTGGCAGCGACCTACTCACTCGCCAGGTGGTTGACCGGCCGCACCGACGCATCGATCCTCGCCGCAGTGGCGTTCACGTTCGGCGCGTTCACCCTCGAGCACATCGGCCACACGCAGTTGATGCTCCTAGGGTTCTTCCCGCTCGCATTCCTGCTGCTCTTCCGGTATCTCGAACAGCGGTCCACCGCGTCGGCGCTGCTCTTCGGCGCCATCACCGTCGCCATGGCGATGGGCGCGCTGTACTACTTCGCGATCTACGTCGTTTGCATCGGCGTGATCATCGTCGGATACATCTGCGCGCGGCGCTTGCGGCCCGGCCCCGGGTTCGTCTCGGGACTGCTGATCATCGGCGCAGTGAGCCTTCTCGCGATCCCCTTCCTCTGGGGCTACTACCGGCTCGGCTTGACGAGACCACTCGACCTCGCCTCGGGACTCAAGCCGGGTGATCTGGTGACGCCTGTGGAGGGGAGCATCCTCTACCGCGGGCTCGACTCCTGGGCCAGCGGGAAAAGCTGGCGAGGGGAGCACACCCTGTTCCCGGGCGCCGCGGCGGCGATCCTCGCGGCGATCGGCGCCACGACATTGGTACTGAGTGTGGTCCGACGCCGAGCCCCTGGCGGGGTCAGCCGCGCTGGTTCTTACGGCACCATCGAGAGCCGCAGAATCTTTCTCTGGTTGTTGCTCCTTGCCGGGGGCATAGCCGGCGTAGTCGCGCTCGGGCCCGAGGTACACGGCATCACGATGCCCTTCACGTACCTGCACGACAGCGTGCCCGGCTTCGGAGGCATCCGGGTGCCGCAACGCCTGGCCGTTCCGGGCCTTCTGGCCATCGCGGTGCTTGCAGCCGTCGGTTTCGGCGGCGCAACCAGCAGGCTGCGGCCCCCTATAAAGACGGTGCTCGCCTTCGCGCTCGGCGCGTTCATGCTGTTGGAGTTCGCAGCGCCGTTCACCCACACGAACCTGCCGGACAACCAGGCGACCCTCGCGGTGTACCACGCGCTCACACGAAAACCGGCCGGCGCGGTTGTCGAGCTCCCAGTAACGGACGCCGAACGCCAGGGAGGTTTGGGATGGGCTTATGTCGAAGCCCCGAGGATGCTCTACTCCACGATCGACTGGCACCCGCGGTTCAACGGCTACTCGGGCTCGTGGCCCACGGGATACCTGGAAAACGCGGCCGCGCTCAACACCTTGCCCGCGCCGGATGCGATCGCTGCGATCCATCGCCTGGGCATCCGCTACGCGGTGCTGCACACCGGCGTCTACTCCGGCGTGCAGCAGTACACCGAGGAGCAGGCGCGACAGGTCATCGCCGGCCTCCCCGCGGGAGCGATCGCGACCCGCCACGGCAACTCCTGGCTCATCGACTTCGGAAAGATGCGTTGAGCGCTCCCCGCCTCATCACGACGGCGATCTCCTAACCCGCGAGCAACGCGCGGGCTACGAGATCGGTGCCGAACGCCATCAGGATAGCGAGGTAGAGCAGGCCCGTCGCGGCCATCACGGCCGAGTACGACTTCTCCTTCAGCGCGAGCCAGGTGACACCGGCGAGCACGATCGTGGTCACCGCGCTCGCGAGCCAGATCCAGGCGAGCAGGCCGCCGTAGCCGTCGTCGATCGAACCGGTGAACACCGAGACGACGCCGGTGGGGATCAGGTAAGCGACCACGTCGAGGAGCCATGCGATCGCGAGGACCCAGACGAGCTCGCGGATCGGGTCCCGGCTCAGACCGGGCTGCACGAGATACCAGTGGCCGAGCAACATCGCGTCGGTCGACGCGCCGAGCAACGCCGCGCCGGCGAGGAGTCGGAACAACGTGAGCGCGTACGGGCCCCCGTCGATCGATGCGGCCGCCACTATTCCGATGAGCGCACACGCCGGCGCGACCAGGTCGAGGGCGGGTGGGAACTCGCGCGACGCCGAGGTCGACGGCTCGGGGGTCCCGCTGCTTCCGATCATCGCGGCGACCCGCTCCCGCCCCGCCTCCTTGCGTTCCCGGAGGCCCCGCACTCCGGCGCGGCGATGCACCACCGACACGGCCAGCGTGAAGAGAGTGGCGGCAACCGTCGCGCCCGCCGCGACCCGAAAGACCGCATTCGCGGTGCCGGTTCCGCCACCCGCGACGCTCGCGGCGAGCGCCAGCCAGGCGAGGCACGCGTACACACCACGGAGCAGCCACCCATATCCGAGACCGACCTCGCGGCGGCGGGTGGTGACCCAACCGAACGCGAGGCCACCCGCGGCCCACTGGAGCATGACGGTCGAGATCTCGAGACGCATCGCCGGAAGCCCGCCCTACGCCACCACTGCGAGCTCGCGGCTGGCTTCGTTCAACCGACGCGGGCCGGCTTCCGTCGCGACGACGATGTCTTCGAGGCGGAGTCCGAAGCGGCCGGGAAAGTAGATCCCCGGTTCCACGCTGAACACGTAACCGGAGACGAGTGGCCGATCGTTCCCCGCAACGATGTAGGGCTCCTCGTGTTCCTCGAGCCCGATGCCATGACCGGTCCGGTGAATGAAGTGCTCTCCGTACCCGGCGGCCTCGATCACGGTCCGCGCCGCCGCGTCGACCGCCTCACACGGGGTGCCGGTGGTCGCGGCCAGGAACGCCCGTTCCTGGGCTTCGTGGAGGACCGCATAGGTGTCTCGCACCTCCGCCGTCGGCTCACCCACCACGAAGACCCGGGTGATGTCGGAGCAGTAGCCGTCCATCGTCCCGCCGAAGTCGCACACGATCACATCGCCGTCGCCGATGACCCGCTCACTGGCTTCGTGATGTGGGCTGGCACCGTTCGGTCCGCTCCCGACGATGGCGAAGTTCACCCGCTGGTGCCCGTGCTCGATGATTCGGTCCGCCAGCTCACGGTGCACGTCGGCTTCGGTTCGGCCGCCGAACGGTCGCTCCCCCATCTCGGCAGCGATCCGGTCGACCGCCGTGGCCGCGGCCTGGAGGTGCTCGATCTCGGCGGCGTCCTTGCGCATCCGCAGCGGCGCGGTGACCTCGGTCGAACTCCGGAACCGCGCACCCGGCAGAGCATCCTGCAGGCCCAGCACGAACCGTGCCCACGTGCGCTCACCGATTCCGATCGACGCTGCGCCGCGCCCGACCAGACCCGCGATTCGTTCGAGCGGATCATCGATCTCGTCCCAGGCCGACACCGTGAACACATCGGGCTGCTCGACGACGCGCGACGCCTCGAGGCGTGGGACCACGAGCGTCGCTTCTCCGTCGCGCGGCACGACGAGCATCGTGACCCGCTCCAAGGGCATCGCTTCGTAGCCGGTGAGGTATGGGAGGTCAGCTCCCACCGAGAGCAACAACGTGTCGACTCCGGTGGCCGACATCTGCTCGCGGACACGCGCGATCCGTTCGGCGTACACGCTCATCGCACGGGGAGCCCGGGCAGACCGTCGATGCTCGTGGCGTTCTTCTCGGCCTGGTAGGTCGCGATCCCGTCGGGGCCGCGACGCTCGGCCCACTCGTCGAGCGTCGGGCGCTCGCCGACGAAGTCCATGAGCGGGACCGCGTACCCACACGAGGTCGAGACGTGCTCCACCGTGACCCGGACGACAGTTCGGGCACCGACGTGGCGCGGGAAGAGCGCCACGAGCGGTGCGGCGGCCGGATCGTCGACCGAGAGGAACTCTGCGCACCCGTAGAGCCGAACGATGTTGGGCTTGGCATCGAAGGCGCAGAACATCAGGGTGATGCGACCGTTGTCGCGCAGGTGGGCGACGGTCTCGATCCCCGAACCGGTGAGGTCGAGCCAGGCGACCGTGTGCTCGTCGATCACCGCGAACGTGTCGAGACCCTTCGGCGACACGTTCACGCGCCCGTCGGGTCCACTCGGCGCGGTCGCAACGAAGAACAGGTGCTGGCTTGTGATGAACGCCGAGATCTCCGGCGTGATCGAGTCGAGCATCCGGCCCACGGTTCAGCCCACCGCCACCGGTGCGTCGGAACCTCGGCGAGCCTCCTCGGCAGCCTCCGAACCTCGGCGCGCGTGGTAGCTCGAGCGCACCAGCGGTCCGGACTCGACGTGCGCGAACCCGAGAGACTCCGCATACGCGCCGATCGCGGCGAACTCTTCGGGATGCCACCAGCGTGCCACGGGGAGGTGACGAGCCGAAGGCCGCAGGTACTGACCGATGGTGACGATGTCGACGCCGACGCCGCGCAGATCGGCGAGGGCACCACGCACTTCGGCCTCGGTTTCGCCCATGCCGAGGATGATCCCCGACTTGGTGACGAGTCCTGCCGACTTCGCCCGCGCGAGCACGGTCAACGATCGCGCATAGCCCGCCGACGGGCGTACCGCGCGCGTCAAGCGGGCGACGGTCTCGAGATTGTGGTTCAGCACGTCGGGGCGCGCCGCGAAGATCGATTCGAGCGCCGGAGCGTCGCCGTGGCAGTCGGAGATCAGCACCTCTACCCGGGTTCCGGGCGAGCGGTGGTTCACCGCGCGGATCGTCTCGGCAAAGGCGGCCGCGCCGCCATCGGAGAGATCGTCACGAGCGACGCAGGTGATCACCGCGAGCTCCAGGCCGAGCTTGGCCACCGCGTCGGCGACCCGGCCAGGTTCCGCCGGGTCGAGTGGCTCGGGATGTCGGGTATCGACGAGGCAGAAGCCGCAGGCCCGGGTGCAGCGATCCCCCAGGATCATGAACGTGGCAGTGCGGTCGGCCCAGCATTCGTAGATGTTCGGACAGCCGGCCTCCTCGCACACCGTGTTGAGATCGAGGGAGCGCATCAGCCGCTGGGTCTCGCGGTAGCCCTGGCCGAGGTTGGCCTTCACCTTCATCCACGAGGGGCGACGGAAGTCAGGCGCGGCGACCGCGTTGACCCCCGCCTCGGCGAGCCGGCCCATCAGGCGTACGGGCGTGCCCGGCGCCGGAGTCTCGCCGCCTTCCGCGGCCGGAGCGGCGCGAGTGAACGCCGAAAGATCGTTGGGCGAATGACGCCACACGACGTCTTGGCGCTCGACGTGGCGGTACGGGAAGTGGCGCGTGAAGGCGCCGACGATCGCGTCGACGACCGTCTGCATATCAACAACAGCACCAAGGGTTTCGAGTGAGGTGACGCCGCGGTCGGCGATCCCGCACGGAACTATGTGATCGAACATCGAGAGGTCGGGATCTACGTTGAGCGCAAAGCCGTGCCGGGTCCTCCCCCGGGCGACCCGCACGCCGATGGCGGCGATCTTGGCGCCGCCGACCCAGACGCCGGTGTACACAGGATCGCGCTCCGCCTCGACGCCCAGCTCGGCCAGGGCCTCCATGAGCACGCCTTCGAGCCGACGCACGTAGGCGACGACGTCGTACGCACCCCCACGCCAGGCGTCGAGCGACACGATCGGGTAGCCGACGAGCTGACCGGGCCCGTGGTAGGTCACGTCGCCGCCGCGGTCGGTCTGCACGAGCTCGGCGCCGACCGTCTCCGGCGGGACGAGCACGTGGGTGGGATCGGCTCTCGTACCCAAGGTGTACACGTGCGGGTGCTCGAGGAGGAGCAGCGCGTCGTCGGCCGAGCGCTCGTGCATGGCGCGCTGCAAATCAAGCGCCTCGGCGTACCTGACGCGACCCAACCAGCGCACCCGCAACGTCGCTGTGCTCACGCGAGCTCGGCTTCCCAATTTCGTGTCTCGAGCACCTCGCGCATCGCGTGGAGAAAGCCGGCAGCGTATGCGCCGTCGAACGCGCGGTGATCCCACGCGAGCGCGAGCACCCCGACCGAATGGATCGCGATTGCGTCAACACCGTCGGGTCCTTCGACGACGACCGGCCGCTTACGCACGCCGTCGGTGGCGAGGATCGCGACCTGGGGCTGGTTGATGATCGGCAACGTCATCAAGGTGCCGAACGGACCCATGTTCGTGATGGTGAACGTGCCACCGATCACGTCATCGGGTCCGAGGCCCTTGTTGCGAGCCCGGTTGGCGAGGTCGTGTACCTCGCGCGCTATGAGCCGGAGCCGCTTGCCGTCGACCTGCTTGATCACCGGGGCAAGCAGGCCGCGATGATCGAGATCGACCGCGACCCCGAGGTTCACGTCGTGGTGCACGACGAGCGCATCACCGTCGACGCTGGCATTCACGAGCGGGTAGTCGTCGACCGCATCGGAGAAGGCGCGGGCGATGAACGGCAGGTAGGTGAGCGAGAAGCCCTCGCGCTCCTTCCACGCCGCGCCGTGCTGACGACGGACACGTTCGACGCCTTCGAAGTCGACCTCGACGGATGTGTAGACATGTGCGCTCGTCTGCTTCGACCGCACCATGTGTTCGGCGGTGCGCTTGCGTATGTTGTCGAACGGGATCACCTCGTCACCAGTCGCGCGAATGCGCGACTCACCGACGACCGGCGCGCTCTGACTCGGGGTCGGCGAAATGGACGTGCCCGCAGAGGGGGTCGCGGGTGCCGACAGGACATCGTTGCGGGTTATGCGTCCGCCGTTGCCGGAACCACGGACGGACCCGAGTTCAACCCCGCGGTCGGATGCCAGGCGCCGCACGATCGGTGACGCGAGGACGCCGTAGCCACCGGTCGCGGCGACAGCGGCGAGCGGGGCCACTTCAGGAGCGGGTGCCGCGGGCGGTGCCGGTTCTGGCGGTTCCGGAGCCGGTTCCGCGGCTGGTTCCGGGGCTGGTTCCGGGGCTGGTTCCGGGGCAACAGGCGGCGCAGCTTCGACTGGCAGCGCGGTGTTGCCGGGGGGGGCAACGGCGTCGCCGAGAACCGCGAGGCGCACGCCGACGTCGACGGTCTCGCCCTCGGGAACGAGGATCTCGGTCAGTACCCCGGCCACCGAAGCGGGCACCTCGGAGTCGACCTTGTCGGTCGACACCTCGAAGAGCGGCTCGTCGATCTCGACGCTCTCCCCCACCTGCTTGAGCCAACGCGTGATCGTCCCCTCGGTGACGGTCTCACCGAGCTGCGGCATCGTGACGTCCAACGGAACTCCTCGAACTCGGTTTACTCAGACGTGCAACGAACGACCGGTGAGAGCCATGGCCGTCTCACCGAACGTCTCACCGAGCGTCGGGTGGGGGTGGATGAGCCCGGCAAGATCCTCCGCGGTCGCCTCCCAGTTCACCGCGAGGTATCCCTCGGCGAGCAACTCGGTCGCCCATGGGCCGGTGATGTGCACACCGAGCAACGGGCCGTCGCGCTCGGACACTATCTTCAGAAGCCCGTCGGGCTCACCGATGATGATCGCCCGACTGTTTCCTGCGTAGCGAGCGATCTTCGTGACCACGTCGTAGCCGCGGTTGCGCGCCTCTTCCTCGGTCAGGCCGCAGAAGGCGACCTCGGGGTGGCAGTAGATCCCCCAAGGCACCTTGTCGTAGGCCACCGGCGTCGCGGTCTCGCCGAGAATCGTATGGATCGCGACGATCGCCTCCGCGAACGCGACGTGCGCGAGTGCCGGCGTAGCCACGACATCGCCGACCGCGAAGACTCCGGGCATGGTCGTGCGCATGTGGTCGTCGACGACTACGTAGTCACGATCGAGCTCGATGCCGGAGCCCTCGATCCCGACGCCCTCCGTTCGCGGAGCACGACCGACGCTCACGATCACCTTGTCGACGACGGCCTGGAGGCCGCCGGCGTCAGTCTCGAAGCGCACCGTGTGCTCGCCGCCTACGCCGGCACCCAGCTCTACGCCCCGCACCTTGGCGCTCGTGTGCACCTTGACCCCGCGACGCTTGAACGATCGCTCGACGACGTTGCTCGCGTCGGCATCGACTCCGGGCAACAGCCGGGGCAGCGCCTCGATGAGCGTGACCTCGCTGCCGATGTCGGAGAGAAGCGACGCGAACTCGCAGCCGATCGCGCCGCCGCCGATCACCGCGACCCGCCTTGGGACCTCGGTCAGCTGGAGCACGTCGTCGGAGCTGAGGACGTTGGTCCCGTCGAAATCGAGACCGGCAAGGCTGCGCGGCGACGACCCCGTCGCGAGGATCAGCGCGCTGGCCTTCAACTCGGAGCCGTCGGAGACCCGAACATGACGAGCCGCGGCGTCGATGATCGTGCCGGTCCCCGGGATGACGGTTACCTTCCGTCCCTTGAGCAGTGACTCGAGGCCCTTGGTGAGCCGGTCGACGACCTGCTGCTTGCGTTCCTGGCTCGCGCCGAGGTCGAGCGTCGGCTGACCGGCGTCGACGCCGAACTCCTTCGCGCCGGCGACGGTCCGCAGGACCTCCGCGGTCTGCAGGAGCGCTTTCGCCGGGATGCACCCACGGTGCAAGCAGGTACCGCCGACGCGCTGCTCCTCGATCATCGCGACGTGCAACCCCGCGGCCGCGCCGTAGAGCGCCGCTGCATACCCACCGGGGCCGCCACCGAGGACCACGACGTCGAACTGCTCAGCCACGACGACCACCTGCTTTCGAAGGGGTAACGGTGCTCATTCTCGTCCCTCCGCGGAGCCGTTGAAACCGGACCGCACGCTCACGTGACCTGTCAGTTCTGCACATACCGACCCAGCACGATCTGGAGCACGCCGGCCACGACGATCAGGGTGCCGGTGATAATGGCGAGGATGATCAGCGTGCGGGTCTTCACCGCCACCATCATCGCCGATCCGCGTCGGACACTCCGTACCCGAATCGGTCCGGCCCCCGGCCCGCTCGTCGAGCTATTGAGCCTGATGCTCGACGCGGACGTCCATCGGGAAGTACACAATTCCGTGCGTCTGCGCGTGGCTCAGGACCTCAATGACGTCTTTCTCGGCCCGATGGTCGTACGAGACTCCTCCGTCCCAGCTGTGGATTCCCAGGTGCACCGGGTAGATGCCGTCCATCAGGGGGAGCCGTTCGATCTCGAAGGCGACCGTTCCCTCGCCGTGGATCGTGCCGATCTCCGCCTCCATCAGCCGGGTGTTGGTTCCGACCAGGAGATTGCCGGCCTGGTCGAAAATATTGATCGCGAAGACCACGTCGTCGATCGATACCGGGGCGTTGTAGCGAAGCAGGATGGAACATCGTTCGTCGGGTTCCGCGTGGCCTCTTCCCGGTGTGGCGTACTCGACATCCGCACCCACGATTTTCACCGCGTGGGTGGTTCGCCACGAAAGGTCGTCGAACTCCTCGGGAACGTCGCTCCCCCGCTTCATCAGTGCGTCGCGGAACGCCAGGACCGCCTCGCCGGGTGGTGCCACCGTGACCAGCCGCCCCTGGTCGAGAACGGCTGCTCTGTCACAGATCTGGCGCACGAGATCTGCGGCGTGGGTCACGAGGAGAATCGTCCGACCGTCGCGCTGGAACTGCTTGATCCGATCGAGGCACTTGCGCTGGAACGCTTCGTCGCCGACCGCCAGCACCTCGTCGATGATGAGGATCTCCGGTTCGACGTGCACCGCGATCGCGAAGCCGAGACGAGCCGCCATCCCCGACGAGTAGTGCTTGACCTGGTTATCGATG
>JANYLB010000019.1 GCA_025363815.1 Actinomycetes bacterium
CGCACGGTCTGGGCGATTGACGGGGACGGCTGCTTCCAGATGACAGCCCAGGAGCTCGTGACCGCGTCGGCCGAACGGATCCCGGTGAAGATCGCGATCCTGAACAACGCCTATCTCGGCATGGTGCGCCAGTGGCAGGAGCTCTTCTACGAGGAGCGCTACAGCGAGGTGTACCTCTCGCCCGACCTGCCCGACTACGTGAAGTGGGCCGAGGCGATGGGTTGCGTGGCGTTCCGGGTCGACAGACCCGAAGACGTCGGCCCTACGATCGAGAAGGCCAATTCGATCGACGACCGCCCTGTCGTGATCGACTTCCGGGTCGACTACCGGGAGAAGGTCTATCCGATGGTGGCAGCGGGTTCGTCGAATGACGACGTCGTCCTCGGCCCCGAGTTCGATCGTCCGGAAGCGGTTCAGCAGTGAACACGTCGGGGAATTTCCACATCCTCACGATCCTCGTGGAGAACAAGTTCGGCGTGCTCGCTCGCGTCGCCGGGCTTTTCTCGCGCCGTGGGTACAACATCTTCTCGCTCGCTGTCAGCCCGACCGAAGATGAGCGCTTCTCGCGGATGACAGTCGTAGTAGACGGCGACTCCGCTCCGATCGAGCAGATCACGAAGCAGCTGAACAAGTTGATTCCCGTCGTGAAGGTGACGGAGCTCGCGGGGAGCGAAGCCGTCGAGCGCGAGCTGATGCTGGCCACAGTCAAGGCGTCGGCCGAGTTCCGGTCGCAGGTCACCGAGCTCGCGTCGATCTTCGAAGCCAAGATCCTCGACGTCGGATTCGAGTCGATGACCCTCATGGTCGCGGGCACACCCGACGCACTCGACGCCATCACTGACCTGCTCACGCCGTTCGGGGTCATCGAGCTCCAGCGAACGGGCCGGATCGCCCTTCCCAAGCTGGCCCGCCGCCCGGCCCGTCGCCTGCGGGCCGTCAAGAACAAGACCGCCTAGATTCAAGCCAGGCCCCAACCTCAACGCTTTGGCGTCAGAAAACCCGAAACTGTCGGGGTTTCTGACGCCAAAGCTTGGAACTTAAATCAGGAGAACACGATGCCCGCGATCATTCATTACGACGAAGACGCCGATCTCAGCTTGCTCCAGGGCCGCAAGGTCGCGGTCCTCGGTTACGGCTCGCAAGGCCACGCACACGCGTTGAACCTGCTCGAGTCGGGCGTCGATGTCCGGGTAGGCCTGCGCGAAGGCTCCTCCAGCCGGGAGAAAGCCGAGGCGGCGGGCCTGGCCGTCCTCACCACCGCGCAGGCGTGCGAGGAAGCTGATGTGATCATGGTGCTCCTGCCCGACACCGAGCAGAAGAAGGTGTACGAGGCCGACATCGCACCGCACCTGAAGGCCGGTGACTCGATCGCGTTCGCGCACGGGTTCAACATCCACTTCAAGCAGATCGCTCCGCCGGAAGACGTCGACGTGTGGATGATCGCCCCGAAGGGACCCGGCCACCTCGTGCGCCGCACGTATGAAGAAGGTGGCGGCGTGCCCGCGCTCGTCGCGGTCGACCACGACGCGACAGGCAGTGCCAAGGTCATTGCGCTCGCCTACGCCAAGGGAATCGGTGCCACGCGCGCCGGTGTGCTCGAGACCACCTTCCGGGAAGAGACCGAGACGGATCTCTTCGGCGAGCAGGTCGTGCTGTGCGGCGGACTGGTCGAGCTCATCAAGGCGAGCTTTGACACCCTGGTGGAGGCCGGATACCAGCCCGAGTCTGCCTATTTCGAGTGCCTGCACGAGGTGAAGCTCATCGTCGACCTCGTGTATGAGGGCGGCATCGAGAACATGCACTATTCAATCTCCGACACCGCCGAGTACGGCGACATGACCCGCGGGCCGCGCATCATCACCGACGAGACGCGGGCCGAGATGCGCAAGATTCTCGACGAGATCCAGTCGGGGAAGTTTGCCGAGGAGTGGATAGCCGAGAACGAGAACGGCCGTCCGAACTTCACCCGGCTACGGGAAGAAAGCATGTCGCATCCCGTCGAGCGGGTCGGCAAGCAGTTGCGCTCGATGATGCCCTGGATTGGCGCGGGCAAGGCCAAGCCGCGAGACATCTCCGGCGGCTGATCACCCCAACGAACGGTCCGGGGCCCGAACGGGTCCCAGAGTTGCAGGTCCGGGCGGAACCGGCCTGTCGCGCGAGCTGAAGAGTTGCGGCGTTATCGCGCGCTCTGTGAGATGGCCTGGCCCTTTCGCGCACGCAGCGTGTGACTTTCTGTGCTTTGTCGGGTTTCTTGGCCGCTCGGCTTCAGTCGGGTTGTCGGCCGTCCGAGAACGCCTCGGGCTGAGTACCGAGGACGAACTGGGAGGCCATGATGCAGGCACGAACGTACGGAAGGGTCGCGTTGGCCGCGACCGTGGTGATGCTGGCGACGCTGACTATGGGGACAGGCGCTTGGGCCGCTCCTGTGACATCGGCGAAGGCGTCGGCCAAGAGCGCGGTTGTTGTCGCGCCGGCGCTCGACGTGAAGATCAACGGCAGTCCGATGTGTGCTGACAACCAGACCGCCAGCAGGTTGCGGCTCGCGGTGCGTCCGAAGGGCGACGTAGACCGCGCATCGATCACGGTGACCGGTGGGCCGATGGTGCTCACGAACGTCACCGGAGAGAAGGGCGCATGGATCGCGCACCTGAAGGGTCCGCGCGCATTCGCCGCACACAACGTGACTGTGAGTGCCGTCGTCGCCGGTGTGCCGACCTCTACGCAGGTCGCGTTGCCTACATACGTGTGCGGCCCGCCCATCCCGCTCGATGCCGCCCTTGATGGCAGTCCCGAGTGCGTCAACGACACCGCCACGCTCGTGCGGCTCACGCTGCGCCCGAAGGCCGACATCGACCCCGCATCGGTGCAGGTGAACGGTGCTCCGCTAGTGCTGAGCAGCGTCACCCCCGGAATCGACGCGTGGATCGTCACGCTGACCGGACCTCCGATCCTCGTTCCTGCGGTGGTGACGGTGACGGCAACGGTTGCGGGGCTGCCCCAGACCGCCGTAGTGGGCATCCCGGCGGCCACGTGCGTACACCTGGGCGTGGTGATCCAGGCCGCGCCGCAGTGCACGACCGACGGCACCGGCACCCATGTGGTGCTGGCGGTACGCCCCAAGGCATACGTAGACCCCGCGTCGATACAGATCACCGGTCCGCTTGCGATCACCGGTGTCACCGCGGGCGCCGACGCCTGGTTGGTCGACCTCCAGGGTCCGGCCAAGATCGATGGCTATGTCGCGAACATCACGGCGAACGTCGGTCCGACGTTCCAGGGTGTGGCAGTGGCGATTCCCGCTTACTGGTGCATCCCGCTCGAACTGGCGCTGCCCGCACAACCGCACTGTGCGGGGAATGGTGACGCCACCAGGGTGGCTGTCGCCCTGCGGCCCAAGGCGTACATCGACCCGGCCACGGTCACGGTGACCGGCGGCGTGATGGTGCTCACAAATGTCGACGGCGAAGCGAACGCGTGGATCGCCCACTTGAAGGGTCCGAAGAGCATCCCGGCCCAGACGGTGACGTTCAGCGCCAAGATCGCCGGCTACGTGCAGACTGCCTCGATAGTCATCCCGGCGTACACCTGCACGAACCACGATCCGACGATCGACTGAGCGATCCTGCCCGAAACGACGACGACCTGACGGTCGCACAGCACGACAGCGGCACCGGCTCCTCATGGAGCCGGTGCCGCTGCCGCGATCGGTGCGGCGTCCGCGTAGGCTCCCCCGACGGTGGACCTCGTCCTTGGCGCACTCGTCGCTGCACTCGTCGGATACCTCTGCGGGACGTTCCCGTCGGCCGACATCGTGAGTCGGATCGCGACCCGTGGCCGCGTCGACCTGCGCGAAGTCGGGAGTGGCAACCCCGGTGGGCTCAACGCCATGCAGCAGATCGGCACTGGTTGGGGCGTTGTCGTGATCGTCCTCGATCTGGTGAAGGGCACGGCCGGCGCCTTCGCCGGCTGGGCCGTTTCCGGAGACGCGGGCGCTTACGTGGCCGGCACCGCGACGATCGCAGGGCACATCTTCCCGGTCTGGACGCGGTTTCGCGGAGGCAAGGGGGTGGCCACATCGGCCGGCGCGTGCTTAGCGGTGTTCCCCGCCTTCTTCCCGATCGACGCGGCCGTGGCTGCGCTCGCCACGGCCAAGACCCGCCGGCCGGAACGGACGATCCTGGCCAACGGGGTGGTCTGGATCGGAGCTTCGCTCCTCTGGTGGGGCTTTGATCTGCCGAACCTGTGGGGCCCTCCACCCAGCTTCGGGATCGTTGCGTTCTCGACCGTCGGAACTCTGCTTATCCTCGGGAAGTTCCGCGCTGCAGCCGTCGCGGCGAAGCGAGCGGCACCATGACGGTTGCGTCCGCAGGGTCGGACAGTGCGAGAAAGTGCCGGTCGGTTCAGCGGAGATAGTCGGTGGTCGGACCGCTGATGTTCTCGCCGATAGCGTCGATTGCCTGCGCCTCACCGAGGACGACGAACTCGGCAACGTTGCGGGCCCGAATCTTTTCCGCGACGTCGCGCACTTCGGTGGTCGTGGTGATGCGCTCCTTGGTCTGGTCGAGTAGTCGGGCTTCCACCCTGTATGGCACCCCGATTCGGACCGGTCGTTCGAAGGTGGTCGTCGTCGTGTGGGTGACCGCGAACTTCCCGCCGACGGCGATAGCCGCCCACGCGGCAGCTTCATCGAGTAGTGCGAGGGTGATCCCACCGTGCACGTACATCGGTGCACCGGAGAAGACCTCGTCGAGGGTGAAGTCGGCGAACACCGTGTCGGTGTCGGCATCGTGGAAGAACGGAACCTGCAGGCCGCCTGGGTTGCGGGCCTCGCAGACGAAGCAGTTCGAATCGAATCCCCATCGGGAGTTCTCGAGCCTGGTGATCGCCATCCGACGAACCTCTCCTCATCGTCTGGCCCGAACGAGCCAGCGGAGCTTTCGAGCCTTCTCAAACGCGGCATCTCCCGCGAGTTGCCCGACTGCCGTCGCCACGGTTGGGTAGACATGCATGAACCGGGCGAGCGCGTCGAGCTTGTGCCCTTGCGCGATCGCAAGCGCGAACTCGTGGATCATCTCACCTGCCGCGGGAGCGAGAATGTGGGCGCCGACGATTCGTTTGCGGTGGGTGATGACGATTACGCCACCCGTGGTCGTTCCATCAGTGCGGGCGCGATCGTTGTGGATCAGATCCTGATGCCAAACCTCGATGTCATCGCGGTGTCGCTCACGAGCCTCGGCCTCGGTCAGGCCGGCGTGTGCAAGCTCGGGATCAGTGAACGTGCACCACGGCACCATCGCCGTAACCCTTCCTTTCCCGGGGAAGAACATGTCGCGCACAGCGCGGACGCCTTCGTACGCCGCCGAGTGGGTGAAGAGGTTCCGTCCGACGACGTCACCGCATGCGTACACGGTGCGCACGCCGGTCCGGCCTCGGTCATCGACCTCAATGCCGTGTTCGCCGACCGCGATTCCGAGCTCGTCGAGGCCGAGTCCTTCGACGTTGGGAACCCGGCCGACGGCGACGAGCAGCTCATCGGCCTCCCAGCGCTTCGCCGCGCCGGCCTGCGTCGCGTACACAACTTTCTTCCCGTTCTCGAACGCGACGCGTTCCGTCTCGACGTCAAGCTCTATGTCGACCCCTTCGGCGCGTAGGCTCTCGACGAGAAGTTCGACGAGTGTGGCGTCATCACGCGGCAATACGCGTGGACCCCGCTGTAGGAGCGTGGTCGAGATACCGAGCCGCGTAAATGCCTGGACCATCTCGACCGCGATCGGGCCACCACCGATGTTCACGAAGCTCGCGGGAGGGTCATCGAGCTCGAATACGTTCTCACTCGTGAGAAAGCCGACGTCGGACAAACCTGGGATCGGGGGCACCGCAGGCCGACTCCCGGCGCAGAGCAGCACGAAGCGGGTTTCGAGGATCTGATCATCGATCGCGACGTGGTTCGCGTCGACCAAGCGCGCGTCGCCGCGCACCACGTCTACGCCCATCGTCGTGAAACGAGCAGGGTCGTCGTCGGTGTCGGCGATCTGTTGTTGCACAGCTCGGATCCGACTCCAGACCGCGGGGCGGTCGACGTCGGGTTCGACGCTGCGCATTCCGAACTCGCCGGCGGTGCGCATGTGATGCGCGACCCTTGCGGAGGCGATCAAGGCTTTGCTCGGAACGCAACCCGTCCACAAGCAGTCGCCGCCGGGTCGAGCGCGTTCGACGATCGCGACGCGCAGGTCGAGCTTCGACGCGAACTCGGCCGCGACCATTCCGGCGGAACCCATGCCCACGATCACGAGGTCGTAGCGACGGCCCAATTGGGCGTTCCTTCCTTCGATCAAGGTGGAATCTAATCCGGGTCGCTCCGGTGCTCCGAAGAGTTTGCATCCGTCCGGACCAGGGTCGGAGAAAAGGAGCAACCAATGACGATCGATGAACAAGAGCTCGCCGAGCTCACATCACGATCCCGAGATGTGCACAACGATGCCATGCGCGAAACCCGGGAACCTCTGTCGGAGATTGTAGAAGTCGGTCGCGAGCACAGGGCCCACGACGAGATCGACCCGCTAGCGGGTCGGGAGTTCGCCAAGCAGCGCAACCTCCAGCTCGGCAAGCGAGTCGGACTGCTCGGAGGTGTGGGCATCGGAGCCGCGCTCCTCGGGTTGTTCGACCAGCCCGCGTTCGCGGACAAGCCGTCGGACATCCAGATGCTGCAAACCTCCGCGTCGATCGAGGTGCTCGCGATCGCCGCTTACACCGCGGTGCTTGGATTGCCGTTTGCCGGAAGTCTTCCTGCCGTCGTCCAGACCTTTGTGACGACGACGAAGGACCAGCACATGCAGCATCTGCAGGCATTCAACGCCGCGGCCACCGCGCTCGGTGGAAAAGCACAGTCGATGGCCGACCCGGTGCTGGCAAAGGTGGTCGAGGCGGCCAAGCCCGGTCTCACCGGCCCGGGACCGGTACTCGATCTCGCGATCGAGCTCGAGAACACCGCGGCCGAGACCTATGTGGCCAACACCGGTGCGTTGGAAGACGAGAACGCCAAGAAGGTCACCGCCAGCATCATGGGAGTCGAGGCGCAGCACGTCTCGGTCCTGCTTGCAGTGCAGGCCCTGCTCAGCGGCGGTCTCGTCGACCAGATCGCGCTCCCGCCGCCGAATCTCAGCGCGCTGCCGGCAGCTGCGGGTGGCGTGGGCTTCCCGAATGCGTTCTACAAGACCGACCTGGCCCGCGCTGCGGATGAAGGAGCTGTGAAATGACCCCGCACGACGACACACAACAGGCCCAGACCCGAGCGGCCCAAGAGCCGATCGCCATCAGTGAGCGCGAGCTCACCGTGATGACGGCGCACCTCGAGGAAGCCCATCAGGCCACCCTGCCGGTGATGCACGATGCAATTGCCGACTGGGATGAACGGCTGCGGAGTGAGAACGACCCCGCCGAGCTCGCCGAGATGCGAGCGCGGTTCGGACGTCCGTCTCGGCGTGGCTTCCTCATCGGAGCCGGTGCGACCCTAGGTGGACTCGTGCTCGCGGCGTGCTCATCTTCCGATGGCAAGAAGTCATCGGGCCCGGCCACGACGAACACCAAGGCTGCCGCCGGCGGTGGTCTCGCGACGGACCTTAAGATCGCCGCGCTTGCTGCCGCGCTGGAGAACACTGCGGTTGCGACCTACCAGGCCGGGATCAACGCCGCTACAGCCGGAAAGCTGGGTACCGTACCGCCGGCGATCGTCACGTTTGCGACGACGGTGCAACAGCAGCACAAGGACCACGCGGCTGCATGGAACGCGATCATCACCGGCGCGGGCAAGCCTGCCGTGACGGGTGTTGACACGACAGTGAACGACGGAGTGGTGCAACCGGCATTCGCGCAGGTCACCGACGTAGCCGGGCTCGCCAAGCTCGCGCTGTCGCTCGAGGATGCTGCCGGTGCGACCTATCTGAGCGTGATCCCTGTCGTCAGTGACCCCGGTGGGGTCAAGACGGTGGCCACGATCCAGCCGGTCGAGATGCAGCACGCGGCGATCCTGAACTTTGTGCTCGGCCAGTATCCGGTGCCCAACGCGTTCGCCAAGACCGACGGCGCCCGGACGCTCACCGACAAGATCGGTTAGCCAAACCGATCCGACCACCGGTGCTGGACGGCCGCGGGTCCCATGGACCCGCGGCCGTCACGCGTCCGGATCTGCTGCGCCGGTTGTGGCGCGGGCGAGGATCTCGCGGGCCCACTCGGCGTCTGGGCGGGGCCGACGTTGGTTTGCCCGTGCTCGAGGAATCTCGATCTCGAGGCGAACCAGCGCGCCGCCGAGAGTCTTGCCCAGGTTGTCGCTGCGCAGCGACCTTGGTCCGCCCCCTCCGAGCGCGCCGCGCATGACAAAGTTCAGCGCGCGCACGTTCGGCACCTCGTAGCGCACGACCATGCCGTGGACCATCGAGCCGAAGTGCTCCTTGACACGAACGGTCGTGACTTCTCGCACGATCAGCGCGTAGGTCTCGTCGTCGTCGGCGAAGATCGCGACGTCGGAGACGTCGCCCTTGTCACCCGAACGATATCCGCACAGCTCCCGGAGTTGGATCAGCGCCATCAGGCCTCTTCCACGGTGACGGTGACATGAGGATCGACGGCGGATTTGTCGACGAGGGTGGGCCAGATCGTGAGGAGCTCGCTGGCCCTCCCCAACCCTCCTCGACCCATCCCGGTCAACCCTGCGGGCGGGGCCGAGAGCGTTAGAGGGGTCATCTCCCTCGCTACGAGCGCCGCCGTACGTTCATCGTCGCAGCGCCACGCAATTCGCATCACCACCTCGGGTGGTTCGGAATCGGTTGAGGGAACGGTCGGCCCTCCCAGCGCGTCGACGCCCCAGCGTTCGAAGCACCACTCGCGAACCTCATAGCCGGCTTGTTCGACCCGCTTGACGAAGACCGCAGCGGCAACTTCGGCTTTCTCGCGTGCGTCGGGCCACGAGAACGCGACCTTCGTTTCACCGGACCAGCCCGCATGGTGCGCGATCAGCGCCTTGTAGGTATCGGTCGCGGGCCGGCCGCGCACGTCGGTAACCCGTACCCTGTCGTCGCCCAGGTCGGTGAAGACGGCCGATCCGAAGTCGGCTACAACGTCGGGCGAAAGATACGCGGCCGGGTCGTGCACCTCGTAGAGCAACTGGTGGCGAACCGTGTCGAGGTCGACCCGTCCACCCGAAGCGGCCGGCTTGGTGATGACGGCAGTGCCGTCGGCATCGACCTCGGCGATCGGGTAGGGGAGGTCCCAGGGATGGGGAACGGTCCACCACTCGCCGCTGAAGTTGCCTCCCGCCACCTGACCGGAGCACTCCAGGAGATGGCCCACCAGAATCCCGGCCGCGAGGCGGTCCCAGTCGTCGAACGACCAGCCGTGCTCGAACACCAACGGGGCGAGGAACAGGGCCGCGTCGGCGACACGGCCCGTGATCACGACGTCGGCACCCTGCTCCAGAGCTTCGACGATGGGCCGCGCACCCAGATAGGCCGCGAGGAAGCGCGGCGGTGCCGGCAGCGCGCTGAAGGGCTCGCCGGTATCGAGGTTGGTGAGCGAAGGACCGATCTCGTCGATGCGCGGCATCAGGTCATCGCCGAGCACTGTCGCGATCTTTATGCCCGAGATCCCCATCGATCGTGCGGTCGCGATTGCGGCGCGGGTCGCGGCGGTCGGGTTGATCCCGCCTGCGTTGGTGATGACCTTCGTACGTCCCTCTGCGACGGCGGGAAGCGCGGCGCGAAGGTAGAGGGGAAGGTCACGGGTGAATCCGCGCTCTTCGTCGCGTTGGCGGTCCTTCGCCAGGATCGCCAACGTGAGCTCGGCAAGCGCCTCGAGACACAGGTAGTCGATACTGTCGTCGATCAACCCGGAGACCGACCGCGGCGTGTCGCCGTAGAATCCCTGACCGCCGGCTATGCGAATCGTTGTCACGCGAAGACCTGAGGTCGTCGGCCGGCCCAGGGCTCAGCGGCTTCGAGCTGGGCGCCGACTCGCAGGAGGAGGTCTTCGCGGCCGTACGCGCCGACGAGATGTACGCCGATCGGGAGACCGTCGGCGTTCTCGTGAAGCGGCAGTGAGATCGCCGGTTGCCCTGTCTGGTTCGCGACTGGCGTGAATGGGGTGAAGGAGCCCGAGCGTGCGTAGCCCCGCAGCGGATCTTCAGGCGTCTGGAGCACGCCGAGCTGCAGCGGGGGTTCACCCAGGGTGGGGGTGAGCAGGAGATCGAACCCGTCGGCCCACCACTGCATCACCCGGCGCGAGAACGCCTGCATCTTCGTGATGGCGGCGAGCAGGTCGGTACCGCGCACCGATCGTCCGTACTCGGCCTGCCACCACGTGAGCGGTTCGACGTCGTCGTCAGTCAATTCGCGCCCGAGCGCCGTGCTGAACTCGTCGATGTTCGCTTTCGCGATCGTGGCCCAGATCGGGATGAACGCGGCGAGCCGATCGGGTTCGTCGCACGCCGCGGGGTGTGCGACCTCGACGTGGTGACCGAGCTTCTCGAGTAGCAGCGCGGCACTCTCGGTCGCGGCGACGCAGTCGGAGTGCACCGGCTCGCCGGTCTCGGGCATGGTCGTCATGATCCCGATTCTTAAATGCCCAGGATCAGCGCCCACCTCATTGATGTACGGACGGGCGTTCGGTGGCGCGACCATCGGATCGCCGATCTCGGCCCCGGCGGCGACGTCGAGGAGCGCCGCGCAGTCGCGCACGCTGCGGGTGACGGCGAACTGGACCGACAGGAAGCGCGAAAGCTCACTTTGGGCCGGACCGATCGAGACGCGGCCACGCGACGTCTTCAATCCGACGAGCCCGCAGCAGCTAGCGGGGATGCGAATCGAGCCGCCGCCGTCGCTGGCGTGTGCGGCGGGCACCATCCCGCTCGCGACCGCGGCCGCGGAGCCGCCGCTCGACCCGCCCGGCGTCCGGTCAAGATCCCACGGGTTGCGCGTCGGGCCGTATGACACCGGTTCTGTCGTCGGCATGATCCCGAGCTCAGGACTGCTGGCGCGTCCGAGCACGACGAGGCCGGCATCCCGAAACCGCCGGGCGAGGTTGGTGGTCACATGAGCCCGGTGGTCGGCGTCCTTCAACGCGCGCATTCCCTCGTACGTCGGTTCACCTTCGAACCCGCAGGCGAGGTCTTTGAACAGGAATGGCACTCCGCGGAACGGACCGTCGGGCAGAGTCGCCGAGCGGGCATCGTCGATAGCACGCTCGAAGCGCGAGGTGGTCAGCGCATGCACTTGCGGATCGATTGCCTCGATGCGCTTGATCGCCGCTTCTACGAGCTCCACCGGCGTAGCGGCACCGCTGCGTATCAGCTCGGCCTGCGCCGTCGCGTCGAGTGTCGCGAGATCATCCACTCCGGTGCTCCCCTCGAGAGTCTCCGAGGTCGACACTATCCCTGGATCCATGTCGCTAGCCTGCGTCTGGATCGCTCCGATCCCATGCAAGGCAGCGACTGAGGGGGCGGCATGGCAGTCCACCGCAAGACGAGCCCGGCGCGCAGTGGTGCCAAGCCGACGCCGGCGCAACCGGCCGCCGAGTCCGATCCGATCTTTGCCCGATCCGGCGAGACCCGTGACATCCCGCGCCACGAGCTTCCCGAGATCGGCATGCGTCCCGATACCGCGCGCCAGATGATTCACGACGAACTCATGCTCGATGGAAACGCGCGCCTGAACCTGGCGACATTCGTGACCACGTGGATGGAGCCCGAAGCGCGTGAGCTCATGATCGAGACCTTCGACAAGAACATGATCGACAAGGACGAGTACCCGGCAACGGCCGAGCTCGAGGTGCGCTGCGTCTCCATGTTGAGCCGCCTCTGGAACTCGCCCGAGGACGAAGAGGCGACGGGAACGTCGACGACCGGCTCGAGCGAGGCCGCGATGCTCGCGGGGATGGCGCTCAAGTGGCGCTGGCGCGCTCGTCAGGAGTCAGCGGGAAAGCCCACTTCCAAGCCGAACCTGGTGATGGGCTCGAACGTGCAGGTGTGCTGGGAGAAGTTCTGTCGCTATTGGGAGGTCGAACCCCGACTGGTGCCGATGGAGGGCGAGCGGTACCACATGACCGCGGAGCCTGCGCTGCCGTTCTGCGACGAGAACACCATCGGGATGATCCCGGTTCTCGGTTCGACCTTCGACGGCAGCTACGAGCCCGTCGCCGAGATATGCGCCGCGCTCGACAAGCTCGAGGCCGACACCGGTCTCGACATTCCCGTCCATGTCGACGCCGCATCGGGCGGTTTCGTGGCCCCGTTCATAGACCCGGATCTCGTCTGGGATTTCCGCCTTCCGCGGGTCCAGTCGATCAACGCGTCGGGCCACGAAACCGCCCGATGCGGCGTCGACATGGACGGGAATGTCGAGACCGGTGTCGGCCTCGAGCTTGTCGAGCGCGGCGCATA
>JANYLB010000030.1 GCA_025363815.1 Actinomycetes bacterium
GGGTCGGTGAGTTCGGCTCGTACGACGCCGTCGTCGCGGGTGATGTAGAGCTTTTTGAAGAAGGCTTGGTTGAACTGCCGTCGGAGTTTCGGTCCGGCGCGGAGGTAGGCGTCTTGGCATCGTTCGACGAGCCGGATTGCGGCGTCGAGTGTTGCTTCGAGGGTCGGGAGTTCGACTTGGGCGGCGTCGAGGAGTGCGAGCGTCTCGTGTTCTTGGCGGCGGATGCGGTCTTGTTCTTCCTTGAGGAGACTGACATCGATCGCGTCGGCATAATGGGCTTGGAGGAGTTTGCGGCGCTCGTCGCGCAGGCGGGCGAGTCGTCGGGTTTGGCTGGCGATGACGTGGTCGGCTTCGGTGCGGGCGGTGGCCATGGCGGTGCGGAGTTGTTCTTGTAGTTCGGTGATGCGGCCGTGGAGTTGCCCGGTGTCGATGAGCTCCTGGTTCCGCCACGTGTAGATCGTCTGGTCCGACACGTCGAGCTCGATCAGCACGACAAGTCAAACAACCCAACTCCACCAAACCCGGGGCACATCAGAGAGTCAACCAACTCGGGGCAGTCCCAGTCGCCGGATTCCTGCATCGATGGGGACGTAGTTCGCCGCCGGGAACCCCGCGGCTACCGCGAAAGCATCGCGAAGTCGGTCCCGAGCTTGCGGAACCCGTCGACGCGCACACCGCTCTGATGACCATGCGCGGGCCCGAACAGAACAGTCGGCGATCCAACCACGAACTCGGCCGTCATACGCGCTCCCGTCGTCCTCATCGACCCTGGGGCCGGCTCCTCTACTTCGAGCAAGGTGGCGTGTACAGGTAACCGAGCGTCGTAGACAAGGCGACGAACATGCGGGTGGCGGGCGACGCAGGTTCCGAGCGGTCGGGTGCTCGGTCGACTGGACCCACGCGAGTGCCGTTACCCTGCGTGCCGGCACACGCACGAGGTCCACGTGTCTTGGTACGTGGCCGCAACAGGAACGCTTCGAGATCTGCAAGCTGCAGCTGCAGCCACGAGCGAGCACCTGCGAAGGGCAGCAGATGATCGAGCGTGGCTTGGGTGTCGACAGCACGAGCGGGGTCTACAACTGGCGCGGCCCCGAGCACACGGTGACGGTTCTCCGGCAGGAGCACACGGAGCTACGATCGCCGTGGTTTGAGCAATGAGTGACGTGCCGGCGTAGTTCTTGCGACACTCGGCGTCCGCGTCGCGGCTCGGGCACCCCGAGCTTCCGGTGCCGAGGTCGGGACTATGTGCCTACTCGAAAGGATTCGAAAGATGCGCCGCGTCGTGGTCATTGCTTCCGTATTGGTCGTCGCCGGGATCGCGGCGTGGTTCCTGTTTCGTTCTGGACCCGCTACTGCACGCGATCTCGCAGACCGCTCGTGTTCCTCACTCGCGGTGGGGCTGCATTCAAGCGGGACCGCGGTACGACTAGAAGCGCAGAAAGCAATCGAGCCGTCGCGACAAGCCGCGCACAAGGACAGGAAGTACCGGCGCTTCGCCGCCGTCGTTTCGCAGCTCGCCGCATCCAATTCCGCGAACGGTGTCGGAACGCCGGCCCGGCCGGCAGATCTCGCGATTGCCAGCCAGACCTGCGGCGCCAAAGTGCTCGACCCGAAGGCCGCGATCGCGACCCGTGTCCCGTACCTGACCGACGCGACTCCGAACTCGGTGCTCGTGAACTTCGCAACCGACCGGGCCGCGCCGAGGGCTGCCGTGGTCTTCGGGCCTGCCGGCAGCAACTGTCGTACATCTCGGGCGACTGCGACCGCAGCCGGTGTGCCGGTCCAGATCGGCCGTCGCACTGACTACCTGTACAACGTCGAACTCACGAACCTCAGGCCGCGCACCACCTACTGCTACCGACTCGGCCCCGAGGTATTCGACCTGTCGACTCGCGAGGTGGCCCCGCGTTTCACGACCGCGCAGCAGCCGAGCGATTCAACACCCTTCTCCTTCGCCGTGATCGGCGACTGGGGCGGCGGCACCCGCGATGAAGCCAAGATAATCAAACGGATCGCGTCGAGTCCCGCTTCATTCATCGTCACTACAGGTGACAATTCCTATATCAGCGGAAACCAGACTGACTACGGAGACCTCTCCGGCGGACACGTGTTCGGTCCCGACCTCTGGCCGCAGGTCGGCGGACGTCTGCCCACCTACGCGGCGCAAGGCAACCATGGGTTCAGCATCTACATGCCGATGTTGCAGAACTGGCCCGAACCGGCGACCGTTCTAGCTTCGCAGGGTTCTTACCAGCGCGACGCATACTGCTGCACACCGAACCTGGCGCGCACCCACCACTACGCCGACACTTGGTACGCGTTCGATCGCGGTCCCGCCCGCTTCTACATTCTCGATGGCGCGTGGGCCGACCACACCGGGGACTACGCAGGAGATTTCTTAGCGCACTGGAACGGTCCGGTACGTGGGTGTCCGGCATGCGGAACCGAGCTGCAGTGGCTGCAAGCCGACCTCGCCGCCCATGCCTCAACCCCGCTCAAATTCGCATTCTTTCATTACCCACTTCACGTGGACGCGAGCGATCACCGCTCCGACACTTACCTCGGCGGGCCAGGGAGCCTCGAGGGCCTCCTCGCCCGCAACGGTGTCGACGTGGTCTTCAACGGACACGCGCACCTCTACGAGCGCAACACCCCCCAGATTCCAGGCAGCAATATGGTGAGCTACGTCACCGGCGGTGGCGGCGTACACAACGGCGCGGACACGCTCGCCCGCGTCCAAGGGTGCAGCTCATACGACGCGTATGCGATCGGTCTCGACCACACCGCCTGCAACGCCCCCCCACCCGCCTCGGACCAACAGGTCTTCCACTACCTGCTCGTCACCGTCGAAGACCGCCAGGTCAAGGTAACTCCCACCGACGAGAACGGGCACCCCTTCGACATCCAGACGTACCACTTCTGATCACCCACGAACCCATTGCAACCGGCTGTTGTTGTTTCAGGCGGCGCTACCCGATGGGCGGCTCTGCATCGCGTTCCGAGCCGGTCGCGCACAGGAGATCTTCGTGGAGCCGCATCCACACCGTGTGGTACGAGTCACAACGGGGCGACGCGAACCACTCCGACTCCCCCGCCTCGACCCGGCGCCGGGCCGCGCGCAGGGCGGGCCGATAGGTCTCGAATCGCGCCACGACCCGACCGAACCGTCGGACGACCGGACCGACCCTTTCGTCGAGACCCGAGAGACGATCTATCACGGCCCAGTCGTACACGGGATCATCGTGGGAGTTCGCCGAGCCGGCGCTCACCTGCCAGTCGTGGCATAGGCGGACCAGCTCGCGGTTGAGCGGCAGAAACGTCGCGTAGGCCCGTTCAGCTGCGGCGGCTTCAGGGCTCCCCGACTCGAGGCGGGACCAAACCGCATGCACTTCCCGACCACTGGGAGTCGGGACGAGCTTCTGGCCGCGACGCGCCGCGAACCCGGCATCCTCGAGCGCGGTTGCCAGCTCGGCCTCCGCAGGATCTTCGCCGAGCACGATCACACCCCGGAGCCGCAGCTCGTGGAGGCCGATCCAGTGTCGGTCCGACAACCGTTCCGAAGCCAAGCCTTCACCTCCGATCCGTGGTCCACCATCGGCCCGACAACGCGGGCGTGGCTGCTCCGCTGCATGAGCATGGCACCGACGGCGGCGTAGCTTGGACTCATGACCGACGTAATCGCTCTCCCCATCGGCGCCGAACGGGTGACGACTTCAGACACCATCGTCGTGCGCTCCCCTTACGACGGCCACGAGGTCGGACGCGTTCCGGCTGCCGGCCCGGCCGAGGTCGACCAGGCGGTCTCCGCCGCCCGCACCGCGCTCAGCGCCGATCCGCTACCGGCCTGGCGCCGCGCCGAGATCCTCGACACTGCGGCCCGGTTGCTCGCGGAACGTACCGAAGACTTCGCGCGTGTCATCGCGGCCGAAGCCGCTAAGCCGATCAAGACCGCTCGGGTCGAGGCGAAACGCGCGATCTCGACCTTCACGTTCGCCGCGATCGAAGCGCGGACCCTCACCGGCGACATGATCGCGATGGACGCATCCGATGTCGGTGGGGGCAAGCTCGGCTTCACACTGCGGGTACCGATCGGCGTGATAGGCGCGATCAGCCCGTTCAACTTCCCGCTCAACCTCGTCGCCCACAAGCTCGCGCCCGCGATCGCAGCCGGGTGTCCGGTGGTGCTCAAGCCGGCCTCGCAGACCCCGCTTTCGGCGCTCAAGCTCGCGACGATGCTGCTCGACGAGTGCGGCCTGCCACCCGGTTGGCTGAACGTGGTGACCGGTGGAGGTGGAACCGTCGGGAACGCGTTAGTCGACTCCGAAGTCGACATGATCACCTTTACCGGATCGCCCGAAGTGGGATGGGGAATCAGGGCCCAGGCTGCTCGCAAGAAGGTCGGGCTCGAGCTCGGCAACAACGCCCCGGTCATTCTGGAGCCCGACGGTGACTGGCACACCGCGGCCGAGAAGATCTCGATCGCGGGCTTCAGCCACGCGGGTCAGTCGTGCATCTCGACCCAGCGCGTCTACGCGCACGAATCGATCGCGGCCGACTTCGTCGAGATACTCGTCGAGGGTGTATCCAAGCTGAAGGTCGGTGACCCGATGCTCGACCACACCGACGTTTCGGCGCTCATCTCATCGGGTGAGCGCGATCGCGTCACCGCGTGGATCGCCGAAGCGGTCTCAGGAGGTGCGCGTGTCGCCACCGGCGGCAACGTGGAAGGAACAGTCCTCGACCCGACCGTCCTCACCGACGTCACCCCCGACATGAAAGTGTCGAGCCAGGAGGTCTTCGGCCCCGTCGTGTCGGTGCAGCGCTACACAGACGTGGACGACGCGCTCCGCCAGGCCAACGACACGCGCTACGGCCTGCAAGCCTCGATCTTCACTGCCGACCTGGGCCTCGCGCTCAAAGCCGCCCGCACCCTCGACTTCGGCGGCGTGCTCGTGAACGAGGTTCCCACCTACCGGACCGACCAGATGCCGTACGGAGGGATCCGCGACAGCGGCAACACGAAAGAAGGCCCGCGTTACGCGGTGCGCGAGATGACCGAGGAACGGCTCATCATTCTGCAAGGCTGACCGCGGCGGCGACAACACCCGGCGGTGGATCCAGCTTGGCGGAGCGCGACGGGTCAGAACATCACCGCGCGGCCGACGGCATAGCCTCCGACCATCGAGCTTCGGCCCGCCGACCAGAGAGGACGAGATGGGTGAGCTAGAGGGGAAGGTCGCTCTGATCACCGGGGCGGCCTCGGGCATCGGCAAGGCGACCGCTGAACGGTTCACCGCCGAGGGAGCACGGGTGTGCATAGTCGACTTCGACGCCGATGCCGGTCGTGCCGTCGCCGACGCGCTTGGAACGGTGTTCGTGCAAGCCGATGCCGGCGAGTCGAGTGAGGTCGACGCGGCCTTCGCGGCGTGCGAGCGCGAGCTCGGAGGCGTCGACATCGCGTTCCTCAACGCCGGAATCGCCATCGGTCACAGCGACATGGCAACTCTCTCCGACGAGCGGTACCGACAGATCATGCGGGTGAACGTCGACGGCGTGGTCTTCGGGCTCCGCGCCGCGATCCGTGCGCTCGAGCGGCGGGGCGGAGGGGCCATAATCGCAACGGCGTCGATCGCCGGGCTCATCCCCTTCCCTCCCGATCCCATCTACGACGCCACCAAGCACGCGGTCGTCGGGTTGATCCGAAGCGCGGCGCCGCCCCTGGCTGCGAAGAACATCACCGCGAACACGGTGAACCCGGGGATGACCGACACGAACATTCTCACCGACGACGCCAAGCAGATGTTCGCGACGGCCAACTTCCCTCTAATGCCCGCAAGTCAGATCGCCGAGGCGCTGGTCGAGATAGTCACATCGGGTCGAACCGGTGAGTGCTGGGTCTGCCAGCCCGGGCGCGACGCGGAGCCGTATCGCTTCCACGGGGTTCCCGGCCCGCGCCTCGACGGTGCCACGGGGCGGGTCCCACCGGGCGTCACCGAAGCGGGCGACGGGAGCTGGGCCCACTAGGTCGCGCCCTGTGGGCCGGTCGTCGAGAGGCCAGTGGTCCGGCGCGACCCCGGCGGCCCTATCGTGGGGGCCGTGCCCGACGAAACCCAGCCCGAATCCACTCTTGCGAACGCGCCGCTCAAGCCTGAGGTCGTCGACCCGGCTGGTACCGGCGTCGGCAACGAGGTCGCCGAGCCAGAGCCGTCTGAGCAGGTGACGCGTCCGACGAAGCTCATCCGCATCGCGTCGATGGTCCGGACGATGTTGGAGGAGGTGCGGCGCGCGCCACTCGACGAGGAAGGTCGGCGCCGGCTGCGCGCCATCCACGAACAGTCGATCCGCGAGCTCGAGGGCGTTCTCTCACCGGATCTCACCCAGGAGCTCGGCCAGGTCGTCCTCCCCTTCACCACCGAGACGCCGAGCGATTCGGAGCTGCGGCTCGCGCAGGCGCAGCTCGTCGGCTGGTTGGAAGGCCTCTTTCATGGGATCCAGGCCTCGATCTTCACCCAGCAGGCCTCCGCGCAACAGCAGCTCGACCAGATGCGCAACCAGCCCGCGATCGAGCGGGCAGGCATGGGCGCCGACGGCCGAGGACCGGGCGCATACTTGTGAGCGAACCCGGCAACCACGATTGGACGCCTGACTCGTGGCGCGACTTCTCGGCCGCGCAACAGCCCGACTGGCCCGACGAGAAAGAGCTCGAGCGATCGCTCGACCAGGTGCGAAAGTTCCCGCCTCTCGTGTTCGCGGGAGAGGCGCGCGATCTCACCCAGGCGCTCGCGGCAGTCTCCGAGGGCCAAGGCTTTCTGCTCCAGGCCGGTGACTGCGCCGAGAGCTTCGACGCGTTCTCGGCCGACTCGATTCGCGACAAGCTGAAGGTCATCCTCCAGATGGCCGTCGCCCTCACGTACAGCACAGGAGTGCCGACCGTGAAGGTCGGACGCATTGCGGGCCAGTTCACCAAGCCCCGTTCGTCGCCGATCGAGGAGCGCAACGGCGTTGAGCTTCCGTCGTTCCGGGGCGACACCGTCAACGACTTCGCGTTCGATGCCGACGCGCGGCGGCCCGACCCCACCCGACTCGTACGTGCGTACCACCAGTCGGCCGCAACGCTGAACCTGATCCGGGCCTTCACCAAGGGTGGGTTTGCCGACCTCGCCAAGGTGCACGCCTGGAACCTCGAGTTCGTAGGTCGCAGCCCGGCCGGCCGGCGCTACGAAGCGCTGGCCGCCGAGATCGACCGCGCGCTGCGGTTCATGGCCGCGTGCGGGATCGACCTCGAGACCGAGTCGCACCTCCGCCAGGTCGACTTCTTCACCGCGCATGAGGCCTTGCTACTGGACTACGAGGAAGCTCTCACCCGGCGCGACAGTCTGAGCGGCGACTGGTACGACTGCTCGGCTCATCTGCTCTGGATCGGCGAGCGCACCCGGATGATCGACGGTGCGCACATCGAGTTCCTCGCGGGCGTGGAGAACCCGATCGGCGTGAAGCTCGGACCCACAGCGACGCCCGACGACGCCGTCGGCATCTGCGAGCGTCTCAACCCGAATCGGCGCCCAGGACGGATCGTGTTGTACAGCCGGATGGGTGCCGACAAGATCGACATCGCGCTCCCGCCGCTCATCGACGCGGTGCAGCGCTCCGGCCATCCGGTGGTGTGGGCGTGCGATCCGATGCACGGGAACACATTCGTGCACTCGAGCGGCTACAAGACCCGCCACTTCGACGACGTCATGCGCGAACTGCGCGGCTTCTTCGCCGCCTGCCGGGCGGTCGGCGTCTGGCCCGGTGGGGTGCACGTCGAGCTCACCGGAGAGGACGTGACCGAATGCCTCGGCGGTGCCGAAGAGGTGCTCGGGGACCAGCTCGAGCAGCGCTACGAGACGATGTGCGACCCCCGCCTGAACGCGCAGCAAGCCCTTGACCTCGCGTTCCAGGTGGCCGAGATGCTGCGCGACTGAACGATCCCACCACAGGAGACGGCGATGGCCCAAGACAAGACCTCCTTCGAAGATCTGGGCCCGAACTCCGGCCTGATCGAGGAGATATACCGGCGCTACGTCGAGAACCCGAGTTCGGTCGCCGAGACCTGGCGCGAGTTCTTCGCCGACTACAAGCCGTTGGGTGCTACAGCCGGCAACGGGTCGAACCCGACCGGAGCGACGACCAAGGTGGTCGAGCTCGCCGCCCAGCCGACCGCGGTCGTGGCATTCCCCGCCGTCGGTGACAGCGGCGACGAGACCGAACCTCTCCGGGGTGCCGCGGCCCGAACCGTCGTGAACATGGAAGCGAGCCTGGGAGTTCCCACAGCGACGTCGGTGCGCACGATTCCCGCTCGCCTCCTCGAAGTCAACCGCCAGATCTTGAACAACCAGCTCGCGCGCAGCGGCGGTGCCAAGGTCAGCTTCACCCACCTCATCGCGTTCGCGGTCGTGCGCGCCGTAGGTCGGATGCCCGCCCTGAACGCCGGGTTCACGATGCTCGACGGCAAGCCTGCGGTAATACGCCACGAGAACATGAACCTCGGCCTCGCCGTCGACGTGAAGAAAACAGACGGCGCGCGCACGTTGCTCGTGCCGAACGTCAAGGCCGCCGACACCCTCGACTTCGCCGGCTTCTTCGGGGCCTACGAAGAGCTCATCCGCAAGGTCCGCACGAACAAGCTCTCTCCCGACGACTTCGCCGGCACCACCGGCACCATTACCAACCCGGGCATGATCGGCACGGTCCACTCCGTTCCCCGGCTCATGCCCGGCCAGGGCTTCATCATCGGTGCCGGCTCCATCGGCTACCCCGCCGAGTACGAGGGCGCCGACCCTCAGGTCATCGCGCGCATCGGCGTGGGGAAGGTCATCACGCTCACCAATACCTACGACCACCGGATAATCGGTGGCGCGGAGAGCGGCGAGTTCTTGCGCTGGATACACCACCTCCTCCTCGGCGAGGACGGCTTCTACGACGACGTGTTCCAGAGCCTCGCGGTGCCGTACGAACCGGCCCGCTGGAGCACCGACACCGGCGCGCTCGACGACGAAGCCGCGAAGGCCGAGAAGGTCGTACAGGTCCACCAGCTCGTCAACGCCTACCGCGTCCGGGGTCACCTCATCGCGAACCTCGACCCGCTCGGTCGTCGCGAGCCCCACACCCACCCCGAGCTCGACATCCGCCACTACGGCCTGACGATCTGGGACCTCGATAGGGAGTTCCCGGTGAGCTCCCTCGGGGGCGGCCTGCTCGGCCAGCGGCTCCTCCCCTTGCGCGACATTCTCGGGATCCTGCGCGACGCCTACGCGCGATCTGTCGGCGTCGAGTACATGCACATCCAAGAGCCCGACCAGAAAGAATGGATCCAACGCCACGTCGAGGGAACACCGGCCGACGTGTCCTCCGAGGACCAGCGGCGCATCCTCGAGCGACTCAACGCGGCCGAGGCGTTCGAGGCGTTCCTCCAGCGCAAGTACCTCGGGCAAAAGCGCTTCAGCCTCGAGGGTGCCGAGAGCCTCATTCCGATGCTCGACGCGCTGCTCAACGTTGCCGCCGACGAGGGTGTGAACCAGGCCGTGCTCGGCATGGCGCACCGCGGCCGCCTGAACGTGCTCGTGAACACCGTGGGGAAAGGCTATGGCCAGATCTTCCGTGAGTTCGAAGGCGCGCTCGACCCGGCAAGCGTGCAGGGATCGGGCGACGTGAAGTACCACGTTGGCGCGACCGGCAGGCACAGCGCGCCATCGGGCGCGCAGCTCACGATCACCATGGCATCAAACCCGAGTCACCTCGAGGCCGTCGACCCGGTCGTCGAAGGCATGGCCCGCGCCGCGACCGATGCAATCCACGACCACGACGCCGATACGGTGCTGCCGATTCTGGTCCACGGCGATGCCGCGTTCGCGGGCCAGGGCGTGGTGGCCGAGACGTTCAATCTCTCGGAGGTCCCGGGATACGAGGTGGGCGGCACCGTCCACCTGGTGGTGAACAACCAGCTGGGGTTCACCACCTCACCGTCGCAAGGTCGCTCCGGCGTCTACGCCACCGACGTCGCGAAGATGGTGCAAGCACCGATCTTCCATGTGAACGGTGACGACCCCGAGGCCTGCGTGCGCGTGATCAGGCTGGCGTACCAGTTTCGCCGAGCATTCCACAAAGACGTCGTCGTCGACATGGTCTGCTACCGACGCTTCGGCCACAACGAAGCCGACGAACCCGCGTTCACCCAACCGGCGATGTACGCGTTGATCGGCGAGCGACGGTCGATCCGAAAGCTCTACACCGAACAGCTCGTCAACCGCGGTGATCTCAGCCTCGACGAGGCAGAAGCCGTGCTTGGAAACTTCAGATCACAGATGGACGACGCGTTCGAGGAGGTGCACCAGATACAGATCGAACCGCCGGCGGCGCCGGCGCCGGAGCTCACCGACCCGGTTGGCGTTCCGGTCGTATCGGTCGAGACCGGCGCTTCCCGCGAGACGCTCGAACGCGTCGTCGAGGGGTTGACCACCTCACCCGAGGGCTTCCACATGCACCCGAAGCTCGAGCGCCTGCTCGCGGGTCATCGTGTCGCGTTCGAGAACGGCGTGATCGACTGGGCGCTCGCCGAAGCGTTCGCCCTCGGATCGATGGTGCTGGAGGGAACGCCGGTCCGACTCTCCGGTCAGGACACCCGGCGGGGCACGTTCAGCCAACGCCACGGCGTGATCGTCGACATCGAGAACGAGGTCGAGTTCGTTCCCCTGGCCAACCTCGCGCCCGACCAGGCACCCTTCATGCTCTACGACTCCGTGCTGTCGGAATACGCGGCGCTCGGCTTCGAGTACGGGTACTCCGTTTCGGCGCCCACCGCGTTCGTCGGTTGGGAAGCGCAGTTCGGTGACTTCGTGAACGGCGCGCAGATCATCGTCGACCAGTTCATCGTCGCGGCAGAAGACAAGTGGGGACAGTCGAGCTCACTGACGATGCTCCTCCCACACGGCTTCGAGGGCCAAGGGCCCGAGCACTCCAGCGCCCGGCTGGAGCGCTTTCTCGCGTTGTGCGCCGACGACAACCTCAGGATCGTGTACCCGACCACCTCGGCGCAGTACTTCCACACGCTTCGCCGACAGGTACGCGCGCCACTGCGCAAGCCACTGGTGTGCTTCACGCCGAAGCGGTACCTCCGCTTGGCCCACACCCGCTCTCCCGTCGACGCGTTCACCCATGGCGGTTTCGAGAGCGTGCTCGACGACCGGTCGACAGAGCTGGACCCGGCGTCGGTACGACGCGTCCTGCTCTGCTCGGGGAAGGTCGCGCACGAGTTGATGGACCGGCGCGACGAAGCCGGCGCGGGCGTGGCAGTCGTGCGGGTGGAACAGCTCTATCCGTGGCCCGAAGCCGACATCCTCCATGTGCTCGACCGGTATCGCGCCGCGGGCGAGGTGTGGTGGGCCCAGGAGGAGCCCGCCAACATGGGCGCCTGGAGCTTCGTCCGGGGAAAGCTCCGCCGCATGCTCGCCAACCGGGCCGAGTTCAGGCACGTGGCCCGCGCCGCGAGCGCCAGCCCCGCGAGCGGGAGCGCGTCCGTGCACGACGCGGAACAAGATCGCCTCCTGAACGAGGCGCTCGCGGGCTAGACCGAAAAGGCCGGCAACCGAGATCCGGCCTCGGGGTCAGTCAGTCGCCGATTCGAGGTGGGTTTCGCCCTGCTTCGCCGCCTCCATCTCCTGCGAGTACTCCCTATCCTGTTCCGCGATGTCTTCGGGCTTCGCGTGCGCGGGCAGCCAGGCGAACGCGATCACCGCACCGAGTGCAGTGGCGACTGCCGCGACGACGACCCCGTAGTGGAGCCCGGTGACGAACGCCTCGTTTGCGGTCGCGGTCAGTTGGCTCGCAAGTTGGCGGGCTGCCGGCGCGGGCAGCCCAGCCTGCTTGGGAAGCTCCTGCGCGACCCGGAGCGCGGCGCCGATCTGGCTCGTGGCCGCCTCCTTGGCGGCGGCGAACTGGGGTCCGCTCGCGGCCGGAACGCGCGCGCTGAGCCCGTCGAACCAGTCGGCGACCCTGGATCCGTACACCGACGACATCATGCTGCCGATGATCGCGACACCGAGCGCACCCCCGACCTGACGCGTGGTGTCGTTCACGGCTGAGCCGACGCCGGCCTTGCCCAGCGGCAGCGAACCCATGACCGAATCGGTGGCCGGAGCCATGGTGAGGCCCATGCCGATCGCCATGATCATCAGCCGCCACACGAGGTTGTAGTACGACGTGTCGACCTGGAGACCCGTCATGAGGAGAAGCCCGGTGGTCACCAGCGTGAGGCCGGCAGTCACGGTGATCTTGGTGCCGAAGCGTTCGACGAGCTTCGAGCTGAGCGGTGCGGTGATGCCCATCGTCAAGGCGAAGGGCACGAGCCTGACCCCGGCGCTCAGCGGGTCGTACCCGAGCGTGAACTGCATGTATTGGGTCAACAGGAACAGCGCGCCGAACATCGCGAAGAAGACCATGGTGATCGATCCGCTCGCGGCGCTGAACCGGGGGTTCTTGAAGAAGTGGACGTCGAGCATCGGGTGGTCGGTGTGCTGCTCCCACCAGATGAAAACTCCGAGGAGCACGAGCCCTCCGACGAGACATGCGACGATTGCCGGGCTCGTCCAGCCGTCGGATGGCGCTTCGATTATCGCGTACAGGATCGCAGTGAGGCTCGCGATCGAGAGCACCGCGCCGAAGGGATCGAGCTTCGGCGCCGACGCGTCGCGCGACGTCGGGATTAGGAAGAACCCGGCGATCAGACCACCGATCACGATCGGGATGTTCACGAGGAACACAGACCCCCAGTAGAAGTGCTCCAGGAGGAACCCGCCGGCGAGCGGACCGAGTGCCGCGCCTGCGCCCGCGGTTCCGGCCCAGAACCCGATCGCCTTGCCCCGCTCGTTGGCCGGGAACACGTTCGTGATGATCGAGAGGGTCGCAGGCATGATCAACGCCCCACCGATGCCCATGAACGCTCGCGTCGCGATCAGTTGGGGCGCGCTGGCCGCGAGCGCCGAGGCGACCGAACCGAGGCCGAAGAGCACAAAGCCGGCCTGCAGCGCGCCGCGCCGGCCGAACCGGTCGCCAATGCTCCCCATCGTCAGCAGCAAACCGGCAAACACCAAGGTGTACGAATCGATGATCCACTGCACCTGACTGTTCGACGCGCCGAGATCGCGCACGATCGTCGGCACTGCGACGTTGAGGATCGAGTTGTCGAGCACGATCACCAACAGGCTGAAGCACAGCACCGTCAGGATCAGCCACCGACGCTCAGACGCGCGTTCCTGCACCCGCTCCGACAGACCCATCGACCGATTCAACACGCTCTCGATTGGCAACGCAATCGTCTCGAATCAGATGTGACGCAGGTCATGGAGCCGTCGTTGGTCAGACGGTGGTGGCTACTGATATCGCCGCGAGAGACCGCTGGATCGCAGCGTCGGATGCCTTCAGGAGCGGCATGCGCACGTCGGGTGTCGGTATGCGGCCCTGGGCGTGCAGAACCCCCTTGAACACGGCCGGGTTCGGCTCGGCGAAACCAGCCTCGACCACCGCCAGGAGCGCTTCGGCGTGGGCACGACCCTCGTCGACCTTGCCGGCGAGTCCGCACTCGATCATCGCGACGAACCGCTCGGTGCACACGTGTGCAGAAGCACAGATCGCGCCCGCCCCGCCCATGAGTACGAGCGGGAAAAGGAACGGGTCTTCCCCACCGAGGACCTCGAACTCGTCGGGCGCGCCGGCCAGCAGCGTCAGCGTGTCAAGATCAAGACCGCTGGCTGCCTGCTTGATGCCGGCGACGTTGGGGTGCGTGGCGACCTCGAGCACGCCGGCGGAACCGAGATTGCGACCCGTGCGGATCGCGATGTTGTAGAGAACGACAGGAACGGGCGAGGCGTCGGCGACCGCCCGGAAGTGCGCCACGATGCCGGCTTCGGCCGGACGCACGTAATACGGAACGACGATCAGCGCGGCGGTGACGCCGGGAGTGCCTGCGAGCTCGTGCACCGCGGCGATGGTGGTGCGGGTGCTGTTCGTACCCGCACCGACGATGAGCTGCGCGTCACGCTCGACGCACACCCGGGAACACGCGTCGATGACCGCCCGCTTCTCCGCCGAGTCAAGCGCCGTCGACTCACCGGTGGTGCCGAGGGCGACGATACCGGTCGCACCGGCGTCGAGGTACTCGTGACTCAGGCTCTCGATCGCGTCGAGCGCAACTTCGCCGGAGCGGTCGAACGGGGTTATCAGAGGGATGTAGACACCACGGAGTCGGTCACCGGCCACGCCCGCAGACTACCCGGCACAGCCCGCGTAGCCGGGTGAATCCGTTAGCTTGCCGACATGCCCGAACCCTGGCAGCTCGTCTTCACGCTCATCGTCGGGTTCGGAACCGGGATCCTGTCCGGAATGTTCGGAGTCGGCGGCGCGGTCCTGTCGACGCCCGCGATCCGGCTCCTCGGCGTCGGGGCGCTCGATGCTGTCGGCACAACGATTCCCTCGATCATCCCGTCGGCGGTCAGCGGGACGCTTCGCTACCAGCGCGAGGGCCTCGTGCGATGGCCGGTGGTCATCCGGGTCGGCGTCGTCGGCTCCTTCGCCGCTATCGGTGGCGCTCTCCTCTCGCACCTGATCCCGGGCGACGGCCACCCGCTGATGATCGCGACGGCGGGGCTCGTCGGGTTCACCGCATGGCGGATGGTCGCCGCACGCGACGAACCCGAGTCGCCGGTACCCGAGTCCGTACCCGCGGGGGGCGAGCATCGCGGTGCGGGCGAGCTCGCCAAGATCGTCGTCACCGCGATCGCGGCGGGAGGTCTGAACGGTCTCCTCGGCGTCGGTGGTGGGATCATCATGGTTCCCGCATTCGCCGAGTGGATCGGGTTCTCGATCAAGGAGTCGGTCGGCACGTCACTCGCGTGTATGGGCATCCTCGCGATCCCGAGCATGACAACCCATGCATTCCTGGGCGACATCAACTGGTGGTATGCCGCCGCACTTTCGCTCGGGGTCATACCGGGAGCCCGGATCGGCGCGCACCTGGCGATCCGATCCTCCGATCGCGGCTTGCGGATCACCACCGCCGTGCTGCTCGGTTCGATCGCGCTCGTCTACGGAGCCGGCGAGCTGATCGCCCTCCTCTAGTCACCCGGGCGCGTCGCCCTAACTTCGGGGGAGGCCGCGGATGGAAGGTACCCTCGCGGCGATGCGCGTCCTTCTGATCGTCAACGCGATCGCATCCTCGGTCACCCGTCAGAAACGCGCCGTGATCGAGACCGCGCTCCGTGCCGACCACCGAACCGAAGTGGTCGAGACCTCCGACCGAGGGCACGCGGCCAAGCTCGCCGCCGACGCAGCCGCCAACGGCGTCGACGTCGTCGCGGTTCTCGCCGGTGACGGCACCCTCAACGAGGCGGCCAACGGCCTGGCCGGCACGACCACCGCGCTCGCTCCACTGCCCGGGGGCTCGACCAACGTGTACGCCCGCTCGATCGGTGTAGCCCGCGACGCGGTCGACGCCACCGCGCAGCTGCTCGAATCACTCAACGCCCGCTCGACTCGGCGGGTGGGGGTGGGGATGGTCGGGAGCCGTCTCTTCCTGTTCCACCTCGGGATTGGGTTCGACGCTGCAGTCGTCGAGCGGGTCGAGCGTCGCCACCACCTCAAGCGCTACGTCGGCCACCCGCTCTTCGCGACCGCGGCCATCGCCACCTGGCTTCGGGAGTACGACCACGGCCACGCCCGTTTCACCGTGGAGGTTCCCGGCGAAGATCCGATCGAAGGCGGGATCTTCGCCGTCGTGTCGAAGACAACCCCATACACCTACCTCGGGCCCCGACGGATCCAGATCTCACCTGAGTCAGGGCTCGACACCGCGCTCGGCCTCACCGTGTTCCGGACCCACCACGCGCCGACATTTCTCGCGCTCGTCGGCTCCGCCCTAGGATCGGGGCGCTTGCTCCGGCGGAACCCGTCGACAGTTCACCGCGAGAACCTCGACAGCGTCGTGATCTCGGGGATCGGCCCGTTCCCGCATCAGGCCGACGGCGAGTATCTGGGTCTCAGCGAGCACCTGGAGGTCCGCTACCGACCCGATGCGCTCACGATAGTGGTCCCGGTTCTCGACCCAATGCCCTGAGCGCGACCTCTGGCGCGTCGGTGATCACCGCATGGATCCCGGCTGAAGCGAGCTCACGCACCACTTCGGGGTCGTTCACGGTCCAGGTGTTCACGTCGATCCCGAAGCCACGGGCACGCGTCACGACCTCGGCCGCGACGGGCCCGAGCGTCCACGCATCCGGATGCACCGAGGAGTGCCCGTGACTGCGCGCCAACTCGAGCACGTCGAACGGATCGAGACCGAAGCTCAGGAACCCGGTTGGAAGGGCATCGGAGCGGGCACGCACCCTATCGATGGTCGCGAGGTCGAACGACGAGATGATCACCGTGTCGACACCGCCGCGCACACCGAGCAGATCGACGGCGAGGTCAGCGGCCATACAGGTCGGATCGTGGTCGGCGTCGCCCGGTGAGTTCTTGATCTCTACGTTCACCACCATCCCGACACACGCGTCGAGGACCTCGCCGAGGACCGGGACAGAGGGGAGGGCCGCCCGCACCTCGGCGAGCGAATGTTCGGCGAGCACCCCGAATCCGGTCGCGTCGGCGTCGTGGTGGACGACGAGCGCCCCGTCGGTGGTCTGGTGGACGTCGAGCTCGACGCCGTCGGCGCCTCGTAGTCGAGCAACCGCAAAGGCCTCGAGCGTGTTCTCGGGCGCTTCTCTGCGGGCACCCCGATGGGCCAGAACGAGCATGTACCGCCTCCCCGTGGTTCACCGGATCGTAGGCACGCGACCGCGATGGGCGCGAAAGTTCTGTCAGACCCCTTGTGCCCAGGCGGGAACCGGTTCTAATCTGGCCGCCGCCTCGAGGTACGGGTTACCTACCCGGGGACGCTTGTGAACGTGCGCACGAGCAGCAGCCTGGAAAAGTCGCACGCCCGATCGGCCGGAGGCACCGTGGCCCTCACCTGGATTCGAACCCACGAATGGGATGACAACGCGTGGCGCAACCGCTCGTTGTGTCGCGACTCGAATCCCGAGTTGTTTTTCCCCGTGGGTGCCACGGGAATGGCGCTCGACCAGATCGAAGCCGCCCGTGAGGTGTGCGAGGTGTGCCCCGTCGCCGACGATTGCCTCGAGTTCGCGCTGGCCACCAACCAGGAAGCCGGCGTCTGGGGGGGCACCACCGAAGAGGAGCGCCGCAAGCTCCGCAAGGCGTGGCTAGCCAAGCAGCGAGCTACCGCCTAGTCCGCTCTCGGCCGTTGTGGCCGGGAGGGTCACAGCTCGACGCGAGGGGTGGTCGCGACGGGGAGGCGCAACTGGACCCGCGCACCGTCGTCGTCGGTCATGGTGATCGCGCCGCCGAGCTCGCCGGTCACGAGCGCCTGAACGATCGAGAGCCCCAGCCCCTTCGACTCCTCGAGCGAGAACGCCTCCGGTAGACCGACGCCGTTGTCGACGACCTCGATTCGCAGCTCTCCATCGAGGCGACGAAGGCGAACGATGACCTCGCCTCCCTCGCGAGCGGCCTCGACGCCATCAGCGCCGATCGGGAACGCGTGGTCGACGGCGTTCTGCATCAACTCGTTGAGCACGACCGCCAGGGGCGTGGCGACCTCACCCGGGAGCTCACCGGGATCGCCTTCGACCACGAAGCGCACCCGGGCATCGGGTGAGGAGACCGAGTCCTCTACCTCGCGTACGAGCGGACGCACGATCTCGCCGAAGTCGACGACCTCGGCGGCATCACGCGAGAGCGTCTCGTGCACGACGGCGATTGATCGGATCCGGCGCTCCGACTCCCGGATGGCCTGCTTCGCTTCCTTCGACTCGAGCCGACGGCCCTGGAGCCGCAAGAGCGCGGCAATGGTCTGCAGGTTGTTCTTGACCCGGTGGTGGATCTCGCGAATCGTGGCGTCCTTCGACATCAGCAGCCGGTCGCGCCGGCGCAGGTCGGTGACGTCACGCATCAGCACCACGACACCGGTCGTGCGCTTCCGCTCCACCTGGGGGATCGCCCGCATGAGGATCGACGTGTCGGCGCGTTCGATCTCTTCCAGGACGGGAAGCCCCGCCCGCATCGCTCGCCCGACGGCTCCCTCGGCGAATCCGATCTCGGCGAGGCTCAACCCGGGCGTGTAGGCGTGGATCCCGAGGTGGTGCAGCAAGCTCACCGCGTTCGGGCTCGCGAACACGATCCTGGCCTCGCCGTCGAGGATGATCACCCCGTCGCCGACGCGTGGTGATGACTCGGGTTCTATCTCGTCTTGACCGAACGGGAAGCTGCCCTCGGCGATCATGTGCGCGAACCGTTCGTATACCTCGACGTAGACCCGCTCGAGCTCACCCGGCCGCCGACTCATGGTGGTCGCCATCTCCCGAGTCACGAGCGCCACCATCTCGCCCCGGTGGCGCACCGGGATGCACTGGATGCGAGCCCGTTCCTTGCCCGCGAGCACGGTCCCGTCGCCCTCCACCATCTGACCGGCCCGCCAGGACCGCGTTACCAGCGGCCGACTCACCTCGTCGACGACGGTGCCCACCATGTCGACGGGGTAGAGCGTCTGACCGGTGGTCGGGCGGACCTGCGCGAGCGCAACGAAGCGGTGACCCTCCTCCCCCGCCACCGGGGCGAGGAGCAGGAGATCGGAGAAGCTCAGATCGGCGAGAAGCCGCCACGACAAGGCCAGCCGCTGGACGTGCGCGAGCTGCTCCCCGTCCATAGCCGTGTGCGTGAGCGCCAGCTCGCCGAGCGTCGCCATGTCCGCAGCGTAGGTGCAGCCCGAAGCGAGCCGTTGCCACCGGCGCCGCTACCGGAACAAATGCTCGCCGATTGCGGCGAGGCCGCCGAGGTCGTGGATGTCGGCTTCGAGACCCGGGACGTCGATGAGAACCTCCGGACCATGCCCGAGGTCGCCACGAAGCTCTGCCTCACGTTTCGCGACGACCGCGAAGTTCTCGAACGACTCGCCCACCGTGCGCAACACCCTCGCGGTGTGCACCGAATCGGTGAGCGCACCGCCGAGACTCGTGAGGCCCTCGGCCACCGGCTTCGGGTCGGCGACCAACCGTGCCGCCGCCTGCGCGCCGTCGCGTCCGCGCAGGTATTCGGGAAGGGTCTTGTTGAGAACCAACGCGCCGAGGTGGAAGTCACGGTTGCGCAGCTCCTGGCAGAAGATCTCCGCTTCCCGCAGCGGCGCCGCTTCCAACGTCGTCACGACGGCGAACGTCGTGCGCCGATCGTGCAGGAGCCGCTCGACCGATTCAGCGCGTTCCACAAAACCGTCGTACATCGACTGGAAGTTGAGAAAGAACTCGGCGATGTCGTGGAGGAACTGGCTACCGAGGATCCGGTCGGCGACTTGGTAGAACGGCCGACTCGCAAGATTGAGGACTCGCGCGCCGCGCTTGCCGCCCATCCGGTAGGGCATGGTCAGCCACCGCAGCAACCGACCACCGAAGAACTCCGCCATCCGGGCCGGGGCCTCGAGGAATTCGAGCGCGTTCCGCGTGGGTGGCGTATCGATGATGATCAGGTCGTACTTCCCCGTTGCATGGATCTCGTAGAGGCGTTCCATCGCGATATAGGCGTGGCTCTGCACGAAGCGAGACGTGAGATTGGTGTACAGCCTGTTCTCCAAGATCCGGTAGGCCGTCACATCGTCGGGCGCGTGACGCAGGATCAACTCGTCCCACGAACTCTTCGTGTCGAGCATGGCGGCATAGAGCTCACCGCGCGGTTCGAGGCCGACGGCCCGGAGTAGATCGTCGGGCACCCGCCGTTCGGTGTTGCCGATGCCTTCGAGGCCGAGCGCGTTCGCGAGCCGCTTTGCCGGGTCGATGGTGAGCACCAGCACCTTGCCCCCGAGTCGGCACGCGGCGCCGAGCGCGCTCGCTGCCGCGACCGACGTCTTGCCGACGCCGCCCGAGCCGCAGAACACCACGATCTCCTTCGCGGCGAGGAGCGGACCAAGACTCGGCGGCTCGAAGATGGGCGCGGTGGTCACAGGCCCAGCTCCTCGCCGAGCGCTTCCGCCACCATGCGCGTCACGCGCAGGCCGTACGACCGGACGAACAGGTACGGCACGTAGAGCATCGGGAGATCGAGCGTGGTGCGTAAGCGGGCGAGGTGCACCGCGCGCGTCCGCCGTAGCGACACCGCGAGGCGAGCGCCGTCGAGCACCGCCGACGCGCCCGTCCCAACCGACGCCGACAGCCGGGCGACGGCTTCCGGCTCGCGCATCGCGTCAAACACCTCTTCGTCGGCGTGGGTGAAGAGCTCCGGGAGCACCCGGTTCACGATCACCGCTCCCATCGGAACCGAGAGCTCTGCTCGAACCGTCTCGACGAGATCGATCGTCTCGTTGACCGGCATCTCCTCCGGTGTCGCCACGACGTTGAGCGCGGTGATCGCTGGATCCGCGAGGAGCTCGCTCATCCACTCGGTCTGCGTCCGCACCGGGCCGACCGCGACAAGCTCGCGGATCGCGCCGGGGGCGCCGAGCTGCGCCACGATCTGTCCCGTCGCGGCGGCGTCGACAATCACGAGATCCCAGTCGGCCCTACCCTCCAGCGCTTCGCGGACCTCCCACGCCACCTTCCCGACGGTCAGGATCTCCTTCACCCCTGGCGCCGCACTGGCGACGAAGTCGAGCGCGCGCGCCACCGGGCCGATGCGACCCAGCACCGGCACCTTGAGATTGAGCTTCAGATACTCCTGGAGGGAATCCTGGGTGTTCATCGTCATCGCGAACACACCGGGATGGACCTCGGTTGGCTCGAACCCGACCGGGCCGTGCTCGAAGAGATCAGTGAGGTTGCCCTTGGCATCGACCTCGATGACGAGAACCCGCTTGCCGTGCTCAGCGGCGAGCAACGCGAACGCGGCGGCAACCGTGCTCTTGCCGACACCGCCCTTCCCGGTGAAGAAGAGAAGGCGCCGATCGAGCAGCGCCGGTGCCGGGGAGCTCACGCCACCACCTCCGCTCCCCGACACTTCCACGACCGACACGTCTTGCGCCGGCTACTAGCGGCCGAAGCCGACCCGCTTCTTCTCGTCGTCGTTGAGGACCTCGATGTATGCGAGCTTGTCGGACGGGACGCCCACGCGCCGGCCCTTGACATCGGTGATCCAGGCGATGCCGCCGTTCTTCGCCGCGGTCTCGATCGCCGAGATTGCCTCGGCCCCGGCCTTCTCGCCGTCCTTGCCGTCGGCAAGCTCGATGAGAAGCTCCTTCGGGGTGTACGTGACGCCAATCCGAATTTCCATCGTTGATCGCTCCACTCAGTCAGGTCGGGCCCGACTCTACCGAGGCCGGCGAAAGGCCGAGGCACCGGACCCGGGTCGGCCGGTCGAGATCAGGTGAGCTTCAGCTCGGTCCGGTACACGCGCTTGGGGGCGAGTTCGACATCGATCCGTTCTGCGATCGCTGTGAACGCAAGGGCTGCCTCGCTGGTTGGGTCGACGGCCACTATCGGACGGCCGTCGTCGCCCCCTTCCCGCAGCGCAGGGACGAGCGGCACCCGGCCCAGCAGCGGAACGCCGAGCTCAGTAGAGAGCTCCTCACCACCACCCGAGCCGAAGATCTCGTAGCGGGTCCCGTCGTCGCCGACGAACCACGACATGTTCTCGATCACGCCCAGCACGGCCAGGTTGACCTTCTCGGCCATCGCCGCGGCGCGTTGGGCGACCTTCTGGGCCGCGGGTTGGGGGGTGGTGACCACGATCACCTCGGCACGCGGGAGGAACTGCGCAATGGAGATCGACACGTCGCCGGTACCGGGCGGCATGTCGACCAGGAGATAGTCGGGATTACCCCAGTGCACATCGGTGAGGAACTGCTCAAGCGCCTTGTGAAGCATCGGCCCGCGCCAGACGACGGCCTGGTCTTCGCGGGCGAAGAAGCCCATCGAAACGAGCCGCACGCCGTAGGCACCTGGCGGGACGATCACATCGTCGATGAGCGCGGGGGGATGGGTGACGCCCAACATCCGCGGCATCGAGAAGCCCCAGACGTCGGCATCGACCGCTGCGACCGACTTGCCCCGCTGGGCCAGCGCTATCGCGAGGTTCGTGGTGACCGATGACTTGCCGACGCCACCCTTACCGGAGGCGACGGCGATCACGCGGGTCGTCGAATCGGTGAACGGGTTCGACCGGGTGCGCGGCTGGGATTGGCCGGCTTGGGACGCGTCGACGAGGCGCAACGGATCGGGCGGCGGTTCGCCCTTCAGCACCATGGCAGCACGCGCGAGCTCGTCGTCGCTCATGAAGTGGGTCTCGATCTCGACGCGAGCGACATCGGGAAGTGACGCTAGGGCCATCGTGATCCGGTGACGCAGCTCGATCTCCGACCAGTCCGGCGGCAGCACCAGCGCCAGGACGACGGTGGCCGTGCCATTGGAGAAGGAGATCTCGCGCACCATGGCGAGCTCCCCGATCGAGACGCCCAAGACGGGCTCCTCGACCGTTTGCAGCACGGCCCGCAGGTCGGTTTCGCCTGGCCGCTGGGATTTTGGCGCCATCGAGCTCTCCGGGGGATTTCCACTACGGACATAGGTAGAATACCCGGGTGGATTCGCCCGGCCTCTACCCTGACCCCCGACCTGATGCCGGTTCAGTGGATCGCGAGCTCTCGCCCGATGAGTTCAACGCCGCGGTCGCGGCCGTCACCAGTGCCTTCGGTGATCCAACCAGGCGAGAGATCTACCTCTTCGCACGAGAGGCCGACGGCGTGACCGCGGCCGAGGTCGCCGAACGCTTCGCATTGCACCCGAACGTCGCCCGGCATCACCTCGAGAAGCTCACCGCCGGCGGCTACCTCGACGTCGAGCTGGCTCGAGCAGAGTCGGCCGGTCGGCCGTCGAAGCGATACCGCAGCTCCGGTATGGATGCCTCCCTCGCGCTCGGTCCCAGGCGCGACGATCTGCTCTCAGGGCTCCTCGCCCGCGCCCTTGATCGCCTGGGCCCCGAAGAGGCGTCGGCGCTCGCCGACCAGGTCGGGTTCGAGTACGGCGAGGCGCTCGCCGAGAAGATGGGCTCCTCCGACGGACACCGCTCGGCCCGCTCGGCCATCGCCGCGGTCGCCGACGCACTCACCGCCCACGGCTTCGCCGCGCACGTGGACTCGAGTGGTCCCGGGCTCACGATCGTCTCGGAATGTTGCCCCTTCGGTGAAGCCGCCCAGCGGTACCCGCACGTCGTGTGCGCGATGGACAGGGGCATGATCCGCGGGATGCTCGCCGGTCTCTACGGCGCGACGGAACCGCGCTTCGAGGCGAGCCGGCCCGACGGCGACGATCACTGCGTCGCCCGCGTCTGAACCGCGGTGAACCGGCGCGCTTACCTCGACTGCGCGTCGACCGCGCCACTGCGGCCCGCGGTGTTCGACGCGATGCTCCCCTTCCTTCGGGAGCACCACGCGGACCCAGGCCGGCTGCACGCCGAGGGACGGATCACCCGCGTCGCCGTCGAGACTGCCCGAGAGCAGGTAGCGGCGTTGCTCGGCGCCCGCCCGCGCGAGGTCGTGTTCACCTCGGGGGGCACTGAAGCGGTCGGCAGCGCGATCTGGGGTGCCCTCCAACGGGCCGACGACGGGCGGCGGCACATCGTGACCACGGCCGTCGAGCACTCGTGTGTGTTCGAGGCCTGCGCCCGAGAAGGTGCCGAGGTGACGATCGTCGGCGTCGATCCCCTCGGCCGCTTCGATCCGGCCGAGGTCGCGGCGGCGATCCGCCCCGACACGACACTCGTGACGGTACAGCTCGCCAACCACGAGGTCGGCACGCTCCAACCGGCAGAAGAGGTGTGCGCCGCCGCACGCGAACAGGGAGTGCTCGTTCACGTCGACGCGTGCGCAGCGGTCGGCCAGGTCCCCGTTCGTCTCCCGGCGCTCGGAGCCGATCTGGTCTCGATCACGACGCACAAATGGGGAGGGCCGAAGGGCGCCGGCGCGTTGCTGATCCGTCGAGGGCTGCGAATCCCGCCTCTCATCGTCGGCGGCGCGCAGGAGCGCTACCGACGCGCCGGGCTCGAAAACATCCCGGCGATCGTCGGCTTCGGTGCCGCGGCCAGTCTCCTTTCGGGCGAGGCCGATTCGGGCACCGGGCTCGATTTCGAGGCTCGGCTGGCCCGGTCACAGACCGATCGACTCGCCGCAGAGACGCTCGCCTCGGTGCCCGGCGTGCTCCGCCTCGGGGATCCGCAGCGGCGGGTCCCCAATCTCGTGTGCCTCGGCGTCGTCGGGATCGAAGCCGAGCCGATCTTGCTCGGGCTCGACCAGGCAGGAGTCGCGGTCCACTCCGGCTCGGCGTGCTCGAGTGAGACCCTGGAACCATCGCCCGTGCTGATTGCCATGGGAGCCGATGCCGACCGCTCTCTGCGGGTGAGCGTGGGTTGGGCGACGGTCGACGCCGACATCGAGGCGTTCCTCGAGGCCTTCCCGAAAGTGGTCGCGCGGATGCGCTCGCTTCGCCCGTCGCCGAGGGAAGCGTGATACAACCGCGCGCATGACAAACAACTGGCCTGCACTCGCCTCCCGACTGACGTCGGCGCTGAACCTCGCGAGTGCGCCGCTCGCGATCACGTTCTCGGCCGAGCCTCTTCCGGGCGTCGAACTGTTCGACGCGCCGATCCCCGAAGCGCTCGATGACGGCCGCACCGGCCGCGTTCCGGCCGGGTGCGTGTTCTGGATGAAAGCGGCCGACCGCACGTTCGGCACTGTCGCCGCCGATCACGCGAACTGCAGCGTCGGGAGCCTCACCCACGGATTCATCGGCCTCGACGAGGCGGCCACCAAGACCGATGTCGCAACCATGCTCGAGGTCGGATGGGTGACGATGGACATCGTTCCGCACATCCCCGTCGTGACCGAGAAGCCGGGCGCCGTCACCTACGGGCCGCTCACCGACACACCCGTCGATCCCGACGTCGTGTTCCTCCGCCTCAATGCGAAGCAGCTCATGGTGCTCTCCGACGCCATCCCCGGGCTTCGAATCGAGGGCAAGCCGCAGTGCCACATCATCGCCGTGGCCAAGGAGCAGGGTGAAGTCGCCGCGAGCGTCGGCTGCGCGGCAAGCCGCACCCGAACCGGCATGCCCGCGACGGAGATGACCTGCGCGATTCCCGCGCGGCGCCTTGCCGAGATCCTCGATGCGATCGAAACAAACTCCATCGCCGACGCTGCGGTCGCCCGCTACGCCGCCGATGACGCTCAGCGCTTCGCGTAACCGAACGAGCGCCTTCGCCTTCTCTGGAGCTACTTCTTGGCCGACTCGAAGTACGGGTTGGTGCCACCGGCGTGATCGGTGACATCGACGATTTCGGAGATCTGCGGAACCGCGTCGAGGATCGCGACCTCGATGCCCTGGCTGAGCGTCGCTGCCGCCATGCCGCAGCCCTGGCAGCCACCGCTGAGACGCAGATACGCGATCGGCTCGTCGACCGCGACGAGGTCGGCCCGACCGCCGTGTGACGCGATCTGCGGGTTGATCTGCTCCTCGAGCACCCGCAGCACGTGCTGGGCGACCTCGCCGCTGAGATCTCCCTGCGGCGTAGGAACGCTCGGTGCCGGCGGGGGCGGGCTGTTCGGGTTCTGCAGCACCATCCCGCCACCCGCGAGATCGAGGGTGGCACCGCGGACCTTTTCGATGCTCTCGAACGGAACGACGATGCTGAGATCATCGTGGGCCGCAACCGCGTCGTCGGATGAGGCTTCGTCGAGTCGGCGGAAGTACATGTCGTAGGTGAATGCACCACCCTGGACACCACTTACGTCGAGCCACAGCGCGAGCGAGTCTGGATCCTTCTCGCTCGTGCGCACCTCGAGGATCTTCGCCCTAGCGGAATCGGTGACGGTAACCAGCGCTTCTGACATGCGACCATGATACGCCCGTGAAACGAGTTCTTCTCATCCTCCCGCAGGCGACCTACCGGGCCCCCGATTTCCTCGCCGCGGCCCGGTCCCTCGGCGTGGAAGTCGTGCTCGCGTCCGAGACGGAACAGGCTATGGCCGCGTCCATGGGCGATCGGGCCGTGGTCGTCCCTCTCGACGACCCCGACCGCTCGGTCGCCGAGATCCTCTCTTTGCACAAACGCAGCCCAATCGACGCCGTCGTTGCGGTCGACGACGGCGGGGCGCTCGTCGCGTCAATGGCCGCGAAGGCGATGGGCCTCCCGCACAACCCAGCGGATGCGATCGCCACTACACGCGACAAGCTCGCGATGCGGCGTGCGTTCGCGGCGGCGGGAGTCAGCCAACCTCGTTTTGCTCCCGATGATCCGATTGGCTTCCCGATGGTGGTGAAGCCGGTGGGCCTCTCCGCGAGCAGAGGGGTGATTCGGGTCGATGATCCCGATCTCCTCGCGGCGACGATCCAACGCGTCGCCCGAATTTCGGGCGGCGCGGTCATCACCGAGGAGTACGTAGACGGGATAGAGGTCGCGCTAGAGGGCTTGCTCGACGACGGTCGCCTCCGCGTCCTCGCGGTCTTCGACAAGCCCGACCCGCTCGTCGGTCCGTATTTCGAGGAGACGATCTACGTGACGCCTTCGCGGCTATCTCTGGCAACGCTCGAAGCGATCGGCGCGATCGCGGCCGACGCCGCGGCCGCGATAGGTCTGAGGGAAGGTCCGGTTCACGCCGAGTTCCGGATCGGTCCCGACGGGAGGATCGCCACGCTCGAGCTGGCCGCGCGCTCGATTGGCGGCCTTTGCGCGCGCACGCTGCGCTTCGGAGCCGGGATCGCGCTGGAGGAGCTCATTCTCCGCCACTCGCTCGGCCTGTCACTCGACCACCTTGTGCGTGAGCGCTCGGCGGCCGGAGTGATGATGCTGCCGATACCGAAGCCGGGAACGCTCGAGGCAGTCAACGGTGTCGACGCAGCGCGTGCCGTTGCCGGGATCGTCGGCCTCGAGCTGACACTCCGGATCGGCCGCCCGGTCGTACCGCTTCCGGAAGGAGACCGCTACCTCGGCTTCCTCTTCGCGCGCGCCGAGAGCCCTGCCGAGGTAGAAGCTGTGCTGCGAGACGCGGCCGGCCACCTGGACATCGTCATCAGGTGAGCCGACCGCGACTACATAAGACAGGGACAGGGCAGCTCGATCAGCCCATGACCGCTACGCCTTCTTCGCCAACGCCGAGCAGCACGTTTCGGTAATGAGCCGAGACACCACGTAGGGGTCGATGTTGGCGTTCGGACGCCGGTCTTCTATCCAGCCCTTCTTCGCCTTCTCGACCGCCCACGGAATGCGGATCGATGCCCCCCGGTCGGAGGCACCCCAGCTGAACTCGGAATAGTGCGCCGTCTCGTGCTCGCCGGTGAGGCGGTCTTCGATACCGATGCCGTAGTTCTTCACGTGCTCCTCGACGTTCTCGCCCAGCGCCTCGCAGGCGGCCACGATCGGGTCCCAGCCCTCGCGCATGGCCCTGGTCGAGAAGTTCGTGTGGGCCCCGGCTCCGTTCCAGTCACCCCGGATCGGCTTCGGGTCGAGCGTGGCGCGCGTCTCGAAGTCTTCGGCGATTCGGTAGAGCAGCCACCGGGCCATCCACACCTGGTCACCGATCGCGGGAGGAGCGAGGATCCCGATCTGGTACTCCCACTGCCCCATCATCACCTCGGCGTTGGTGCCTTCGATCGAGAGCCCGGCGTCCATGCACGCTTGGGTGTGTGCCTCCACGATCGGCCGGCCGACGATCTCGGGTGATCCGACACCGCAGTAGTACGGACCCTGGGGAGCGGGGAAGCCACTCTGGGGCCAGCCGAGCGGGTAGCCGTCCTTGAGGAAGGTGTACTCCTGCTCGATTCCGAAGACCGGCTCCTGGTCGGCGTACTTCTCGGCGACGGCAACGCACGCCGCCCGGGTGTTGGTCGGGTGAGGCGTGAAGTCGGTGAGCTGGACCTCACAGAGCACGAGGACGTTGTCACCCTTGCGGATGGGATCCGGGCAGGTGAACACCGGCTGGAGCACGCAGTCTGAGTTGTGACCGGGGGCCTGGTTGGTGCTCGAACCGTCGAAGCCCCAGATGCCCGGCTCCTCGCCGTCCTTGATGATCTTCGTCTTGTTGCGCATCAACGGCGTCGGCTTGGTGCCGTCGATCCAGATGTACTCGGCCTGGTAGCTCACCCGTCACTCCCTCGATCTCGTGGTCTGGTGCTGTTCCGGACGGACCAGCGCATCCCGAAGGCTCCCAATCATCGGTTTCCCGATGTTTGCCTGAAGGTAACGGCTGTGTGAACCGAACCTGGCAACGGGCCGGATTCGTGGCTATCTGGGAGCAGATGCGGCAACGGGATCGGGCGGGAGACCCGAATCGGAGTCGGGCCGCGTGGCCGGGGCGTCCACGTCGAGGTGGGGAACGATCCGATCCAGCCACTTCGGGAACCACCAGTTGGCGTTGCCGAGCAGCTCCATGGTCGCCGGCACCAATACCAGGCGCACGATCGTGGCGTCGACCGCTACGGCCACCGCGAGCCCGAGTCCGAGCATCTTGACCACGGGTTGGTCGCTGGCCACGAACGACAAGAACACCGAGATCATGATCAGCGCGGCCGACGAGATCACCCGGGCCGTCGCCGCGACACCGGCCGCGACACTCTCGCGGTTGTCGCCGGTGCGGAGGAACTCCTCCCGGATCCTCGACAGCAGGAACACCTCGTAGTCCATCGAAAGACCGAACAGGATCGCAAACATGATCAGCGGGACGAACGCCGCGATCGGTACCTCGGCCTCGAGCCCGATCAAGCCGCGGCCCCACCCCCATTGGAACACCGCGACGAGTACGCCGTAGGCCGCTCCGATGGAGAGAAGGTTCATAACCGCTGCCTTGAGCGGCACGAGGATCGATCGGAACACGATCAACAAGAGAACGAACGCGCCCAGCACGACAAAGCCTATGCAAATCAGCAACCGGGAGTTGATCCGATCGGTGAGGTCGATCAGCTCCGCGGTCTGGCCGCCGACGTTGACCGCGCCCTCGATCGTGGTCCCCTTCGTCGCTTCCGGAATGGTCGTGTCTCGCAGCGTCCGGACAAGCTTCTGGGTCGACCGCGCGTTCGGCGCACCGGTGGGCTGCACGATGACTACCGCGGCATCGAAGCGCGCGTTGGGGATCGGGCCCGTCACCGCGGCGACACCGGGCTGACGCTGGACTCGGGCGACGAGCGTCTCGACCAGCGCAAGGTCGGAACGCTCGTTGGTGGCCGTAGGCGTGGGCAGATTCACCGTAAGGAGCAACGCCCCGTTCGCTCCGGCTCCGAAACCCTTGGCGATCGCATCGTAGGCCTTGCGCTGGGTCAGGCTCTTGGGGTCGTTGCCGTCGTCGGCGAACCCGAGCTGCATCTTGAACGCCGGTGCCGCGAGCACGAGCAGGATGATCAGTGACGTCATCAGGCACAGCCACGGACGCTTTGCGATCTCGCGCGCCCAGTCGCGCCAGAAGCGCCCGTCGGCAGTGTCTTTCGGTGAGATCCGCTTCCCCGCGATAGCGATCAGCGCCGGGAGGAGCGTGAGCGCGGCAATCACCATGACCGCCACGAACAGCGATGCCGAGACGCCCAGCATCGAGACGTACGGGACCCCGGCGAGCGTGAGCCCGAGAAGCGCGATGCAGACCGTGACCCCAGCGAAGAGAACCGCGGAGCCGGCAGTCGCGATCGCGCGGGACACCGCAGGACCGATGGCGAGCCCGTCGGCACGGTTCTGGCGGTACCGAGTGACGATGAACAGGGAGTAGTCGATCCCGACCCCGAGGCCAATCATCGCCCCGAGGATCGGCGCAATGGTTCCGATCGTAAAAACACCGGAGAACAGGTTGAGCAGACCGGTCGCTGCGCCCACGCCGAGGATCGCGATCACCAGGGGGAGCAGCGCGGCGATGACCGATCCGAACGACACGATCATGATCACCAGCGCGACGACAAGACCGATCTCGTCGGAATGATCCGACATCGACGACTGCTGATTCAGTAGGTCGACCACAGGGCCGCCGTAGCCGACGTGGACGTTGCCGGTCTGGGCGCTGCGGGTGGCGGCTGCCAGCGCTTCGAAAGCGTTCTTCGGGAGCTCCGAATACGGCACCGAGTACCTGACCGTCAGGAGGGCGGTCGCGCCGTCGGTCGAGACCCGCGGCTTCGACACCGAGGCGACATCCGAGAGCTTCGACACCGCGGCCGCGGCGTCGGTGACGAGCGCATCGGGGAGAGGTCCGGTCCGGGAGCTGAACACGACGCTCGCCGTCGGCAGGTTCTGCTCGGGAAACCGGCGCGCGAGCAGGTCGACCGCCTTCTGAGAATCGGTGCCGGGGATCGCGAACGTGTCGCGCAGCCCTCCGCCCGATGCCGAGGAGCCAATTCCGATCGCGACGAGCGCCAGGACCCACGCGCCGAGCACCCACCACTTGCGTCGTGCCGCGCCGCGGCCGAGACGGCCGAGGAGGTTCAGCTTCTCTGTTGAACCGCCATCAGGTTCAGGGCTGACCCTGCCGCGTACCACGCTATGTGCTCCTCCGACATGGTGTGAGTCGTGACAATCTCGTCGATCGAGCCATCGACGTGGTGGATGAGCACCTTGACCGGATTCCCCGGGGCGAGATCTGCCAGACCGACGATGTCGATGGTGTCGTCGACCAGGATCCGTTCGTAGTCGTCAGGGTCGGCGAACGTGAGCGCGAGCACGCCCTGCTTCTTGAGATTCGCCTCGTGAATCCGAGCGAACGACCGCACGATGATCGCCCGTCCGCCCATGTAGCGGGGCTCCATCGCCGCGTGCTCGCGCGAGGAACCCTCGCCGTAGTTCTCGTCGCCGATCGCGACCCAGTCGATACCTGAGTCCTTGTACCTCTTGGCGAGGTCGGGAAGCGCCACCTCGGAGTGGTCCCGCACGTCGATGCCCTGGCCCGACTCCGAAAGCGCGAACGCGTTGTTCGCGGCGATGAAGAGGTTGCCCGAGATGTTGGTGAGGTGACCGCGGTACTTCAGCCACGGGCCTGCCGGCGAGATGTGGTCAGTGGTGCACTTGCCTGTCGCCTTGAGCAGGACGATCAACCCGGTGAGGTCCTTGCCGTCCCACGCGCGGAACGGCTGGAGCAGCTCGAGGCGATCGGAGCCTGGCTTCACCACCACCTCGACGGCTGATGGGTCATCGGCCGGAGCCTGGAACCCCGACTCGCCGGGGTCGAATCCCCTCGCCGGCAGCTCGTCGGCGACGGGTGCGACCAGGCCGTCTCGGAAATCGACATCGAGTCGACCGGTGAGTGCGAACCCGACCACGGTCTCGGGTGAACCGATGAACGAGAGCGTCTCTGCGTTGCCATCATTGCGGCGCGGGAAGTTGCGGTTGAAGGAGCTGACGATCGTGTTGCGCTCCCCCATCTCGATGTCGTCGCGCTTCCACTGCCCGATGCAGGGGCCGCACGCATTGGCGAGCACGGTGGCGCCGATCGCCTCGAGGTCGGCGAGGTAGCCGTCGCGTTCTATGGTCGCGCGCACCTGCTCGGAACCGGGCGTGATCAGCAACGGCGCGACGACGCGCCGACCCGCGGCCGTGGCCTGGCGGGCCACGTGCGCAGCGCGTCCGATGTCTTCGTACGACGAGTTCGTGCACGAGCCGACAAGCGCGTAGGAGATCTCGGCCGGGTACCCCTCCTTCTCTACGGCCGCCTTGACCTCGGAGATCGGCCGGTCGAGGTCGGGGGTGTGGGGCCCGACCAGGTGAGGCTCGAGCTCGTCGAGATTCACGTCGACCACACGGTCGTAGTAGCGCTCGGGATCTGCGTCGACCTCAGGATCGTTGCGAAGCCACTCGGAATTGGCATCGGCGAGATCGGCCAGCGCGTCACGACCCGTCGCCTTCAGGTACGCCGCGGCGCGGGCGTCGTAGGCGAAGAGCGAGCACGTCGCGCCGATCTCGGCGCCCATGTTGCAGATGGTCGCCTTCCCGGTGGTGGAGATCGTCTCGGCACCGGGGCCGAAGTACTCGACGATCGCGCCGGTTCCGCCCTTCACCGTGAGAATCCCGGCCACCTTGAGGATCACGTCTTTTGCCGACGCCCAACCCGAGAGCGAGCCGGTCAGGCGCACACCGATCAGCTTCGGCACCCGGGTGTTGAACGACCAACCGGCCATGACGTCGACGGCGTCGGCTCCACCGACACCGATCGCGACCATTCCGAGACCACCGGCGTTCGGGGTGTGGCTGTCGGTGCCGACCATCATCCCGCCGGGGAATGCGTACTGCTCGAGGACGACCTGGTGGATGATCCCCGAGCCCGGCTTCCAGAACCCGAGCCCGAACTTCGCCGACACCGTGCTGAGGAAGTCGTAGACCTCCGAGTTGGTGTCGAGCGCGGCGGCGAGATCGATCTCGGCACCGATGCGCGCCTGGATCAGGTGATCGCAGTGCACCGTGGCCGGAACCGCGACCCGCGGGAGGCGGGCGAGCATGAACTGGAGCAGCGCCATCTGCGCGGTGGCGTCTTGCATCGCGACACGGTCAGGCCGGTAGTCGGCGTAGGTGACGGCGCGCTCGAGACCGATCGTGAACGGATCGTCGGCGTGGGCGAACAGCACCTTCTCTGCGAACGTGACCGGCCGGCCGAGCCGGCGGCGCGCCTCGCGGACCGCCTTCGGGTAGCGCGCGTAGGCCTGCTCGACGAGCTCGATGGGCGTGGTCGGGCCAACGGGCTCAGCCATGATTTCCTCCAGGAGAGAACTCGACTTCGAGTGCGGTCAGATGGGCGGCGTAGCGATGTTCCGAGACCATGACCGCGATGCTGTCGCGATCGTAGGTGACCCGTTGACAGGCCAGCAGCGGTGACCCGACGGGCACGCCGAGACGGCTCGACTCCAGCCGGTCCGCCGCGACCGCGGTGATCGTCTGGGTGATCCGTCGGGGTTCGACTCCGTGCAACGGTAGGAGGTCGGTGAAGGTGGACTGTTCGACGTCGGCGCGGCTCAAGTGGGCACCGAGGAGCGAGGGGACCCAGACGGTCACGAGCGCGAACGGCTCGTCGTCGGCGAGATTCAGCCGGGTCACTCGCAGCATCTCGCTGTCGGCCGGAAGTCCGAGCGTCTTCGCGACGTCGCTCGGTGCAGTCTCGAACGCGAACTCCAGCACGCGACGTGAGGGCGTGGCACCCGCGGCGGCGAGCGCGCCTTCCAACGTGGTTATGCGGCCGAGCGGCTGGCGGATCGGGTCCATCGCGACGAACCATCCTGCGCCCCGACGGCTGTGGACCAGGCCCTCGCCCCTGAGCACCTCGAGCGCTCGACGCACGGTGACCCGACTCACCTCGAACTCGGTGCCCAGCGTGGCCTCGCTCGGGAGGGCCCCGCTCACACCGTCGGCGATGCGGGCTCGGAGGGTCTCGGCCAGGTCCAGATAACGCACGACTTGTATGCTATCTGTCTGGTGCAATGCCGTCCAGCTGGTGAGCCCGTGCCCGGGTGATCGGAGGCGCGAGCGCTACGCCCGGTCGCGCTCCTCGACCGTCACCGAGGTCATGACGTCGCCGACCTGGACACCCGTCGCGACGTCCATCCCTTCGATCACGTAGCCGAACAAGCTGTAGTCCTTGGTGAGCTTGCGAGAGCAGTCATCGATCGTGATGAAGAACTGCGATCCGTTGGTGTTCGGGCCCGAGTTCGCCATCGCGACGGCGCCGAGCGTGTACTCGCTCTTCACCTCTTCGTCGCGGAACTTGTAGCCCGCGTCGCCGGTGCCGGTGCCGGTGGGGCAACCGCCCTGGATCACGAAGTCGGGAACGACGCGGTGGAAGGTGAGGCCGTCGTAGAAACCCTGACGCGCGAGACCGACAAAGTTGTTCACGGTGTTGGCGGCAAGCTGCGGATCGAGATCCATGACGATGTCGCCCTTGTCGGTCTTGATCGTCGTGCGGTACAGCTTGGAGCCGTCGATCTGGTAGTCGGGGGCTTGGGCCACGGGTGCTCCTGTTCAGGGTCGGTTAGACGTAGGGGAAGTGGTCGAGGGGGCAGCGGCGAACGACTGGGCCAGCAGCCGGCGCACCTGGCCGGAGAGCGGGCCTTCGGGGACGATGGTCAGGTAACGCTGAAACTGCGGGACGGCGCCGGCAGCATCCTGCTTGCCGCGCAGCAGCACCAGCCCCTTGAAGAAGTGCGCGTCAGGATAGGTCTCATCGGCGGCAATCGCGGCATCGATGCGCGGGAGAGCATCGTCGACCCGGCCGGCGAGGAACAACAGCCAGCCGCTGTAGGCCTGAGCTTCGGTGCCGGTGGGATCGAGCCTGGTGACGGTCGTGAACTCTCGGAACGCCTCGCTGTACTTCTCGCGGGCCATCAAGAACCGCGCGAGCGCGAGATGCGATTGCACATCGGAGGGGTTACGCACAGCCGCCCGCTCGAGGGTGCGTTGACGATCTGCTTGGGAGACGGCGACCGTGTTGCCCGAGCTCGTGGCGCCGGGTAGGCGACCACCCAACGCCGACGCGAGCGCCGACGCGGCCACTACCCCGAACAGCGCGATCCCAGCGCCTGTGAGCAACCGCCGCGTTCGCGAGGTGGCCGCCGCTACCGGAGCGTCGGAGGTCGCGCCGAGTCTGCTGGCTGCTTCAAGGGCCCGCAGCGTCGCCGCGGCTCGTGCGGTGTAGTCGCTGTGTAAGCGCTCGTAGGTCTCGTCGTCGATGTTTCCGGCATCTCGCTCAGCCTCGAGATCATCGAGCGATCGGAGCAGGAACTCGCGCTGCGCCTCGAGCTCGTCGGTACCGATGTCGACGTTCATCGGCCCGTGCCGCGCTCGTCGGCTACGAGCTGCTCGTCGGCATCGGTCGCGATGAGCCTGGGCTCCCGACGCCAACGACGGAGCGCGAGGATCAGACCACCCGCCCCGAGCACGAGCACGAGCACAGGAAGACCCCACACGATCAGGCCGAGCCCCGACCCGCTGGGCCGAAGCAGGATGAACTCGCCGTAGGTGTCGACGAAGGCACGCCGGATACGGCCGTCGCTCTGACCGGCCTCGACCCGGCGCCGGATGTCGGCCCGGAACGCCCGAGCCGAGGTGGTCGAGCTCGAGGCGACGGATTGGCTCTGGCAGTCGACGCACCTCAGGCCCGACGCGATCTCACGGACACGCTCGTCGATCGAGCGGGGACCGCCATCGCCGCGCGTCGCCACGAAGAGGGCTCCGACGACGACGAGCGCGAGCGCGATCCACTGAGCCGTGCGGCGCATTCGCATCAGCCGGCCCGCGCGCTCCCGAGCAGGGCCTCGAGGTTGTCGACCGAGACGCGGCTCAACTGCTTCCCTGTGACCACACCTGCAGGGCTGATCGCGTAGGTCTCTGGCTGACCGGTCGTCGCGTACGCGAGCGCCGCCTCACCCTTCGGGTCGAGCGCAACCGTGTACCCGACATCGTGCTTCTTCACGTAAGCGCGCACCTCACTGGTGGTGTCATCCCGCACGATCCCGACCAGCGCGAAGTCGGGATCCTTGGCGTGGCGGTTCCAGAACTCCTTGAGCGCCGGCGTCTCCTCTTGGCACGGGATGCACCACGAGTTCCAGAAGTTCACGATCACCGACTTACCCGCGAGGCTGCGCAGAGCCACGTGGACACCGTTCCCGTCGAGCACTGGAAGATCGAAAGCCGGAGCATTCCGGTCGACGATGGGCCCCCCCGAGTAGGTCGGCTCGCTCCCGACCTGGGTCGAGAGCACGCTCAGGAACAACACGACGACAACGCCCACGCCGACGGCGGACCACCGGAGGGGATGCTTCATGCCGGGACCTCTTCTGAGGCAAGCTCGATCGGCTGGGCCGGGGCCGGGGCCGGATCAGATGTTGCCCGGTCGCGGCGGCGGACCGGGATCAACGCGACGACCGTGCCGATCGCCATCACTCCCCCGCCGATCCAGAGCCACAGCACCATCGGGTTCACCGCCACTACCACCGTCACCTGCTTCGACTCGCTCAGCGACGACACGAGGGTGAGATACACGTCTTCGCGAATACCGGTGCGTACCGACGGGGTACCGATCCCCTGGGTGCTGTTCGGGAACGTGGAGATCGACGGTGCGTACACGCCGAGTACATCGCCGCCTTGAGCCAGCCGGAGCCGGGCCGACTTCGTTGTCTTCTGCGCGCTGCGGTCGAGTGACGTGCCGAGGAACGTCACCGTGTAGCCCGAGACCGTGGCCGATTGACCTCGCTCGAGCCGAACCTCACGACGCGACCCGAACGTCCCGAACGACGCGAGCGCGATCGCGATCAACACCACGCCCGTGTGCACGATCAGTCCGCCGTACAACCGTGGGTTCGAACCAACCGTGCGGCCGCCCGCACGAAGCCATCCCTCGCCGTTCGCACGGCGACGTGCCCGAACGCCTACATATATTGAGCGGGCGATGTTCGCCAACGCGAACGCGGCGAACCCGAACGCGAGTACAGGGACGAGCCCGCGGGTGTCGAGCATCACGGCGATGACCATCGATCCTGCGCCGATCCACGCGGGAATGGCGAGCCGGCGTCGGAGAAGATCGCCACTCGCGGCGCGCCACGGCAGCGCGGGTGCCGCGGCCATGAGAAAGAGCAACGCGAGCCCCAAGGGGGTCGTCATCGCGTCGAAGTACGGCTCCCCGACAGATAGTTGCTGGCCGTTCAGCGCCTCGGCAAGGAGGGGGTAAACGGTTCCGAGCAGCACCACGAACGCGAGGCCGGCGAACAAGAGGTTGTTGCCCAGGAAGGCGGCCTCGCGCGACACCGGCGAATCGATGCGTCCGGGTGCATGCAGCTTGTCGGCCCGCCAGGCGATGAGAGCGATCCCCGAACCGGCCACGACAGCCAGGAACGTGAGCAGCCAAGGACCGATGTCGGACGTGCTGAACGAGTGCACCGAGTTCAGGACACCGGATCGGGTGAGGAAGGTGCCGAGGATGGTGAGGCAGAACGTCGCGATCACAAGCGAGAGGTTCCACACGCGGAGCATCCCCCGTCGCTCCTGCACCATCACCGAGTGGATGAACGCCGTCCCGGTGAGCCAAGGGAGCAAAGACGCGTTCTCGACAGGGTCCCACGCCCAGAAGCCACCCCAACCCAAGACCTCGTAGCTCCACCATCCACCAAGAATTATTCCGATCGTGAGAAAGCCCCAGGCGATGATCGTGGCGCGCCTCGTATCGGCGAGCCATCCCTCACCGAAGCGCCCGGTGATCAGCGCAGCCATCGCGAAGCTGAACGGAATCGTGAATCCGACGTATCCGAGATAGAGCATCGGCGGATGGAACGCCATCAACGGGTGATTCTGGAGCAACGGGTTCGGGCCCCGGCCGTCGAAAGGAATGCTCGACATCACCCGGAACGGGTTAGCCGGGCCCAGCATCAGGGCGAAGAAGAACAGCGCGACGAGGAGACCGATGAGCGTTGCCCACGCGACGATCGGATCCGTGGCGCGGTGACGGAACCTATGAGCGGTGGCCGCGAGGTAGACCGCGAGCGCAAGGGTCCACAGCAGGATCGACCCCTCCAACGCGGCCCACAGACCAGTGATCGTGAAGAGGAGCGGCGTCCCACGAGCGTTGTTCTCGGCGACGTACTTCAGCGAGAAATCGTGACCGATGAGCGCCCACTCCATGATGGCGACCGCGAGCACGGCAGCGCCAAGGAGCGCGAACACGTACTTCCGACCGGCCAGGAGGAGCTTGGGGTCGTGTCGAGCCAGCCCCACCGCCAGGGTCATCACGCCGAGCACCGACGCGCTCGTGCCGAGCGCGATCGCGATGACGCCGAGAGCGGCCTTCACGCGCCGCTCGCGCTTGGCCGTATCTTGACCTTTGGCGGCGTGTACTCACTGCCGTGCTTGATGAGGATGCGATCGGAGACGAAGGTGAGTCCGCTTCCCCAACGGCCCTCGCACACGACCGGCGCCCGCGCTTTGAAGAGATCCGGCGGATCTCCCGCGTGGTCAACCGTGACGGTCTTCTTCCCGTCGGTCAGCTCGAAGCGAACGCCACCCGAGGTCTGGGAGATGGAACCGGGAACGACGGCGCCGGCGAGGCGGAACCGGTGCGTTCCCTCGGTGGTCCGGGTCTTCACCGCTTCGGAGACCGTTCGGAAGTAGACGATGTTGCCGCGCAGCCCGAGTAGGAGCAGCGCACCGATCGCGCCGACGCACAGCACGGCAGCCACGATGTAGCGGAGTCGGCGCGGCCGACGTACCGGCGGTGAAGACGCCGACGCAGGAGTGGTAGTGGTGGTCACTGGTGCTCGCCACTCCTCAACGCGCGGCGAGTGCGCACGATCAGGCGTGCGTAATACCCGGCCAATACCAGCGCGGTGAGGCTCCATCCGGCGGCGACATACCCGACGTCGCTCATCTAGCTCACCCCCGTCGTCTGGACTTCGCCAACGCGGGCCGCGATGGCGCGGTCGAGCTCGCGGTCGTCGAGACCGTCTTCGAGGGCCGCGAGCCGATAACGACGATCCACCAGGAAGACGTACAACAGGGTGAACGCCAATACGCCGAGCCACAGCGTCGCCGCCATCACGCCATGGATCTCCGGGTTCAGCGCAGGGTTGAAGACGGTGGCCTGCTGGTGGAGCGTGCGCCACCAGTTGACGGAGAAGTGCACGATCGGCACGTCGATGAACGCGATCAACGCTGCGATCGCGTTGCGCTTCGCGCCTGTGGCGGGATCGCCGGAGACGCGACGCAACGCGAGGTACCCGAGGTACAAGAAGAAGAGGACGGCCGTCGTCACCAGACGGGCGTCCCACGCCCACCACACGCCCCAGACCGCGCGTCCCCAGAGCGAACCGAGGACCAACGTGAGTGCGGTGAAGATCACCCCGACCTCGGCCGACACGCCGGCCAGGCGGTCCCATACCCGCGCGCGGGTCCGCGGCCAGAGGTACAACGCCGACGCGACTGCCGTCACGAAGAACGCCAGGTAGGCGAGCCAGGCTGTGGGTACGTGGAGGTACATGAGTCGTTGCGCGTCGCCTTGCACCTTGTCGGGCGGGGCGCCCCAGAGCCCGAACAGGCCGACCAGCACGAGCGCGACGAGTGTGGCCCATCCGATCCCCGCGGCAACGAGGGGGTTGAGCAACCGCGTGTTCTGGTCACCCTGATCTCGACCACGCTGATCTCGACCACGCTGGCTCATGTGTCCTCCCACAAGGGTCCGAAGGCGAGTACCCCTACCGACAGGTACAGCACTGCGAACAACCCGAGCAGAGCAATCCACGGCCACGCCTGGCTGGCGTCGCCACCGAGGCCTGACTCGAAGGCCCGGGTGGCCCCGAGCATCACTGGAGTGATGACCGGCAATAGCAGCAGCGGCAGCAACGTCTCACGGGTGCGGAGACCGGCTGCCAGCACCCCGAAGAGGGTACCGGTGGCCGCGAGCCCAGCGGTCGCGGCCAACCCCGCGAGAATTAGCACAGGAACAGAGGTCACATCGACCCCGTACAGCGCCGCGACACCGAGGCCGAGCACGACCTCGAGGGCGAGCAGCTGGACGCCGATCGCGACCGTCTTGCCGAGGAACACCGCGGCGCCGTCGATCCCGGAAAGCCTGAGGCCGTCGCGAGCGCCGTTCTGCTGCTCGATCCCGAAGGATCGACCGATCGCGAGGAGCGCGGCGAGAAGCACCGCCACCCAGAAGAGACCCGGGGCGACTGCAGCGAGCCGACCCCTGTCGGGATCGAGCGCGAACGCGAACAGCAACAGGACGATCGCGCCAAAAGGTAGGACCTGGGACACCGTGACCCGCGCCCGCGCCTCGATCCGAAGGTCTTTCCCGGCCACGAGCATCACCTCGCCTGCAAGGCTCACTTCGCCGGCTCGGGGATTTCGGCCGGTGCATCGGGAACGCTCCGCGCGGCCAGCACCGATGCCCGGCCACCCACGACCGCGACCTCGCGGGTGGCGAGAGGGCGGGTGAGGTCGAGCTCGTGCGACGCCAACAGCACGGTGCGCCCTTCACCCGGGGCCCCGGCGACTATCTCGTCGAGGAGGACTCGGCCCGCTGCATCGAGGCCGGCGTGCGGCTCGTCGAGCAACAGGAGCTGCGGATCACGGCAGAGCGCGACCGCGATCGCCAATCGGCGGCGCTGGCCCGCGGAAAGGCGGCCGTGCGTGACGCCGGCTTGGGCGGTGAGGCCGAGTCGCTCCAGAGCGACGTCGGCGTTGGCGGCGTCGCGCCCGGAGGCCCTGGCTGCGAAAGCCAGGTTCTCCCGCGTGGTCAGATCGTCGTAGCAGGCGGTGTCATGGCCGACGAGGCCAAGCCCACGGCGGTGGGCCCGTCGATCGATGGTGAGATCCTGGCCGAGCACCTCGACCTCGCCGCGATGAACCGGCAGCAAACCGGCCAGCACACGTAACAGAGTGGTCTTCCCCGCTCCGTTCGGCCCGGTCAGCAGCACGATCTCGCCACGAGCCACGTCGAGATCGACGCCGGCGAGGGCGGGAAAGCGGCCGAGAAGACACACGACGGAGCGCAAACGGACGAGGGGAACCACAGCCCAACAGGCCTCCGAGACCCCGCCGACCGGGGTCTTCGCAACGCTCAAGTGTACGGAGCCTCCCACGATCAGAGCCAACCGGCCCGAAGTACCGCATCACGGCTCCCGTGACCGGCCCGGAGGCCGCCCAAGCCGTACGCTGAGCGGCCGTGCGAAGAGTTGTTGGTGCGACAGGAAGGGTTCTCGTCACCCTCGGGGTGCTGATCCTCCTGTTCGTCGGCTACCAGCTCTGGGGAACCGGCCTATACACGGCCCGTGAGCAGTCACGGCTGAAAGACCAATTCGCTCACACGCTCAAGCAGACCTCCGCGACCAGCGCCACCGTCGCCCCCGGTACGACCGCCACGACAACACCCCCGCCGCCGCCGCCGAGCGGTGATGCAGTGGCGATGATCCGCATCCCCAAGATCGGGGTCGACAACGCGGTCGTCCAGGGAGTGAAGGTCGAGGATCTCCGCAAAGGACCCGGTCACTACCCCGATACCCCGTTGCCGGGCCAGCTCGGTAACGCCGCGATCGCCGGCCATCGCACCACCTACGGCCAGCCGTTCAACCGTCTCGACGAGCTGAAGCCCGGCGACGAGATCAAGGTCACGACCCTCCAGGGGACGTATCGATATCTCGTCGACACCCAGACCGACGCCGACGGAAAACCGAGCGGACACATCATCGTGCAGCCGAGCCAGGTCGAGGTTCTCAATCCCACTCCCGACCCGGCGCGTCCGAACTTCGACCTCGCGACGTTGACGCTAACTACGTGCAACCCGAAGTTCTCTGCGGTCGAGCGCCTCGTCGTGAAGGCGACCTGGAAACCGGTCACAGAAGCGAGCCCGGTTCCGGTCTCGCCGCCGCCCCGAACGGTTGCTTCGGTCGGCGACCTCGGACTCTCGGGCGAACGAGGGTCGATCGCTCCGCTCGGGGGATGGGCCGTAGTCGTCACCATCGTCGGCGGTCTGTGGTGGTGGCTGTTCCACCGCTACCGGCGCTGGACCGCCTGGTTCATCGGTGTGGTCCCGTTCCTCGTCGTGTTGTTCTACCTCTACGCGAACCTCGAACGCGTTCTTCCCACCAACTACTGACCGACGCGCCCCGCCGGCGCAACCGTCTACTCCGGCCCGAAACGCCCGACCAGAGGCATGAGCTGCGGGAACTGATCGTCAGTACGGATGGCCTCGGTGAGGATCGAGAACCGATCGTCGGTCCAGGTCGCGCGGGCAATTCCAGCGTCGGTGTAGCAGAGGATGCGTCCGAGATCAGGTGTGTCGATTCGAAACGGGCCTTCTCCCGGACAGACATCAGGCGCCGCAACCCGCGAGTCGACGACCACCCCGCTCGGGGCGCGTTGCGCCTCGTAGACAGCGTTCATCGTGTCGGGGTCGGGGTAGCTCGTATAGAACACATCAGTCGATCCCGACGAGCACCTGAGCGCCGCGGTGGCGTTCTCCAGGAGGTCCGCGTTCTGGCAGCTCGCCCGGATAGATGCCGGAACATGGGCCAGCAGCGCCGACTGTTGGTCGGTGAATGAGCTCGGGCTGGGGCTCTGATCGAGCCGAACCCGATAGGACACGTTCCACCAGTCGTAGAGAGGCTGATCCTGGCGGTCGTCGCGTTCGGCGACTCCAAGCGTAGAGAGCGCCGCCATCGTCCAGACCAGAACGGACCGGCGCTTCTGATGGAAACAGGCCACGTTGCCACTCATCGCCCGCGTGGCTGAGTACGGATGCTCGACGTTGAGAACAGTGGAGCAATCATCAGACGAGCCGCGCACGACCAGGGTTCGCGCGATCCGCTTGTCGAATGCCTGGTTGACCGACTCAGCCGTCGGATAGTGGAAGAAGCTCACCCGCGATGCGCCGTCAGGCGGGGTGCAACTGATCGCGGCGTCGGCGCCGGCCGGGAGCGCGCGCACGCCCGAGCAATCGGCGCGCAGGGATGACGGAACTGCACCCGAACCCGCAAGTTGGGCCTGTCTCGGCGCAAGCGAAGACGCGCTTCCATCGGAGCTCAGGTTGCGCAGGAAGATCCCCCCACCCGTCACGACCATCGCGATGGCGATCGCCCCGACGACCCACGGCCATCTCCGGCGCGCGTACGGGTCGGCGCGACCCCCTCTCGTGAACCGCCGTTCGCGGTGCGGCTTGTTCTGCTCGGCGTCGCGCCGCGGGATCGGCGGAAGGACGCCGGGGTCAGGGGTCAACCCGGTCACAGGGGCGGCGGTCGGTGGCGCACCGGTGCGGGTCGGAACCCCGAGAGGAGGCACGTAGGGGCTGTGCGATTTCGCAACCTCCGCTGCGATCACCGCAGGCGCGTCGGTCGGCATCGGTGCGACGGATTCGTCGCCTTCGGTTTCGATGGTTTCGACGGGGTCGACAGGGTCGACAGGCGCAGTAGTGCGCGGGGTTGGCGGCGCCGGATACCAGGAACGGGAGCGCGGCGGCTTGTCGCCGGAAGAAGGGTTCGGAGGCGATGCCACGTGGCCACGCTACCGCCGAACGCACAGCGTGGGCGGCGCGGCTCAGCGGCCCCGGAACTCGGGCGTCCGCTTCTCGCCGAACGCGGCCAGACCTTCTTGCAGGTCGTCGCTGGCAAAGTTACGGGCTTCGAGCGCACTGATCTCAGCACGCGCGGCTTCGGAAAATCCGGCGGCGTCGACGACGAGGTTGAGGGCGCGCTTGTGCCCTTGCACGGTGAGCGGCGCGAGCGCCGCGAGCGCCACCGCGAGCTCGATGCCGGCACCGCGGGCGTCGGCCGCGGTCCGGTGGACGAGCCCCAAGCGTTCGGCTTCGCCGACGTCGAGGGAGCGACCGGTGAGCAACAGGTCCCGCGCGGTGCCGTGACCGACGAGCATCGCCAGCCTGCGGATGTTCGCCGCGCTGAGCAGCACGCCGAGCCGGGATGCCGGAATGCCCAACGTCGCACCGGGCGCGAGCACCCGGAGATCGCACGCGACCGCGAGCTGCATCCCGGCGCCGAGCGCCGGACCGTTCACCGCCGCGATTACCGGAGCCGGGTGATCGACGACGGCGTCGAGCATCTGCTCGAACGCGGGTCGGAAGGTGTCTCCGCCACCATGTTCGAGGCCACCGCTCGGCGCGCCGGCGGTGTCGGAGGCCCGTCGGGCGAGATCAGCCCCGGCACAGAACGCCGAACCCTCGCCCGTGATGACCACCGCTCTGAGGTGGTGCGAGGCATCGAGACGCGCCCGCAGATCGTCGCAGAGCTCTGCGCTCAGCGCGTTGCGCCGTTCGGCTCGATCGATCGTTGCGAGACCGACGTGGGGGCTCGGTTCATCCCAGCGGATCACTAGTCGCGCTCAGGACTCGTCGATGATCGCGATGAGGTCACCCTCTTGGATCACCTGCCCGGGCTCGACGTGAAGCTCACGCACCACGCCGGGAGTCTCGGTGACGACCGGAATCTCCATCTTCATCGACTCGAGGATGCAAATCTCGTCGCCCTCGGCGATCATCTGCCCTTCGGCGGCGACGACCTGCCAGACGCTCGCCGCGATCTCCGCTCGAATTTCAGCCATCTCCCGAGGCTAACCGGCCCGACGATCTCGCCGACCAGCTGCGTTCCGCAACTACGATCCCGGTCCGTGACCGGCATCGACCGAGAGCGACTGGCTGCCCTGCACCTACGGGAAGAGGCGCGGTTCGCGCGGACCCATCCCGGCTCTCGGGCGCGGGTAGATCGTGCGACCACGAGTTTGCTCGGTGGTGTGCCGATGAACTGGATGGCGCGCTGGCCCGGCGCGTTCCCCGTCTTCGCGTCATCAGCGCGCGGCGCCCGTCTGGTCGACGTCGACGGCAACGAGTACATCGACTTCTGCCTCGGCGACACCGGCGCAATGACCGGTCACGCGCCCGCTCCAACGGTGGCGGCGATCGCGGCCCAAGCGGCCAACGGGCTGTCGATGATGCTGCCCACCGACGATGCGATCGCAGTTGGTGAGGAGCTCACCCGCCGCTTCGGACTCCCGCTCTGGCAGCTGGCCACGAGCGCTACCGATGCCAACCGGTTCGCGCTCCGACTGGCGCGTCAGGCAACGGGCCGAAAGAAGATCCTCGTCTTCAACTGGTGCTACCACGGGACCGTCGATGAGACGATCGTCATGCTCGGGGCCGATGGTCGTGTCGTGTCGCGTGGAGGTCACCTAGGACCGCCTCTCGACCCGGCCCTCACCACCGCGGTTGTGGAGTTCAACGACGTCGACGCACTCGAGCGGGTGTTGTCGACGGGCGAGATAGCAGTGGTGCTCGCCGAGCCGGCGATGACCAACGTCGGAATCATTCATCCTGATCCCGGCTATCACGATGCTCTCCGCCGCATCACCCGCGACACCGGCACGCTGCTGGCCATCGACGAGACCCACACCTTCTGCGCCGGACCAGGCGGATACACCCGCGAGCACGGACTCGAGCCCGACCTGTTGACGATCGGCAAACCGATTGCGGGTGGTCTCCCTGCCGGCGCCTATGGGATGACGGCCGAGGTCGCCGACCGCGTGCACGATCTCGTGACCGGCCCCACCAGCGATGTGGCCGGCATCGGCGGGACCCTCGCGGGCAACGCACTCACGCTCGCCGCGATCCGAGCGACGCTCGCCGAGGTGCTCACCGATGAAGCATTCGCCTGGATGCTGCCGCTGGCCGAACGGTGGGCCGACGGCGTGCAAGGGGTCATCGACGCTTGTTCCCTGCCCTGGAGCGTCACTCTCCTCGGCGCGCGGGCCGAGTATTGGTTCCTTCCCGAGCGACCACACCGCGGCGGCGACGCCGCGGCCGGGGTCGACCCCCCGCTCGACGCCTTCATGCATCTCTACGCGTTGAATCGCGGGATCTTGCTCACGCCGTTCCACAACATGGCGCTCATGTCACCCGCGACCACCGAGGCCGACGTCGATCATCACACCGAGGTGTTCGAGGCTGCGGCCGTCGAGCTCCTCTCTCCCTGACCTCGACGGAACCGAGTCAGACCGGTGGCGCGCCGATATCGGCGGCGACGCGGTGGCCGCTACGCACTGCACTCTCCATATACCCGGCCAGCGATTCTGTGTGCTCACCCGCAAAGCGGATGCAACCGCCGACGGGGCGACGCAGCGCCTCCCAGAAGTCGATCAGCTGGCCAGGACGGAATACCGCGTAGCCGCCACGCGTATACGGCTCGTTGGGCCAGGCGACGGTCGCAGCCGCGATCTCGCGACCGCGAGACTCCGGAAAGACGCGCGCGAGTTGGTGGTGGACTGCGGCGATCCGTCTCTCATCGGAGAGCGCGGCGAACGCGGCACCATTTCTACCCGTTGTGAACGCGGTGAGGATCCCGCCTGTCGACTCGTAGGAATCACTGGCGTCCCACCCGAGGCGGAAGGTCAAGTCGGTGACCATCAATCCCGAACCTCCGCCGGTCCGCCAGAACCGATCGGGGTACTGGGTCAAGACCTTCGTCGCCGGCCCCAGATCAAGGCCGCTGACCACATCGCCGGCTGCCTCGGGAAGACGAGGCGAGAAACGAATCCGGCGCAGCGGCGCGGGCGGGAGCGCGAGCACCAACTGCGCTGCGGTGTAGGTGTGCCGATCCGTGCGCACGGCGACGACGTTGCCCGTTCGGGACACGGCCCTGACCGGTGTTCCGGTGAGGAGCGCTTCGCCGAGCGCGGACGCCATCGCCTCCGTAAGGCGGCTGTTGCCACCGCTTATTCGCATCGTCTCCACCGCGCTGTCGGCGACGTCGGCGACGGCTGCCGCCTGCTGAGCGTGGAACAGGAGCGACACGTCGCGCGGATCGGCGGCGTATTCCCCCGTCGCGGCGGCCACGACGAGGAAGCGGGCCTCGGGCGTGAGATGGAGACCGGCGATGAAATCAGCAAGGCTCCGGCGGTCGAGCTCCTCGGCGCGCGGCGCGCGCTCCGGATGCTCGGGATCAATCCCGTGGCCGAGCTTCACGGTTTCGCCGTAGAAGCGGTTGTAGTCGGCGAGCACGCGTCCGCCGCGTCCCGAGGCAAAACCAGCCGCGCCGGCCCGCCGGCCACGGAAGAAGACCTCGGCCGATGTATCGCGGTTGGCGAGCCGGCGCTCCGTGGAAAGGCCGTATTTGGTGACGAGAGCCTGGATGCGATCGTGGTTGTCGTCGATCGACTCGCCGCCGCCTTCCGCGTGCAACCCGTCGGTGAAGGGTGCCGTGAGCGTGTGCACCCGACCGCCGACGCGGTCGCGTGCCTCGAGCACCACGACATCCCAGCCGGCGGCGCGCAGGTCGTGTGCGCTGGTCAAGCCCGCGAGGCCGGCACCTACGACGATTGCCCGACGAGGAGTTCCGGCATCGGGCCGCGGGTTCGCGAAGAGAGCCGTCGGACGGGCCAGCGCGGCTCCGGCACCTACCGCAATGGCACCTCCGAGAAAAGCGCGCCGGGAGACCGCCGTCATCAGACTGGAAGAACTCCGTGCTTGCGCCACGGACGCTCGACCCGCTTGTCGCGGCTGACTGCAAGACCGCGTGCGATCGCGGCGCGGGTGTCGGCAGGATCGATCACATCATCGAGCTGACCGTGGCCGGCAGCGACGTAGGGATCGATGTTCATCCGGATCTCCTCGGCGAGCTCGAGCCGCTTCGCGGCGCGCTCCTCTTCGGGGACAGCCTCGATCGTCTTGCGGTGGATGATGCTCACCGCGCCGTCCGGCCCCATCACCGCTATCTCGGCCGTCGGCCAGGCGACGATGTAGTCGGCTTCGTAGGCGAGACCGTTCATCACGAAGTACCCCGCGCCGTAGCTCTTTCTCATGATCACGCTGATCTTGGGAACCGTCGCTTCGCTCACCGCGAAGAGCATCTTGGCGCCGTGGCGGATGATCCCCTGCTTCTCGACTGCAGATCCGACGATGAAGCCGGGCACGTCGTGGAGGAACACGAGCGGAATGCCGAATGCATCGCACAGCCACACGAATCGCGCCGCCTTGTCGGCCGCGTTGACGTCGAGCGCGCCGCCGAGCACCATCGGCTGGTTCGCGACGATCCCGACCGATTCACCGCCCACCCTGGCGAGGCCGGTGACAATGTTCCTCGCCCAGTCAGGCTTCATCCAGAACACATCGCCATCGTCGACGATCGCGGCGACGACCTTACGGACGTCGTAGGCGCGCCGTGGTGCGGTAGGCACGATGTCATAGAGCTCCTCGACGCGGCGGTCGACTGGGTCGGACGACTCCCGGACCGGCGGAGCCTCCTGATTGTGGGCCGGGAAGTACGAGAGGTACTTCCGCACGATCTCGAGGCAGGTCTTGTCGTCGGGGACCTCGAGGTCGGCCACGCCGCTGATCTTGGTGTGTACAGCCGATCCGCCCATCTCCTCTTCGGTGACGTCTTCACCCACAGCGGCCTTCACCAGGTGACGGCCACCGAGCGCCATGGAGCTGGTGCCCTTGACCATGGGGACGAAGTCGGCAAGCGCGGGGATGTAGGCGGTGCCGGCAGCGCAGTGGCCGAGCATGGCCGCGACCATCGGCACCACGCCGCTCATTGCGACCTGCTCGCGGAATAGGTCGCCGGCACCCGCGAACGACGAACCACTGGTCGACTGGATGCGCGCGCCCGCCGAGTCGAGCAGCCACACCATCGGAATGCGCTGGCTGATCGCGTGGTGGCGCATGCGGCGGATCTTGTTCTCACCGACCGTGCCCATTGATCCCGCCATCACCGTGAAGTCGTACGCGGCCACCGCGACCTTGCGACCGTCGATCTCTCCAATGCCGGTGACCGCACCATCGGCTGCGAGGTACCGATCGCCGAGGCCGGCATCCATATGGTCGGCCAGCATCCCGTACTCCACCCAGCTTCCTGGGTCGAGCAGCAGGTCGAGGCGTTCTCGCACCGTGAGCTTGCCCAGCGAGTGCTGACGCTCCACCCGCTCGGGCCCCCCCAGACCGAGCGCCCGGCCCCTGCGCTCTGCGAGGTCATCCAAGAGCGGGCCCCAGTCATGCTTCTCTGCCCCACCGGTGATTGCCATCGGATCATGGTGTCACGGGTTGGACCCGACGGCAGCTACCGGCCCTTCCACTCCGGAGCTCGCTTCTGCGCGAACGCGGCGATGCCTTCAGCTGTGTCCTCGGAGTAGCTCGTGATCGTGAGCATGGCCTGTAGATAGTCGAGCGCGGCATCGGGATCCATGTCGATCACGTGGCGGAACGCGTCACGACCCCAGCGCATGATCAACGGCGACTTCGACGCGAGCCCGGCCGCGAGCTCGTCGACCGCTGAATCGAGCTGATCGACGGGGACCACACGCGTCACGAAGCCGATGCGTTCCGCCTCGGACGCGTCGACGCGGCGTCCGGTCGCCATGAGCTCGTATGCCTTCTTGGCCGGCATGCTCCCCAGCAGCGGCACGGTGATCATGTACGGCCAGAGGCCCACGTTTATCTCGGGGGTGCCGAACTGCGCATCGTCGGCGGCGATCACGAAGTCGCACGCGAGCGCGAGCCCGAACCCGCCGGCGAGCGCGTAGCCCCGTACCCGGGCGATGGTGGGCTTCCCAAGCGACCACAGGTCACGGAACAGATCGGCGAGCAAGCCCCGGCCTTCGTGGGCCGCCGATGGGTTGTCGGTCTCGGCGACGCCGGCGAGATCGGCACCGGAGCAGAACGCGCGATCACCCGACCCCGTCAACACCACGACCCGAACCGTCTCATCGGCCTTGGCCGCGGCGACACCCTCTCGCAGGCCCTGCATCACCGCGAACGACATCGCGTTGCGACGCTCCGGCCGGTCGATCGTCAGCCTCGCCACCGGCCCATCCACCTCATAGCGGAGGTCGTCCACTCGCACTCCTCGCCCGCCACCCTCGATACGTCTCGGCATCGTAGGTGGGCCCGATGACCTAGATCGCCGGAACCGATCAACTGGTACTTTCCTCGGCAGTGGCATCAGGAGCAAGGATCGCTCGCCCCGTGGCCGAACCGGGCACGGACGCCGTGGAAGGCGATGAAGGCCGTCGGGCATCGGTATCTCCATGCCCGACCGGATGGCGGGTGCCATCGACGAGGCGCTCGCGGTCGGGCCTTCCGCTCGGCTGGCAGAACATAGGGACGACCCAGATCGCTCCGATCGTCTCCCTGCCGTTCCCGGCCAAGACTCACGCCAGAGCGGCGCCGGCAACGGAGAAGGCGACGTGGCGACGTTGGTCCCTCCGCCGCCGAAACGCAGAACCCGAGCTGAGTCATGCCGGCGTGCCCGCCGTCCTCGATCTCGTCGCGCTCGCCGAGAACGAGGGCGAGTACGAACAGTTGTGGTCCGACGCAGCACTCGCGGAACTGGCGGCACCCGCGGACTCCGGAGCGGCCGACTCCGATGTTCCCGCGACCGCGGGCGAGGTGTTCGCCTCTGACGAAACGGGCAACGACCCCTGGTCGATCCTCGCCGAGGAGGTCCAAGTGCGCGAGCTGCAGGTGGAGATTCACGGGCTCGAAGAAAGCGCCCCGGGCGAACCGGCCAAGGCTATCGGACTCATCGATAACCCCAGCGAACTCGCAGACGAGTTCTGGGTCGAAGAGAGCACCATGTCGCCTGGATGGCTGCAACGACGGAAACGCCGTGAGGACCACGAGGCTGAGGTCCACACAACCTGAGATCGGAGTCGCGGTATCCCGCGAGTCGTCAGCACCACGGCGTACCGTGGAGCGATGGTCGAGGTTGTAGCTCTTGTCCTCGCTCTGGTGCTCGTTCCGCTCACAGGCGGAAGCTTCAAGCGCTTGGCGCGTCTCGATTTCGAGGCTCCGTGGCTGTTGTTCGTCGGCCTCGGAATCCAACTCGTGCTCCTGTCGACACCGATCGTCCCGCCGTCACGTGCCGACGACATCGGGTCCGCGCTCCTACTCGCGTCCTACGTCGCGATCCTGTCGTTCGGTGTCTTGAACCTCCGCATCACCGGGATGTCGATAGTGACCATCGGCATCGCGCTGAACGTGTTCGTGATCGCGTTGAACCAGGGCATGCCCTATAAGGCGCCTGAGCGGGTCAAGCTCGAGACCACCGTGAAACATCGACCCGAACGCGCCAATGACATCCTCACAGTGCTCGACGATCGGATCATCGTGCCCGGCCCGCTCGGGGAATCCGTTTCGTTCGGTGACCTGATCCTCGCCGTCGGAATCATCGACGTCACCTACCGGTCAAGTCGTCGCGTGCGTCGCGTTCGACGCTCTGAGCGCACACCCGCGCCGCGCGATCCGGATCTCGAAAACCAGCCGATACCCATAGCCTCGCCAAACGGGAACGGCCGGCCGTCGACACACATCGATCTTGTCACCGCGGCGGCAGCCGACCGGATGCCGAGCCGCAGCCGTTCCTGAGCGGTCAGGCTCAGACCGTCGAGGTCAGAGCGCCGCCGGCACGAGCGATCGCCGTTCGAGAACCCGCTCCAGCGCAGCAAGGACGCGCGGGTCGTATACGTATCCGGGTCCTGAGTACAGCACCTCTACCGCGCCGTCGAGACTCCTGGCGTCACCGCCTTCGCTCAACTCGTCGAACGCGCTTGCGACCCGCAACACCTGACCGCTGACCGATGTCTGTGAGCGGCTTCCACCACCAAAGGGAAGCGGGTCGGGAGACAACAGCTCCGCCGCCGGCGCGAGGAACTGAGCCTGGCGGAGCATCGCGGCACTCGCCTGCGCAACCTCCGACGGATCGACGGGCCGCCCGAGCACCGACGGATCGTCGAGACAGACGTGACCGAGGTGGTGCAAGAGCGATGCCGCTTCGAGGTACTCGAGCTCACGCGGGTCGAGGCTGAGGTCGCGACCCATCTCGAGCGCCAGAACGGCGACCCGTTCGGCGTGGCCCTCGCGGACCAGGCCGCCGAGCTCGGGAACGATCGACAGCGCCTGCAGAGTCTGGGTGTAGGTCCTGCGTATGACGGCAAGGCGCTCGAACGAGTACCAGGCCGCGAGCAGCGGCACGCTGAAGAGAAGCAGGGCCCAAAGTCCGATCCCGCCTTTTCCCTCCAGCCCCGCATAGCCGACGGCCATCAACATCCCACTCGTGACCAGAGCGAGCTCGCCCGACCGCCCGCGCCACGAAAGATCGAGCCGCCGGGTCTGCAGCGAGAAGACGACTTCGTCGACGAGCAGCTCACCGATTCCGGCCAACGCCAGCGCGCCGAGCACGATCTGCTTGCTCTGCGAATCCGCGACCGAGATGACCAGCTGGTACAGCCCGAGGGCCACCGCCGCCGCAATGATCCGCTGGGCGAAGAGTTCGGCACGGGTGGCCACGTTCGGAGCAGGGCGAAGCACGAACGCGCCGAGCTCGACCGCGATGACCGCTACGAGGAACTCGCCCGGCGAAGCCGCCCGCAACAGCATGAGCACCACCGCATATGACAACGGCACCGCCGCGCGCTCCGGCGGGCGCAGCTCCAACAGCTCCCCCACCAGCATCGCCGCCGCGAGCACCGCGATCGTAAAGGTCGTCGAAGCGAGGCCGGTGCCGACCGCGAAGCAAGCGAGGCCGACCGTGATCACCGATGCTGTGGCGATCGTCCGCTGAATCTGGCTCACGTCGCCGTCACCTCGGGCGAATCAGAATCCCGGCCCGACTCCTCTGCCAGGAGATCGCCGAGGCCGGCGGATCCGAGGCCGGCGGCGGGCGGCTCGACCGCGAAGTCGTGGACTTGCGCCTCGTGGCCCGCGCCGTACTCCTCGTGGCGGATCTCTATCGCGACGATGAGCGCGTCGACGACACGCGGGTGGAACTGCTTCCCCGCGTTCTCGCGCAGCTCCCTGAACGCGGTGCTCTGCGACAAGGCTTTACGGTACGAGCGGGTCGACGTCATCGCGTCGAACGCGTCTGCCACCGCCACGATGTGCGGTTCGATCGGTTGGCCCTTCTCGTCGGCGACCGGCGAGAAGCGCGTGTATTCACTGAGCGCGCTCGGCGCCACCGGAGCCAGGAAGTCGATTCGGGTGAGGATCTCGGCCGACACCGACTCATGGAGGCGCACCTGCGCGAACTCCGCTTCGGTGAGGCGGCCCGGCTTGTTCAGAAGATGGTTCGGGACCACGAGCTTGCCGACGTCGTGCATGAGCGCGGCAAGGCGGAGTCGTTCGAGACGCTTCGGTGCGAGACCGAGCTCGAGACCGATGTAGTTCGCGAACATGGCCACGCGCTCGGCGTGGCCGGCGGTGTACTTGTCTTTCGTCTCGAGCGCACCGATGAGGATCCGCACCGTGTCGTCGTGGGAGCGCTTGAGCGCGACGTAGGAGGCAAAGATCTCCCGGGCGACGAAGATCGGAACCACGAAGAGCGGCACGATCACAACACCGACATCGAGATACAAGCGGCCGAGGAACACACCCAGAATCGCGAACGGCAGCGATTGGAAGGTGCTCGACGCCATCTCCCGAGCCGTAGAAGCGACCGGCTCGCCGGTCATCATCGAAAGCACGACGGCGACCAGCCCGTCGTTCACGACGAAGAAGACGGCCGTCAGCAGGATCGCAGCGGCAATCAGTAGCGGGGGCGAGTTCATCCAGCTGCTCGGAAACAGCGCGAACACGACCGCGGCCGCCAGCGTGGCGAGCCCGAAGTTCCCGACGTTGAACGAGACCCGACGCCAATCACGGTCACGCAGGTTGGCGATCGACAGGCCGCAGAACATCCCGACAATCAGCGACCCCAGCAGCGAGCCTGCAGCGGTGAAGGCAACGACCGCCGCGGCCTCGATCATGAAGCCCGCGCTGAACTTCGTCCCGTCGGGGAAGTCGACCGCACGGTTACCGGCGTAGAGGGCGAGCGCCGAGAGCACCGCGATCGCAACCAGATCCGGAAACCCCTCGACGATCGCAAGCGCGATGAAGCAGCCGAGCGCGATGAGCCCAACGCCGACGCACAGGATCGTGACTCTGAGGGGGTACTTGATCATCGGTTCCCTGGACCTGGCAAAGGCGGCAAGGTCTCGGCTGCCTTGCTCACGACATCGGCTTACCAGTGCCGACCGGCGCTGCCGGCGAGCAGCAGCGCGGCCGCGCCGGATGCGATCAGAGCGATGCGGACGTAGACCTTCTTCATGAGAAGACCCCCTTTGTACGGTTGGGCTCCCCCGGGTCGGCTAGACGCCCGAGATGCTCCGCTCCGCTGTAGGGACTCTTCAGTCCAATCGCCGAGACCTTGCCGTCTCTGTCAGATCCTGTGGCGGGATCGCCTCCCTATTCTCTGCCTGTGGTCATTCCGGTCGTGCTCGGCACGATTCGGGATTACCTCAAGTCATCGGACGATGATCCGCCCGCCCTGAGAGTGACTGTGGCTGAAGCAGATTTTTGTCACTTCAACCACATCAACCACATCAGTCTCATTGAGAACGCTAACTGCGTCAAGCATGGTGACGCTCCGCGCGAACACTATGACGGATCGTGGGGAGGATGACATCGCAGCCATCGCGACCACTGGCATCCATGGCTGCTTATGCCAGATTGCCGCGATCACCAGCGCGTGCGCCCGTATCCTGGCTTCAGGACGAGGAGGACATGGTGGGCGAGCAGGATGCACCGCAAGAAATGACGTCGGGGCTGCCGCGGAGCGACGCGGAGGCCGCCCCGGGGGCCGGAAACGAGATCGAGGACCTCGAGCGCGAGCTCTGCCGCCTCCCTGATGTCTCCGCGGCCCGGATCGTCGTCGACCGGGTCGGTCGGGCGACAGAGGTCCACATCCTCGCCCTCCCCGGCAAGCACGCCAAGCAGGTGGTGCGCGACGTCCAGTCCGTGGCGCTCGCGTCCTTCGGTCTCGAGCTGGACCGCCGGATCATCTCGGTCGTGCAGCTCGGGGCCAACGGGACCACCGACACCGCGCCGCCGCCGGCTCCGGTATTCCGGCCGATCATCCTCACCATCAATGCAGAGACCACCGACCTACGCGCCCTGATCCGCGTCACCCTTGCCCTCGGCGAGGAGCAGGCGATCGGGTTTGCCGAAGGTTCGGTCGCATCGTCGGCCCGCCATCGGCTCGTCGCCGGCGCGACCCTCGACGCGCTTCGCCAATTCGCGCCGGCAGCCGAAGCCGTCGATGTAGACAGCGCCCAGATCGTGCGCGTCGGGCCGCACGATGTCGCGGTGGTCACCGTGGTCTACGTCGCCCCGCCGCTCGAGCAGGTCGTCTCCGGTTCGGCGATCGTACGGTTGAACGCCGAACCCGACGCCGTGGCGCGCGCGATGCTCGACGCAACCAATCGACGCCTGCCGCGCGGCTGATCGCAACTCCGATCCCGGCCTCGTAGGGTCGGGCCCGTGAAGCCGATCGCGACGATGCTCTCGTTCCGCCTGGGCGGAACCGACGGGGTGTCGGTCGAGGCGCAGAAGTGGTCGGGAGCACTGCGCCAACTCGGTTTCGAGGTTCGGCGCGTCGCCGGTGAGATTTCCGACGTCGCCAGGCCCGGTGATGTTGTCCTTCCGTGGCTCGCAATCGGCTCGATCACCGGGCACCCGGCGCCGACCGATCTGGCCGCCGCCCTGACCGATAGCGACCTCGTCGTCGTCGAGAACCTCTGCTCGCTGCCGCTCAACCTGAGCGCGGCCCAGATCGTGACGAAGGTGCTCGCCGCGTTCGTCAATGACGGTGGGAAAGGCGGGGGGCGAGTGGTGTTCCACCATCACGACCTCCCCTGGCAACGGACCACCACCGCTCACTTGCACGGCTTCCCACCGGCGCTCGATGCGTTGCACGTGACGATCAACGACCTCTCGCGGGTCGAGCTGGCGGCGCGGGGCATCGAAGCCGTGGTCATCCGCAACTGCTTCGATCTCGACGCGCAGCCGGGCGACCGCGAGGCCACGCGCCAAAAGTTCGGCTTCGGTGCCGACGATCTCGTGGTCTTGCACCCGGCCCGCGCGATCCCGCGCAAAGATGTGCCCTCGGCCCTGCGCCTCGCCGAGCGACTCGATCGCCGCGCCGGGCAGCGCCGCGCGCACTACTGGCTCACCGGCCCCGCGGAAGACGGCTACGGCTCCATTCTCGATTCCCTGATCGCCACGGCCCGGGTGCCGTGCTCGATCGGCCTCGCACCGCGGCCCGGCGATGCCTACGCAGCCGCCGATGTGATCGCCTTCCCCTCGACCTGGGAGGGGTTCGGCAACCCGCTCATCGAATCGGTGATCGCCCGGCGGCCCCTGGCCGTAGCGTCCTACCCGGTGCTCACAGAGATCAAGGCGCTCGGGTTCCGGTTCTTCTCCGTCGACGACATTGATCCGCTCGTCGCGTGGCTCGATGAACCGGATGACGCCGCCTTCGCCCACAATCTGAGAGTGGCGGACCAGCACTGCTCTCTCACCGATCTCCCGGCTCGTCTCGACGCTGCCCTCTCGACCCGCGGATGGACCTGGTGACGAAGGGACCCGTTACGGCACCCGACCTCGATCCGGTCACCCGGCGGAGGGCTCGCATCGCCCGATTCTCCAAGCTCGGCAAGCGGGTCGGCTACCTCGCGCTCCTCGTCGCGATCGCCTGCTTCGCAGTCGGCGTGATCAACGGGTTCTCTCCGACCATCGTGCAGGTGATCGTCGCGGGCCTCGTCGTGATGTGCGTCGTGCTCCCGGCCCCGATCGTGCTCGGGTACGGGGTCCGGGCCGCCGAACGAGAGGATCGCGAACGCTGACGCCCCGAAGCAGAACCGGCCCGCCTCGAGGGGACAGACCCACCCGCCTCCATCTACGCTCGCCCCGACCCGTCGCACATCGCGAACCGTCGCACACAGGGAGATCCATCATGCCGAAGGCCGCAGTCGCGAAGGCGGTCGGTGCGCCGCTCGAGATCCTCGATGTAGATCTCGCGGGCCCGAAGGCCGGAGAGATCCGGGTCCAGCTAGGCGCCTCCGGCGTGTGCCACTCAGATCTCTCTGTCGTGAACGGGACCCTGCCCATCGGTCTTCCGGCGATCCTCGGCCACGAGGGCGCGGGTACCGTCACCGAGCTCGGCGAGGGCGTAGATCACCTGAGCGTCGGCGACCACATCGTGATCTCCTGGGTTCCACAGTGCGGCAAGTGCTTCTTCTGCGAGCGCGGCCAGGGCGAGCTTTGCGAGGTCGGCTCCATCGCCAGCATGAGCGGCGGGCTCCTCGACATGACGAGCCGCTTCTCGCTCGACGGGCAGCCGCTCATGGTGATGGCAGCCTCGGGAACATTCTCCGAGGAGACGGTGATCCCGGCCATCGGCGCGGTCAAGATCCCGAAAGACATCCCATTCACTGATGGCGCGCTGATCGGATGCGGCGTGCTCACCGGCTTCGGTGCCGCTGTGAACACCGCGAGCATCCGAAAGGGCGACACGGTCGCGGTAGTCGGGTGCGGTGGCGTCGGCCTCAACGTGATCCAGGGCGCGAAGCACGCCGGCGCGGAGCGGATCATCGCGATCGACATGGTCGACGGGAAGCTCGCGACCGCGAAGAAGTTCGGCGCCACCGACACGGTGAACGCCGGCCAGGGCGACACCGTCGCGAAGGTCATGGAGCTCAGCTCCGGACGTGGCGCCGATGTCGCGTTCGAGGTCATCGGCCTCGGCCCCACCATCGACCAGACCTTCCAGATGGTCCGGCGCGGTGGGCAGGCGATCATCGTGGGCGTACCCAGCTTCGACGTGACGATGACGATCACGCCTGCAATGGACCTCCTCGTGCAGGAGAAGCAGATCCGAGGCAGCTGGTACGGATCCTCGAACGTCCAGAAAGACGTCCCGGCGCTCGTGAAGCTCTACTCCGACGGCAAGCTCATGCTCGACGAGCTCATCTCTCGCGTCATCAGGCTCGACCAGGTGAACGAGGCGCTCGACAACATGGGCTCGGGCGAGATCGCGCGCTCGGTCATCCAGTATTCCTGAGAGCCTGATCGTCCTGAGAGGTAGCCAGTGAGATACCGCAACTTCGGCGACACCGATCTCGTCGTATCGGAGGTCGGGTTCGGAACGTGGACCCTCGCGAGCAACTGGTGGGGCGAGGTCGAAGACAAAGACACCCTGATCCGCGCCGCGTTCGACGCTGGGATCACCTTCTTCGACGCCGCGCCCGTCTACGGCAAGGACGGCGCAGGCGAGACCGTGCTCGCCGGGTTCTTGAAGGACCACCGAGACGAGGTCGTCCTCACAACGAAGTGCGGATACGACATCGACGCGGCCCGCAAGTACCCCGGGCAGTCGGAACGACCCCATGATTGGGAGCCGCAGTCGATCCGTGAGCAGCTCGACGCGTCGCTGCTCCGACTCGGCGTCGACCACATCGATCTGTACCAACTGCACAACACGCGCATCGAGCCGATCCTCGATGACGATCTCTGGGCGGCCCTCCTCGACCTGCGCGCGTCGGGCAAGGTGCGCGAGCTGGGCGTCGCGCTGGGCCCCGCCATCGGTTGGGTGGAAGAGGGTCTGCAGGCGATCCGCCAACGCCCGATCGCGTCGCTCCAGACCGTGTTCAACATCATCGAGCAGGAGCCCGGTCTCACCTTCGCGGCAGAGCCGAAGGTACAGCGCGGCCAGGTCGGGTTGATCGCTCGGGTTCCGCACGCGTCCGACGCACTGTCGGGCCGGATCACGCGTGACACCGTGTTCCCTCCCGAAGACCACCGATCGCACCGCAACCCCGACAACATGCTCGACAACTTCGACAAGGCCGAGACTCTCTCGTTCCTCTGGGAGGGCACCGATCGCACCATCGGACAAGCTGCCGTCGCGGGGATCCTTGCCAACCCGAGCTTCACGACGGTGCTCCCTACCTGCGTGACGGTCGAAGACGTCGAGGAATACGCCGCCGGCTCCGACTTCCCGCTGAGCGCCGAAGAGGTGTCGCTCCTCGACGAACGTTGGTCGCGCAATTTTGGGGTTACCAACCGCTACGAGATGCCCCTCAAGTCCAGCCTCTGACCGGAGCGTCTCGTGCGTCTTCCCGCCGATCAGAGGCGAAGCCAGCTTCTTGAAGTTGCCTGCGATGTCTTCGCCGCGCGCGGTTTTCACGCCACGTCGATGGACGAGGTCGCCGAGGCCGCCGGGGTCACCAAGCCGGTGTTGTACCAGCACTTCCCGTCTAAGCGGGCGCTGTACCGAGAACTCCTCGAAGACGTCGACCGGCGGTTGCTCGACGCGGTGCGCTCCGCGACCGTGAACGCGGCGTCGGGAAGGGAGCGGGTCCAGGAGGGTTTCGCCGCCTACTTCCACTTCGTCACCGGCGACCGCGCCGCGTTCCGGCTGTTGTTCGGCGCGTCGGTGCGCAACGACGCCGAGTTCGCGGCGATCGCAGAGGGCGCCATCGAAGAGATCGCCACGCTCATCACCGGTCTCATCGAGATCGGTCCAGATCATGAGCACCGCCGGGTTCTCGCGCACGCGGTCGTCGGGATGGCCGAGGCGACCAGCCGACGCCTTGCCGTCTCCGGCGGTGAGCTCGATCCCGACCGGCTTGCGTGGTGGCTTGCCGAGATGGCGTGGTTCGGGCTGCGGGGCGTGCGCGCCGACGCCGACGCTTCCCGACCTGGGGGCTGATACCCGGCGGTTACGGGTCTTCGGGGGAATCGGGATCTGGTGGGTGCATTCGTTCGCGACCCATGTTCGCGACGAGGCTCGCGACCAGGGTGACGAGGAAGATCTGGCCGATCAACGCCTCGATCGACACGAGGATCCGACCGCCGTCGGTCGCGGGGGTGAGATCCCCGAAACCGACGGTCGTGAGCACGATGAAGCTGAAGTAGAGGTACTTCACGGGATCCACGACCGCGCCCTGAGCGAAGAAGTTGTCGGTGCCGTAGCGATCGAACATGCCGAAGACGACGGCGAACGCGATCGCGATCAGGAGATATGCGCAGACGGCGCCGAGGATCGTCTCGAGGTTGATCTTCGGATGTCGCAGTATCCGGTTGAGAACCACGAGAGGCGTCACGATCACGAGACCTGTCATCGCGAGGCCCGCGCCGATGAACACCTCACCGAAGATCACCTGCGCGATGTTCAACGCCAGCCAGAGGCCGACCACGACCCCGGCGGCGCGGATCGGGACACCCCTCATATGCGACGTGTGGAGAGCCAGCAAGAGCACGCCCCCGAAGGCTGCGCCCAGGACCGCTCGGCTCCACGGAACGTCCTCCAGGGCCGCCATGAGGATGTAGGTCGCGACGATCGCCGCGAGCAGCAGCCCATAGCTGTCGCCCTCGCGCATGCGCTCGCGGAAATCCTCCCTGCTCCTGAACCCCCGGATGCGCGGATTTTCAGCCACGCCAGTGATCTTGCCACCGGACCGTCGCCATCCTCCGGATGTCAGACCCGACCATGGCGGACCGAAGCCCCGGAACAGGGCGCGCGAGCATCGACTAGCTGATTGCCTAACCTGGGTCGCGTGGCCGACCCCGCGAACCCGAGCGACCCGGAAATCGGTGAGCCCGAAGCGGTCCCGTTCAGCACCGGTACCGCCGAAGACGGGGTCGGGAGCCGGCCGGTGGACAAGTTCCGCCGGACCGCGGTGGGCTCTGTGGTCGCCGCGGGTTTGTTCGGGTTGCGAGACGCACTCGAAGGCCGCCCGGAGCGCGAGCAGACCGCCATCGTCTCCGAAGCACGGACACCAGACAAGAAGGGCCCCATCGAAGTAGTGCTCGACTTCGAGCGACCGGGCCACGGCATAGTCGTGATCCGTCCACAATCCGACGACGACTCCGACGGGTAGCCGCGCCTCCTAGCGGATCGTGAGTTCGCGATCGACATCGGCGAGCGCGATGACTCGGCTCACGGTTTCGGTCGGCGAGTCAATGACCAGGGCAACACCGGCTGCCTCGGCGCGTCCGGCGACCCTCAGCAGCACAGTGACGGCGGCGGCGTCGATGAAGCTCAGTGCCGACACGTCGAGCACCAGCCGACGGGGCCGCTCGCACAGGGCGACTTCGAGACATTCATCGAGGCACGCAAGGGCCTCGAGACCGAGCGCGCCGCAGAGCTGGACGACGATGTCGAGGTGCTGTGTGACGACGAGAAGCGAGAACTCTGAAGGCGCGGGGCAGCGCCAGTTGGTCGTTCGAGTTCGGCGACGGGGTTCCGAAACACCGACCGGTTCGATGCTGCTCCCGCTCATGGCGGAGAGCCTGCCCCGGCGCGACGCCACTCAAACGGGTCAGGGGAACCGGTTGGGTCCCGCCCGCCCCCGAGGGTTTCGCGCCAGGCCGAACCGGGCACAACTCTCCCCATGACGATGACCCCTCCAACCGCCCCGCCATTCCGAGCCCCAAGCAGTCGAGGCCAGACGCTGGAGCTCGAAAGTTTCGGAGGGAAGGTCCCGATCGTGCTTTTCCTGGCGGGTTTGTTGACCGAAGAGTCTCGAGCCTTGATCGCCGAGCTCGACACCCGGGAGATCGAGTTCGGACACCGTCGGGTGCAGCTCCTCGGAGTCGCGGCGGCTACCGCGTCCGATCTCCGGGCCTTCGCTGCGAAGCACGGCATCGAGGCCGCTCTCATCGCCGATCCTGACGGCGCGATTGCCGGCGCGTATGGCCTAGATGGTGATCAGCATCGGGCCGTGGTCATCGACCGTGCGCTCGGCGTCACCGCACTTGTCGGAGGCCCCCAAGATGCCTCTGAGTTCGCCGAGTGGCTGCTGCGCGCTGTTACCGAGCTCGGCCTCTCCGACGATCCCGAACCCGCCGACACCGACGACATGACTCCCCTCGGGCGCCGGCCCGGGCACGAGGACGCGTCGGACGCTACGGAGCGATCGTGAAACTCGGGAGCGGCGGAGGTCATCCGTGACCCAACGCCACCACTCAACGTCCCTGGTACGAGTCACTCCGCCCGCGAACGTGGGGTGACGCTGCCGCCCCCGAAGCACTGGTTCTACACCGTGGTCGGCGCCGCCGTCACAACGGCACCGACCCCGCTCGCGTCGCCTTCGCCCGTCACCACTGTGTGTGGCCGAAACCCGGCTCAGTTGCGGCGCTCGTAGCTCCAACCCTCGTCGGCCATCAAGAGCCGGTGCCGCCCGCCGACAGCGTGCGGATCACCGGATTCGTACCCGGCATCGCCTTGCCACATGGCGACGATGGTGTTGTCGATCATCACGATCTGCGTTTCGAAAAACTCCGGCTCCCGTAGACCGATCGCCGCGATTGCTTCGTCGACGGTCGCGAACTGGGCGAGGTCGTGAAGCGTCACCCACGTCGGCGGAGCGAGCTCGATCTCACCCGCGTCGCGCCGGGCCAGACCGTCGGCCGGCCGCACCCACGCGTGCTCGTGGATCTCGCCGCCGTCGACGACGACATCACCCGACGGCGCGGGCGCGACGAAGAACCAGGTCGCGAAACGCTTCGGCGCGATCTTGGGCGGGCTCCAATGCGCGTAGACGGTCAGGCTGTCGGGCGCGACCAAAAGGCCGGCCTCCTCCGCCGATTCGCGCACCGCGGCATTGCGGGCCGCGTGGATCACATCATCTATACGGTCGGGAGGTTCAGCACTCACCCGATCACCGGCGTCGACGCGTCCGCCGGGGAAGACCCACATCCCTCCGGCGAACGCCAACTTCGAGTTGCGCAGGAGAACCAGCGCCTCGATTCCTTCGGCCCCGTCGCGCAGGAGCACAACTGTCGCAGCGGGAATGGTTTCGGTTCCCGGCTCCGACGATGCCGGGCCGAGGCGCTCGGCCCAGGCCCGCATCCGATCGGCCCGCATCCGATCAGCCCGCATCTGGTCATCGTTCCCGGCCACTCCCGCACCGTAGCGGCTCACCCGTTGCGACGGCCGACGCCGTTTGTTGTGCATCCGTTGCGCTAGTAGGCGACGAAAGCCGGGGTATGACCTGTGGGTCCGGTCGCAACGAAGGAGCCCACGGTGCGGAGTCGTTTCCTCAATCTGTGTTTCGCCACCATCCTCACCTTTGTCTCAGGTGTGGCTCTCGCGGCCACGCCCGCGGCACCGGCCGTGGCCGCCGGCCCGACGTGCACGTTCAACGGCAGCTCCCTTCCCCTCATCACCGGCACAACTCCCGGAAAGACGATCGCGATCACCTGTCGCGGCCTGGCGGCTCTCCGGCCGCACCTCATCTTCGAAGCGAGCTTGCTGATCGGCATCGATCCGCAGGCCAAGGCGCTGTTCTCCGGGAGCTCGGGTCTCTCACCGGTCCTGTTCAGCGCCGCGCTCGCGACCGTCGACAAGATCAACCCCAACTCGATCAGGCCGGTGACATCAGACCTCTTCGGCAACCTGAACTACACCTTCACGGTTCCGGCGTCCTTTGCGACCGATCCAAACGCGTCCTGCCCACCGTCGCAGCAGCAGTTCAACGCCGGGCTGCTCGGTTGTGCGCTGGCGATGGTCGATCTCGTCACCCAGAAGCCGGTTGGCGCGGCGAGTGCCGTGATGGAGTTCGCCGGGTTCCCGCTCCTCCCCCCGCAGCCGACGGTGGGCGTCTCTACCCCCAAGGCCAGAGCGAACAAGATCGTGGGAATCGGCGACCGTGCCGGCGCCACGACCTACTGGTGGGTACCGACGCTCGGTGCCTTGAACTCGATGCTCTCCGGGGAAGCAACGGTTCCGACGATCACGGTGGCAGTCGGATCCGGGCCAACCAGGAAGGTGGCGGTTTCGTACGCCACGGCAACGGCCGCTACCTACACAAGGCCCGTCTTCACCCCCGGCCAACTTTCGGGGATCTTCGCGATGCCGAAGGGCCTACCGAAGGGAGACAACCTGGTGACGGTGACGTTGATCCAGCCGCTGCTCGGTCTGCCTCTCGCCAACGTGGCTACGACGATGATCAAGCGCGCCTGACTCCGACGATGGGCGCGTCCGGTTGACCACCCGCCAGACGCCGGCCGGTGACGAGGTCGGCGCTCACCTCGACGAAGTGCTCGGGCGCATCACCGATCCACGACGGCGCCAAACGGGCCCGGGCGGCGGCGGCTCGGCCCGCGTCAGACAGCTCGTTGGCGATGCCGCGAACGAGCACGCTCCAGCCCAGCCCGCTCGTCTCGTCGAACGCATCGACCTCGAGCGCCACGATCGCGCCGTTCGATGCCGCCGAGAGCTTCGTTCCCGGCACCGTACGGAAGACGACCACGTCGTCGATCATCGCCAGGAACACCGGGAGGATCACCGGAAGGGCATCGACGCTCACACCTACTCTTCCGAGCCGAGCGTGCTCGAGCAGGGCGAGGCACTCGATCCGGTTGAGCTCGAAAAGCCGGGGCGTCGGCGTATCCATGGGGCGAATCGTCGACCACAGGAGACGACGTTTCCAGGGCCGAAGGACCCGAGTGTCCTAGGCCCGGCCGTGACGCTGAGGGTTCCGAAGCACCTCGGCCCCGAACACGGCGGCCTGCGTTCGCCGCTGCATTCCCAGCTTGGCCAACACGTTGGAGACGTAGTTCTTCACCGTCTTCTCGGCAAGGAACATGCGCTCCCCGATCTGACGGTTGGTGAGGCCCTCGGCGATCAGGGCCAGGATCTTGCGCTCCTGGCCCGTGAGCCGTGAGAACCGTTCGTCCTCCTCGGGAGGCTCGCGCATGCGATCGAGCACCCGCTTGGTGAGCGCCGGATCGAGCAGCGACTTACCCGCGGCGACACTTCGGACGGCATCGATGATGTCGGTGCCGCGCACCTGCTTCAGCAGATAGCCCGCCGCGCCGGCCACGATCGCCTCGAACAGCGCTTCGTCGTGTGCGAACGAGGTGAGCATTAGGCATCGCACCTCGGGATGCGCGGACCGCAGCTCCCTACACACCTCGACCCCGGAGCCGTCGGGAAGCTGGACATCGAGGATCGCGACGTCGGGCCGGGTCGGTGGTATCCGAGCGAGAGCTTCCGCCGCAGTTCCCGCCTCCCCGACGACCTCCATTCCGTCGGCCCCCTCGAGTAGGGCTCTCACCCCGTCGCGCACGATCTCGTGGTCGTCGAGCAGGAACACCCGTATCGCTCGATCGTCACCCATCACGAGCCCCTTCTTCTCCGGCTGCGCCCAACGGGACGCGCCACATCAGGATCGTTCCGGAGCCCGGCGTAGTCGTCACGTCGAACGACCCGCCGAGCGCGGCGGCCCGAGCGTGCAGGTTGGCGAGCCCACTGCGACGCTTCTCGCCCTCACGAATGCCGACGCCGTCGTCGACGACCTCGAGCACGACGTCGTCGGCGACAGCCAGCGAAACATCGACACGGCGCGCCAGGGCGTGGCGGCTCGCATTCGACACCGCCTCACGAACCGTTGCCACCAGGTCACGCTGCACGCGGCCCGTGATCGCGGTGTCGACGGGCCCGTCGAACACGACGTGGGCTTCGAAGCTGCTGCGCTCCGCGTAGTCGTGGACAACATCGAGAATCTCGGCGCGCAGACCGGACCGCCGCGGTGTCGCCAGCACGAAGATGCTCGTGCGTATCTCCTTGATCGTCGCGTCGATCTCGTCGATCGCCTTCGAGATGCGATCCGTGACCGCGTCGCCGTGGTCCGCGACCGCGGCTTGGAGGAGCATGCCGACCGCGAAGAGCCGCTGGATCACCGTGTCGTGCAGGTTGCGACCGATGCGCTCACGGTCCTCGAGCATCCGTAGTCGTTCGCGGTCACCACGGCCGCGCGCGAGCTCGATCGCCAGCCCGGCTTGTCGGGCGAAGCCGCCGATCACCTCGATGTCGAGCGCGTCGAAAGCTCTGCCACCTTTGGCGTTGTCGACTGACAGCACTCCCAGGGTCTGGTCCGCGCCGCTGAACGGTGCGTACACGACCGTGCCGGGATGTAGTGGCTCGATCGCGGGCAGGAACACCCTGGGGTCCTGACTTGCATCTCGCACGAGCTGGATCTCGCCCTTCGTGTACGCCTCACCCGCGGCCGTGCCCTCGATCGGGATCGTCATCCCAGTCGTCTCCGCTGCGTGTTCGCCGTGCGTCGCGACGATCTCCAGAGATAGACCGTCGTCGCAACTCAGCATCACCCGAACCGCGTCGGCCCGCGCGATCGAACCGGCGCGCACCCCGATGTCGTGGAGCACATCATCGATCTGCGCGCCGGCGAGGAGCTCGCGGTTGATCTCGGCGATGGCGTCGAGCCACTCCTCCCGCCGGCGCTGCTCGGCGTACAGGCTGGCGTTCTCGATCGCGACGCCCGCCGCGACCGCGAGCGCGGAGACCAATTCCTGGTCAGTCTCGGTGAACTCGTCGGCACCCTGCTTCTCGCACAGGTAGAGGTTGCCGAATACCGCGTCGCGTGCCCGGACCGGGACACCGAGGAACGAGCGCATCGGTGGATGGTTGGGCGGGAAGCCGACCGACGACGGGTGTTTGCCCAGATCTCGCAACATGAGGGGCTTGGGGTCGCGGACCAGCAGGCCGAGGATCCCGTGACCCCGCGGCTCGTCACCGATGCGGGCTCTGGTCTCGTCGTCCACGCCCACGGTGATGAACGCCGACAGCTCGTCATTCTCGCCGATGACACCAAGCGCGCCGTAGCGGGCGTCGGCCAGCCGGCACGCCCCCTCGACGATCTTGCGGAGCACATCGGGCAGGCTGAGCCCGGTGCCGACGGCGAGCACCGCTTCGAGGAGCAGCCGGAACCGGTCGGCGGCCAGCAATGTCGCGCTCGTGCTCTCCTGGAGCTCGGCTACCAGCTCCTCGAGGCGAAGGTGGGCGGCGCCGAGCTTGGGCAGGTTCGAACGTTCCGGCACCGCACCTCTCCCCTCGTCCATCTCACTCTCTCCTTGCCTTCGCGGACCGCCGAGGCGCTGGTCGCGGGTCTGGCTGACACCGGCAATGCCCTTCCCGGGATTCCACGGTCACCGTACCTCTCACTTTCGGCGTTCGAACGACCGGCGATCAGGACCTTCTCCCCTACCTGGCGAAGGCTCGTCCGACGACCATCGAGCTCAGAGATGGTTCCAGAGAACAAGTCAGGAGAGGTCCGTGATCCGAGCAAACCAAGGCGACCGTGAGGTGTTCGGGTTGGGGGCCTGGTTGTTCGGCCTGCTCGCAGTGGTTCTAGCTTTCGGCGCGCTCGCCGTCGCGGGAAACGCGCTGAGCAACAGCAAGGACGCCAAGAAGGTCGCTGCCGTCGGCGGCGCGGCGGTCAAGGTGGCGCTGAGCGAGTTCAAGATCGAACCCGCGATGGTCAACGCTCCGGCCGGGGCCTCCATCGCGGTCACCAACACCGGATCCGTCGAGCACAACCTCGCGATCAAGGGAACCGACGCCAAGACCGCGATGCTGAAGCCGGGAGAGAGCGGGACCCTCTCGCTCGACGGACTGAAAGACGGCGCATACACCGTCTACTGCCAGGTGTCGGGCCATGAGGGCGCGGGCATGAAAGCCACACTCATGATCGGCACGAGGAGCGGAGGAAGCGCGGCCGCGCCAGGGGCGAGCGATGCCGCGTTGACCGCGGCCGACGCCGCCAACAGCAAGAACATGGCCGCCCAGCTCACCCAGTACGTCGACCAGTTGAAGAAGGGCCCGAACACCAAAGGAGTCGGCAACCAGCCCCTCGCGCCGACGATCCTGCCCGACGGTACGAAGCAGTTCGGCCTGACCGCGAAGATCGTCGACTGGGAGGTCGAGCCGGGTAAGACCGTGAAGGCCTGGACCTACAACGGTCAGGTACCCGGACCACTCATCAAGGTTGCCATTGGCGACCACGTGCAGATCGTGCTGAAGAACGAGCTGCCGCAGTCGACCGCGCTCCACCTCCACGGCATCCGACTGCCAAACGCGATGGACGGCGTGCCCTACGTGACCCAGGACGCGATCAAGCCGGGCGCCTCCTTCACCTACGACTTCGTGGCCAAGGGACCGGCCGTCGGCATGTACCACTCGCACGACTACGCGCTGACCCAGGTGTCCGACGGACTGGCCGGGGCGATCATCATCGGCGACCAGCCGCTCCCCAGCGGTTACGCGCCAGTGACCCAGGAGATCCCGATGATGCTGAACGATGCCGGTGCGATCGGTTTCTCGCTCAATGGGAAGTCGTTCCCGGCCACGGCGCCCGTGGTCGCGCGGCCCGGCGACACGGTCGAGGTCCACTACATGAACGAGGGACAGCAGATCCACCCGATGCACCTGCACGGCATCCCGCAGCTCGTCATCGCGAAGGATGGCAATCCGCTGGCCCAGCCCTACCTGGCCGACACGGTCAACGTGGCACCGGGCGAGCGCTTCACCGTCTTGATCAAGCCGACCGCCGACGAGGCCGGTGTGTGGGCGTGGCATTGCCACATCCTCAGCCACGCCGAACACGAAGACGGGATGATGTACGGCATGGTCACCACCTTCATCGTTCAGGCATAGGAGGAGTCGCGATGGGAGCCGTCATCACTCCCGTCGCACACGCCACCAGAGTGCGAGAAGATGATGGGATGACCGATGTACCGATCAGCAGCGGCTCCGGGACAACCGAGGATCCGTGGAAGCTGAAGACGCCACCGCTGAGCTCCGATTACACGATGCATCGAGACACGCGTGACGGCACCGAGGTGATCGTGTGCACCGTCGGCAAGACTGTGCTCGTCTACGACGCCCGCTGCCTCGACGACCTCCACGTAATGCTCACCGGCCACGGTGACTGGATGGACCTCGGCTCGGCCGACGAGCAGAAGCCGGCCAAGGACGGCACCGTCGAGTCGTGGGGTAGATCGCCGAGCAACCCGATCGGCGGATGGTACGGGCTTAAGAAGGGCCTGCGAGGTCGCTTCGCGATGTACGTCCCGCCGCTCATGGAGCACCTCGGCCGGGCCGAGGTCGAGCACAATTCACGCAACAACCGCATGCGCGCGACCTGACGAACCCGATCGAGTCACCGCGCTCACATGGGGATGGTCTCGTACACCTCCACCGTGCCACCGGCGGCAAGAATCGGGCAACCTCGCGCCAGTTTGGCGGCAAGCTCCAAGCTGTCGGCCTGAAGCACTGAGTAACCGGTCAACTCCGATGTCGCGCCGGTCGACCCGTCCGCCAGCACCGCGGTCGATGCGCTGAACGGGTTCCCGATCTCGACGACCGACGACCCCAAGGCGCCGAACCATTCTCCCCACGCCTGCATGACTGCTTCTTGCGCTTCAGCGGTCTCGGCCTCCGAACCGCCCTTGTAGGCGAGCACGTAGTTGCTCATCTCATTCTCCCTCGATCGGGCCGGTCACACCGGCCGCCTGTCTGCCTGCCAACGAGGCCCGCAACGCGCCACTACCTAGATGACGAATCCCGACGGGCAGAAACGACATTCCCGCGCCGGAAATTAAGAGAGCTCGATCATGCGGCAGCTTCGTTCGACCGGATGACCGAGTCAACCGTTAGGAGGACCCGGGTGGGCACACCGCCCGCGCCGTGCGGTTACAGGACCGGAACGGCAGCAAGCCCGTACGCCGAAGGACGGTTGCGAACCGCGTCACGTAGATCGACGGCTCGCTCGGCTGCATCGCCCACCCACGCGTGCACGGGGTGGTCGAGCTCCGGGTTGACGAAGTACATGATCGACTGCCTATCCGCGACACCGAGGTTGCGAACCCGGTGGTCGAGCGCCGACACCGCGCCGCCGGTGAGATCGGTGAGCGTCGCACCCGGGAGCACAAAGACTTCGCGCGGCTTCGTCTCGACGGGAAGCGGGCTCCCATCGGGAAGGATCTCGAGCCCGGGGCCCGTAGCGTGCAGAACCGTCGCGATATTGCCGTCCTCGTGTCGGTCCTGCAGGAAAGAACGCGTCGAAGGCGCGCGGAAATAGCGGTTCACCTGTACCTGCGACGCCTTGGCGAATGCAGGCGCCTTCGCCGAGAAGCGACCGGCCACTGCTTCGAGCAGCTCGTCGACGATCCGCACCATGACGTTGCGCCAGTCGACGACCGCGCCGGCGAGCGCGCCGAGGTGTTCGGGTTCCGGGATGAGGTCGATCCGGTCGGACCAGAGTGAGAAGACCTCGTTGACATCGGGGCGGTCGGCCGAGGCCGAGTACTCCCGACCCATCGCGCGGTATCCGGAGTTCCCGTCCGCGGTGGAATGCCGCTCCTTCTCCATGCTCTCCTGGGCGAAGAACGCCTGCGTGTGGCGGAGAACGGCATCCAGCGCCGCCGCATCATCTTGGGCCAAGGTGATTCGTGTGTATCCCGACGTAATGAGCCTGTCGGCGGCCGCTATCACGCTGCTCGGCGCTGTCGATTCTGTATTGGGCTGGCTCTCGAGCTGGAAAGTGGAGATACGACTTCGGCTTCCTTCAGAAGGTGGGTAGCTCGCACAGGATCGCGTATCGGTCGAGACGCGCTCGCCGGCGAGCTGAGCCGTAATCCTATGAGATGTGGACCCCCCGAGATGGCGCGGACGATGCGGACCTCCCGCTCTTCCGGTCCAAGGATCTGAAATCTATTCTGGTCCAGACGATTGGGATCATCGGTCAACTCTGCCAGGCACTGAACGACCTCGACGGCATCGAACGCAGCTTGATGATTCAGTGACGCTGTATCAGGGGCAGCCTCACGTCTGGTATCTCGACGCCACTGCCGGCCGGTTGCGGCACGCCTGGTGGACCGGCACCCAGTGGTCGTTCGAAGACCTCGACGGTACCGGCGTACCCGGCGGCAAAGGCCGGACCGCTGGGGTGATGGACGGCGACATCGTGGTCACGCTGTATCAGGGTCAACCCCACGTCTGGTACCGGAACACCGACCCCGGCCGGTTGCGGCACGCCTGGTGGACCGGCGCCCAATGGTCGTTCGAAGACCTCGACGGGCCCGGCGTAACCGGCGGCAACGGCCGGACCGGGAACGTGGTCGGCTTCTACAGCGCGGTGACGCTGTATCAGGATCAACCCCACGTCTGGTACCTCGACGCCACCGCCGGCCGGTTGCGGCACGCCTGGT
>JANYLB010000045.1 GCA_025363815.1 Actinomycetes bacterium
TCGAGATAGACCTGCCCGCCGTAGGTGTGCACGAGATCGCAGATCTCGGTGATCCGCTCCTCGAACACACCGTGCGTCGAGGGGTAGGTGACCATCAGCGCGCCGAGATCGTCGGCGTGTGTCGCCGCGGTGTGCTTGAGATCGTCGAAGTCGACGTTGCCGTCGTCGTCACACTTCACGACAACGACGACCATCCCGGCCATCGCCGCGCTCGCCGCGTTCGTCCCGTGGGCCGAGGCTGGGATCAGACAAACATTGCGGCGGGCTTCTCCACGGCTCTGGTGGTAAGCGCGAATCGCCAGCAACCCCGCGAGCTCACCCTGCGAACCGGCGTTGGGTTGGAGCGACACCGCGTCGTAACCGGTGATCTCGCACAACCACCGCTCAAGATCAGAGAACAGCTCGCGGTATCCCCTGGCCTGGTCAAGTGGCGCGAACGGATGGATTCGACCGAACTCCGGCCAGGTGATCGGAATCATCTCGGTGGTGGCGTTGAGCTTCATCGTGCACGAGCCGAGAGGGATCATGCCGCGGTCGAGCGCGAGGTCGCGGTCGGCGAGGCGCCGGAGGTAGCGCAGCATCTCGGTCTCGGAGTGGTACTTGTTGAACACCGGGTGGGTGAGAACGTCGGAAGTGCGGTTGAGCTCCGGCGGGATTCCACTAAGACCGGTTTGAGGGATGGCACCCCACGCGGCCGCGTTCACACCGAACGCCGCCGCCACATCGTCGAGCACCGCCGGCGTCGTGGTCTCATCGAGCGCGACCGCGAGAGTGTCGGCGTCGATCACGCGCAGGTTGACCCGTCGTTTCCTGGCCTCGGCGGTGACCTCCTCGGCTCGGCCGGGCACGCGCACCCGGATCGTGTCGAAGAAGGTGTTACCCAACACTTCGATCCCTCCCGATCGCAGCGAGGCCGCCAGCGCTGCCGTCAGCCGGTTGACGCGGGTGGCGATCGCACGGAGGCCATCTGGGCCGTGGTACACGCCGTACAGGCCGGCGATCACCGCGAGCAGAACCTGCGCGGTGCAGATATTGCTCGTGGCCTTCTCCCGCCGGATGTGCTGCTCACGCGTCTGAAGCGCGAGCCGCATCGCGGGCCGGCCCTCGCTGTCTACCGACACCCCGACGAGCCGGCCGGGAAGGCTTCGCTTGTGCGCGTCTCGCGTCGCGAAGTATCCGGCGTGCGGACCGCCGTACGCCAGCGGCACGCCGAACCGCTGCGACGACCCGACTACGACGTCGGCGCCCATCTCCCCCGGCGGAGTGCAGAGCACCAACGCAAGCAGGTCACTTGCAACCGCCACAAGCGCACCACCATTCTTGGCCCGCGCGATCACCGGACGGATGTCGCGCAGAACCCCACTGCTACCCGGATACGCCAGCAAGACACCGAACACACCGGCCTCGGCCGGGTCGTCGGCCAGGTCAGTCTCGGGATCGCCCACGAGCACGTCAATCCCGATCGGCTCGGCTCGCGTCGCGACCACCTCAATGGTCTGCGGATGGGTGTCGGCGTCGACGAAGAAGACGTTCCCGGCTTTAGGGTTGAGCCGGTGGCACAGCGCCATCGCCTCGGCCGCCGCAGTTGCCTCATCGAGTAGCGACGCGTTGGCGATGTCCATGCCCGTCAGATCGCTCACCATCGTCTGGAAGTTCAGGAGCGCTTCGAGCCGACCCTGGGAGATCTCGGGCTGATAGGGCGTGTACGCCGTGTACCACGCCGGGTTCTCGACCACGTTGCGCAGAATCACCGGCGGCGTGACCGTGTCGGAGTACCCGAGACCGATCAGCGAGCGGAACACCTGGTTCTGATCGGCGAGCGCGCGGATGGCCTCGAGCGCCTCGACCTCGCCGAGGGCGGGAGGAAGCTCGAGCGGGCTCCTCGTGCGAATGCTCTCTGGCACCACCTGGTCGACCAGATCCGCGGTCGACGAGAGCCCGAGCGCGTCGAGCATCACCTGCTGTTCGTCGGGGTCGGAACCGACGTGGCGGCCGACGAATCCGTCGGGACGACGCTGCTGGCCACGTTCGACTGCCATAAGACCTCCGGGATGAGCGCGACGGGGCACTACTGTCTCCCCACTCTGTCGCGGTACCTGAGAGATTCACGCCCCGACTGGTCTGTCGTGGTCGCTTTCCCCGTCGGTGAGGTGCAACCAGCACCCAACTTTCCAGAGGTGCCTCGCCCGGGCGGTTCGGGTGCCTGAGAGATTCCGGGGAGGTTGCTCCTTCGGCGTTCGCCCTACTTACGTGGGTGAACTCTCCCGCCCAGGGTCGACGGCTTTGGGCACAGAGGCTAGTCCCGCTCGGGTGTGGCCTTCACGAACGGCAGTGCCACTACAGAGGCCGGAGTCAGCTTCCCCCGGATGTCGATCTCGACCTCCGCTCCCACGCCTAGATCGGGCGGGACGAAGGCGAGGGCGATACCGCGCCCGAGCATCGGCGAGAAGTTCCCGCTTGTGACCTCCCCCACCGGCTCACCGCCGACGAGCACGGGGTACCCCGCACGCGGGAACCGTCGTCCCGCGGCCAGCAGCCCCCGCAGGCGCCGTCGTGGCCCCCGCTCCTGCTCGGCTCGCAACGGGTCCGAACCTCGGAACTCACCCTTGTCGAACCGGATCACCCAGCCGAGACCGGCCTGGAGTGGAGTGATCCCGGGCCCGAGCTCGTGGCCGTGGAGCGGAAGACCGGCTTCGAGCCGGAGGGTGTCACGAGCCCCGAGACCCGCCGGTACGATCCCCTCGCCGATGAGCGCCTGCCAGCAGGAGGCCGCGGCCGCAACGGGAACATGCAGCTCAACCCCGGCCTCGCCGGTGTAGCCGGTTCCGGCGACGTACCCGTCGGTACCGTCCCAGCGAAACGGTTGCACCGCGAATCGCGCCACCGTGGACGCGTCGGGCATGATCCGTCGCAGGCGCGCCCGAGCCTGCGGCCCCTGCACCGCGAGCACCACTCGGCTCGCGGTGATGTCTTCGACCGTCACCGTGGTCTCGGCACCGGCGAGGGCCAACGCGATGCGATCCGTGTTCGACGCGTTCGGCATCACGATGAAGTCGTGCTCTTCTACCCACCAGACGATGATGTCGTCGACGACGTGAGCGTCGTTCGGATCGAGCAGATGGGTGTACTGCGCCCGGCCCGCTTCGATGCGGTTCAAGTCGTTGGTGAGCGTTCGCTGCAGCAGATCGAACGCGCCGGGCCCCCGCACCGACACCGACCCGAGATGCGAGACGTCGAACACCACCGCGTGCTCGCGGCAGGCACGGTGCTCCTCGAGCACACCCTCGTACTGGATCGGCATGTCCCATCCACCGAACGGCACCATGCGCGCGCCGAGGGCGCGATGCTCCGCGTCGAGTGGGCTGAATCGGAGCGCTCCCGACCCGGTCACCGCTTACGCCGACTCGCGGGAGCGGTCAGGCGGAGCGAGCGGCTGTGGATCTGGCGCAAGCCGCAGCGGACTCCCCACTCCGAGCCTTCCACTGAGCTGTGAAGGGGCCTCGAGGCCGTACTTGACGAGGAGGTGGAGATAGTCGCGCTGGTACAAGACCTTCACGCGGACCTCGGGGTAGAGCTCTTGGAGGCGGCGGGCCTTGCGGTTCTTCTTCGTCACCAATCGCTGGTTCAGTGTCGTGATCTCTATGTAGAGGTCGTACGTAGGGAGATAGAAATCGGGCGTGAATGCCTGGACCGGATTACCGTCACGGTCCGATTCGAGCGTGAACATCCGGGGCTCGTAGTCCCATTCGATCGCGTAGAAGTCGAGCAACTTCGCGAACTGACGTTCGGAGTTGTGCGCGAACCGCGTCTCGTCGTGCTGGAGGCTCTCGTCGCCGCTGATGGTCAGCCCCCTCCGGTGGCCTTGCGTCCATGCGCCGGCGTCGCCTTCGGACCGGCGGCTGCAACGGTCACGTCGAGCTCGTGGATGCTCGCCGCGAGCTCGGCCACAACGGGGCCGAGCGGAACGATGTTGAGCACGCCCTGCCCGTGGCGGACGAGGTCGACGATGTCGTCACCGGTGAGCGCGAGCACCGACCGCGAGCCGTCGAGCACGAGGCTCGCGGTCGCGAGATCTCCACCGAGATGATCACGTAGGTAGTCGATCGCGACGCGAGCGGTCTTCAGCGCGACCCCCGCGTCGAGCAGACTCTTGATGACCTTCAGCGCAACCAGGTCACCGTATGAGTAGCGCCGCTGGGTGCCGCTGCCCTGGGCCTCGGCCAGCGACGGGGTGAGCAGCTCGGTGCGGGCCCAATAGTCGAGCTGGCGATAGGAGATGCCGACGATCCGACAGACCTGGGGTCCGCGGAAGCCGATCTCCTCCCAGGCCGATTCGCTCCCGTCGACCGGGCCCAGCGTGCCCTGGGACAGCTTCTGGGGAAGCGACTCTCTGCTCGACCCTGTTGACATGTGCTCCCCTGGTTCCCGACCACTGCAGGCCGCCCGCGTGGCCGGTCGGCATCGGAACGACACAAACGTAACTACCGGCGTGTCACGGTATACCGGAGGCCGACGTTCAGGTCAACGTGAAGCTGGGGTCGAGGGTGACCGGAGATCTCGACCTAGGGTCGAGGGTTGGCTCTGTCGCTGCAGGTCAGGGGGTCACTGCGCGAAATCATCGGGCCGCACCTGATCGAGGAACTCACGGAACATCTCGACCTGCTCCTCTTCGTCGTCGCCTTCGAAGAGCACGCCGGCTTCGTCCATGACCGCTTCGTCGACGAAGATCGGCACCGGCTCGGCGTAGCGCACCGCTAGGGCGATCGCGTCCGATGGCCGGGAGGAGATCCGAGAGGTCTTTTCTCCCTGAAGCAATTCGATCTCGGCGTAGAAGGTGCCATCGTGCAGCTCGGTGATGGTTACCCGCTGCAGCACGACCGAGACGTCGTCCAGCACAGTCCGGAACAGATCGTGCGTCATCGGTCGAGGCGTCTCCATGCCCTGGAGCGCATAGACGATCGCAGTGGCTTCCGGCGGGCCGATGAAGATGGGCAGGAACCGCTCGCCGTCTTCTTCGCGCAGGAGCACGATCGGCTGATTTGTCGGCACCTCGAGGCGCACGCCAACGAGCGAGACACGAATCATCGCACGTTCCTCTCGTCAGTCCTCACGGACGTCACGGAAGGCCTCCTCCAAAACATCAGCCTACCACCGGGGGTCGCGCGGCTCGGCGCGGGTTCATGCCGACGCCGTTCCGTAGAGCTCGGCCACGTACGCCGCCGGATCCCGGCCGACGACGCCGCGGTCGGCTTCGTAGATCTCCGCCAGGTTCCGGTATAGGTCGTCGTGGTGCAGACCGTATCCAAGCACGTAGACATCAGGGATCTCGACCCCTCTGTAGCGAACGTCGAGCGGAACGATCCGCCGGGCAGGGCGGTCGAGCAAGGCGCAGATGCGCACCCGACGGGCCCCGCGCCCCTCGAGCACGCGGAGGAGGTAGGCCAGGGTCAAACCTGTGTCGACGAGATCTTCGACGAGCACGACATCGCGGCCGGTGATGTCGTGCTCGAGGTCCTGGGTGATCCGCACGCGCCCGGAGTCGGGGGCATACCTCGAGATGGCGATGAAGTCGAGCGAGACCGGGATATCCGCAACCGCCCGTGCCAGATCAGCGAGGAAGATGAGCGCGCCCTTGAGCACGCCGACGAGGACGACACCGTCGGGATGGTCACGCGCGATCTCGGTCCCGAGCCGCGCGACATGCCGCCCAATAGCGCGCTCGTCGAGGAGCATCGTCGGGCTCACTCCGCTAGGAGCTCGCGCGCGGCTTGACGCAGGTACGCAGTGCGCAGACCACGACCGAGCTTCGCCAGCTCCGCGAGGTCCTCCTGCGCGCGAGCGCGAGCTTCCGGGTTGCGCTGTCGCAACACCGAGAGCAACGCCTGCTGATAGAGCATCGCTTCGCGCTCGGCGAAGCTGCGATACATGCGGAGGTGGCGCGCTTCGATCCCGTGCTTCGCGAACCCCGCGGCCAAGCGAGCCACCGCTAGGCCGTCTTCATCAAAAAGGACCCGACCGCCCGCTTCGATGGCCGGGATCAACAGACCGAATGACTCCAGCTCGGTGATCTCGGAGTCGGTGAGCCCCGCGGCCTTGGCCAGCTCCTCGCGGGTGAGGCTCACGCCGGTCGCCTCGACTGCCAGGTCATCGGCTCGGCCGTCGTCGAGCGGCAACGTCGGTGGCGGCGGCGCCTTCTTGCGCGGCCGACGCTTCGGCTTCGCCTTCTCGGGTGTCGGTTCCGATTCGGGTTCCGCCGATGCATCCGGCCCCGCATCACCAAGGGAGTCGAGATCGCTCAGCACTCCACCTCCGAGCTCCAGCTGTTCGAGCCGACCCTTGATCACCTTCAACGGGAGGAAGTGCTCCTTCTGCTGGTGCAGGATCCAGCGCAACCTGGCTACGTCGCCTTCGTAGAACTTTCGGTAACCCGACGGTGTGCGTTCCGGATCGATCAGACCCTGGCTCTCCAGGAACCGGATCTTCGAGATCGTGATGTCGGGAAATTCCGCGCGGAGCATCCCGAGCACATCACCGATCGAGTGGTGCGCGTTCACCGCTTCTACGCTCATCGCTTACTCACGTCGCACCCTTGGCGCCAGTGTGGAAGGTCAGCACGAACCGGCCGATCTGGATCTCGTCGCCGCTGCGCAGATCGGTCTCCTCGACGCGCTCGTGGTTCACGTAGGTGCCGTTCAGTGATCCGAGATCGCGCAGGATGAAGCGGGAACTGGTGGTGGTGACCACGGCGTGGCGGCGAGACACAGTGATGTCGTCGAGGAAGATCTCAGATTCTGGATGACGGCCTGCGGCCACCTCGCCTGTGCCGACGGTGTCGATCGTGATGGCGAACACGCTTCCGGCGTTCGGGCCCCGTCGCACCACCAGGACGGCGGCGCCATCGGGCAGCTCCGCCAGGGTTGCGGCCGCGGCGTCGGCACCTTCATCGATCGTGACTGCGGGGACGGCAGCGGTGATGTCATCGCCGTCGAGCAAGGCCCCGCACGATGAGCAGAAGCGGGCTCCCGGCTCGTTGCCGTGGCCGCAATGGCGGCAGTTCATGTTGCCAGGCTAGCCCCGGGCGGCGCGCCCTCGGAAACCTCTGCCCCTCCCCTCGACCTGAGCCAGAGGTTCAGCCTTGTTCCACGAGCGTCCGGTAGGCCGTCGCGTCCATCAGCCCCCCGAGATCGGCGGAATCCGTCATCTCGACGGTGAACAGCCAGCCCAGCCCGTAGGGGTCCTGGTTGATCTGCTCCGGGGCCTCTTCGAGAGCGTCGTTCACGGCGACGATCTCGCCGGCCACGGGCGCGTAGATGTCGGAGACCGACTTGGTCGACTCGACCTCGGCGCAGCCCGCCATCTTCACAACGGTCGCGCCGTTCTCGGGCAGGTTCACGTAGACCACGTCGCCCAGGGCATCCTGGGCAAAGTCGGTGATGCCGACCGTGGCGCGGTTTCCGTCGACGCGCACCCACTCGTGCTCCGCGCTGTACGCCAGGCCCTCAGGGAAGTTCATCCGCTCTCTTCTCTCATCTCGTCGTAGACGCCGCGCCAGCCTAACGACGCGCCGCGGCCCAGGGCCCGTAGGCGGCGTTACCCGAGCATGTGGTGGATCCGGGTCGCATACTCCTGGGCGCGCTGGCGGGCCTCGTGCTCTGTACCCGCTTCTGCGTACACGTGGGTGACGGGGCTCTCGGGATCCGGCACCACGAGCGCCCACCCGTCGGGATGCAACATCTTCACCCCGTCAACGAGTACGACGTCGCGGCCGGTGGCCAGTTCCATCATCTCGCGCATCACCGCGCCCTTCTTCTCCCACGGCGTCGGGACCTCTTCGCGCGCGACGTGGACTGTAGGAAGCCCGGCGCGGATTCCGGAGAGGCTGCGGCCCGTGGTCGCTAGGAGATCGAGCAGCTTTACGAGCGTGACCGTCGCATCGTAAGCAGGGAGGAACGTCGGCCAGATGAATCCACCGTCGGTCGACGCCGCGAAGTCGACGGTGGACGCGACCTCCATGATGTGGGCATCGGAGAGCTTGGTCCACACGATCTCACCCCCGCGGGCCTCCGCGATGTGCGCCGCGGCCTGGGTCACCGACACCGGAAGGGCAATGCGCGCGCCGGGCTGCGCTTCCACCACGAGGGTCACCAGACCAAGGAGAGCGTCGACGGCGTCGAATGCCTTTCCGGTGTCGTCGATGATGACCGCGGTCTCCCCATCGGCGTCGAGCACCATCCCCAGGTGGCTGCCCGACGAACGAACGAGGTCACCAATTCGCCTGGTTCGAATCTGCAGGTCATCGGCCGCGGCGGTGGCCGACGCCGTGCTCGCGAACGGATTCACCGCCAGCACGTCGGCTCCGAGCTTGGCCAGCACGCTCGGCATCACGAGCGAGACCGCGCCGTGGGAGTAGTCGAGTACCACCTTGAACGCAGCGTCGCGCACGCGATCGCCATCGACCGAACCTTCCAGCGCCGACGTGTAGAACTCGAGTGCGCGCGGCGGAAAGCGGATGTCGCCGATGTCGCCGGCAAAGGCGCGTCGGAAGTCCTCGCGTGAGAGCAACCGCTCGATCTTGCGCTGGATCCCTTCGTCGATGTCGCGCCCGTCGGCCTCGAAGAACCTGATGCTCACGCTGTTCGGGTCGCCCGGCACCAGACGCACGGTGATGCCGCCCTGCGCGAGGGAGTTCTTCACCTGGAACCGGGTCAACGGCACGGTTGCGAGCTCGACGTCGTCGACGGTCACACCAGTGAGGTTCAAGCCCCCGATGATCGAACGTTTCAGCGCCCGCGCGACCCGGCTCGTGTCACGACTCGTGGTGACGGTCGAGCCTTTCTTCAACGCGCTGCCGTATGCCATCGCGAGCCGTACTGCCTGCTCGGGGGTGATGTCGACATTGGCAAGACCGGTCACGCCGCGCCGACCGAACCGTGTTCGCGCGCCGCGGCTCTCCCACACGATCGAGGAGTTGATCACCGCGCTCGCCTCGACGGTCTTGAACGGATACACCTTGACGTCGGGGTTGATCAGCGCGTACTCGCCTACGAAGCACTCGTCGCCGAGCACCGCACCCTCACGCACACGGGCGTGAGAGCGCAGGTCTGACGAACGGCCGATGACGCAGCCGCGAAGGTCGACGCTGGGACCGATGTATCCGTGGTCATGCACGACGCTCCGTTCGATGAAGGCGTCGGCCTTCACGACGACGTCGCTCCCGAGCACGGTGTACGGCTGGAGCTGCGCGCCGGCCTCGATGCGTGCGTTGTCGCCGATGACCACCGGCCCGATAACGCTCGCCGAGGGGTCGAGGTCGGCACCCTCGCCGAGCCAGACGCCGTCGGCCAGCTCGAAGCCTTCGATCTCGACGCGCACCCGCCCGTCAAGGATGTCGGTGTGGGCCCTGACGTAGGCGTCGAGGGTCCCGACGTCTTCCCAGTACCCCTCGACGACGTGACCGAGCAGCGGCTTGCCTTGCTCGAGGATGGCGGGGAAGACGTCGCTGGAGAAGTCGACGACCTCACCCTCGGGGATGAAGTCGAACACCTCCGGCTCGAGCACGTAGATCCCGGTGTTGATCGTGTCGGAGAACACCTGACCCCAAGTCGGCTTCTCCAAGAAGCGTTCGATGAAGCCGTCAGGCCGGGTGATCACGATGCCGAACTCGACGGGATCCTCGACCCGCTTCAACGCGATGGAACCGAACGCGCCCGCCTCGCGGTGAGCCTTGACGAACTCGGTGAGGTCAATGTCGGTGAGGACGTCGCCGGAGATCACCAGGAAGGTGTCGTCGAGCTCCTCCGCCGCGTTGCGCACCGACCCGGCCGTTCCGAGCGGGGTGTCTTCGCTCGCGTATCGCATCTGCACGCCGAAGTCGGAGCCATCACCGAAGTAGTTGCGAATCTGGTTGGCGAGGAAGGCGATCGTCACGACGATGTCGTCAAAGCCGTGGTCGGCGAGCAGCTTCACGATGTGCTCCAGCATCGGTCGGTTCGCCATGGGCAGCATCGGCTTCGGCTGGTTGCTGGTCAGGGGGCGGAGCCGGGTTCCCTCACCACCGGCGAGGATCACTGCCTTCACGATGTTCCTTCCAGGGCGCGAGCGGCTCGGCCCTCTCGCAGTGCCCGTTGGGCGATGGGGATGTATCCGGCGGCGGCCCAGTAACTGAGGATGCAACCGCCGATGGTGAAGCACCAGGTGGCGGAGATCAGAAAGTCGCGGAACGCCCCCCGGTGGAGCGCGTCGATGAGGAGAAACCCGGGTAGGGCGAACATGAGAGCGAGCGTCCCGGCCTTGCCGACCCACTTCACGTCTATTCGCTTCGCCCCCGCGGCCGCGAGCCAGAGGGCTGCGATGCTGATCATCGCTTCACGGGCCAGCACGAGCACCCCGACCCAGATCGGCATCGCCCCGTCGACGAGGAGCGCGATCCCGGCCGCGATCAAAAGAATCCGGTCGGCGACAGGGTCTAGGACCTTGCCCAACTCGGTCCCCTGGTCGTAGCGACGGGCGATCCACCCGTCGATCCAGTCGGTGCCACCGAGCACGGCGAGAAGGATCGCCGCGGCGAGCCGATCGTTCTGGGAGAGAAGCAACCACAGGAACCACGGAACACACAAGAGGCGCCCGACGGAGATGAGGTTGGGAACCGTGAGGACCCGATTGGGATGTTCCAGCGCGATCGATGGACTGTCGGCCGCGGCGGCACCGTCGGTTCTCGAAGCGGCGTCCATGCCTGAAGAATAGGTCAGCGTTCGAACTGGATAGCGGCCCTTCCCGCACGAATCGGGCCGATGTGATCGGTGATCACCTGCTGGTGGGCCGGGTGGTCGCGGTACACCTCGTAGTCGGCTCTGGTCTCGAACTCCGCCACGATGCCGAAGCTGGCGTTGTCGGGGGCAAGGCCCAGATCCGGACCGACCGCGTACCGCTTGATCTGGCTGATCAACGCGGGCAACGCCCGCAAACCGTCGGTGACGGCGGCGCGCTGCTCAGGAGTCGCCTCGGGCACGAACGTCAGGAGCACGACGTGTTGGATCACAGAAGACCTCCGTAGGCGCCGCCGTCGACGGGGATGGCGGTTCCGGTCAGGAAACGAGCACGATCGGAGCAGAGAAACGTGGCAAAAGCGCCGAAATCCGCGGGATCACCGACAAAACCCACCGGGATCGCCGCCGCCGCGCCCGACGTGTCGCCGCCGTGGAGCGTGCGGAGCCGATCAGTGTCGTGGAGACCCGGCTGCAGCGAGTTCACGGTCACTCCGTCGGGCGCCACCTCGCGCGCCAGCGTCTTCAGAAACCCCGTCGCGCCTGCGCGCGCTGTGTTCGACAGCACCAGGTTCGGAATCGGTTGTCGAACGGCGATCGAGGTGATTGCCACGACCCTCCCCCACCCGCGGGCCCGCATCTCGGGAACCGCGGCGTTGCACATCGCGATCACCGACAGGCAGTTCAGCTCGAGGGCACGTCGGTACTGGTCGATGTCGTCGTCGAAGTCGGTGAAACCCCCGACCGGCGGTCCGCCCGCGTTGGTGATGAGCACGTCCACCCCGCCGAGCGCCTCGGTCGCACCGGCGACAAACGCGAGCGCGCCGTCGACCGTCCCGACATCACCGACCACGAAATGGGCACCGATGCCCGCGGCCGCGGCCTCGGCTCGGTTCGCATCGCGTCCGTTCACAACGACCGATGCCCCTTCGGCCGCGAGCGCGGCGGCGACGCCGAAGCCCAGCCCGCCCGACGATGCGGCCACCGCGGCCCGCTTCCCGCTCAGTCCCAGTTCCACCCACCTATCCCCTTTCGCCCGTAGGTGCGACGCTCGGGATTGTTCCCGACGCTCGCACCAACGATGGAGGGTACGGGATCAGTGGATCGATCCGGTGCCATCGCGCAGGGACCCGGTACCAATGTGGCCGGTGCGCAGCGCGATGATCTCCGCGCAGACGGCCACGGCTGTCTCCTCGGGGGTGCGAGAACCGATGTCGAGGCCGATCGGCGCCATAACCCGATCGAGGGAATCGCCGTCGAGATCCTCGTCCGCCAACCGGATGAGCCGACGCGCGTGGGTATCCCGTGAGCCCATGGCGCCGAGATAACCCACGCGCGTCCGTAGCGCGCCGACGATCGCCGGTACATCGAACTTCAGGTCGTGGGTAAGCACGCATACCGCGTCACGGGGCCCGAGTGACTCCCCCACCCTTGCCAGGTATCGGTCAGGCCACTCGCTGACGACCTCGTCGGCCATCGGGAAGCGCGCGACGGTGGCAAACACTGTGCGCGCGTCGCAGACCGTCACCCGGTACCCGAGAACCTTGGCGACCCGCGCGAGCGCTGCGGTGAAGTCGACGGCCCCGAAGATGACCATGTGCGGCGGAGGCGCGAACGACTCCATGAAGACCGCCACACCGTCGGACTTCGCCTCCCCGTGGGGCCCGTAGTGGCGTATCGACGTGAGACCGGCCTCGAGCTCACCCAGCGCGTCCCGCGCTACAACCCGGTCGAGATCAGCATTGCCGAGGGAACCGAGCACCGGCACCCCTGGCTCCACGAGAAGCTTGGCGCCCACGTTGGTGCCGTCGACAACCGTCGCGAGCGCGATTGGGCGCTCGGCCCTGAGGGCGTCGCGGAGCAGGTCGTAGATGGGCATCGGTGCCTCCAGCGCGTTCACCAGTCGAGGGGCTCGACGAAGAGCCGGACGGTCCCACCGCACGTCAACCCGACGGCGTACGCGTCTTCGTCGGAGAAACCGAAGCTGATGATGCCCCGTTCCCGCTCACCGCACAGCACCGCAAGCGCTTCGGCCACGACCGCCGCTTCGACGCATCCACCCGACACCGATCCCGCGACCTCGCCGGCTTCGTTCACGACCATCGTCGCCCCGGGATCGCGAGGACCGGAGCCGGCGACGTCAACGACCCGCGCCATCGCCACCCGCTGACCGGCCGCTCGCCACCGATCGATATCGGCGAGTACCTCCTTCATCGGCCATCGCTCATCTGGCAATGACCTCTGCGAGCTGGCTCAGCGATTCGAGCGAGTGACCCTCGACGAACTCGTCGACGTAGGGAAGCGCGGCGGCCATACCCTGAGCAAGCGGTGAGTAGCCCTCGCTCGCTTTCAGGGGATTCACCCACACCACTCGGTACGCGACTCGTTGTAGGCGCGCCATCTGCTCGGCGAGCACTTCGGGTTCGCCGCGGTCCCAGCCGTCGGAGATGATGACCACGACCGCACCCCGCGCCATTCCCCGCACCCCCCAATCGTCGTTGAAGGTGCGCATAGCAGCACCGAGCCGGGTCCCACCAGAGAAGTCGACTACCCGGCGCGCCGCGGCATCGAGCGCGGCGTCGGGATCGCGTGAGCCGAGCTCGACAGTGATGCGCGTCAGGCGGGTGCCCATCGCGAAGGCCTCCACGCTGCCCCGCGCGACGACAACAGCATGGAGGAACCGGAGCAGCGCTCGAGAGTATGGCTCCATCGATCCACTCACATCGCAGACCAGCACGACCCGTCGGGCCCGGACTACCGGCACGCTCGAGTGGCGAGGAACTGCTTCACCACCGTTGCGGATGGCATGACGGATCGTTCTACGGAGATCAACACGGCCCCTGGTGTTCGCAACTCTTCGCCGCCGCAGAGACTGGCGGGGTGAGCCACTCACCGCCAGATCCGCCATCAGTCGCCGCGACTCCTCGAACTCCGCGGTTGTGTAGGTTGCGAAGTCGCGCCGGCGGAGCACATCGGCTCGGCTCCAACGCACGGTGACCAGCGGCGTGCCGCTCTCGGGGGCTGTCGCCGCCGGCTCGTCGGCGTCGTCGGACACCTCGTCTCGATCGTCGTCGAACGCGACGATCACCTCCGACTCGGAGTCGGGCACTGTGGGTAGTGGCGCAAGGTCTCCGAAGAAGGCCGCGAAGGCGTGGTCGTAGATAGCCACATCTGCATGGCGACATATAAGCGTGGCCCGGCCGGCCCAATAGACATCGTCGCGGGTTCCCGCCCCCAGAACCGCGATCGATCGCGCGAAAACTCCGGTCGCACCGCCAGGGACCGCGAGCCCGGCGCCCCGCAGCACCCGTGCGAACGCAACCGGGACGCCGACGGGATCAGGCACTCTTCGCGATCGCCTCGGCGACGATCTCGGGAACTACCTCGTGCACCCGCTGCTGGTCTTCGCGGTACTTGAGAACAGTGCCGAGAGTTGCGGCGACCGCGGCTTCGTCGAGATGGGCGCGACCGAGTCGGGCCAGGGCTTTCGCCCAGTCGATGGTCTCCGCCACCCCGGGCCGCTTGTAGAGCTCCAGCTCACGTAATGCCGCGACTGCGCCTGCCACCTCGCGGGCGAGCACCTCGGACACCTCAGGAGCCTTCAGCCGCACGATCTCCAGCTCGCGCGCGAAATCCGGATGGTCGATCCAGTGGTAAAGGCACCGACGCTTTAGTGCGTCGTGGACGTCACGCGTCCGGTTCGAGGTGAGGATGACGATGGGCGGCACATCGGCGCGCAGCACGCCGAGCTCGGGGACGGTGACGGTGTAGTCGGAGAGAATCTCGAGGAGGAACGCCTCGAACTCGTCATCGGCACGGTCGACCTCGTCGATGAGCAGCACCGGCGGCACCGCGCTGGTCTGGTCGATCGCACGGAGCAGCGGTCGGCGAACGAGGAAGCGTTCCGAGTAGAGCTCGTCCTCCACGACATCCAGCCCACTCGCTTCCGCGGCGCGCAGGTGGAGCAGCTGGCGGGGGTAATCCCACTCGTAGACGGCCTGGCCGGCATCGATCCCCTCGTAGCACTGCAGGCGCAGCAACTCCCCACCGGTCCAGCGGGCCAGCGCCTGGGCGACCTCGGTCTTGCCGACACCGGCTTCTCCTTCGAGCAGCAACGGGCGCGGCAGAGCGAGCGCGAGAAAGATCGACGTCGCCAAGCCGTCGTCGGCGAGGTATCCGTTGGCGACGAGGCCACCGCGAACGGCGTCGACGCTCTCAGGCGCTGTCGTTTGCACCCTTCGATCGTACCGTCGGACCCGAGAACCTCCGCACGGCGCGGCTCATCAGCGAGGTCCGCAGAACTTCTGCTCCGCCTCGAACGGATCTCGTGGTACCACCAGGCGGGTGCATTCGATGGACCCCAATGCGTTGTCCACGAACCTCCCCATCGTCAACGGAGCCTCGACCGACTTGCGCAATCGGGCGAGGGCGCCGCATCCGAGCGCGCGGCGGGCCGCCGCGACCTCCTTCGCCGGGGCACCGCCAGTCACGCCCGGCAGCGTCGTCAATGCGATCATCCACGCCGCGCTCTCACGCTTGCGGTGTCCCGGTGCCGAAGGATGGATCGCGGGCATGCGACTCCCGAACGGGTCGCCGAGCGCATTCGCCTCCTGCACGAATACGTCGGGACCGGCGAGATAGCCGCTGATGCCGGCCGTCACCGAGATGAGCGCGGTTCGATCGGGCGTCACATCCGGGAGCGGCCTTGGGACGAAGACGGCTACCAAGACACGGCGACCCTCGCGTTGAAGTCGACGCGCGAGGAACCCGTCGACGGGGTCAAAGTCGGTCGCAAGCAGCGGATGGTGCCCTGCCCGCGTGTTCGCCTCCATGATGAGACGGCCATCGGTGATGTTGTACCTCGTGATCGGGACCACCCACGACAGTCGGATCTGTGGTCGGAGCCAACCGGCCGCGACGACCGCCCACAAACCGATGACGAGGACGGGAGCGAGCAACCATCGCCGCCACGGCAGGGCGGCGACCGGCGCAAGGAGCGCGAACAAGCTCGGAAGCAGCAATCGACCATGGAGGTAATCACCTCCGCTCTTCACCATGTAGATCGCGTGGATGATCCCGCCGACCGGAAGCGCGATCATCCCAATGACGAGCGGGGCCCGCTCTGCGCGAGCGATTAGGAGAACCGCGCTGATGACGACGACGGTCACCGGAAGGACGAGCCAGTACGGCATCACGAGATCGAACAAGTAGTTCCAACCCTGCGACCAGTACGATCCCGACGCGTCCTTCGCGAGTGCCGTGTTCGGAACGAGCGCGCCGTAGTAGCCGATGCGGAAGATCTCCGACAGCACCGGGAGCGCCAAGAACCCCGCGAGGAACTTGATCAGCTCCCGGCCGTCGGGTCGCACGATCCACCAACTCGCGCCGAACACGACCGCGCTGATGAGCGCGAGGTCGGGGCGGATGAGCGGCCCGAGCCCGATCAGTACCCCGATCCCGATCAGTCGGGCGCGTGTCGGCATCGCAGGACCGCCCGGGTCGACGCGCTCAGCGAGAGTTCCGAGCACCAGCATGAGCGATCCGAGCCACGCGATCGTCAAACCGTTCTCGAGGCCCGAAGTCGCCCAATCCCACGAAACGGGAAGCGCGACATAGATCAGCATGCCGAACGGAACCATGACCGACGTCGCGACCGCAGTGCGCTTCCAGAGCCGGCCAGCACCCAATTGCGCCCACCAGACGCCGGCAGCCGTCCCGAAAAGTCCGACGAGCACCGCCGATCGTTCGATCTTCACGAACGGCAGAACGGTCCGGAGAACCACAAGGATCCCCAGCCACAGCGTGCTCGTGGCGGTTTCGACCCGCTGACCGATGTTGAAGACCGGACCGTTGCCGGAACGGATCTGGTCGACGATCCGGAAGTTGAGGAACGCGTCCTCGAAGACCCAACGGCGCGCCCATCCCATCACAACGATGACGGCGACGGGAACGAGGAGCAGCGCGAGACGCCCGAGCCTCTGGGCGGCGGTCTTTGCGGCGGGAGCCGCGGGCGAAGTCCTGGTCACGACGGCCACCCGCGCAAGCCTACGAGATGAAGGACATCGCCGTGCTCAGAGGCCGGTGGAGGCTCCCTCGCTGCGAGGGTCGACCGCGACAGCGTACCCGTTCGCAGTGATCTCGATCGCGTGCGCGTGACCCATTCCGCTGTCGAACGGTCGTGAGCGGCGCACGGTGTGCCCGAGCTCGGTGAGACCATCGACAAGGGCCGAATCGGCTCGGTCCTCGATGCGCACGCTCCAGTCGTCGGGCTCCACCCGCCACCGGGGCGCATGGATCGCCGCCTGCACCTCGATCCCGTCGTCGATGCGCCCGGCGAGAACCTGCGGGTGGATCTGCGCCTGCGCGTCGCCACCCATGCTGCCGAACACCAGCCACGGCTCGCCGTCTCGCAACGCCATCGCGGGAATGAGCGTGTGCATCGGCCGCTTGCCGGGCGCGATCACATTCACCGACTCCGGATCGAGGGCGAATGACGCGCCGCGGTTGTGCAGGTTGATGCCCCACTCGGTGACGTGCAGCCCGGAGCCGAACCCGAAGAAGTTTGACTGGATGAGACTCACGAGGAGGCCATCGCCATCGGTCGCGCAGAGGTACGCGGTGCCACCCCTGTGCGTCACTCCGGGATCGGCGCGAGAGGCGCGCGCCGGATCGATATCGGCGCGCCGGGCATCGACCGCTGCGGCGTCGAGCAACGACTCGGCCGTTCCGTGCATGTGGTCGGGATCGCTGACGTGCTCGTCGCGGTCGAGTAACGCCAGCTTCGTCGCTTCGATCATGACGTGGTTGCGGGTCACGGGATCGAGCCCCGCGAGATCGAAACCGTCAATGATCCGCAGGATCTCCAGCGCGGTGACGCCCTGGGTCGGGGGAGGCAGCTCGGCAACCTCGATGTCGCGGTAGCGCGCACGCAGCGGCGTGCACCACTCCCCCGCGTGCCCGCGCAGATCCTCGGCGGTGAGGAACCCGCCTTCGGTCTGCACCGTCTCGACGATCGCGTCGGCGACCGGGCCGCAGTAGTACGCATCGGGCCCCTCTTCCGAAAGCAGCTCGAGCAGACGGGCGAGTCCGGGCTGGCGCAACACGTCGCCTACCCCCAGCCCGCCGTACCGCTCGCGCCACGCCGGGAAGCCACCGAAGATCAGCTCACTCCCGGCGAACACCTCCCGGCCGGTCGGCGTGATCTCGAACCCGTCGCGGGCCAATCGGATCGCCGACGTCGCGAGCTCACCGAAGCTTCGGGTTCCCCATCGCTCGAGCAGCGTGAACCAGCCCTCGACGGCTTGGGGAACCGTCACCGATTGCGGACCGAGCCCCGGAGCCTTGCGCCCGTGGTCGAGCGACCGGTATGGCCGAGGAATGTGCGTCCCTGTCGTTGCGGCGAGGACCTTCTCCGGAGTCGATGCGGCCGGCGCCCGACCCGCACCGAGATATCCGTGCAGCTCGCCGTCCCAGACGATCGAGAATATGTCGCCGCCGGCACCGCAGAGGTACGGCGAGACGACACCGAGTGCGAGGTTCGCGGCCACGATCGCGTCGACGGCGTTGCCCCCTTTGGCCAGTATCTCCGACCCGGCCGCCGTCGCAAGATAGTGCGGAGTGGCCAGGCCGGCGCGGCGGTATCGGGCAGCCGCGGCGATACGGGGCGGTGTGATGTCGATGCCCGATCCTGGCAGACAATCGCGCGTCGGCCATGCCGGAACCGGTCCGATCGGCCGAACACGCGCGAAGATCTCGGCGTGCCGGATCCGAATGACATCGTCGACACCCGAGTCGGTCGAGCCCTGTTCCAGTTCGTCTTTCCTGCTCTCGAAGGCCGGACCGGCCCGATCGAGATCGCCGCCCACCACGTGCTCGGCGAACCCATCTCCTTCGCCGACGCCGAATCCGCCACCTATGAGCCGTTCCCGGTCGGCGGTTCCTGGGGTCCGGCCTGGTCGACGACCTGGTTCCGCTTGAGCGGACAGGTGCCGGCCGACTGGGCCGGTGAGGAGGTCGCGGTCGTGTTCGTGATCGGCAGCGCGGGCAGCACCGGGTTCGGAGCCGAGGCACAGGTCTGGGATGGCGGCCGGCCGATGCAGGGGATCTCCCCCAACCACCGGCGGTACCGGGTAGCGAAGGCGGCGACCGGCGGCGAGCCCATAGACCTGTTCGTCGAGGCCGCGGCCAACCCGAAGCCACCGTTCGGCGCGAACACCTGGCCGCTCCTCATGCCGGAGCCCGACGGCCCGCCGCTGTTCCGCCTCGCCCGGGCCGAGCTCATAGTGGTGCAACGCGAGCTCGGCGAGTTCGCGCACGACTTTCGCGTGCTGGTCGTGCTTCTCGGCGATCTCCCTCCAGAGGATCCGCGCACCGCGCGCATTCGCCGCCATCTCAACACTGCGTGCAATGCACTCGATCTCGCTGACATCGCGGGTACCTTCCGCGCCGCGTGGCCGGAGCTGCACGAAGCACTCGATGCCCCTGCGGCGGCCCGAACCCACGTGATCCATGCGACCGGCCACGCGCATCTCGACACTGCATGGTTGTGGCCACTCCGGGAGACCGTGCGCAAGTGCGCGCGCACCTTCAGCACGGCGGTGGCGCTCATGGACGACCACCCCGAGTACCACTTCGCCTGTTCGCAGGCGCAACACCTCGCGTGGATGAAGGAGCACTACCCCGACCTCTACGAGCGGATCAAGGCCAAGGTCGCGACCGGACAGTTCGAGCCGACCGGCAGCATGTGGGTCGAGCCCGATTGCAACATTCCCGCGGGCGAGTCGCTGGTACGCCAGATCGTCTACGGCAAGCGCTTCTATCTCGACGAGTTCGGCATCGAAACTCGCGACGTCTGGCTCCCCGATGTCTTCGGCTACTCGGCCGCGCTCCCCCAGATCATGAGACGGGCCGGAATCGACTGGTTTCTGACCCAAAAGCTCTCCTGGAACCAGTACAACGATCTACCCCACCACAGCTTCTCGTGGGAGGGCATCGACGGCTCGCGCGTCTTCACTCACTTCCCGCCGGCCGAGACTTATGGCGGCGACGGTTCGGTCGCCCAGCTGCGGTTCGGCGTAAAGAACTTCCGCGACCACGCGCTCGCGAGCCGTTCGCTGTACCCCTTCGGTTGGGGTGACGGCGGCGGCGGTCCGACCGAAGACATCCTCGCCTCGCTCTACCGCACCCGAGACCTCGAAGGTATGCCCAAGATCGAGTTCTCCGGCCCGCGGGCCTTCTTCGAAGCGGCCGAAGCGGAGAGCGACGACTGGGCAGTCTGGGTGGGCGAGCTCTACTTCGAATGCCACCGCGGCACCTACACGACCCAGGCTGCCGCCAAGCTGGGGAATCGGCGCACAGAGGGCGCGTTGCACGACGCCGAGCTCTGGTCGGCGGCGGTCGCGGGCCCTTCGTTCGCGTATCCCGGAGCCGATCTCGAAGCCGCGTGGAAGACGCTGCTTCTGCACCAGTTCCACGACATCATACCCGGGTCGGGGATCCACTGGGTCTACGAGGACACCGCCCGCGACCACGCAACGACGTTGGCCGCTGCGCAAGCAATCGTCGACGCGGCTACCGCTCGGATCGCAGCCGACGTCGACACCTCGGCCGCATCGGTTCCCGTAGTGGTGTTCAATCCCGCGAGCCACGAACGCACTGAGCTGGTCAGCGGGCCCGATGGAAACCCCCTGGCGCGCGTCACGGTCCCGGCGTGTGGCTACACGGTGCTCGATCTCTCCCCTGCCGACGCACCCGGCGCCGAGACGACCAGTCGAGGTGCTGTCGCGATCGCGCCGGACCGGCTCGAAAACGAACACCTCCGGGTCGAGTTCGACACCGACGGCCTGATCGTCTCTCTGTACGACAAGGATGCGGAGCGGGAGGTCATCGAACCGGGTGCGCGAGCCAACCAGTTCCAGATCCATCCCGACTACCCCAACTTCTACGACGCATGGGACATTGACAAGTTCGCGTTCGAGACCGTCTCCGCCATCACCGACCTCGGCGACGTCAGCCTCGTCGAATCCGGTCCTCTTCGTGCCTCGCTCCGTTTCACCCGGAGCTTCGGGAGCTCCACGATCACCCAGGTCATCTCGCTCGCGGCGGGTTCCCGCCGGGTCACCTTCACCACCGACGTCGACTGGCAGGAATCGAACCGCCTCCTCAAGGTCGCGTTCCCGGTCGCCGTCCGATCGCCGCGGGCCACCTACGAGATCCAGTTCGGCCAGGTCGAACGGCCGACCCACGACAACACCACGTGGGACGAAGCCCGCTTCGAAGTCTGCGCGCAGCAGTGGGCTGATCTCTCGGAGCCGGGATACGGCGTCGCACTCCTGAACGACTGCAAATATGGCTACGACATCCACGCCAATGTGATGCGTCTCTCGCTCCTGCGGGCACCTTCGTGGCCCGACCCGGTAGCCGACCGCGGCACCCATCGGTTCACCTACGCGCTGCTCCCCCACTCCGGGGGTGTCGCCGAGTCCAGGGTGATCGAAGAAGCGAGGGAGTTGAACCAGCCGCTACGGCTCGTCGCCGAACCCCGACACACCGGGCCCCGCGCGGCCACTGCATCTCTCGTGTGCTTGAGCGGCCTCCCACTCGAGGTCTCGGCGGTGAAGCAGGCCGATCGGACCGACGGTACGGTCGTGCGTCTAGTCGAGGTCCGCGGCCGGCGAGGCGCTTCTCGACTCGCGCTCTGGCAACCGATCGCCCGGGCCTACCGATGCGACCTGCTCGAACGCGACGAGAACGAGCTCGAGGTCACGGCCGACGGGTGCCTCGACCTCGATGTGGCTCCGTTCGAGATCATCACCGTTCGCGTCGTGCTCGCGTAGTCCGGACCCCCGACGTGAGCCCGGCCGACGTCATCCTCATCGCGATCGCGGGGCTCCTCTGCGGAATGATCAACACCGTTGCCGGGGGTGGTTCGCTGATCCTCTTTCCGGCACTGATCGCAACCGGCATGCCCGCTCTCGCCGCCAATGTGACCAACTCCGTCGCGGGGTGGCCCGGGTACATCGGGGGTGTTGTCGGGTTCCGCGCCGAGCTCGCCGGTCAACGGAAGCGGGTGCGCATGCTCGCGGTGGTGACCGTGGCCGGCGCGATGACGGGCTCGGTGCTGCTCCTGGTCACCCCGGCATCGGCGTTCGACCTGCTCGTGCCCGGGCTCGTGCTCTTCGCGAGCGTGCTCGTCGGCCTGCAACCTACCCTCAGTCGCCGGCTGGGACCACCTACAGAGGGCTCGCCGCACGCTCGCCGGGTACTCCTCGTCTCGGTCTTCGGCGCCACCGTGTACGGCGGCTACTTCGGCGGCGGGCTCGGGATCATCGTGCTCGCCATGCTCACGCTCACCGTGGCCGACAGGCTGGCCAACCTCACCGCCCTGAAGTGTGCGATCACCCTGCTGAGCTCGACCGTAACGGTGGTGATCTTCGGGCTCCTGGGGCCGGTGCGCTGGGAGGCGGTGGTCATCGCGATCCCGACCACGCTGATCGGTGGCTACCTCGGCGCGGGAATCGCGCGGGAGATCAATGAACGCGCTTTACGCACGTTCATTGTCACGTTCGGCATCGCCGTGGCCATCTACCTCGCTGCCCGTTGAGTAGATGAATCTCCCGGCGCGTACGCTCAGAGCATGGACTTTCTGAACCTCGGATCGACGGGCCTGCGGGTATCGCGGATCTGCCTCGGCATGATGAGCTACGGCGATGACAGCGAACGGCCCTGGGTGCTCGACGAGGACGCCGCCGAGCCGATCGTGCGTGCTGCCGTCGAGGCGGGCGTCACGTTCTTCGACACAGCCGACACCTACTCGGGTGGGGCGAGCGAAGTTGCCACCGGCAGGCTCCTCCCCAAGTTTCTCAGCCGCGATGAGATTGTGATCGCGACGAAGATCTTCATGCCCATGACCCCCGGCGAGAACGGTCTCGGGCTCTCGCGCAAGCACATCCTCTCCGGCATCGACGCTTCCCTCACGCGTCTGGGCATCGACTACGTCGACCTCTACCAGATTCATCGGTGGGACTCCCGCACACCGATCGCAGAGACGATGGAGGCGCTCCACGATGTCGTGCGGGCCGGCAAGGCTCGCTATATCGGCGCGAGCAGCATGTTCGCGTGGCAGTTCGCGAAGGCGCAGGCCACCGCCGACCG
>JANYLB010000055.1 GCA_025363815.1 Actinomycetes bacterium
GCGATCGTCGAGCGTCGTGGCCCATGCGGCGTCGATCCCACCCGGCACGACCTCCGGCGAGATCTCGGCCTGGCTCGGTGAGGGTGTCCTCGAGATTCGGCTCCCTGCGGTGCTCGGGTCCGGCACCGCTGTCGCCATTCCAGTGAAGTCCGCCTGAGGCCCTCGGCCAAGAATCGGGGCTCGGGAGACCGCGTGTTCCGACCTCTTGCTCGGAGGGGTCGCCTGCCCGTCGAAGTAGCGTCCGGGCCGCATGGCTCGCGTCGATCCCGAACGACTCGCAACCGTCTCGTCGCGCCACCTCGGCGAGCCGGTGACCATCGAAGACCTCCGCCGCCTGTCGGGCGGCGCGTCTCGTGAGACGTGGTCGTTCGACGCGTTGACCGGTTCAGGTACCCGCCACGGCATGGTGCTCCGCCGAGACCCGGGTCCGAACACCATCGGATCGAGTGACCGCGGCACCGAGTACGAGCTCGTGCGCGCCGCCGCGGCGGCCGGCGTCCCGGCGCCGGCGGTGCGGTTCCTGCTCGCGCCGGGCGACGGCGTCGGCGACGGGTTCGTGATGGACCGAGTCGAGGGCGAGACAATCCCGCGCAAGATCCTGCGTGACGACGTTTACGCGGATGCCCGTCCGATGCTGGCACGCCAGTGCGGTGAGATCGCGGCGCGTATTCACGCTATCGACACTGCCACGCTCCCGGTCATGCCGGTGCAGGGGCCCCTGGAGCAGCTCGACCAGTACCGCGCGTTGATCGACGGCTTCGGCGAACCGCATCCGGTGTTCGAGCTCGCGCTGCGATGGCTCGAGGAACACGCGCCACCGGTCCCCGAGCACCCCCGGCTCGTGCACGGCGACTTCCGCAACGGCAACTTCATCGTCGGGCCCGAAGGGGTGCGCGCAGTGCTCGACTGGGAGCTCGCCCATCTCGGGGATCCGGTGGAGGACCTCGGATGGCTGTGCGTGAAATCGTGGCGCTTCGGCAACGCCGCCCAGCGCGCCGGTGGGTTCGGCTCCGTCGAGGAGCTGCTCGCGGGCTACCGCGCCGGTGGGGGTGACGAGGTCGATCTCGAAACGCTTCGATACTGGGAGACCCTGGGCACCCTGAAGTGGGGCGCGATCTGTGAGCTCCAGTGCTTCACCCACATCAACCGGCTCGTGCGTTCAGTCGAGCTCGCGATCCTCGGCCGGCGGATCTGCGAGACCGAGTGGGACCTCCTCGAGCTCCTGGACCCGGTCACCCGGCCCCTCCCGACGTTTGTGGATCCGGGCGTGCCCGGCTCGAAGCCAACGACAACCGTCGGGAGTGAGGGGCGGATCTCGGCCCAACAGGACCGACCCACGGCCGCCGAGCTGTTGGAGGCGGTGCGTGAGTTCCTGGAACGCGACGTGATGCCCGCCGTCGACGGGCGGGTGGCATTCCACACCCGGGTCGCGGTGAACGCGCTCGGGATGCTCGAGCGCGAAGCCACCCTCGGTCCGGCCCTCGACGCCGAGGAGCGCGATCGCCTAGCTGCGCTCCTCGGTCACAGCGGATCGGTCGCGGAGTTGAGGGCCGAGCTCGCCGGCGCGATCCGCTCCGGGACGCTCGACGATCGTCGCGACGAAGTTGTCGACGGGCTGCGCGCATCAGTGCGGGCCACGCTGGCCGTGGCGAACCCCGGGTACGTTTGACGGGATGCGGATCGCGACCTGGAACGTCAACTCGCTGAAGGCCCGATTGCCACGGGTGGAGGAGTGGCTCGGCTACGCCGATGCCGACGTGCTGTGCTTGCAGGAGACGAAGCTGGCCGACAAGAACTTCCCCACGATGGCGTTCTCCGCGCTCGGCTATGACAGCGCACCCCACGGCAACAACCAGTGGAACGGTGTCGCCATCGTCTCCCGCGTCGGGATACAGGGCGTGACCACCGGCTTCGGCGCCGACACGGTGGATCCGTACGAAGGCGATGCACGCCTGGTCGCCGCGAACTGCGGCGGCGTGAACGTGATCAGCGTGTACGTACCCAACGGACGCGAGGTCGGCACCGAGTTCTACGAGCGCAAGCTGGTCTGGCTCGATCTCCTGCACGATTGGATCACGGTGACGTACTCCCCGACCGATCCTGTGGTTGTGCTCGGCGACTTCAACGTCGCGCCCGACGACCGCGACGTCTGGTCGACAAAGACGTTCGAAGGCTCGACCCACGTGACCGAGCCGGAGCGCGAGCGAATACGCAAACTCGAGGAATGGGGCTTCGTCGACACATTCAGGAGCCTTTATCCGGACGACAAGCTGTACAGCTACTGGGACTACCGCCGAGGCGACTTCCACCAGCACCGGGGCATGCGGATAGACCTGGTTCTCGCGACCCCGGCGGTCGCCGATCACGTGACCTGGTCTGTCATCGACCGCAACGGCCGCAAAGGCAAGCAGCCGAGCGACCACACACCGGTCATCATCGACATCGACTGGCCCTGATCGCCCAACTCTCCCGGCGACGCCCGGAACTTCGGCTCAGTTCGAATCCACCGCGCGCCATGACCAACGACCTACCGTCGCGTCATGACCGCTCCAGGAAGCTCGGGCACCCCGACCCGTCGTGAACGTCGCGAACAGCAGAACAAGGCCGGGTCACGCCGGCGGACCTTGGTGATCATCGCCGTCGTGCTGGTCGTGATCGCCGCTGCGGTGGCCGGGTGGTATTTCTTCGTACGTGACGATCACACGAGCTCCTCAACCAGCTCGTCGTCGACGTCGTCGTCGATCGCTTCGTCATCGACCAGCTCCAGCACCACGAGCACCACGGCGGCGGCGTCCACCACATCCACCACAGCGGTGCCGACGACGCCGGCGGATCCGCAGGCCTACGCCCAGAAGCTCTTCACCGCGTGGTCCAACAATGACCGGGCCGCCGCCGCGACGGTCGCCAACCGGGCCGCGATCAACTCCCTCTTTGCCACCCCGGGCTCCGACGCGCCGTCATGGACGTTCAGCAGCTGCCAGGGTGCCGCGGGCTCGATCTTCTGCACCTGGACCCGCGCTGGTGGCCAACTCGCGATGACGGTGCGCGACGCAACCGGCGGCCTACCGGTGCAAGTCGTCGACGTCACGATCGGCGCCGGCTAGCTCTCGGCTAGCTCTTGGCCTTCAGCGCTTCGATGAGCTTGGGGACGACCTTCTGCACGTCGCCGACAACACCGAGATCGGCGACGGAGAATATCGGTGCTTCGGCGTCTTTGTTGATGGCGATGATGTTGTCGCTGCCCTTCATTCCCACAAGATGCTGGGTGGCACCGGAGATGCCGAGCGCGATGTAGAGCTTCGGCTTTACCGTCTTTCCGGTCTGACCGACCTGCTTCGAGTACGGAACCCAGCCCGCGTCCACGATCGCGCGGGACGCGCCGCTCGCGCCCTTCAGGAGCTGCGCGAGCTCGTCGACGAGCGGACCGTACGACTCTGCGCTCCCGATGCCGCGCCCACCGGAGACGACGATCGTCGCCTCTTCTAGCTTCGGTCCCTCGCGCTCCTCGACGTGGTGGTCGAGGACCTTGGCCTCGGTGCTACGACCGGTTTCGCCAAGATCCACCTGCTCGATGGTCGCGGCAGCTCCACCCGACGGCTCGGCCACGAACGACTTGGGTCGGATCGCGGCGAGATGGGGCGTGGGGCCGGTGAACTGCGTCTCGACGAGCACCCTCCCACCGAACACCTGCGCGCCGATGCTCACGGAGTCGCCGTCGACCGTCACCGAGTATCCGTTGGTCAGCACGGGCCGGTCGATGCGGGCCGAGAGCCGGCCAACTGCGTCGCGACCGTCGTAGGTCTGAGCGAAGAGCACGAGATCGGGCTGGCCGACAGCTATCACCGCGGCGATCAACGATGCACCGACGACGCCGACGAGTGAACCCTGCGAATCGGCGGTGTAGAGCTTCGTGGCTCCGTACTCACCCACAGCGGCGGCAACGGCATCGACGTCGGACCCGACGTAGGCCGCTTCGACGTCGCCGAGCGCACGGGCCTTGGTCAGGAGCTCCAGGGTCGACGTGACCGGCGCACCGTTGTCGGCTTCGGCGAACACCAGGATCTTCATCAGACCACCTTCAGCTTCTCGAGGTAGGCCACGACGGCCTCGAACGCGGTGCCGTCATCTTCGATCTTCTCGCCCGCTTGGCGCTCTGGCGCCTGTTCGACCGACGTGATCTTCTGGCGGGCGCCGGCCCAGCCGACCTGATCGTCGGCGAGACCGAGATCGGCGGGCTTGACCGCGTCGACCGGCTTGTTCTTCGCCGCCATGATCCCCTTGAACGATGGGTAACGGGGCTCGACCACACCCGCAGTCACGCTCACCACAGCAGGCAGCGAGGCCTCGACGACGTCGTAACCGGCTTCGGTCTGGCGCTGGATCGTGACCTTGCCGTCGGCGATCGTGACCTGCTTCGCGAACGTGAGCGATGGCCAATCGAGGAGCTCGGCCACCTGAGCGGGGATGGTGCCGGTGTAGCCGTCTGTGCTCTCGGTGGCGGTGAGGAGCAGGTCGGCGTCGCCGACACGCTCTACGGCCTTCGCGATCACCTTGGCGGTGCTCAACGAGTCGGAACCCGAGAGGCTCGGGTCAGAGACGAGCACCGCCTTCGCCGCGCCCATGGCCAACGCGGTCCTCAGGCCCGACACCTCGCCGTTGGGTGCTACGGAGATCAGCGTCACGTCGCCGCCGCCCGCCTTGTCGACGAGTTGGAGAGCCATCTCGACGCCGAAGCTGTCGGACTCGTCGAGGATCAGCTTCGCCTCCCGCTTGAGCGTGTGCTCCGCGGTGAGCTCTCCTGGCGTGGCCGGGTCTGGGATCTGCTTAACGCAGACGAGGATATTCATGGTGCTCCCGGGGTCTGAGCGCGCCGAGACTGGGCGCGAGGCGTACTGGGGGTCGACCGGATAACGGTCGAGCAGATGTCGAGCGAGTTGTCTCGCAGGCGGGATTCTGGCGCGAATCCACTGCAGGTGTCGAAAGGAGTCGTGAGAGCCGCAGCCCCGCTGAGGATTACGGTCGTGATCGTGACTGATCTCGACGTCGACCTGCTGGTCGTGGGCGCCGGACCCGCCGGGGCCTCGGCAGGGATCACCGCCCACCGCCACGGTCTCGATGTGCTCGTGATCGACAAGGCCGGGTTCCCGCGTGACAAGACATGCGGCGACGGTTTGACCACTGCAGCACTCCGCAGCCTCGAGGCGCTCGGCCTGTCGATCGACGACCTCGATCCGGCGCTTGCCCCGGTCAGCGAAGCCATCATCGTCTCGCCGAGCGGCCGCAGGGTTAATCTTCCCCTGCCGGGCACGGGCCGCCACGCGGCGATCGTGCCCCGAGCCGAGCTCGACGCCTCTCTCGTAACCCTCGCCCGACGACACGGCGTCGTCGTGCGCGATCACACCGCGCTCATCGCCCTGAAAGAAGAGCCGGACGGCACCGGAGTCGGGGGGGGG
>JANYLB010000033.1 GCA_025363815.1 Actinomycetes bacterium
GCCTCAGGGTGCGAAGCCGCCGCGATCACCGCAACAACCGCCAGCCCGCACCCGAGTAAGCCACCCCGGTACAGCCAAGCCGATTGACCATCGACGCGAGTCCAGGCAAGGACCAGCACGACGACGCCCGCTATGCCCACGCCTTCCAACACGACTCGCGCCGTCCGCCCGCGCACCGGGCCCCACACTGACAACGCAGCGGCAAACGCGGCACCGAGCAGAATCCCCTCGACCCGAGTATCGGTGCCGTAGTACACGCGGGAAACGTTCAGCGGGTCGTACAAGACCGCGGCCCAGATCGCGGAAGCAGCCGCTCCAAGCAGCGCCAGCACGAGCACGGCCATCGGTGTCGACCGCTTCCACCACGCGAGCAGGCCCACCACTACAAGTGGCCACACAAGATAGAACTGCTCCTCGATCGCGAGCGACCAGGTGTGCTGCAAGGGTGACGGCGCGGAGAACAGTGCCCAGTAGTCCTGACCGGCGAAGACTGCCCGCCAGTTCGCCACGTAGCCGACCGTCGCGATTGCGTCCCCGCGAATCTGTGCCAACTCGCTCGGCGCGGCGAAGACGATGCAGTACACCGCGACACCAGCCAGCAGCCCGGCGAGCGCAGGAAGCAGGCGACGCGCACGTCGAGCCCAGAACTGTCCGAGCCCGATCTGCGAAGACCGCTCGGTCTCCGCGAGGAGGAGAGACGTGATCAAGAAGCCCGAGAGGACGAAGAAGAGATCGACACCGAGATAGCCGCCAATCAGATGGCCGCCATGGAACAGCAAGACACCAGCCACGGCAGCGCCGCGCAACCCATCGAGCGCCGCCACGCGCCTGACCGTGACATTCCCCCGCTCCACCGCGCACATAGTGTCACTGCCTCGCTCCCTGTGCGGTCGGCCCGGCCCGCGCCACCCGGCCACTGCAAAACACGCACAACTGCCGCCGCGACTCATCTTCCCGATCGGGTGATCCGAACGAGTGACAGCGGCTTGCGCCAGCACGCTTTTCGGCGTGCTCCAGTGATATCGAAGCTGGTCAGAGCAGGTGCCCGGAGAGGGACTTGAACCCTCACGCCCTTGCGAGCAACGGATTTTGAGTCCGTCGTGTCTGCCGATTCCACCATCCGGGCGGGATAGCTGAGCAGGAGTTTCGCAGACGCGCGCCTTCGCCGAGGTGAGGATGCGCGATCTGGATCTCCTTGACGTATCCAGCGGCTCGCCGACGCTCTGGTCCCTACCCCCAGGCGGATTGGTGATCAGGCGATCTCGCTGCCGTCACCCCACTCGCGTTCGGCCCACGGCACCTGACCGGCTGACCCCATCGATGCGAGGATCTTGTCTCGCACCTCGAGCCACACCTCCCGCATCTCCTCGAGTGACGCGAACGGGATCGGAGGCTGGTCGCCGCTGCGGGCCGGCATGGGTGGCCCGTTCACGAAGAGCAACCGGGCCAGCGGGTCGCTCACCCACGTGTCGACAGACTTGTTGTGCTCGGCCTTGCGCGGGCTCACACCGAGATTCCCGGGCGCTTGGCGATGACCTTGTTCATGATGGGGTCCTCCATGGGCGGCACCCCGACGGTAACCGTGTGAGTCAAGCGCGTGTACGCGATTGGTGCGCCGACCCTGAGGCCGACGCACCAATCGTTTTGGGGGGACGAGACGGAGATTCGAAATCCGTCTCACCCATCTGGGTCGGGGTGTCGCTACGCGATCCTGATGGTCGATGCGCCGTTCACCCCGGTGAACGTGAAGCCCTTCAGACCCTTGGCTGAATCGCAAGCGGCAGCGAAGGCACTCGTGGTCTGGTCGGTGATGAGCTTCGACACCGCGTGCTCACCCGCGAACGAACCGGTGATCGTCGTTGTCCCCGGCGGCGGGTTGGGACCCGTGCTCGGAACGTTGATCGTGATTGCCGCACCGATTACCGCGTTGCCGTTCGAGGCCACGATCGTCGAGGAGACGTACTTCGCAGCGCCCTTCCACTTGACCGTTGAAGTGGTGCTCGGAAGACCCGCGGTCGCAAGGTTGGAACAGCTATTGCTGTTTGTCGTCCCTGTTGCCGAGAGCTTGCCACTCGTCACACCGGAAGTGCCCGTGCAGGCCAAGCTGCCTTTGAACGAGAACGCCACGCTCGTCGCGGTTCCACCGTTCATCAACGCCGGTTTGATCTTCGCCTTGCCCGACACCGTGCAGTCCGCAGTTCCCGATGCACTTACCGCCGGTCCGCGGGCCTCGGCAACACCGCTGAACGCCATGACCAAAACTGATCCTGCCGCGATCGACACCAACGCAACTCTTCGAAACATGATTACCCCCGCTAGATCATCAATGACAGAGCACTTGCTCGCCCGATTGCAGAGGTGACGCTATTGATGAAGCCCTCGCGCGTACATCAAATCCGGGTCAACTCCGACTTTGATGACTGCGCACCTGGAGTCGTACCGGGCGACGACCTCGGCCGCCCGATGGTCACCTAGCCGGAGATCCCAAGGCGCTTGGCGATGACCTCGTTCATGATCTCGTCGGTGCCGGCGCCGATGCGTTGCAGGCGCGCGTCGCGCCACGCGCGGCTCACGGGTGCTTCGTGCATGTACCCGAAGCCACCGTGCACCTGTAGGCAGTCGTCGGCGACGCGGTTCTGCACCTGCGCGACGAACTTCTTCGCCATCGAGATCTCGGCCACCGGGTAGTCGCCCTGTTGGATCTTCCAGACGGTGTTGTACAACAGCGCGCGTGCCGCTTCGAGCTCGGTGGCCGCGTCGGCCAGCTTGTGGGCGATGACCTGATGATCGCCTAGCGCCTTGCCGAAGGTCCGTCGTTCTCGTGCGTAGCGGATCGTTTCGCCCAGGATCTCGTCGGCTTGGCCGATGCCTGCGGCCGCGCCCGAGAGTCGTTCGTACTGGAGTTGCCACATCAGCTGCGCGAAGCCTTCGCCCGTCTTCCCGCCGATCAGATTGGCATGTGGCACCCTGACGTCGTCGAGCGTGAACTCGACCGTGTCGCTTCCGCGCATACCGAGCTTGCGGAGGCTGCGAGACACGCTGACGCCGTCGAGATCGGTGTCGACGATGAAGAGCGACACGCCACGGTGCCGTGATCCCGGCTCGGTCTGGACGACGAGGGTGAGGAAGTCGGCGCGCTTGCCGTTGGTGATGTAGAGCTTGCGACCGTTGATGATCCACGTGTCGCCATCGCGGACGCCGCGGGTGGTGACACCGGCGACATCGGACCCGGCATCGGGTTCGGTGATCGCGATCGCACCGATCTTCTCCCCGGCGATGGCCGGGCGGAGATACCGCTCGCGGAGCTCGTCGGAGCCGAACTCGCCGAGCGCCGGCGTGCTCATGTGGGTCTGCACTCCGATGGCCATCGGGATCGCCCCGCACCCGCAGTGACCCAGCTCTTCCATCAGGACCAGGCCGCTCGCGAGATCGCCACCCGCGCCACCCCAGCGCTCGTCGTGGTGCAGGCCGAGGAACCCAAGCTCGCCGCAGCGACGGAACACCGCGTCGGGGAAGTACCCCGCGTCTTCCCATTCGTCGACGAATGGGCGGAGTTCCTTGTCGACGAAGCGGCGGATCGAATCGCGTAGCTCGTCGTGCTCGGGTGTGAAGACGGGGTGTCGGTGCGTCGCTCCCATGCCCTCACGGTATTACGGAACGCGAGCGGTTCCCGGCGCGCCCGGCCCCGAGATCCCGTAGAATCACCACCGTGAGTGAGTCGATTCTCCGCCGCCGCCTCGTTGATGCGAGCGAGCGGCTCAAGAAGCTGCGGGCCGAGCTCGCGGTGACCGACGAGCAGCTGGCGTTCCTCCAAGAGGCTGCAGAGGAGGCGCGCCTGCGATCGCTCGTTTCGGAGACACCGCTCGCCGACGTGGAAGCCAGAGAAGCCGGCCGCCACGCCGATGCCCTGGGCCGTCAGCGCGACGTGCTCCGCCGCGCCGTGGAGGCCCTGGTCCGGGAGCAGGATGGCCTCCTCGATCGGATGGCTTCCGAGCTGCCCACGCGCTGAACCCAAGCTGTCCGCCCGCACACCCACAGGTACGGAGCTGCTGTGTCACAAGCCCGAGTCGTGATCGCCGAAGACGAAGCCATCATCAGGCTCGACTTGAAGGAGCTCCTCGAAGAGGAGGGCTACGAGGTCGTCGGAGAGACCGGCCGTGGCGACGAAGCGGTCGAGCTCGTGCGGGAGCTGCGGCCCGACCTCGCCATCCTCGACATAAAGATGCCCGGTCTCGACGGCCTGACCGCGGCGCGCCACATCGTCGGTGAGCGCCTCTCGGCCGTCTTGATCCTCACCGCCTTCTCGCAACGTGACCTCGTCGAACAGGCCCGCGACGCCGGGGCGATCGGCTACATCGTCAAGCCGTTCCAGAAGAGCGACCTGATCCCGGCGATCGAGGTGGCCCTCGGCCGCCACAAGGAGCTGGAAGACCTGGCGCGCGACGTCGGCGATCTCAAGGACCGACTCGAAGGCCGAAAGGTCATGGACCGGGCCAAGGGGATCTTGCGCGATCAGCACGGGCTCTCGGAAGACGACGGGTTCAGCTTCTTGAGGCGCGAGGCCATGAACCGGCGCATGAAGACCGAGGCCGTTGCGCAGATGGTTGTCGACGGGTTGCTCGCCCCGTAGCCGTCGTCACGCTGGTGGCCGACGCCGTCCGACACCGCGGCGCGTACTCTGACGGTGTGTCCAAGCTGCTCCTCCTCGACGGTCACTCCCTCGCGTACCGAGCGTTCTACGCGCTGCCGACCGACCTGGCCACCTCGGCCGGGATGGTCACCAACGCGGTGTACGGCTTCACCTCGATGTTGGTGAAGGTGCTCGGCGACCACCAGCCTGATTACGTCGTGGTCGCGTTCGACACGCCGGCGCGCACGTTCCGCAACGAGATGGACGCCGACTACAAAGCGAACCGCAAGGAGACGCCGGATCTCTTTCGGTCGCAGCTTCCATTGATTCGACAGGTACTCGAGACGCTTCAGATCCCCACGGTCGAGCTCGAAGGGGTCGAGGCCGATGACGTGATCGGCACCCTCGCTACTCGCGCCGCGGCTAAGGGGATCGACACCATCGTCGTCACAGGGGATCGCGACTCCTACCAACTGGTCCAGGACCCGCACCTGAAGGTGCTCTACAACAAGCGGGGCGTCTCCGACTACGCGCTCTACGACGAGGCAGGGATCAAGGAACGGACTGGCGTCACGCCCGCTCAGTACCCCGACTACGCGGCGATGCGCGGAGACACCAGTGACAATCTCCCCGGCGTACCCGGCATAGGGGAGAAGACCGCGGCGAAGCTGATCAACACCTACGGGAACCTCGAAGGGATCTTCGAGCATCTCGCCGATCTTCCACCGAAACAGCAGTCGAACCTCGGCGAGATGCGCGACCGGGTCTTCAAGAACCGGGAGATGACGCGGCTCCGGCTCGACTGTGACATCTCGCTCGATCCCGACGACCTCCGTCCGACCACGTTTGACCGCGAGGAAGCGCGGGTCCTGTTCACACAGCTCGAGTTCCGCACTTTGTACCCGCGCCTGCTCGAAGCGGTGGGGAGCAGCGCCACGGCGGTGGTCGATCCCGGTTCGGAAGCCGTCGAGGTCGACGTGGCGCACATCCGTAGCGCGCCCGCGGCAGTCGAGTTGCTCGATGCGGTTCGCAGCGGTGGCGGTCGGTACGCGCTCGAAGCCCGCTGGGCGGGTATCCCGGGGCGCTCTGAAATCGTGGGCCTCGGGGTCGCTGCTACCGACGGTGTCGCGTCGTACGTCGCCGGTGAGCTGCTCGACGACGAGACGGTCCGTGACGCGCTGACGAAGCTGGTCGCTGTCGATGGCCCTCCGCTGGTCGCGCACCGCGCCAAGGAGCTCATGCACGGCCTCGATCCGGTCGAGGTGTGGTCGCTCGATCTCGACACGGTCGTGATGGCGTACCTGTTGGACCCCGGCGAAGGGAAGTACATCCTCGACGATCTGGTCGCGCGTCACCTGGGGCTCGATGTGCGGTCTCCCGATGCCGAGGAGGGAACGCTCGACCTCGACGGTGACACGACGATCGAGGAGACGGGCCGGCGGGCTCACGCAGTGCTGGCTCTCGGGTTGTTCCTCGAGGAAGCACTGCGGGCGCGCGAGCTCGATGCGTTGTACGAACGGATCGAACGGCCGCTTGTGCGTGTGCTCGAGGTGATGGAGTCGGTGGGGGTCCGTATGGACCGCGAGTTCCTCGACGAGATGCGTCAGGATCTCGCGCAGCGGTGCGAGCTGCTCGTGAGCAAGATCCAGACGGCGGCGGGCGAAGAGTTCAACGTCAACTCGACGTTGCAGGTCCGCCGGATCCTGTTCGAGAAGCTCGGACTCACGCCGGTGAAGCGCACGAAGACCGGTCCGTCGACCGATGCCGATTCTCTTCAGAAGCTTGCCGATCAGCATCCGATGGTTGCAGATCTGCTCCGCTACCGGGAGATCGAGAAGCTGCGGAACACCTACGCCGACGCACTGCCGCGCTTGATCGGGCCCGACGGACGGATCCACGCGACCCTTAACCAGACGGCGACGACAACCGGCCGGATCTCGAGCGAGTCGCCGAACCTCCAGAACATCCCGGTGCGCACCGCCGAAGGGCGCGAGATGCGGCGCGCGTTCGTCGCCAACGAAGGGTGCGGGTTGCTCAGCGCCGACTACTCCCAGATCGAGCTGCGGGTGCTCGCGCACCTCGCCGAAGATCCGGGTCTGATCGACGCGTTCGAACGCGGCGCCGATGTGCACACGACAACGGCCGCCGGTGTGTTCGACGTCGACGAGGCCGATGTCGACGAGTTCCAGCGTCGCTTCGCCAAGGTCGTGAACTACGGCCTCGCCTACGGCATGGAGGCGTACGGGCTCGGCCAACGACTCGACATCCCCACCGACCAGGCCCGCGAGATCCTCGACAGTTACTTCGCGTCGTTCCCGGCGGTGCGTGAGTTCATGGATCGCACCGTGCGCGAAGCGCGTGACCGGGGCTACACGACGACGCTCTTCGGACGTCGCCGTCAGATCGCCGAGCTGGCGTCTGACAACTTTCGCATTCGTCAGATGGGTGAGCGGATGGCCCAGAACGCGCCGGTGCAGGGTTCGGCTGCCGACATCTTCAAACTCGCCATGATCGACGTCGACCGGGCGCTGCGTGAGCGCGCTCTGCAGTCCCGCATGATCCTCACCGTGCACGACGAGCTGGTGCTCGAGGTGCCGCTCGCCGAACGCGATGAAGTCGAGGGGTTGGTCCGCGACGCGATGTCGGCCGTCACCGAGCTCAAGGTGCCGCTCACCGTCGACACCGGCTTCGGTCCCAACTGGGCCGAAGCCAAATAGCGGATGGGCCCCACCGGGGCGTGGTTCAACGAGATTGCGGCGTTCCTCGGCCCGGCATACCTGCGGAACGCGTTCACCAAGGGAACTCTTCAGGAGGTCGAGTTCCTCATCGGCGCGCTCGGGCTCGAGCCGGGGATGCAGGTGCTCGACGCCGGGTGCGGACCGGGTCGCCACGCGCTGGAGCTGGCCCGCCGGGGGATAGAGGTCACCGGCGTCGATCTGTCGCCCGAGTTCGTCGCGCTCGCCATGGAGGCGGCCGAGGCCGAAGGGCTATCGGCCCGCTTCGAGGTGCTCGATGTGAGGGATCTGGCATTCGACTCCCGGTTCGACGCCGTCATCTGCATATGCCAGGGCGGCTTCGGGCTGCTCGGCGGTGACGACGACGCAGGGATCGTCGCCGGGCTCGCGGACGGGCTGCGCCCCGGAGGACGGCTCGCCCTCACGGCCTTCTCGTCTTACTTCGCGCTGCGGTTCCTGGAGGCGGGGGAGGAGTTCGATCCCCGTACAGGAGTGCTCCACGAGCGCGCTCAGATCCGTGACGAATCTGGTGCGGAGCGCGAGTTCGACCTGTGGACAACGTGCTTCACCGCGCGCGAGATCGGGCTGCTGCTCGGCGTCGCCGGCCTCGTGGTCGACAGCGTGTCATCGGTGATGCCGGGTGACTACCGGGTCCGCCCGCCCCGCCTCGATCATCCCGAGCTTCTCGCGATCGCGCACAGGCCGGCTCCGTAGCGGTTCAAGATCTCGCCATTTTCGGCATCTGGAGTCTTTCGGTCCGTCCCCCGGGGCGGTAGCCTGCCTATCGGCGCCCAAACCGGGTGCCTCGTTCGCGCGCCCGATGCTCGCGAGCTCAATGGTTGTCCCCCGAGGAGTCCTGTTGTCCGATCAAGAGCTAAAGGAGCCGACGCCCGTCGTCGAGGCCTCCGACCCCGGTCCCGCACCGGTTGAAACGCCCGCAGCAGATGTGGGTGACGCGGAAGTCGTCGGCATCCCCGCAGCCGAAGTCGCCGAAGAGTCCGAAGAGTCCGAAGAGGAAGAGGAAGATGACATCGTCGTCTTCGACGATCTTGGCGACATGTCGTTCTCGGACGCGATCGACGCCACCATCGTCGAGTTCGACGAGGGTGGCCTGGTCACCGGCACCGTGGTCAAGATCGACAGCGACGAGGTCCTGCTCGATATCGGGTTCAAGTCAGAGGGAGTGATCCCGTCGCGGGAGCTCTCGATCCGCAATGACGTCAACCCCGCCGATGTGGTTTCGCTCGGCGAGGAGCTCGAGGCGCTGGTTCTCCAGAAGGAGGACAAGGACGGCCGCCTCATCCTCTCGAAGAAGCGGGCGCAGTACGAGCGGGCCTGGGGAACGATCGAGAAGCTCAAGGAAGAAGAAGGCGTTGTCTCCGGTCCGGTCATCGAGGTCGTCAAGGGTGGTCTCATCCTCGACATCGGCCTCCGCGGGTTCCTGCCCGCGTCGCTCGTCGACCTCCGCCGGGTTCGCGACCTTGCCCCGTTCGTGGGCAAGACGCTCGAAGCGAAGATCATCGAGCTCGACAAGAACCGCAACAACGTGGTCCTGTCGCGCCGCGCTTATCTGGAAGAGACCCAACGGGAGCAGCGTGACGAGTTCCTGACGAACCTGAAGCCGGGCGAGATCCGCGAGGGCGTGGTGTCGTCGGTGGTGAACTTCGGTGCCTTCGTCGACCTCGGCGGCATGGACGGGCTCGTTCACGTGTCTGAGCTCAGCTGGAAGCACGTCGATCACCCGAGCTCGGTAGTCAACGTCGGCGACGAGGTCACGGTCCAAGTGCTCGACGTCGACCTCAGCCGGGAGCGCATCTCGCTCTCACTGAAGGCGACTCAGCAGGATCCGTGGCAGGAGTTCGCCACTGGTCACCAGGTCGGCGAGCTCGTCTACGGCAGGGTCACCAAACTGGTGCCGTTCGGCTCGTTCGTCCAGGTGGGCGAAGGCATCGAGGGTCTGGTCCACATCTCGGAGATGGCGGCACATCACGTCGAGGCGCCGGAGCAGGTGGTCACCCCCGGCGAGGAGCTGTGGGTCAAGATCATCGACATCGACCTCGATCGCCGGCGGATATCGCTGTCGATCAAGCAGGCCGCAGAAGGTGGCGAGGTCGCGGCCGAATACCGCGACCAGTTCGGCGAGCACAACTACGACGCCGAGGGCAACTACATAGGGGTGCAGGCCGAGGCAGTGGCCGACCACGCCGAGACCGAAGTCGAAGCGGGTGCCGAAGTCGAAGTCGAAGGCGAGCTCGAGGCGGCGCTGGTGCTCGACTCCGCCGCGCTCGAGGCCGTCGAGGCCGTTGCCGTCGAAGGCGCCGCAGCCCAAGCGGCACCGGAGATTCCCACCGAGCAGTAACGGCCCGGCCCAGGTAGCGCACGCAGCTACCTGGGCCGTGTGGCCTATCCCCACCCTTCGATCTTCCTGTCACACTCACGTTTCGTAGGTGATCTAGCGCTCTGCGTGAGCACCGCGTGGCCGAAACGGGTGGATCCGCGGAGCGGGTCCGGAGCAAGGGGTGGGCGTGGGAAAACGTCGCACGATGATCGCCGTCTTCGCGGTCGTGCTCGCAGTATTGGCAGGGACCGGGGTGTACCTGTACACCTCGAGCGCCGATGAGCGAGCCAAGTCGGACGTGGAAATGGTTCAGGCTCTCGTGGCGACTCAGAACATCGCTCGGGGCACGCAGGGCGACCAGGCGCTCAGCGGGGGTCTGATCGAGAAGAAGGATGTGCCTCGCAGCGCGCTCCCGCCGGGTCGGGTGACGAACCCTGACTCGGTGAAGGGCAAGATCGCCGGTGGCGAGATCGCCTCCGGTCAGTTCATCGTCGCCGAGAGCTTCACTACCGCCGGCAAGGGCGGAGCGTTCTCTAGCGGCCTCGCCAAGGACCACCAGGCCATCTCGGTGCAGCTCGACCCGAAGCAGGCCGTCGCCGGCCGCATCGTCGAGGGTGATCTGGTCAACGTCATCGTTGTCGTCAAGGTGCGCAAGGATCCCGCGGCAGGGTTCGACGTCAACAGTCCCGACAACGTCTCCGTGTTCGCGGTGCAGAACGCCAAGGTGCTTGCGATCGGCCAGTCGGCCGGAGCCGACGGGACGGCGACGAGCTCGGCGACTTCGTCAAACGCGGGCAACACGAACCAGGTGGCAACTGATCGAAGCCTGGTGACGCTCGACGTGAACGCCGCCGACGCGCAACGCCTCGCCCTCGCCGCGGTGACGAACAGCGCCGGAATCTGGTTGGCGCTCGTTGGCCCTGGTCACACGGCGCAGAACCTGCCCTATGTCGGTGACAACGTCATCAACAGCCCGATTCTGCCGTTCAACAACCCCTATTAGCCACACGCGTTCGTCTCCCCCCCAATGGTCGATCGAATCCGAGGCTGCACCGACATGAAGCTCATGGAGTCTGACGGCAGTACCCCAAGCACCTTCCCTGCCCTGGGAGACACCGCTTACGACGTGGTCGTGGTCGAGCCCGACGCACTTCGACGGAGCAAGCTCGTGATGTTGGTGGGCGGTAAGGGCTCACGGTCCTTCGAATCGGTCGCGGCGCTGGCCGAGGCGGCAACGTCGGGAACGCCGACAGTCGCGGTGTTCGGTCCGAGCCTGGCCGACGACGAGGGGTTCGGCCCGGTAGCGGCGCTCACTGATGACCATCCCGAGGTGGGGGTGGTCCTGGTGGCAGATCAACTGACCACCGCGCTGTTGCAGAAGGCCCTCCGCTCTGGTGTGCGTGACGCAGTCGTGCTCAGCGACGACGACGACCCCGAAGAGTTGTTCACCGCCATCGCTCGGGTCGGGTCGTGGATGGTGGCCCTAGGTACTCGTCCGGTGGGCAACGCTCCTGCGATCGCACCGGGGAAGGTGATCGTCTGCTTCTCCACCAAGGGTGGGGTCGGTAAGAGCGTGTTGTCGACAAACCTGGCTGTAGCGCTGGCCCAACGGTCGGAGCGGCCGGTCGCGATCGTCGATGCCGATCTCCAGTTCGGTGACGTGGCGGTGCTCCTCGGCGTCACCCCTGAGCGCACGGTGATGGACGCCGCTGCGGCGATCCATCACGACGACCCCGAGCTCATGCGGGCCCTGGTGATGAAGCACGAAGCGAGCGGACTGTTGGTGCTGCCCGCACCGGTGGAGCCGTCGACCGCGGATCAGATCCGCCCCGAAGACATGCTCGCCATCGTCAACTCCATGCGGAACTTCTGCGGGACGATCGTGATCGACATGCCGCCCCGTTTCGACGACATGGTCCTCGCACTCCTAGAGATCGCTGACGAGGTTCTGCTCGTCGCGAGCATGGACATCCCGAGCATCAAGAACCTGAAGGTCGGGATGCAGACCCTCGACCTGCTCTCGCTGGCCGGACCGAAGCTCCGCCTCGTTCTGAATCGTGCGAACGCACGGGTGAAGCTCGACGTAAAAGACGTCGAGAAGGCGCTGGGGCTTGACGCGCAGTTCCCGATCCCGTCCGACATCGCGGTTCCCCAAGCAGTTAACCGGGGGGTTCCCGTGGTGCTCGACAACCCGCGCTCGCCGTCGGCCCGAGCGTTCGAAGACATCGCCACCCAGTTCCTGGCCGAAGCCGGCGTCGAAGAGCCAGGCAAGCGCCGGCGTTTCAGCCGGTAACGGTCGAGCACGAGTCGAGGGAGGACGGGGATGACCCAGCACACGAAATGGCAGGAGTTCCAGCGCACGCCGACATCTGCACGTGATGGCGCGTTGGAGGAGCTTCGCCTGCGTCTTCACCAGCAGGTGATAACCGAACTGGGTCCGTTGCTCTACGACCAGCGCACGTCCGGGCCTGATCTGGAGCGTCAGGTTAGGGAAGCGCTGCATACTGCGCTCGCCGGAGAGAAGGTGCCTCTCTCCGCGCTGGAGAAGGCACAGATGGCCCAGGACGTCACCGATGACGTGCTCGGCTACGGCCCGATCGACCGGTTTCTGAAGGATCCGGACATCAACGAGATCATGGTCAATGGTCCCGACCGCGTCTACGTCGAGCGCCGCGGCGTGATCGAGCTCACCGATGTGACCTTCGGTGACGAGGCGCACCTGCGCCGCATCATCGACAAGATCGTGAGCGAGGTTGGCCGCCGGGTCGACGAGGCGACACCGATGGTCGATGCCCGCCTGCCCGACGGTTCCCGTGTGAACGTCGTCGTACCCCCGCTCGCCATTGGCGGTCCGTTCCTCACGATCCGCCGGTTCTCTGTCGACCCGTACACGGTCGATGATCTCGTGAACTTCGGCACATTGACCCCTGGCGTCGCGCGCTTCGTCGAGGCGTGCGTACAGGGCAAGCTCAACATGATGATCAGCGGTGGTACCGGCACCGGAAAGACGACGCTGCTCAACGTGGTGTCGTCATTCATCCCCGAGTCCGAACGCATCGTGACCATCGAGGACGCGAAGGAGTTGCAGCTCTGCCAGGAGCACGTGCTCGCGCTCGAGTCGCGCCCGTCGAACATCGAGGGACGCGGCCAGGTCACCATCCGCGATCTCGTTCGGAACGCGCTGCGCATGCGCCCTGACCGCATCGTCGTTGGTGAGGTCCGGGGTGCGGAGACGCTCGACATGCTCCAGGCCATGAACACCGGCCACGAGGGTTCGATTACCACCGTCCACGCCAACACGCCTCGAGACGCGCTCGCCCGGCTCGAGACGATGACGCTGATGGCCGGCCTCGACCTGCCGCTCCGCGCGATTCGGGAACAGGTGGCATCGGCGCTCGACGTCGTAGTTCACCTCGTGCGGATGCGTGACGGATCGCGTCGGGTCAGTCAGGTGAGCGAGGTCGTTGGCATGGAGGGCGACGTGATCGTTCTCCAAGACATCTTCCTCTTCGACTATGGCATGGGAGTAGATGCAGAAGGTCAGACGCTCGGCCATCTCAAGAGCACCGGGATCCGACCGAAGTTCTCGGAGCGACTGGAGGACCACGGCATCGGCCTCGAAGCAGAGCTCTTCCGCCAGCAGGCATTTGCTCGCAAGGTGGTCGGGCTCCGATGATCATCCTGCTCGCGCTCGGCGTGGCCGCCGCGATGGGCCTGTTGGCGTTCGTGCTCTTGTATGTCTTCGCCAAAGACGACGCCGATGTGCCGAACCGCCTCAACGACTACGCCGAGGACGCGGCGGTTTCGGCGCGCACCGACGGAACGGTCGCGTTGGCCGAGACCAAAGTGCTCCAGGACGCAGTCCACCTCACGGAACGGTTTGCCCCCAAGGGCTTGTTGGCCAAGGTCGAACACGCCCTGGAGCAGGCCGATCTGCCGCTCCGCCCGGCCGAGGTGTTGTTCTTCTGGTCTTCTACGACGGCGGTTGCTGCAATCTTCGGCCTCTTTGCCGGCGGCCTCGGCCTCGCCATCGTGATTATCGGAGCGCTGGCCGTAGGACCATCGTTTTTCGTGATGCGGAAGCGGCGCAAGCGTTTGAATGCCTTCGCCGAAGCGCTTCCCGACGCCCTGCAGCTGCTGGCAGGTTCGATGCGATCGGGGTTCTCGTTCGTTCAGGCTGTTGGTGCCGTGGCTCAGGAGGCCGCCGACCCGTTGGGAGGCCAGTTCCAGCTGGCGTTCAACGAGAACCGGCTCGGGCGGCCCCTCGAGGAATCGCTCGACGAGGTCGCAACCAAGATGGAGAGCGCGGACCTCGCTTGGGTCGTGCTGGCGCTAAGCATCCAACGAGAGGTTGGCGGCAATCTGGCCGAACTCCTCGACACGGTTGCGTACACGATCGCCGAAAGGGAGCGCGTGCGGCGTGAGATCAGCGTCCTCACGGCTGAGGGGCGTCTGTCGGCCGGGTTCCTGGGTGTGCTGCCTATTGGGCTGGCACTCGCGATCATGCTCCTCAACCCGTCGTATCTCGACCCGCTCGTGAGCGAGCCGATCGGGATCGCGCTCGTGGTTGGCGCGGTGCTGCTCAACATCACCGGATTCCTGTGGCTCCGCAAAGTCTTGGACATCGAGGTCTGACATGGAGTGGTTGATCGTTCTCGCTACCGCCGGCGCGGTGGTCCTCGTTGCGGTCTACGCGCTCACCGGAGTTCACGACCGGACCGAGACTCGCCAGGCGCTGGCACGCATCGACGGCTATCAAGTCGAAGGAGCGAAGGTCCGGGTTCAACAGCCGCTCTTGGGCCGGACGGTCGACCCCGTCAAGGAGCGGCTGACGGATACCGCGCGCAAGCACACGCCTGCGGGCTACGCCGACAAGATCCGGCACAAGCTCGTTCTGGCCGGTTCACCGAAGCGGATCGACGTCGACCAGTTTCTCATGCTGAAGCTCCTCGGTGTCTTTTCTGGTCCCGTCTGGTTCTTGGTCGTGTTCATTCTCTTGGGTATGAGTGGCGGTACGGGTCTGCTTCTCACCGGGCTGCTCTGGCTCTCTGCGTTCGTCCTTCCCGATGTCACGGTCGCGCGTCGTATCGACACCCGGAAGTTGGAAATACGTCGACAGCTCCCGCAAGTGCTCGATCTCCTCACCATCTCGGTTGAAGCAGGGCTCGGATTCGACCAGGCCGTGGAGCGCACGAGCGCGGCGGTGCCCGGTGCGCTGAGCGAGGAGTTCACGCGGATGCTCCAGGAGATGCGCATCGGCGCATCTCGTGCTGACGCGTTGCGCGCCCTAGATGAACGTACCGACCTGGCCGAGCTGCGGTCTTTCGTGCTGGCAATGCTCCAGGCCGACAGCTTCGGGGTCTCGATCGCCCGTATCCTGCGGACCCAGGCCGATGAGATGCGCGTACGACGCCGGCAGGCAGCTCAGGAGGTCGGGCAGAAGGCGGTGGTGAAGATGCTCCTGCCGATGGTGTTCTGCATCTTTCCTGCGTTCTTCGTCGTGATCCTCGGCCCAGCCGCCATCAACATCTCAAGAGCACTCGGTAGCAACTGATCCGAAGAATGGGCTCAATGGCCCATATGGCAGTGCTTATTCCATATAAGATACTGACTGGGTAAGCTGGCCAAGAGGGTCGGCCTGGGCAATAAGGGGTATGAAACCACATGGACTTCCAGCTGATCGTTTCCTGGGTGCAGGCTCGCCTCCACGCTGAAGAGCGCGGCGCGGCGCTGGTCGAGTACGGCCTTCTCGTGGCGTTGATCGCCGTTGTCTGCCTCGTCGTCCTCGGTACGGTGGGCACAAGCATCAGTGCCGAGTTCAGCAAGATCGCGGCAAAACTGACCTAAGGCTCGGCGGGTTCGCGCAGCGATGCGGCCACAGGCATTGACGCCTGTGGCCGCATTTGCTTTATCTGCCTCCTCCCGCATTGAGGAAGTGTGACGTATCGTGGCGACGATCCTTTCTCCCGAGCGAGTCCGCGTAGACGCTCCACAATTGGATTCAGATCTGGCTGTGCCGGCCGGATCGCCGCGGTCGTACGGTCGTGGAAGCGCACTTGGATTCCTCGCCTCAGGAAGCGTCGCAGTCGCGGCGTTGAGCGCGAGCCGTGCGTTCGACAACATGGGCTGGTCCCATGTTCTGGTAGGTCGCCTCATCAGATCAAGCGGCACGATCAGCGGTCGCGATCCGTTCTCGTGGGCCGCAACCGCCAAGACCGCCGTGCTCGACGGTTGGCTATTCGACGTGCTCGCCTCGACCGTCGACGGGATCGCCGGTCGCGTCGCGCTCAGCATTCTGGCTCTGGCCGCGATCGTCGGCTTCGCCTTCGCCCTCTACGGCCTGGCTCGCCGGGCCGGGGCTACGCCGTGGCCGTCGGCATGCGCCGCGCTCGGCGCGACGCTCCTCCTCAACTCCTTTGCAGCCGAGCGTCCGCAGATGGTGAGCTACCTGCTGTTCGTCGCCGTGGTGGCGCTCGTTGGTCCCGCACTCGAAGGCTCCAACCGCGCGCTCGTCTGGCTGATCGTGGCGTTCATAGCGTGGGCGAACCTGCACCTCGCGTTCTCCCTCGGTGTCGGTGTCGTCGGTTTGTACGCACTCGGTTGGATGATGGGATCGCGGCGCTGGCGTCGCAGCATCGTCGTCGTTGGCTCGGCCGCGTGCGCGGGCCTCCTGAATCCGTTCGGTATGCGCGCGTACATGGTTGTCTTTGAGGCGCGGGACACATCGCGCATCATCGAGGAGTGGCGCCATCTCGGCTTCCATGCTGTCTACGACTTGTTGCTGATCGCAGCGATCGTCATCGCTTTCATCGCGCTGGTATGGACCGGTCGCTGGCGCAGACCCGAGGTGACGTTGCCACTGGTCGCGTTGACGGCGCTCAGCTACGACGCCGTTCGCAATGGACCTTTCCTGGGTGTGCTCGTCGCGGTCGAAGTCGCCATCGGGTTGACCGCGGCCGTCGCACGGATGCGGACCGGCCGCCAACTTGGCCGTCGTGGACAACTCAGGCTGCGAGCATGCGCGCACGGCGCGATTCTTGGAGCGGTTCTATTGGCGATCTTGGTGACTGGCGGAATCGAGCACGTTCGCCCAGCGGACGCGTCGACCTACCCAATACACGCACCGGCAGCGGTGCCCTCGGGATGTCGTGTGCTCAACGAGGACTTCTGGGGCGGGTACCTCGCTTACCACCGCTGGCCCTCGGTCACGGTCTCCCAGGATGGCCGCCTGTTCGAGGGTGCCACTGCACTGCTCGAACAGCAGCACGTGCTCGATGCAGAGCCCGGCTGGAGAGCCTGGCTCGATCGCAACCGTGTCAACTGTGTTCTCGCCGGGCCCGACCGCGCGATCGTTCATCGCCTGCAGGCGGCGGGATGGGAACGCCGCGCGTCCGACCCGAGCGGGGTGCTCCTCGTACGACGCGGGACTAGTGCAACGACACGATCCCCAGGCGCACGCCGCTGAGCACGGCCTGGGTGCGGTCCCTCGCTTCGAGCTTCACGTAGATCGAAGCGAGGTGGTTCTTCACCGTCTTGGCACTGATGAAGAGGTCCTGAGCGACCTCGGTCGTCGACTTCCCGTCGGCCACCGATTGCAGGATCTCTTCCTCCCGCTTCGTCAGCGGCGACGGCACGCTCGGCTTGCCGCCGGTGGTCGGCTCGGCTGGGGTGAACTCCTTCAACATGGAGTCGGCGAGGGCGGGGGAGAGGAACACTTCACCCGCGGAGGTGAGACGCACGGTCTCCACCACCTCCTGCATCGAACAGTCCTTGCTGAGGAACGCGACCGCGCCGGCCTCGATGGCCTCGCTCACGAGCTTGTCCTCGCCGTGCATCGTGAGGATCACGATCTTGGTCGAGGGTTCCGCCGCGAAGATCTGGCGGGTGGCCTGGATTCCATCGAGGATCGGCATGGTGACGTCCATGACCACGACATCGGGTTCGAGCTGCTTGGCGAGGCGTACGGCCTCCTCACCGTCGCATGCCTCGCTGACCACGTTCAGGCCGGCGTCGTCGAGCGCGCGGCGCAGTGCCTGCCGGACCAGCTGGTGGTCATCGGCAACGAGGACGGTGGTCATGGTTTTACCTCCAATTCGACCAGGATTCGGGTACCGAAACCTGGTTCGCTGTCGAGTGAGAGCCGGGCTCCGACCGCGGCGGCGCGTTCGCGCATGCCGACCAGGCCGTAGCGTTCGTTCGATACACCCAAGACGCGAAAGCCGCGGCCGTCGTCGCGTATCTCGAGCCAGGCGTGGTCGGCACCGATCGTCCACGTGACCCACACCCGGCGCGCGTCGGCGTGACGTTCGACGTTGGTGAGCGCCTCCTGCAGGATGCGCCAGAGCTCTTGTTCGACCTGGATCGGAAGCCGTCGGCCGCGGACCCGCGCCGAAAGGGTGCAGGCGATCCCGGTGCGGTCCTGGAACCGCTCCAAATAGTTGCGCGCGACCTGCTCTAGCTCCATGGCGTCGGTCACATCGGCGCGGAGTTGGTAGAGCGTCTCGCGCAGCTCACCGACGACACCGCGAACCACACCGTGGAGGGCTTCGATGTCGTGGTCATCCTCGTGAGCTGCGGCGAGGCGCTCGAGCTCAAAGGCCACATAGGCGAGAGACTGGGCGAGGCGATCGTGAAGATCGCGTGCGATGCGAGCGCGTTCGGCCTCGGCCCCGAGAGTGCGAAGCCGGGCGAACCATGTCGCGTTGTCAACCGCCAGGGCGAGCGGCCCGACCATCTCGCCAAGGAGTCTCGCGTCGTCGGGTCCGTATTCGTTCGCTCGGGTGTGCTCGATGACGACGAGCCCGATCACGGTGTCGCGGGCGATCAACGGAGCGGCGAGCATGCTGCGCGCCAGCGCAGCGAAGCCCACGAGGTGGTTGTGGCCCAGGTCGCTGTAGACCACAGGCTCCGGTCGGGTCAGTGCGAACGCCGCGGCCGTGGGGAGCTGCTTCTCATCGATCGTCGGGCCGACCCGTACGCCTTCGGCGAGCTCCACCCGCCACATTCCACTCGTGACGTCGCGCACGATGAGCGTGGCCGACGTGTATTCGAAGACTTCGTGGAAGCGTCGTTGAGTAGACGCGACGACTTCGCCGAGATCGAGCGACGCGGGAAGTGTCTGTACGACTTCGTGGAGCGCGCTGAGCAGGTCGTTGGCCGTCGTCATCCGGGTGTACTGGTCGTGGTCGGTGCGCCGCCGCGCGTCTTCGGAGATCCCGATCTGTCGGGTGAAGGCGCCGATGCAGCCGCAGAGGCCGAGCATCAGCGCCGCCTGGGCGCTGCCTGCGATGCCGGTCGAGCCGTTCTGGACCAAGACGTCGGCCAGGGTGAGGCTTCCGACGGCGATGGCCGCGGCGGCGATGCCCTGGCGGTAACCCCAGCCGAACCCGGCGAGCATCACTGAAGGGATCGGAACGAGCACGAACGGGCTCTTCCACAGTCCGCTCATTGCGAGCGCGAACACACAGATGCCAAGTTCGGTGAAGACTGAAATCTCTGCCGCCCGATTCGTTTCGCGCAGCTGCAACGGCCGGACCGTGCGGAACGCGGTGTAGAGAGTCAGGATCACCGCGGCGACGATGTTGCCGGACCCAATGACGTCACGCTCCGCGGCGAAGAGCAGCAGACCGACGCCGACCGTGCTCCAGCGCAGGATTACGAGGAGCGGCCCGAGGAGCTCGCCGATCTCGGTCTGGGTGCGGCGCGACTGGCCGCCATCCGATCGGCCGGGGATGCGGATCGGTGCGACCGATGCTTCCTTGAGCACCTTCGGGCGATCGGCGGTCTCCGGCGGCGCGCTCGGCCAGCTCGGCTCTTCGGCCGAGCTGCGTCCGTTGTCGTCGTCGAGCAGAGCCCTCCCTCGCTTCACCCGCCAGTTATCGGCACGTTGGAGCTCCGACCGAAGGAGTTCTCCCTACAATGCCCAACCGTGTTGCTAGTTGGACTGACCGGTGGGATCGGGGCGGGTAAATCGACCGTCGCCGACATGCTCGTGGCCCGAGGGGCCGTTCTCGTCGACGGCGACCAGGTGGCCAGAGACGTGGTCGAGCCCGACCAGCCAGCGTTGGCGCGAATCGCCGAGCGATTCGGCCCGGGAGTGCTCGATGCCGCGGGCAGGCTCGACCGGCCCGCGCTGGCGGCCGTCGCGTTCGCCACCGAGCACGCGCGCAAGGATCTCGAGTCCATCACTCATCCGGCTATTCACGCGGAATTCTCCCGTCGGGTACTCGAGGCCGCCACTGACGCGATCGTCGTGCTCGATGTGCCGCTGCTCGTCGAATCGGGCAAGGCGAACGAGCGGGGCTACCACTGCGTGATCGTCGTCGAGGCCCCTCGTGAGCTGCGGCTCGAGCGACTCGAGGGCCGCGGCTTGGATAGGGCCGACTCAGAGGCTCGCATGGCCGCCCAGGCCACAGACGACCAGCGCAGGGAAGTCGCGACATGGGTGCTCCACAACGACGGCGATCTCGCCAAGCTGCAACGCCAGGTCGAAACCGTCTGGGCCGACCTGGTCTCCCGCAACCTCTGACCCCAAACCCCCGACCCCCTCACCCCCGACCCCAAACCCCCGACCCCCTCGTTCTGGTCAGGATCCTGCCGCCAGGCCCGGGAGATCGATGACCAGAACGGGAGCGGGGGGTCCGAGAGTCGGCTGAATGGCGTCCCGGCCCGGTCGTAGAGTCAGAGGCGATGCCGGCACTGGAACTCGTCTCCGAATTCGAAGCCGCCGGCGACCAGCCCCAGGCGATCGCCGCGTTGAGCGAGGGGCTCCGGGCAGGGGAGAAGTTCCAGACCCTCCTCGGCATCACCGGCTCCGGGAAATCCTTCACGATCGCCTCGGTGATCGCGGAGGTGCAGCGGCCGACGATCGTGCTCGCGCCGAACAAGAGTCTCGCGGCGCAGCTGGCGAGCGAGTTCCGCGAGCTGTTCCCGAAGAACCGGGTCGAGTACTTCGTCTCCTACTACGACTACTACCAGCCCGAGGCGTATCTCCCGTCGACCGACACCTACATCGAGAAGGACAGCTCGATCAACGACGAGATCGACCGGCTGCGTCACTCGGCCACCGCCTCGTTGCTCTCCCGTCGTGATGTGATCATCGTTGCCAGCGTCTCGGCGATCTACGGGCTCGGCTCACCCGAGACGTACTCCAAGCAGCTTCTGAGTCTCGGGGTGGGGGAGGAGCACGCGCAACGCGCCATTCTCGGACGCCTCGTGGACCTCCAATACGAGCGCAACGACATGGGGTTCGTGCGCAACAAGTTCCGGGTGCGTGGCGACACGATCGAGATCTACCCTGCGTACGAGGAGCGTGCCGCACGGGTCTCGTTATTCGGTGACGAGATCGAGAAGATCTCCTGGGTAGATCCGCTCACGGGCGAGATCGCCGAAGACGTCGATCGGCTCGTGCTGTTTCCGGCGTCGCATTACGTGACCGACCACGAGAGCCTCGCCCGAGCGACGATCGGGATCGAGCAGGAGCTCCACGAGCGGCTGAAGTGGTTCGAGGAGCACGGAAAGCTGCTCGAGGCGCAACGGTTACGAATGCGCACCACCTATGACCTCGAGATGCTGCGCGAGATCGGCACGTGCTCCGGCGTCGAGAACTACTCCCGTCATCTCGACGGCAGGAACGCCGGCGAGGCTCCCTACACCCTGCTCGATTACTTCCCCGACGACTACCTCGTAGTGCTCGACGAGTCGCACGTAACGGTTCCCCAACTGCACGGCCAGTACGAAGGTGACCGGTCGCGCAAGGAGACGCTCGTCGACCACGGCTTCCGGCTTCCCTCCGCTATGGACAACCGACCACTGAAATTCGAGGAGTTCACCGAGAAGATCAACCAGATCGTGTACCTGTCGGCGACGCCCGGTCCGTACGAGCTCGAGATCTCGACCCGGGTTGCCGAACAGATCGTCCGACCTACCGGCCTGATGGATCCCGAAGCCATCGTGCGCCCGACGAAGGGCCAGATCGACGATCTCGTTGGTGAGATCAACGCGCGGGTCGAGAAGGATCAAAGGGTCCTCGTGACCACGCTGACCAAGAAGATGTCGGAAGATCTCACCGACTATCTCCTCGAGCTTGGTATCCGGGTGCGTTACCTGCACAGCGAGGTCGACACTCTCGAGCGCGTTGAGATCCTCCGGGGATTGCGTCTCGGCGACTTCGACGTGCTCGTCGGCATAAACCTGTTGCGGGAAGGCCTCGACCTGCCCGAAGTCGCGCTCGTCGCGATCCTCGACGCAGACAAGGAAGGGTTCCTGCGCTCGGCCACATCGCTGATCCAGACGATGGGTCGCGCCGCGCGCAACGTCGACGGCCAGGTGATCATGTACGCCGATCGAATGACCGACTCGATGCGCAAGGCCATCTCGGAGACGCAGCGCCGTCGCCAGAAGCAGTTCGAGTACAACGCGGAGCACGGCATCGACCCGCAGACCGTGCGCAAGAAGGTGCTCGACATAATGGACATGGTGCGAGCACGAGAGAGTGACGACGACGCGCCGGCGCGAAGCGGTGGACGAGGCCGTAGCCGCAACAAGACCCAACGCTCGGCGATCTTCGATGTGAAGGACCTTCCGCCCGACGATCTCGGTCGATTGATCCAGACGTTGCAGGAGGAGATGCACGAGGCGGCAAAGAGCCTGCGCTTCGAAGAGGCGGCCCGCCTGCGCGACGAGATCAACGAGTTCAAGCGCGAGTTGCGTTCGGCGAGCTGAGATATTCTGCTAAAAGCCACCGTGCGCCGAGCCCGAGTTGATGTCCGACCCGCCCTCCTGGGGCTCCTCGCCCTCCTGGCGCTCGGCGCGTGCGGTAGCAGCGCGGTGACGCCGGTCGTGTCGCCGCTTCAGCGGGAGATTCGGAGGACTGCGGTGACGCCCGCGCCGGCGACCATCTCAGCCGATGACGACGTCTTCGTACCGAAGCTGGTCAAGGTCCGGGCGGATACAGATATCACGTTCACCAACAACGGCCATCGGCTGCACGATGTCATCCCGGTCGACGGCGGGGGGTTTCGGATCAACACCGACGAGCTCCGACCGCGCGCGTCGAAGACCGTGCGGATCACGAAACCGGGGACGTATCGGTACTTCTGTTCGATTCACGGGACCGCTAACAGCGGAATGAGGGGCACGATCGTCGTGGTGCGCTAGAAGTGTCGTGTTGGTCTCGGCATCGGGACCGCGGGATCGGGGGAAACATGCAAAGAGTGGCTCGGATCACCGCGGTTGTGGCAGTGACGTTGCTCGTCGCCTCTGCCTGCTCGAGCGGGTCGTCGAGCGGGTCGTCTGGCAGCGACGGGAGCGGCGTCGTGCGCAAGGTTCCGGCGCAGTACCAGACGATCCAGAAGGCCGTCGATGCGGCCAAGCCGGGTGACCTCGTGCTTGTGTCGCCCGGTACCTACCACGAAGCGGTGACCGTTGAGACCTCCGACATCGTGATCCGCGGGCTCGACCGCGCGACGACGGTGCTTGACGGGGGCTTCAAGCTCGACAACGGCATCAGGGTCGTCGGCGCGAACGGCGTCGCGGTCGAGAACATGACCGCACGCAACTACACCGCCAACGGCTTCTTCTGGACCGGCGTGGTCGGGTACAGGGCTTCGTACCTGAGCGCAATCCGCAACGGTGACTACGGCGTGTACGCGTTCAAGTCGACGAAGGGACTGATCGAGCACTCCTACGGCGCGGGGAGCCCCGACGCCGGCTTCTACATCGGGGCCTGTTATAAGTGCAGCTCGGTGGTAGACGACGTTGTGTCGGAGTGGAACGGTCTCGGGTACTCAGGAACGAACTCCGGCGGAGACCTGTTCATCGTGAACTCGGTGTTCCGCCACAACCGTGCCGGTATCGTGCCGAACGTCGGAACCTACGAGCCGTGCTTCCCGCAACGGGATACGACCATTGTCGGCAACCTCGTCTTCTCGAACAACAATCCCGGTACGGACGCAATCGACGCGGCTCAACTCGCGTTCGGCAACGGGATCCTGCTTGTCGGTGCGGTGGGTAACACCGTCGAACGCAACCAGATCTGGGATCACGACATCACCGGAATCGGTGTGGTGCCGTTCCCGGAGAGCAATCCCCACGCGGTCTCTTCGAAGAAGCTGACCGCCTGCGAAGCCAAGCCACCGAAGGCAGTGCTCGACGTCGTCGGTCCGATGCCCTCGACTGTGCTCTGGCCGTCGACCGACAACCGGGTGATCGGCAACATGGTCGGCGATTCGCGACTGGCCGACCTCGGGATGAACATGGTGGGAACGACGCCTACTCCGAACGGCGGCAACTGTTTCTCCGACAACAGGGCCGCGATCGAATCGCCGACCAAGCTGCAGCAGAAGGCGCCATGTGGCTCTGCTGCGTCGGGTGACTTCGCGGAGGGCGAGTTCGATGTCGCGCCGCTGATTGCGCGGGCGAAGCCACCGATCGTCTTGTACAAAGACGTGATCCTGCCGGACCCGGGCCTCCAGACCAACATGCCGAACGCGGCGAAGGCCAAGGCGCGCCCACAGCGGGGCGTGCCCGCGTTCCCGAATCTCACGACGATCGGATTGCCAGCTCGCCCGGCATTGTGATCGGGTTCCGGGCGTCGCTCGCAGGTATCGCCGCGGTCGTGCTCGGGTTTGGCGCGATCGGCGGTCCGGTTTCGGGGCCCGCGCCCGGGCCGATGAATTCCGCGGCGCACGGACGCGCCAGGGGCTTGCCGCGGGGGCGCCCCAACTCCGACTTCTCGTATGACGGCGCGTTGTTCGTCGCCGCGTGCGCGTTTAGCCACGCGCGCTCCGACGACCCGATCGTGTTTCCGGGTCGCCCCGGACTGTCGCACCGCCACGACTTCTTCGGCAGCACCGGCACCGACGCGCATTCAACTCGGCGCTCCTTGGCCAGGGAGGGCTCGACTACCTGCGATCTCGCGGGTGACACCGCCGCCTACTGGGCGCCAACGTTGCTCCGCGGGGGTGTTCCGGTGACTCCTGCGGTGGCCGACGCGTACTACAGGGTCGCTCCGGGCGTGGCGGAGTCACAGGTAGAGCCCTATCCGGCGGGGCTGGAGATGATCGCGGGCGATGCCCACACCGACCGGCCACTCCCGGTGCAGATCGTCGGCTGGGGCTGCGGTCGAGCACCCGATGCGACCAGCACGATCCCGAGATGCCCGACGGAACGCCCGCTTGATCTGCGCGTCACGTTTCCGGATTGCTGGAACGGACGCGACCTCGACTCAGCGGATCACGTGAGTCATGTCGCGTACTCGACGAGGCGCGGGTGCCCGAAGGGCTACCCGGTCGGGATGCCGCGCCTGACGCTCCTCGTGGTCTATCCGGTCACGGGTGATCCATCGGGGCTGGAGCCGGCGAGTGGACCGGCGATGACCGCGCACGCGGACTTTCTCAACGCCTGGGATCAGAGGGCGTTGGCCCAGAACGTGCGCTCGTGTCTGCGCCGCAAAGTCGTCTGCTCCGTGCCGTAATCCGGTTGTGGGCGCGGTGATGCTCACACTCGGTCTTCCACCCATGCACTCGAACGTCCGTTCGGGTCGTCTAGACTGGGCACTTCATGGCGGAGTCCTCGATCATCATCCGAGGCGCTCGGGAGCACAACCTCCGAGACGTCGATCTCACCGTGCCGCGCGATCAGTTGGTCGTGTTCACCGGGCTGTCCGGATCCGGCAAGTCTTCGCTCGCGTTCGACACGATCTACGCCGAGGGTCAACGGCGATACGTCGAGTCCCTGTCGAGCTACGCGCGCCAGTTTCTCGGCCAGATGGACAAGCCCGACGTCGACTTCATCGAGGGATTGTCGCCGGCGATCTCGATCGATCAGAAGTCGGCGGGCCGCAACCCGCGTTCGACGGTGGGCACGATCACCGAGATATACGACTATCTCCGGTTGCTCTACGCGCGCATCGGTATTCAGCACGACCCGGAGACGGGCGAGGTGATCAAGCGACAAACCCCTCAGGAGTTCGTCGATCGCGTCCTCGAGCTTCCCGAGGGTGCCCGGTTCCAAGTGATCGCGCCGGTCGTGAGGGGCCGCAAGGGTGAGTACAACTCGCTTCTCGCCGAGCTTGCCGGAGAAGGTTTCGCCCGCGCCCGTGTAGACGGCGAGATAATCGAGCTGTCTGGTCTCGCCGGTACCGGCGGCATGTCGACCGACGGCGTCCGCCTGGCGCGCTACGAGCAGCACTCCATCGAGGTGATCGTCGACCGCCTGGTGCGGCGCGACGGCATCGAGCGCCGCCTGACCGACTCCGTCGAGACCGCGCTACGACTGGCCGAGGGCGTGTGCATCGTCGAGCCCGTCGACAAGGAGGGAGAGCCCGACGGCGACCAGCTCATCTTGAGCCAGCACGGTGAAGAGCTCGCGCCTCGCAACTTCTCGTTCAACTCTCCGTACGGCGCCTGCGAGCGTTGCGACGGCCTCGGGACCCGCTTCGAGGTCGATCCCGAGCTGGTCGTGTCTGATGACGATCTCTCGATCGAGGAAGGCGCGATCGCGCCTTGGTCGGGTTTTCGGGGCGAATACTTCAACCGGGTGCTGAGCGCGGTGGCCGAGGAGCATGGCTTCTCGACGGCCATGCCGTGGAAGAAGTTGAAGAAGTCGGTGAAGAAGATCGTGTTGTACGGCGGGGGACCGGCCCAAGTCTTGGTCCAGTACAAGAACCGCTACGGGCGAAAGCGCTCGTACAACACCCGCTACGAGGGCGTGATCCCGTGGCTGGCGCGTCGTCACTCCGAGTCGGAGAGCGACAGGGCTCGCGAACAGATCGAGGGGTACATGCGCGAGGTGCCGTGCCCCGCGTGCAACGGCGACCGCCTCAAGCCCGCATCGCTCGCGGTCACGATCCATGACAAGAACATCGCCGAGGTCGGCAACCTCTCGATCCGCAGATGCGGGCAGTTCTTCCTCGATCTCGAGCTGTCGGAACGCGATCGGATGATTGCCGAGCGCGTGCTGAAGGAGGTCAACGAACGGCTGCGGTTCCTCCTCGATGTCGGTCTCGACTATCTCAGCCTCAACCGGTCGGCAGGCACGCTTGCCGGCGGCGAGGCGCAACGGATCCGGCTCGCGTCGCAGATTGGCAGCGGCCTGACCGGTGTTCTGTACGTGCTCGATGAGCCGTCGATCGGTCTCCACCAGCGAGACAACCAGCGCCTCATCGACACGATGCTGCGGCTGCGCGATCTCGGCAACACGGTGATCGTCGTCGAGCACGACGAAGAGACGATCCGAGTCGCGGATTTCGTCGTCGACATCGGCCCCGGCGCGGGTGAGCACGGAGGCGAGATCGTCGTGGCCGGGACGTTGAAAGACCTGCTCAAGAAGAAGGACTCGATCACCGGTCAATACCTCAGCGGCAAGCGCAGCATCCCGATCCCGGAGATGCGTCGTCAGCCGGGTGAGGAATGGATCACTGTTCGGGGTGCGCGCGAGCACAACCTGAAGAACATCGACGTCGAGTTCCCCCTCGGGTGCCTCGTCGCGGTCACCGGCGTTAGTGGCAGCGGCAAGAGCACACTGGTCAACGACATCCTTTACCACGCGCTCATGCAACGGATCTACCGGTCGCGCACGGTTCCCGGTCGGCACAAGACGATCGATGGCACCGAGTCGCTCGACAAGGTCATCAACATCGACCAGTCTCCGATCGGGCGGACACCGCGGTCGAACCCGGCCACCTACACGGGCATGTTCGACAAGATCCGCACGCTCTTCGCGAAGACGCCCGAGGCCAAGGTGCGCGGCTACATGCCGGGTCGATTCTCATTCAACGTCAAGGGCGGCCGGTGCGAGGCATGCGCCGGCGACGGCACGATCAAAATCGAGATGCACTTTCTCCCCGATGTCTACGTGCCGTGCGAGGTGTGCAAGGGCGCCCGTTACAACCGTGACACGCTCGACGTCACGTTCAAGGGAAAGAACATCGCCGGAGTGCTCGATCTAAGCATCGAAGAGGCGGTCGAGTTCTTCACCAACCAGCCGACCATCGCCCGCACACTGCAGACCCTGTTCGACGTCGGCCTCGGCTACGTGAGATTGGGCCAGCCCGCGCCGACCCTGTCGGGTGGTGAGGCGCAACGGGTCAAGTTGGCGACGGAGCTGGGAAAACGGTCGACGGGTAGCACCATCTACATCCTCGACGAGCCCACCACCGGCCTTCACTTCGAAGATGTGCGACGGCTGCTCGGCGTGCTCTCGCGCTTGGTCGACGCGGGGAACACGGTGCTCGTCATCGAGCACAACCTCGACGTGATCAAGTGTGCCGACTGGATTGTCGATCTTGGTCCTGAAGGTGGCGACGGCGGCGGCGTCGTTGTGGCCGAGGGCACTCCCGAACAGGTTGCGAAGCATCCCGATAGCCACACCGGTCGGTTCCTCGCGCCGATCCTCGGAGTGTCCTAGCGCGCCGATGTTGTCGGCGAGTTGATTCAATTGGCGGCACCGAGGGCCGATTCTGCTTACGTAGTCCGGACGCCGGCCGGGTGGGAACGGAAGCCCACTCGGCGGCGCACCGGGTTGCGCCGGCTCAGGTGAGGTCGGAGCGAAGACCTCGGGGTCCGAGGGGTACGAGCGAATGCTCGTAGCCTACCGACGATGTCTGATCTGGCCGCCTCCGATCCGGGCGATCCATGGGAAGAACACGCCGGCTGGTGGCAGGACGGGTTCACCGACGGCGCCGACCCCGAGTACGAGGAGCAGATCCTCCCGCTCGCGCGCGAGCACCTGGCCGGGAGCACACGGGTGCTCGAGGTTGGTACCGGCGAGGGACAGGTGGCGCGGACGGCCTCGGCACTCGGTGCCGAGCTGGTCGTGGGCATAGACCCGTCGCGTGCTCAGGCCGCCGAAGCAGCCCGGCGCGGCGGCGGGCCGAAGTTTCTCAGGGCGGGCGCGGCAGCTCTTCCCTTCGCCTCGGACAGGTTCGATGCGGTCGTCGCCTGTCTCGTGTTCGAGCACATCGAAGCGGTCGACGACGCGATCGCCGAAGTGGCGCGCGTGCTGGAACCGGGCGGGCGCTTTCTGTTCTTTCTCAACCACCCGTTGTTGCAGACGCCCGGCAGTGGATGGATCGACGATCAGATCCTCGGGGAGCAGTACTGGCGCGTCGGCGCGTACCTGCATGAGGACCTGGCTCCAGAAGAGGTAGCGCCCGGTGTGGTGCTGCCGTTCGTGCACCGACCGCTCAGCCGTTACGTCAACGCGATGGCAGACCAGGGGATGCTTGTCGAGCGGATGGAAGAGCCCGCTCCCCCGCCGGGATTCCTCGCCCGAGCCCCCGAGTACCCCGACGCCGCCGGGATCCCCCGCCTGCTGTTCCTCCGCGCCCGCCGCCTCTGACGCCCCTCCACAACCGGGGGGGTAGGGGCAGGGGGTAGAGAGGGTCAGGCGAGGTCGAGCATGCGTTGGAGTGCGACGCGGGCCCACTCGGCGGTCTCGGCGTCGACAGTGATCTGGTTGAGCACGCGCCCGTCGACGAGGGCTTCGAGACACCAGGCGAGGTGGGGCTCGTCGATGCGGAACATCGTGGAGCACGGGCAGATCAAAGGGTCGAGCGACAGGACGGTGCGGTCTGGGTGCTCTTTCGCCATTCGCTGAATCATGTGGATCTCGGTGGCGACGCCAATGACCGCGCCCGGCCCTGCGGCGTCGACCCATTCGAGGATTCGCTCGGTCGATCCGACCTTGTCGGCCAGCACAACGACCTCGTGCGACGTCTCGGGATGCACGATGACCTCACCCTGGGGGTATTCGGCGCGGAACGCGGCGACATGGTCCGGCGTGAAGCGTTGGTGCACCGAGCAGTGGCCCTTCCAGAGCAGGAACGTCGATTCCTTCACGTCGGCATCGTCGAGGCCACCGAGCTCGAAACGCGGGTTCCAGAGCCGCATGTCGGGTGCCGAGTAGCCCATCTGGAACGCGGTGTTGCGTCCGAGGTGCTGGTCGGGGAAGAACACGACCTTGTCACCGCGGCCAAGCGCCCAGTCGAGCACGGTCCGGGCATTCGACGACGTGCAGACCGCGCCACCGTGCTCGCCGACGAAGGCCTTTATCGCTGCTGAGGAGTTCATGTAGGTGATCGGGATCACGCGGTCGACGTCGGTGATGGCCGCGAGCGATTCCCAGCATTCCTCGACCTGATCGAGGTCGGCCATGTCGGCCATTGAGCAGCCCGCGTTGAGGTCGGGAAGAATGACCCGCTGGTGATCGGCGGTGAGCACATCGGCCGACTCGGCCATGAAGTGGACACCGCAGAAGACGATGTCGGTGGCCCGCTCGTTGTCGGCGGCGAATCGGGCCAGGTTGAACGAGTCGCCGCGGGCGTCGGCCCAACGGATGACCTCGTCACGTTGGTAGTGGTGACCCAAGATCAGCAGGCGGTCGCCGAGGGCTTCCTTGGCGGCACGAATGCGGGCTTCGAGCGCGGCGGGCTGGGCCGACGTGTACTCGTCGGGCAGCCGGGGCTGTAGTCGCAGCATGGGCTCGGATCTCCCTAGGGGATGACACCCGAAACGGCCGGCGGGGACAGCCTGGTCGCCCACCGCGGGGTTGTCGGTCGCTTCCTCTCGGAACCGGGAGTCTGTTTACATCGCCGGAATACCAGGCCGGCCTCAGTTGAGCGTACCCCGAACTGACCCCCTACGCGTCCCCGCGCCGACGACGGGCCTGGGAGAATGGAGAGGTGATGCAGCGTCCTCCCGCCGGCTCGATCCCCGATACTCCGGGGTCCTACCAGTTCAAGGATCGGGAAGGCCGGATCATCTACGTCGGCAAGGCTAAGAGCCTCCGCAGCCGGCTGAGCAACTACTTCGCGCCGCCGGCGACGTTGCCGATGCGGACCCGCCAGATGGTGACCATTGCCGAGTCGGTCGAGTGGATCGAGGTCCGCAACGAGGTCGAGGCGCTATTCCTCGAGTTCAACCTCATCAAGACGCACCGGCCCCGGTTCAACATCCGCCTGAAAGACGACAAGTCCTTTCCGTACCTCGCGGTCACCCTCGACGAGGAGTGGCCCCGGGCGATGGTGATGCGGGGTAAGAAGCGCACGGGGGTGCGCTACTTCGGGCCCTACGCCCATGCGTACGCGATCCGCGAGACGCTCGATCTCTTGCTACGGACGTTTCCCATCCGCACGTGCACGAACGCGAAGTTCGACCGTCACCACAAACTTGAGCGGCCGTGTTTGTACGCGCACATCGAGAAATGTGTAGCGCCCTGCGTCGAGACCGTGACCAAAGAGGAGTACGACGCACTCGTTCGGGAGCTGGTCGCGTTTCTCGATGGCGACACCGACGACGTCGTCGACCGACTCGAGCGCCAGATGCTCGCGGCATCGGCGGAGCTGGAGTTCGAGCGCGCCGCCCGTCTGCGAGACCAGCTGATGTCGGTCCGTAGGGTGATCGAGCGCCAGCAGATGGTCGGGACCCGTTCCGAGGATCTCGACGTGATCGGCCTCGTCGATGATCCGCTGGAAGCTTCGGTTCAGGTGTTCTTCGTGCGAAAGGGTCGGGTCGTCGGCCGTAAGGCCGTCATCGTCGACAAGGTCGAGGACCTGGACGGCCCGCCACTCGTGGCCCGGCTCCTCGAGCTTCTCTACGGTGATTCGTCACCCGACGACGTACCCAAGGAGGTGCTCGTTCCGGTCGAACCAGAGGAACGGGCGTTGTACGAGGAGTTCCTGAGCGAGATGCGCGGGTCGCGGGTGCGGGTCCGGGTTCCGCAGCGCGGCGACAAACGGGAGCTGCTAGCCACGGTCACCACCAACGCGCGCGAGGCCATGACCCGTCACAAGCTGCGCCGCGCCTCGGATCACAACGCCCGGGCTCGGGCCCTCACGTCGCTGCAGGAAGCGCTCGATCTTCCGGAGGCTCCTCTACGCATCGAGTGTTTCGACATCTCCAACCTGCAGGGCACCGAGATCGTCGGCTCGATGGTCGTCTCCGAAGACGGACTCGCGAAGCGGTCGGAGTACCGGCGGTTCAAGGTGCGCGCACAAGACGGTCAGGATGACTTCGCGGCGATGGAGGAGGTGCTGACCCGACGCTTCCGGAACTACCTGCGCGAGCGTGACGAAGGCGCGCGGGCAGGCAAGCGTTTCGCGTACCCGCCGAACCTTCTGCTCATCGACGGTGGCAAAGGCCAGCTCAACGTTGCTGTGCGCGTGCTCGAGGACCTCGGGCTCGAGGACATCTCGGTCGCGGGGCTGGCCAAGCGGTTCGAGGAGGTCTATCTCCCGGGTCGGTCGGATCCGGTGCGGATCGCGCGCGACTCCGAGGCGCTCTACCTGTTGCAGAACGTGCGCGACGAGGCCCATCGCTTCGCGGTCACCTACCACCGTCAGCTCCGGGCCAAGAAGCTCACCCGTTCGATTCTCGACGATGTGTTCGGGCTCGGCTCGACCCGTAGGACCAGACTGCTCAAGCAGTTCGGCTCGGTGAAGCGAATGCGCGAGTTGACCGAAGACGAGATCATCGCGATCAGTTGGTTGCCCGAAGCGGTCGGGCGGGCGCTTTTCGCTCAACTCCACGGCGAACCGACGCCGTCGAAAGCTGTGCGACCATGAGCACGCCATGACGCCCTACTCGGAGCCGCTCGAAGTCACGATCATCACCGGCATGTCGGGCGCGGGCCGGTCCGAGGCGGCGAACGTTCTCGAGGACCTCGGCTTCTTCGTCATCGACAACCTTCCGCCCGCCCTGATCTCGAAGGTAGCGGAGCTTGCCCGTGGTGGTGAGCGGCCGACCCGCTACGCGCTGGTCGTCGACGTGCGCAGCGGCGCGTTCATGGACGATCTCGCCGCCGCGCTCCGAGAGCTGCGCGCGAGTGGAGCGACGACGAGGGTGCTGTTTCTCGATGCATCCGACGAGGTGCTCGTGCGGCGCTTCGAGTTGACCCGTCGTCGCCATCCGCTCTCGGCGTCCGACACGATGCTCCAAGGCATCCACCGCGAACGCGTCCTACTCGAAGGGCTGAAGGGCGATGCCGACCTGGTGGTCGATACCGGGAACACGAACGTGCACGAGCTGCGGGACCGGCTCCGGGAGCTGTTCGCGGAGGGCGCGGTCGGCGATCTGCTGCAGACGACGGTCGTCTCGTTCGGGTACAAGCACGGGTTGCCCCTAGACGCCGACCTGGTATTCGACTGCAGGTTTCTCCCGAACCCGCATTGGATAGAAGACCTGCGCCCGCTGTCGGGAACCGACTCGGCAGTGCGTGAGTTCGTGCTCGGCCAACCCGACGCGGCGAAGTTTCTCGACGAGCTCGACCGGTTGCTCGCGCTGCTTCTCCCCGCGTACCGAAGAGAGGGAAAGGCGTACTTGTCGATCGGCATCGGCTGCACCGGCGGTCGTCATCGCAGCGTGGTCATGGCTCAGGAGATCGCGCACCGACTCGCTCTCACCGGTTTCCGCGCCCGTGTCCACCACCGCGACGTCGACAAATCATGAGCGACCGAACCGGCCGAGCCCGCAGGGTCGTCGCGCTCGGCGGCGGGCACGGGCTCGCGGCCGCCCTTCGGGCCATCCGGCGGTACTCCGACGAGATCACTGCGGTGGTAACCGTGGCCGACGACGGTGGTTCGTCGGGTCGGCTCCGCCGTGATCTGGGAGTTCTGGCGCCGGGCGATCTTCGCAAGTGTCTCGTAGCGTTGGCCGGTGACCCCGTCTGGGAGCAGGCGTTCGAACACCGTTTCCAGGGCGGCGATCTCGACGGGCATGCGTTCGGGAACCTCGTGATCGTGGGCCTCGCCGAATCGCTCGGCGATTCGATCCGGGCGCTCGACGAAGCGGCCAAGGTCGTCGGCGCGGTGGGTCGGGTGCTCCCGGCCACGATCGGGCCGGTGGTGCTCAAGGCCGACGTCGACGGAACTCCGGTCGAGGGCCAGGTCGCGGTGCAGAACTCGCCGGGTCGGATCGGCCATGTGGAGCTCGTACCGGCAGACGCCCGCGCCCCGAGCGAGGTGATCGACGCGATCGGCGATGCCGATCAGGTCGTCCTCGCACCCGGCTCCCTGTTCACCAGCCTTTTGCCGGTGCTGTGCGTGGCCGAGATCCGGGAGGCTCTGGGCGTAACCCCCGGATCGGTGGTCCAGGTGGCGAATCTTCGGCCCGAGCTTCCCGAGACCGAGGGACTCGACGCTACCGACCACCTTCGGGCCGTGCTCGACCACGGGGCCCGCGTAGACCAGTTCATCTTCGAAGCCACCGGTGGGTTCCCGGCCGACCTGCGGGCCATTCGAGACCTGGGCGTTGAACCGGTCGCGTCGGACGTTGCCGGCGCGAACGGACTTGTCCACGATGCGGCCAAATTGGCGAGGGCACTCTCAGTGCTGCCGGAGTCGTAGGGTTCGGCCCCTGTCGCGCTGGTGCGCGAATCTCGGGACAGGTCGAGTCGGGATCCGGCAACGAGGCCGGAATGACGGAGGGTCGGACATGACGGTACGGGTCGGGATCAACGGTTTCGGTCGAATCGGTCGGTCGTTCTATAGGGCATTGCTGGAGCGGGGCACCGGTGCCGGGGTCGAGTTGGTCGCGGTCAACGATCCGTTCGGCGACGCCGAGACCATGGCCTTCCTTCTCAAGCACGACTCCGTGGGCGGCGTGCTCCGCAACGAGGTCAAGGCCACTGACAACGGCTTCTCTGTCGACGGCAAGGAGACCAAGAAGCTCGAGGCGCGTGACCCGGCCGAGGTGCCGTGGGGCGACAACGGTGTCGACATCGTGATCGAGTCGACCGGCCTGTTCACCGGCCGCGACAAGGCCGCGGGTCACCTCGCGGGTGGCGCGAAACGGGTGGTGATCTCCGCGCCGAGCGGCGACGCCGACGCCACGATCTGCATGGGTGTGAATCACGAGGTCTACGACCCGGCCCAGCACACCGTCGTCTCGAACGCCTCGTGCACGACGAATTGCCTCGCGCCGATGGCCAAGGTGCTCGATGACACCTTCGGCATCGAGCAGGGCTACATCACCACGGTGCACGCGTACACGACTGACCAGCAGCTGCAGGACCAGGCGACCGCGACCCGCTCCGGCAAGCCCGACCTGCGGCGGATGCGCGCCGCGGGGCTGTCGATAATTCCGAGCAGCACTGGAGCGGCGCGGGCGATCGGCATCGTGCTTCCCCAGCTGAAGGGCAAGCTTGATGGGCTCGCGTTGCGCGTTCCGGTACCTACCGGTTCGATCACCGACCTGGTCGCCACGCTTTCGACAGATGCATCGGTCGACGACGTGAATGCTGCATTTGGAAAAGCAGCGGGGGACCCCTCCTTTCGAGGCGTGCTCGAGTACACCGACGAGCCGCTCGTGTCGGCCGACATCGTGCACAACCCGTCGTCGTGTGTGTACTCGGCGCGCGACACGATGGCGAATGGGCCCACGGTCAAGGTGCTCGGCTGGTACGACAACGAGTGGGGTTACTCGAACCGCCTCGTCGATCTCGTCGCCTTCCTCGGCGACGAATAGCCCGTCGACCCAACCGAAGCTGCGAGCCATTTCATGTCTCTCGACCTCCCGCGCCTGGAAGACCTGCCACTCGATCGCGGGAGCCGGGTGCTTGTCCGTATCGACTGCAACACCCCCCTCCGCGACGGTGTGGTGTCTGATGATCTGCGCCTGACGACCGTGCTTCCAACCATCAACTGGCTCCGCGAGCGCGGCGCGGCGGTCGTTCTGTGCGGTCACCTCGGTCGCCCCAAAGGCGTTTCCGACCTGCAATTCTCGTTGGCTCCTGTTGCGGCGAGGCTCTCGGAGCTGCTCGGAGCCGGCGTGGCACTCGCATCGCAGGTCGTGGGCTCCGGTGCCGCGGAGATGATCGCCAACCTCGGCGCCGGCGACGTGATGTTGCTCGAGAACCTGCGGTTCGAACCCGGCGAGGTCGAGAACAGCATCGGGTTCGTGGCGTCGTTGTGCGAGCCGGTCGATGCCTACGTGAATGAGGCGTTCGGCGCGTCGCACCGCGAGCACGCGTCGATCGTCGGCCCTCCACTAATCCTGCCCAGTGCCGCCGGTCTTTTGCTGCTGGCTGAGGTCGAAGTGCTGTCGAGCCTGCTCGACTGTGCCGCTCGTCCGTTTGTCGCTGTGCTCGGAGGATCGAAGGTCAGCGACAAGCTTGCGGTGATCGAGGCGCTTCTGGAGCGGTGCGACACGATTCTCGTCGGCGGCGCGATGGCGTTCACGTTCCTCGTCGCCCAAGGTTTTTCGATCGGCGACTCGATGGTTGAGCTCGATCGAGTCGATGATTGCCGCCGCCTTCTCGAGACCGGCCGGGTGCACGTTCCTGTCGATGTCGTGATCGCGCGGGAGATCTCCGAGACCGCCGAGGTCCGCGTTGTCAAGGCCCGCGCCATTCCCGACGGTTGGAAGGGCCTGGACATCGGTCCCGAGACCGCGGTGTTGTTCTGCGACGCGATCGAAGAAGCCCGCACTCTCTTGTGGAACGGCCCGATGGGCGTGTTCGAGGTGACTCCGTTCGCGGCGGGGACCCGCACGATCGCCGAGGCCGTCGCCGCCTGTTCCGGGTTCACCGTGATCGGTGGCGGCGACAGTGGCGCGGCCATCCGCCAGTTCGGACTCGCCGACAGGGTCGACCACGTGAGCACCGGTGGCGGCGCATCATTGGAACTGATCGAGCTCGGCGACCTCCCCGGTCTCCGGGCACTCCGTGAAGGAAAGAAGAGACCAGCCGATGACTGATCCGTCAGGCCCCGACGGTGCCCGTAAGCCCCTGATCGCGGGTAACTGGAAGATGAACCACGATCACTTCACCGCGATCCAATACACCCAGAAGCTGTCGTATCTCCTCGACACGCACGACTACGAGCTCGTCGATGTGGTGCTGTGCCCGCCGTTCACCGACCTGCGCTCGATGCAAACCACACTCGAGAGCGACAAGATCCCAATCGCGCTCGGCGCCCAGAACTGTTACTACGAGAAGGAAGGCGCGTTCACCGGTGAGGTCTCACCGGTGATGCTGGCCAAGCTCAACGTCAGCTACGTGATCGTCGGGCACTCGGAGCGGCGTCGACACTTCGGCGAGACCGACGACGTCGTGAACCGCAAGGTCCGGGCCGTCATCGCCAACGGGATGACCCCAATCGCCTGTGTTGGCGAGACCCTCGAGGAACGGGAGGCGGGTGGCACCGATGCAAAGGTGAGCTCCCAGGTCGTCAACGCGTTCGACGGTGTGAAGAAGGCCGAAATCGCCGGCGCGGTTGTCGCCTACGAACCCATCTGGGCCATTGGCACCGGCCGCAACGCCACCCCCGATGACGCCGAGACGACCATCGCGGTGATCCGTGCTGCGCTGGCGCAACGCTTCGACCCGGCGACGGCCGAAGCCGTCCGCATCCAGTACGGCGGCAGCGCCAAGCCCGGCAACGCAGCCGAGCTGATGGCTCGGCCCGGGATCGACGGGCTGTTGGTTGGTGGCGCGTCGCTCGACCCCGAGGAGTTCGGGAGGATCATTCGGTACGGCAGTTCCTGAGCATGACTGTGGTGGTACCGTTTTCGTTCGACGAGAAGGAGATCCCGTGATCGACCCCATTCTCATCGGCATCGTCGTGCTGACGGCGCTGATTTTGATCGTCTTCATCTTGCTGCATGCCGGCCGTGGTGGCGGTTTGTCCGATATGTTCGGCGGGGGATCACTCGGCGGTTCGATGGCCGGATCCACGGTGGTGGAACGCAACCTCGACCGCCTCACGGTGATCACAGCGACGATCTTCGTGTTCTCCGTCATCCTTCTTGGACTCAATCTTCAACCGTAGGTCCGCGCGTGCCGAGGAATGCGGTGCGAGAGTGATCGCACTCCGAGGCGGGTTGATGGTGAAGAAGGTGGACAAGTGATTCGTTCCAAGGCTCGGTACCGGCTGATCGCGCTCGGCGCAGTGTTCGCACTTGTGCTCGTGGCGTGTGGTGGCTCCAGCAGCAAGAAGAGCGGCTCGACAACTCCGACCACCCCGACCACCGCGCCGCTAGGGCAGCCCGCTTCAGGCACTCTGGTGCTCGCGGCGGAGCAGGAGCCCAGCTGCTCCGATTGGATCGCCAGCTGCGCGGGTCTCAGCTGGGGCGTCTGGACCATGCAGGAACACACGATGCCGTCGGCATTCGACATCGTGAAGGACGGCAGCGGCTGGAACTACGCGCCGAGCATCCTGCTCGCAGGTGCACCGACCCTCACGACTAGTCCGAGCCAGGTCGTCACCTACAAGATCAACCCGGCCGCGGTCTGGTCCGACGGCGTTCCGATCACCTCGGCCGACTTCAAGTACACGTGGGACCAGATCGCCAACGGCAAAGACGTCTACAGCAAGACCGGCTACGAGAACATCGCGAGCGTCGACGACACCGACCCGTCGACCGCGGTGGTCACGTTCAAGCCCAATCAGTCGTACGGTCCGTGGCGTTCGCTGTTCGGCAGCGACTACGGCGTCTGGCCGAGTCACATCCTGGCCGGCAAGAACCGCGACGCGATGACCAAGAACGGCTACGCGTGGTCAGGTGGACCGTGGAAGATCGCGAAGTGGAACCGCGGCGTCGACGTCACCCTCATACCGAACGACAAGTACTGGGGCGAGAAGGCGAAGATCTCAAAGGTGATCTTCAAGTTCATCCCCGACACCGCCGCGCAGTTCAAGGCGTTCCAGACCGGCGAGGTGCTCGGCGTCTACCCCCAGCCGCAACCCGACTCTGTCGACTTGATCAAGAAGGGTCTTCCCAACGCTAAGTCGGCGTACACGGCCGACACCGGCAGCATCGAGGCGTTGTGGATGAACAACGCCAAGGCGCCGCTCGACTCGGTTCCTGTGCGCCAGGCCGTCGCCTACGCGATCGACCGAGACGCGATCGTTGCTCGACTCTTCGGAGTTCTCGGCGTGACGAAGGCGAGCCAGAGCCTCAACCCGCCCATCACCGCGCAGTATGGCGATCAGCAGGCCTGGGCCGGCTACTCCCTGAACCTCGCGAAGGTCGCCGAGCTGCTCACCGGCGATGGCTGGGCGAAAGGCAGCGACGGGATCTACGCCAAGGGGGGCAAGAAGCTCAGCCTCACGATCGTCACCACCGCCGGCAACCAGCGTCGTGAGTTGACCGAGCAGATCCTGCAGGAGCAGTTGAAGGCGGCCGGCATCGAGATGAAGATCAAGAACCAGAGTGCCGACCAGCTCTTCGGTACGACGCTGGTAAAGGGAACGTTCCAGCTCTCGCTGTACGCACAGACCAACACCAATCTCGATCCCGGACTGTGCGTCATCATGTGCTCGGCGAACATTCCCGCCAAGGCGAACAGCAACTCGGGCCAGAACTTCACCCGTACCGGGATTCCGGCGCTCGACCCGCTCCTACAGACGGTCGATTCGAGCAGTGACAACGCATTGCGTGCGCAGAACCAGATTCAAGCTGACCGGTTGATGGCGCAGAACCAGGTGACGTTGCCGCTCGACCCCCTGCCCAACATCGCGATCTGGAGCGACAAGATCCAGGGCAACTTGAGCGACAACCCGATTACGGCGATGTTCTGGAACATGAACACTTGGCAGCTCCGGGGCTAGTGGTTAGCCCGGGGGTATTTCCCCCGGGCGCGTTCGCGCGGTGCTGAGCTTTCTCGGGCGTCGGGTGCTCTTCACGATCCCGGTCGTGCTCATCGCATCTTTCGTGTTGTTCATCTTCGTGCGGGCGACTTTCGATCCGACCGCGCAACTTCGCTCGTCGCACGCCGATTCCGCGTCGGTCGCTCGCGAGAAGGAGCGACTCGGACTAGACCGGCCTGTCGTGGTCCAGTACGGCGACTGGCTGGGGAAGTTTGTGCACGGCGACTGGGGCCAGAGCGAACGGACGCGCGAGCCCGTGTTTGGGATGATCCGCCGCGCGCTCTGGTACACGGTGCAGCTGATTTTCTGGGGGATACTCCTGTCGGCGACCGTGTCGATCTTCGTCGGGGTCTACTCCGCGGTGAAGCAGTACTCACCCCTCGACTACACGTTCACGGGTCTCGCCTTCGTTGGTCTCGCGTTACCGCCGTTCTGGTTCGGTCTGATCGCGATCGAGTTCCTCGCGGTGCAACCGGTGAACTGGTTCCACCTCCAGGAGCCCATCTTCTCGTTCGTCGGCCTGCATTCCGGCGATAGCACCGGGTTCAACCTCGACTACGTGCGACACCTGGCCCTTCCCGTGCTGACCCTCACGGTGCAGATCATCGCCAGTTGGAGCAGGTTTCAGCGGGCCGCGATGCTCGATGTGCTGCAGAGCGACTACATACGCACCGCGCGCGCCAAGGGAGTCCCCCGTCGGCAGGTGATCGTCAAGCACGGCCTGCGCAACGCGTTGATCCCACTGGTCACGGTCATGGCACTCGACATCGGCGCGCTGTTCGGCGGGCTCATCATCACCGAGACGATCTTCTCGATTCCGGGGATGGGCCGATTGTTCTATGAGTCGTTGCTGGCCGGCGACGCAACCGTGCTCGTCGCGTGGACAGTCGTTACCGCGCTCTTCATTGTGGCGTTCAATCTCCTTGCCGACGTGCTGTACGGCGTGCTGGATCCCCGGGTCCGGATGGCATGAGCAGGCCGCGGTGATACCCGAGGAGGAGATACGTCGAACTGATCCCGACCTGTCGCGCCGCATGGACACAGGCGGCATCATCGGTACCGGGCTCGGGGCGCAAGCGGGCGTTGAGCTCGGGCTCGAACCCGGGGGTGGTTCCGGGGGTGGCTCCGGGACGGGACCGGTTGCCCGGTCGCAGTGGCAGCTGTTCCGGCGACGATTCCTCCGGCACCGGATGGCCCTGATCTCACTGGTCGTGCTCGCGCTCCTCATAGTGGGTTGCTTCGGGGCGACATTCTTCGCGCCGTACTCCAAGAACGGACAAGATCTTCTGCTCGGGCCGGTGAGCCCGAACGGCACGCACTGGTTCGGCACCGACGAGCTCGGCCGTGATCAGTTGAGTCGGTTGCTGTACGCCGGCCAGCTGTCGATCGAGATCGGAATCACGGTCGCGCTCCTGTCCACGATCCTCGGCACAGCGATGGGTGCGATTGCCGGATACTTCGGTCGGACCACCGATCAGGCGCTGATGCGCTTCACCGACCTCTTCCTGATCGTGCCCGACATTGCCATCCTCGCGTTGGCGCTCGCCTACTTCGGCCAGGCCAACATCACGATCATCCTCGTGCTGGCCGGGATCTTCTGGATGGGCATCGCCCGAGTGATGCGTGGTCAAGTGCTCTCCCTGAAGGAGAAGGAGTTCGTCGAGGCCGCGCGTGCCGCGGGAGCGTCGCCGTTGCGGATCATCACCCGCCATATCCTTCCGAACACAATCGGGACGATCATGGTCGACGCGACCCTCGCCGTCGCCGCCGCTATCATCACCGAGTCGACCTTGTCGTTCTTGGGCTTCGGGGTGCAGCCACCGAACACCTCGTGGGGGAAGATGCTGTCGGATGCCGAGGGCTACGTCGGCACCAGCAAGGCTTATCTCCTCTACTTCCCGGGGTTCGCGATCCTCCTCACCGTGCTCGCGGTGAACTTCGTTGGTGACGGTCTGCGCGACGCGTTCGATCCACAGTCGGGCCGCGGATGACCGGCTTGGATCCTCTGCTCGTTGTTGAGCATCTCTCGGTGGAGTTCCCAACCGATGACGGCGCGCTCCACGCCGTCGATGACGTCTCCTTCGCGGTGATGCCGCACGAGACACTGGGAATCGTGGGTGAGTCCGGATCGGGCAAGACGGTGACCTCGATGGCCGTCCTCGGATTGCTGCCGACGCGTGCGCGCGTTTCCGGCGCGGTGCGGTTCCGCGGTCAGGATCTGCTCGGGATGCGCGAGAAGGATCTCGAGAAGATCCGGGGCGCGAAGATCGCCATGGTCTTCCAGGACGCGTTGACCGCGTTGAACCCCGCGTACACCGTGGGTGATCAGATCGCCGAGGCCGTCACCGTTCACAACCAGATCGGTCGCGACGCGTTGGCGACACGGGTGAGGGAGTTGCTGACACTGGTAGGCATTCCGAACCCCTCGGAACGGGCTGAGCAGTTCCCTCATGAGTACTCGGGCGGAATGCGGCAGAGGGCGATGATCGCCATGTCGATAGCCAACGACCCGGATCTGCTCATCGCCGATGAGCCGACGACCGCGCTCGACGTCACCATTCAGGCCCAGGTACTCGAGGTGTTCGGACGGATCCAAGAGCGGACCGAGTCGGCCATCATCATCATCACCCACGACCTCGGCGTCGTTGCCGGGGTGGCAGACCGGGTGATGGTCATGTACTCGGGACAGCAGGTCGAGCTCGCGTCGGTCGACGATCTCTTCTACAACACGCGCCATCCCTACACCGCGGGCCTGCTTGCTTCACTGCCGCGACTCGACCGCCGTGCCGACAAGGCCGACCGACTGCATCGGATCACCGGCCAACCACCGTCGCTGGTGTTCCGACCCTCGGGGTGTTCGTTTCATCCCCGCTGCCCCGAAGCGCGCATCGGCGGCCTCTGTACCGAGGTCGTTCCTGAGCTGCGCGAGGTCGCTCAGGGCCATCTGTCTGCCTGTCACTTCGCGCAAGATATCTTCGGTGTGGAGCGCGTCTCATGACTCTTTCCGACGCGGCTGCGCCAGACGAGGCCCGGTCCCGGGGCGAGACCATTCTCGAGGTCGTCGATCTGGTCAAGAACTTCCCCGTGCGGGGCGGAGTGATGCGACGCAAGGTCGGCGCGATCCAGGCGGTTTCCGAGATCAGCTTCACGGTGGCGAAGAGCGAGACGTTCGGGTTGGTGGGGGAGTCGGGCTGTGGCAAGTCGACGACGGGTCGGGTCATCCTGCGACTTCTCCCGGCGACTTCGGGCACCGTGCGGTTCAAAGGCGATGACGTTCTCACGGCGTCGAGACGCCAGCTGCACGAGATGCGACGCCAGATGCAGATCGTGTTCCAGGATCCGTACGCGTCGCTCGATCCGCGGATGACGGTCTCCTCGATCATCGCCGAACCGATGCGGATCCACCGCACCTACGGCAGCGATGGCGCCGCCCGAGTGTCGGAACTCATGGAGCTGGTCGGGTTGAACCCCGAGCACGCTTCGAGATATCCGCACGAGTTCTCCGGCGGCCAACGCCAACGCATCGGCATTGCCCGGGCGCTCTCGCTCAAACCTGATCTGGTTGTACTCGACGAACCGGTATCGGCCCTCGACGTGTCGATCCAGGCCGGAGTGGTGAACCTCCTCGAAGATCTCCAGGAGGATCTCGGGCTCGCGTACGTGTTCATCGCCCACGATCTCGGCGTGGTCCGCCATATCTGTGACGCGGTCGGTGTGATGTACCTCGGCAAGATCGTCGAGATCGGCGACGCCGACGAGGTCTACGAGCACCCTGGGCACCCGTACACCCAGGCACTGCTCAGCGCGGTGCCCGTGCCTGATCCGCGCAAGGAGCGGCTTCGAAAGCGCGTCGTGCTCGAGGGCGATCCGCCGAGCCCGGCCGACCCACCGAGCGGATGCCGATTCCGCACCCGTTGCTGGAAGGCTCAAGACATATGCGCCGAGACCGAGCCCGAGCTGATCGACAGGGGTCAGGGTCACCCGGTCGCGTGCCACTTCGCCGAGGAAAGGTCCGCGATCTGATGCGCCGTGTCGTCGCCGTCGTAATGGCCGCATTGGTAGTGGGGCTCTCCGGGTGCATCGGATCAGGTGGATCGAACGCCGCCGAGCCGCGTCGGGGGGGGATCCTGCGGGTCGCGACCGTCGGCTTGACCACCCTCGACCCCGCCCAGGCCGACAATCCGACCGAAGCCGCGACCGCGGAGATGTTGTTCTCGCCGCTTGTCAATCTCGATTCACGAACCCATGAGGTCCGCCCTGGGCTCGCGGCGCGCTGGCACGTCAATGAAGCACAGACGACGTTCACCTTCACCCTGCGGAGGAGACTGAAGTTCTCCAACGGGTCGCCGATCACGGCGTCGGATGTGAAGGCCACTTTCGATCGCGTCGCGGCGAAGGCCACCCAGTCACCCATTGCGCCGCTCTTGGAATCGATCGCCGGGTACGCCGCGGCCCATGACACCGACGGCGTTAGCCAACTCTCCGGAGTCGTGGCCAAGGGCCCGCGCGCGCTGGCGGTCACCGTCAGCAAGCCGTTCGCCGGGTTGGCTTCGGTGTTCGCGTATCCCGGCCTCGGGATCATCGATTCGGCGACGATCGCGACGATCGCCGACAAGCCGGTGGGCTCCGGCCCGTTCCACTATGCCGGCCGATCGGGAACGACCGTGAGCCTCCGACGCGATGGTAACGGCGCGGGCTCTGCTCGGCTCGCGGGGGTCAACCTCGTCGGATACGAGTCGCTCGACGCCGCGCGCGCGGCGTTCGACGCCAAGAAGATCGACGTCGTGCGCCTGGCCCGGGAGGATCCGGTTCCCCGCGGGACGAGCGCGCAGCTTCACGCCGGCCCTTATCTCGCGGTGGGCTTCTACGCGATCAATCTTGCGAACCCGAAGTTCGCCGACGCTCGATTCCGACAGGCAATCGTCCAGGCGGTGAACGCGGCCGATCTCGTAGCCGGCGCGTACCCTGGGGGGATCGTGGCCAAGGGGATCGTGCCCAACGGCGTCCCCGGTGGCGGGATCGACCAATGTCGCGCGCGGTGCGCCTACGACCCAGTGTCTTCGAAGCGGCTTCTCGGAGAGGCGTTCCCCGGCGGGGTAGTTCCGAATGTGGCGGTCGACTATGACGATTCGCCTACTCAGAAGGCCCTCGCCGGAAAGCTCATCTCGCAGCTGAGTGCGGCGGGCATTCCGGCAACTGCTCGACCTCACCCTGGAGCCGAGTACGCGAGCTTCCTCGCCAACGACGCTCCTGAGCTGTTCCGGTTCGGCATTGTCAGCGGCTTCGCGAGCGAAGATGCGTTCTTGGCGCCGTGGTTCATCACCGGCGCTCCGGAGAACATCGCGCACGTCGCGAGCAGCGATGTCGACAACGCGCTGAACCTTGCCCGCAAGACGGAGCACCCAGTCCGTCGGCAGCGGGCCTACGCCACCGCAGCGACCGGCGTGCTCGCCACGTTCGCGGTTGTGCCGGTCGTGCAGTTTTCGACCCGCCTGATCGCGCCGAGGACTGTGCGCGAAGTCGTCATCGATCAGTTCGGAGGATTCGATCCCCGCGTAGTCTGGAAGCAGCATCCGTCAACTGAATGAGCCGGCCGATACGAACAGAGCCGGGTATCGAAGTCGGTGAGGTCGGGGCGAGGTCTCGCTTCGGGAACGGCGAGCCTCAGCAGGGTGGTGTGCCGGCGGGGATGACCACCACGCCGTTGGAATCGTGACTGCACCCCGATTCCGGGACTCGATGCGCAGTCCGGTCGCGGCGACGCGCTTGGCTAAGCTCTCCCCTCCACGTCGGAGTGGCGGAATCGGTAGACGCGCTAGCTTGAGGGGCTAGTGCCTTAACAGGCGTGGGGGTTCAAGTCCCCCCTCCGACACCAACCGGAAGTACACGGGAGCCGGCGCCGACCCGTACGCGCCCATCAGGGTGGTACGTGAGGTTGACGCCAAGTTCGGCGTAGATGGCTCGCTTGTCTTCGGGGTCCGCGTTGGCGAGGACCGCCACAATGTCTTTGAGCTGGCGGACCAACGTTTTGATCTCTGCCTCGGTTAGGAGCCCGCCCGTGGGTTTCCTTCCGAGTTCG
>JANYLB010000048.1 GCA_025363815.1 Actinomycetes bacterium
TAGTCATCGGCTCCCGCGTCGAGACCGCCAACGCGATCAGATACCTCATGGCGCGCCGTGAGCATGAGCACCGGAACATCGGACCGGCCGGCGCGAATCTGGCGACACACGGAGAGGCCGTCGAGCTTGGGCATCATGACGTCAAGCACGACCACGTCGGGCGCGCGACGCGCGAATGCCGCGACGGCCATCTCTCCGTCGACAACCGACTCGACTTCGTAGCCCTCGATCTGGAGCGCGAGAACGAGCGAGTCCCGCACACTGCGGTCGTCTTCTGCGACGAGGACGGCCGGTTTTGGCGTATGACTCATTGACGCCACCCTACGGGCGAAACCCGAGGATGAGCCACGAGCGGGCCCTGAAGCCGGGGTTTCTCACCTGGTTCTCGCGTTGCTCCGCGATACGTCTTACGTCTATCTCGGACGATGTGCAGGTCCTTCCACGACACCCCCCAACAACACCCGAACCCACGGCACTGTTTCGAGAGGAACGTCAGAATGTCGGAATCGACCGGGTCTGCAAAGCGTCGTCATCCGGCTCGGCGTGCCCGTCGAATGGCGGGAGCGCTCAGCGCCCTGGGTGTCCTGAGTCTCAGCGGCTACATGGCCACGAGCTCGGTGACGACCGCCGTCGCGCCCCCGACCAACGCGACCGACACGAGGCAGAATCCGGCGTCGGCCACGACAGACGACCCCGAACGCTGGTCGGCTACCCCGTCGTCCCCGTCGTCGTCGGTGTCGTCGAGCTCGTACGCGGCTCCGCCGGATACGTCGAGCCATGCAAGTTGACGCCACGTTCCCCGTGATGGGTTCGACCGCGCACTTGACGATTGTCGGCGGGTCCGTCGGGCTGGAGGAATCGGCTCGCGAACGTCTCGATGATCTCGAAGCCCGCTGGAGCAGGTTCGTCCCGTCGAGCGAGATCAGCCGATTGAACCACGCCGACGGCAGCCCGTGCGTTGTCTCCGAGGAGACGCGGTTGCTCGTTCGTCGCGCGCTCGACGGCTACGTGGTCACCGGCGGACGCTTCGATCCGACCTTGCTCGGTGCGGTTCTTCGGGCCGGCTACGTCGAGAGCTTCGACCGTCGTCCGCGCCCCGCCCACGCTTCAGCTTCGACGTTGCGAACAGGCGCCCACCGGATCGAGATCGACGAGTTGGCAGGAACTGTGCGCATCCCTGCGGGTGTCGGCTTCGACCCGGGCGGCATCGGCAAGGGCCTGGCCGCTGATCTGGTCAGCGCCGAGCTGATCGACAAGGGTGCATCGGGCGTGTCGGTGAACGTAGGCGGCGACCTCCGGGTTCGCGGCGACGCGCCCGACGGCGAGGCGTGGCGCATCGCAATTGACGATCCGTGGGGTCGCGGCGCTCCCGTGGCCAGGATCCGGTTGCGCAACGGCGCGGTCGCGACGAGCTCCCGCCTGGGCCGAAGGTGGGTCCGCACCGACGGTGTGGTGCAACACCACCTTCTGGATCCGAACACCGACATGAGCGCCCGCACCCCGGTGCTCGCCTCGACGGTCGTTGCCGCCGCGGGTTGGCAGGCGGAGGTGCTGTCGAAGGCGGTGTTCCTCGATGCACGCCGCGGGATGGAGCTTGTGAACGGACGCGGCGCCGCCGCGCTGGTGGTTCTGACCGATGGTCTGCTCACGACGCGGGGGTGGTCGGCGCTCACCGAACCCGTGATGGCCGGTGCCGAGGTCGGGTCGTGACGAATCAGCTCTGGTGGTACGTCGCGCGCTCGGGTGGGATCGTCGCGTGGTCTCTGCTGGCCGGGAGCGTGGTGCTCGGCCTGTTCCTCTCGACCCGCGTGAGACCGCTCAACGCGCCGCCGGCGTGGACCACTGACCTGCATCGGTTCCTCGGTGGGTTGGCGACGATCTTCGTGGGTGTTCACGTGATCGGGATCATGCTCGATTCGTATACGAGCTTCGGCGTGAGCGATGTCTTCGTCCCATTCGCTTCGTCGTGGCACCCGCTATGGGTCGCGTGGGGAATCGTGAGCATGTACCTGCTCCTCGCGGTCGAGTTGACGTCGCTCGCGCGCCGACGACTGCCGAGGAAGCTCTGGCACGCCGTGCACTTGTTGTCGCTCCCGCTGTTCGCGTTCTCTACGGTGCACTTCGCGGTGTCCGGAACCGACGCGGGCAACCCGTTCGCGGTCTTCGGGATGATCCTGGTGAGCGGAGTGGTGGCGGCGTTCCTGTTCCGGAGATTCGCTCGTGCGAAGTCGCCGACAACCACGATCGGGTCGGGGCCGGTAGGTGAGCGTTCGGGTCTAGAGGATCAGGGCAGCTCTCGGGCGATCCACGCGTCGAGCGCCGGACCCGTCTCGAACGACGAGATCAGCGCGTACCGGGGTCGGGGATCTTTGTGTACGACGACGTGCCAGAGGCGCTGAGTGTCGACAACGAACTGCGCCCCGCGGTGGAGCGGAACCCGTACCTCTGTGGCCGGATCGGGGAGTCCATCGGGGCCGCACTCCATGAGCAGCATGTAGCTCTCGGGGTTGTCGGTGAGCTCCAACCAGGAGCGCACGACCCAGCCCTGGTCGTCGGGGTTGAAGCGGTTGTTGTCGTCGCGGTGGAACGAACGAAGCGCAGCCTCGTGACTCTGGGGTTCGAGCTTGATAGTGCGCACCCGACCGAAGTTGGCACCCACGGCGTCGACATAGCGGCGCAGGGTCGGACACTGCTGCGCGTTGGTGGTGAACATCGCGTCTTTGTCGGGGTGCTCGTTCTCTTTGCTCCAAAAGCCGCGGCAGTCGAGCGCGCCATCGGCGGTGGCGATCGGCGCAAAGTTCGTATCACCGCCGCTCTTCCAGTCCATGTACTCGAGGCCGAGATACTCGGCCTCGGGCACGATGATGGACAGGTCGCGTAGTTGCACGAAGCCGTGGGCCGCGATCGCCGCGGGCCGCGGATGAGGGGTGTCGAGCGGGATCTCGACCGACCAGTGATCCTGGTTGGGCCAGAAGGTGCCCGGGTCGGAGTCGGATTCCGCCCGAGGAGTGGCCATGACGACGAGTGTAGGGATCACGCCGACGCCTAGTTGTCACCACTAGGAACTCCCGAGAAGTTGCCACCCTGACCCAAGCGGACATTTGGCAGACATCTACATAGATCCGGCGACCAGCCGTGAGATTCGGGCGGCGGCAGAGGTCTCCCGGCTCCGGTGCGCGATCGGCGGCGCCGGGCCTCACGCGCCGGTTCAGCCAAGCGCGGCGAGCCGGCGGAGGAGGAAACGGCGCTCGGGTGTCGAGGGGTTGAGCGCGAGGGCGGCGCGATACGCATGGGCAGCTTCGGCATCGCGATCAAGGCGGCGGAGCATGTCGGCGCGCGCGGAGTGGAAGTGTTGGAACTGCTCGAGGCCTGTGATGGCGTCGACGAGCAGGAGGCCGGCTGCGGGTCCGTCGACCTCGGCGATTGCCACGGCGCGGTTGAGCCGGACAACGCTGGTCGGGAGCACCGTCTCGAGCAGCCCGTAGAGCATCACGATATCGGGCCAGTCGGTCTCGGTGAACGACGGAGCGTTGGCGTGGCAGGCGGCAATCGCGCCTTGCAGCGCGTACGGGCCGGGTCGACCGGCCGACCGGCGGAGCGCACGCTCGACGAGTGCCGATCCCTCCTCGATCTGAGCCGCGTCCCAACGGGCGCGGTCCTGGTCGGCGAGGAGCACCAGCCCACCGTCGGGATCGACGCGGCTGGTGCGACGGGCGTCGGTGAGGAGCAGCAACGCGAGGAGTCCGAGCACCTCGGGTTCGTCGGGGAGGAGGCAGGAGAGCACACCGGCGAGACGGATTGCCTCGTTGCACAAGTCGACGCGCACGAGGTCGTCACCGGCCGAAGCCGAGTGGCCCTCGGTGAAGATGACGTAGACGACGGCGAGCACCGCGGGGAGGCGTTCCAGGAGCTCGTGGTCGGCCGGAACGCGATACGGGATGCGCGCCGCCGCGATCTTGTGCTTCGCCCTCACGATGCGTTGTGCCATCGCCGGTTCCGACACGAGAAACGCACGCGCGATCTCGGCTGTGCTCAGCCCGCACAGCGCACGTAGACTGAGCGCGACCCGCGCCTCGGGCGCGAGGGCCGGATGGCAGCAGGTGAACACCAGGCGGAGAACGTCGTCGTCGATTGTCGAGTCGTCGAACCGTTCGGGCTCGGAAGGCGTCACGTAGCGCATGGCCGCCTCTTCCTTCTCGCTCCGCCGCGCTTCGCGGCGGAGCCGGTCGATCGCCTTGTTGCGGGCGGTCACGGTTAGCCAGGCGGCGGGGTTCGCGGGAGGGCCCTCGACCGGCCAGCGTTCGAGCGCGACGACAACGGCGTCGTGGAGGGCGTCCTCGGCGAGCTGAAGGTCGCCGAGGACGCGCGTGAGGGTGGCCAGCGCCCGGGCTCCCTCTACTCGGATCAGCTCGCCGAAGTCGTTCAACCCATCGGGAGAACCGGCCGGATCTCGATCCGGCCGTGCCAGGCACCGGGGATCTGCGAGGCCCACTTGATCGCTTCATCGAGGTCGTTCGCCTCGAGGAGGTAGAACCCGCCTAGGACCTCTTTGGTCTCGGCGAACGGGCCGTCGGTGGTGACGAGGTCGCCGCCCTTGCCGCCCTTCACCGAGATCGTGGTCGCGGTCGAGATCGGCTGAAGGGCGGCGCCGCCCTGGATGACCTGCGCGGCCGCGGCGCCGAACTCGCCGTACTCGGCCATCTGTGCCGCGTACTGGGGTGCGGCCCAGTCGGCGTCTTCTCCGTAGATGAGCGCCGCGTACTGGGGCATGGGCAATCTCCTGCATCCGGGCCGGAGTCTCCGGCGTCATCGATATGACGAACACCGATCATCGAGATCGACAGCTTCGTCGGAACCATTGCCTACAGGCGCGGGCCGCGCCAGGTCGGGTAGGAGTCGGGTCAGAGGGGGAGCGATCCGGTGGCGGAGTTGGTGCTGCCGGTGTCGCGGTACGCGGCGATGGTGCGCTCGGCGATGCGCATCTGATGGATCTCGTCTGCGCCGTCGGCGAAGCGCGCCCAGCGAGCGTGTTGGAACAGGTCTGCGAGCGGGGTGTCCTTCGAGTACCCGAGCGCGCCGTGCACCTGGATCGAGCGGTCGATGATCCGGTTCAGCGCGTTGGCGACGAAGTGCTTCGCCATCGACACCTCGCTCTTGAAGTCTTCACCGCGGTCGATCTTGTACGCGGCGTGCAAGACCATGAGCTTGCTCTGGTACAGCTCCATCGCGGAGTCGGCGATCATCCACTGCACCCCCTGCTTCTCCGCGAGGAGCGAGCCGTGCGAGAAGCGGTTTAGCGAGCGGTCGACCATCATGTCGAGCGCGGTCTCGGCCTGGGCGATCCAGCGCATGCAGTGAGCGAGCCGAGCCGGCCCGAGGCGATACTGACCGAGCAGGTGACCCTGGCCGCGTCCACCGAGCATCTGCGCGTTGTTGACGCGCAGGTCTTCGATGAGGATCTCGGAGTGACCGGTGCCGCCGTGCATCGTCTCGATCTCGCGCACCTCGGTCCACCCGTCGAATGGGAGGTCGATGATGAACGCGGTGTTCGCGGCTTGGGGCAGGTCGGGATCGTCTTCGGTGCGACAGATCAGAATGGCGAACGTCGCGCTGTGGGCCCCCGAGATGAACCACTTGTGGCCGTTGATGACCCACTCGTCGCCGTCTTCGTATGCGTTGGTGCGAATCAGCGTCGGGTCCGAACCTGCGACCTCGGGTTCGGTCATCGCGAAGCATGAGCGAGCAGTCCCGTCGCACAACGGCTTCAGGTACTTGCGCTTCTGCTCCTCTGTGCCCCAGTGGAAGAGCGTGTGCATGTTGCCTTCGTCGGGCGCCTGACAGTTGAGGGCGAACGGTCCGAAACGCGACTTTGCCGCCTCCGCCTGCACCATGGCCAGCTCGACGTGTCCCAACCCCATGCCGCCCCACTCGACGGGCATCTGCGGCAGCCAGAGGCCCCGAGCTCGCGCCTCGTTGCGCATCCCGATGATCGCGTCGATCAAGGACTTGCGATCGTTCTCGCTGATGCCCTCCTCGAGCGGTCGCACGACGTCGTCGATGAACCGACGCACGCTGAGGCGGATCGCTTCGAGCTCGGGGGAGAGGGAGAAATCAATGGCCATGGAGCAACTCTCGCCTCCGAGCGATCTTGTGGTCAAACGCTCAAGATCGGCCACCTCCGATGCCGACAACGAGACCATGCCTGGTGGTCACGGATGCACCACCGCGAGGGAGCTGACATGAGGGTCCGAGCTCAAGCTCTGTTGGTGACGCTCGTCGCGCTCATCGCGCTGATGCTCATGGCGGCGCCGGCCGGCGCGTCGAGCTGGCACTTCGACATCCTCGACGGGTCCTCCGGGCCCGACGGACGGGTCAACGGCGACGTCGGGCAGTTCACCTCCACGGTCATGTACGCGGGCACCCCGCACGCCTTCTACCGCGACGCGCAGCACGGCACGCTCCGCCACGCTTGGTGGACCGGTTCGAAATGGCTGTTCCAGACCCTCGACGGTGACGACCCGGCCACGAACGTCAGTCACTCGGGCGGCGACGTTGGCACTGATGTCAAGTCGGTCATCTTCGAGGGTCGACCTCACGTCTTCTACTACGACGTGACGAACAGCGACCTGCGGCATGCGTGGTGGACGGGGGCCCGATGGGCGTTTGAGACGCTCGACGGTGGATCGCAGGCCGTCAGCGGACAGTCGGCCGACACCGGTACGGACCTGTCGGTGATCTCTTACGGCGCGGGACCGCACCTCTTCTATTACGACGTCTCGCACCACTCGCTGCGACATGCATTCTGGACGGGCGCGCAATGGAGTTTCCAGACCCTCGACGGCGCATCGCAGGCAGTCAGCGGAAGCAGCCACGATGTCGGCCAGTACACGAGCGCAGTGGTGTACGGCGGCGGTCCGCAGGTCTTCTATTACGACGACACCGACGGCGCGTTGCGGCACACGTGGTGGGATGGGTCCAACTGGGGCTTCGAGACCCTCGACGGTCTCGGAGCAAAGCCGGGTCAAGTCAATCGCTCGGTCGGATCCGACACTGCCGCAGTGATCTACGGCGGCACACCTCACGTCTGGTACTACGACATCGACGCCGGTGATCTCCGCCACGCCTGGTGGACAGGAACGACGTGGGGGTATCAGACGCTCGATGGCGCCGGCGGCGCGAACGTGGGGACGTACAACGCGGTGACGCTGTTCGGGGGAACGCCTCACGTCTTCTACCGCGACGAGACGAACCAGAATCTGCGTCACGAGTGGTGGGACGGGTCCCAGTGGAAGGTCCAGACGCTCGATGGTTCGAGCACGGATACCGTGAGCAACACTGCCGGCGACTTCGGTCTTGACGGCTCGGCCGCCATATACCAGGGCCAACTGCAGGTTCTTTACTACGACGGTGGAGGAGGGAACCTCCGTCAGGCCTGGTACGGCTGACAGGCAAGCCGGGTCGCTCGCGCACTGTGCAAGGCTGCCACCATGCTCGCTGCCGTCGCCCGTCGTGGTCAGCTCGTGGTCGAAGAGCTCCGGGAGCCCGAGCCGGGCCCGGGTGATGCGCTCGTAGCGGTGCGTGCGTGTGGGATCTGCGGATCCGATCTACACGCGTTGGTCCACGCCGACGCGATGGCCGAGATGTCGACGCTCGGCGGCGCGCCCTCGCGCTTCGATCCCGAAGGCGACTTCGTCATGGGCCACGAGTTCTGCGCGGAGATTCTCGAGCTCGGCCGCGAAACCGACGGTGTGACGGTGAAGCCCGGTGATCTCGTGGTGTCGATTCCGGTCGCGCTGACGCCGGGCGGGTTCGAAGCCGTCGGGTACTCGAACACCTACAGCGGTGGATACGCGGAACGCATGCTGGTTACCGCGGGGATCTGCATGAAGGTCCCGAACGGGCTCGACGCTCGTCGAGCCGCCCTGACGGAGCCGATGGCGGTCGGACTCCACGCGGTCAACAAGTCGGGGATCAAGCAGGGGGATAGCGCGTTGGTGCTCGGTTGCGGCCCGATCGGCCTCGCGATCGTCGCTGCGCTCGCTCTACGGGGGATCGAGCCGATCGTAACTGCGGATTTTTCGCCGCTTCGCCGCGCGCGGGCAGCACAGATGGGCGCGCACGTCGTCGTCGACCCGGCCGAGGAACCCGCCATTGACGCGTGGCGTCGAATTGCGCCGAGCCGACCTCTCGTGGTCTTCGAGGCGGTCGGTATCCGCGGCATGCTCGATGCCGCGATGCGCGACGCACCGCCGCAGTCGCGGGTCGTGGTGGCCGGCGTGTGCATGGAAGCCGACGAGGTGCGCCCGATGGTGGGAATCGTCAAGGAGCTCTCGATCCAGTTCGTCTTCGGCTACGACCCGCTCGAGTTCGCAGGGACCCTCCAGTCGATCGCGGAGGGAACGCTCGATGTAGCACCGCTGATCACAGGGTGCGTCGGCGTGGAGGGTGTGCCCGCGGCCTTCGCCGCCCTCGCACAGCCCGACGAGCAGGTGAAGATTCTGGTCGAGCCGGGCGGGCCCCTGACTCCTACGGCACCGTGAGTCACCTACGCCATCAGTTGCCGGAGCACCATGGCTCTACGAGCGGGTGCGATACGCGCCCGGCGCCGTGAACATTCTGCGCTCCCAACGGTCCGGCGTGAACAGCAGGGCTCGGGGGTAGTCCTCGAACATCCAGCGAGCGAAGTTCCGACGGGTCCATGGCGTCAGGTCGGCGGCGCGGATCGCGGCCCGAGCTCCGATCGGCCGGCTGAGCAGCTGTTGCAGGCGAGCCGAGAACCGCAGGTCGCGGCCGAGATGGCGTTCCACTGTCGATCGGTACCGCGCGCCGACGTCGAGTTGGTTACCGCCAGCAACCGCCTCGGCCGCGAGCACACCCGTCTCGATGGCCTGCGCGATCCCTTCGCCGGTGAGAGGGTCGACTACCGACGCCGCATCGCCGATGAAGAGGACCCTTCCCGCGACGAGACGATCGGGGTCGTAGGCAGTCGGGATCGGCCAGGCGCGGTGTGCGGCTTCTGGTTCGGCATTCGGTCCCAGCACGGAACGCACCGAATTGCGCGTCAGAAGGTCGCGCCATGTCGCTTTGATCATCTTGCCATCGACGCCGGGCCCCCGTAACACGCCGAACCCAACGTTCGCCCGCCCGCCGGGCAGCGGGAACACCCACGCGTAACCAGGGAGGAGATCCCGCTCGAAGAGCACCCAGAGCCTCGGGTCGTCGACACCGCGGAAGTACTGCCGAAACGCGCTCCATTCTCCCAGCGCGGGGACGGTGTCGGGCCGAAGGAGCTTGCGGGTGGGGGAGTAGTGGCCGTCGGCGGCGACAACCCACGAAGCGCGCACGACGCTCCCGTCGCCGAGCTCGGCGACG
>JANYLB010000010.1 GCA_025363815.1 Actinomycetes bacterium
TCCGCATGACCGCTGATCAGGAGCCTGTGCGAGCGGAGGGATTCGAACCCCCACGTCCGAAGACACCGGGACCTAAACCCGGCGCGTCTGCCAGTTCCGCCACGCCCGCGTGTGGTGTTGCACCGCAGTTTCAGGCTAGCCGGATCAGTGCTGGGTGTACCGCGTTGGCGCCGCTGCACGTCGGCCGCACACCGCCGCGCGAGCAGTGTCTCTTCAGGGGCGGTTCCTCGGCGCCGATACCTGGGAATGTCCGACACGATCGACCAGCAACTCGAGCACCTCGCCGATCTTCACTCCGAGGGCGCGCTGACCGATGACGAGTTCGCCATCGCGAAGGCCAACACGCTCACTGGTCAAGGAGCGGCCGCGTCCGGCGGGTCCCCGACGACTCCGCAGACGCCGAATCCGACGCTCGACGCGCCGACACCGAACATCTCCCCGAAGATGGTGTGGGCGTCCTCTTCTTCGCGTCGGTGATGATCGGTGTCTCGATCACGGGATTGAGCGCAGGTTTCGAGTGGGCTCCGGCCCAGGCCCCGGCTGCGCCCATCGTGTGCCCGGGCGGAAAGCTGGTCGTGGGATTCGACGTCTCGTACTCGGTCGCCAAAAAGGGGGTGGACTTCGCGTCGGTGTGCGTGAAGGCCGGCGAAGGCAGCAGAGTCTCCGATCTCTGGCTCTCGACGGTGATGACGGTCGAATACAGCGTGATCTTCCTGGCAATCTTCGCCGTCTGGAGGTTGGCGTGGCTGCGCAAGAAGGCGCGGCGCGCACCCGGCTGAACAACCCGGTGTCAGCTGATGTCGGTGCCGCCTCGCTGAATCTCGCGCTGCACGTCGTCCTCGGTGATGCCGTGCTTGGCGTAGACCGCCCAGATGCACACCAGAAACATCGACTTCTGCCGTGGGCCCGGGTATCTCCTCTTGGCTAGGTTGACCGCATGGGAAAAAGAATTCCGATCGTGGACTACTTGGTGCTCGGCGACGGTGATCCGCATCTCGTCGCCAATGAGTCGGAGGTGTCGGGCGCGCTCTACTTCGATCGCCGAAACGCCGACGCCAAGAGCGGTGCAGAAGGGTTCCGCCGCCGCACGCTGGCGAATGAGGGGGCGATCCGTACGTTCACGATCGTTCACCGGGCGGCACCAGGAGTTCCGACGCCCTACGTGTCGGTGGTCGTCGATCTCGACGGCGGGGGAGTGGTGAAGGCGAACCTGCTCAATGTCGAGCCCGATCCGGCGAACGTCTCGACCGGGATGCGGGTGCGTATGACGACCTATCCGGTGGGCACAGATGACGACGGTACCGAGGCGATCGCCTTCGCCTATGAGCCGGCAACGCCCAGCTCGACGACGGGAGCTTGAGATGGCCGATCGCGACGTGTGGATCATCGGAACGCACATGACCAAGTTCGGGAGGTTCCCCGACAAGGACCTGATCGACCTCGGCGCGGTAGCGGCGCTCGCCGCGCTCGCCGATGGCGGCGTCACGATTCAAGACATGGACGTGATGGGTGCCGGCAACCTGTTCGAAGCGAGCAGTGGAGTCGGTCAGCGCCTGCAGAAGCAGATCGGTCAGACGGGCATCCCTGTCTACAACGTCGCGAACGCGTGCGCGACCGGCGCCACCGCAGTGCGATGCGTGTACATGGCGATCAAGTCGGGCGAGGCGGAGATGGGTCTCGCCGTCGGGCTCGAGAAGATGGGCAAGCAGGGCCTGCTCGGCGCTAGCGCGCGCTCCGACAAGAAGACATACGAGGCGTCGGGCCGCTACGGCGCGGTGATGAGCGTCGAAGGTCGGCTCGGCACCACGCTGATGCCGGGCGTGTTCGCGCAGGCGGGGATGGAGTACGCCGGTCAGCACGGCGGCGTGGGCTTCGAGCAGTTCGCGAAGGTGGCTGAGAAGAACCACGCGCATTCTGTGTTGAACCCGCTCGCGCAGTACCAGAAGCAGTTCTCACTCGAGGAGGTGATGAACGCCGAGATGATGTCGTACCCGAACACATTGCTGATGTGTTGCCCGACGGGTGACGGCGGCGCGGCTGTCGTGCTGGTATCGGAGGAGAAGTTGAAGACCCTGTCCGACGATCAGCGCAAGCGGGCCGTGAAGATCAGCGCGTCGGTGATGACGAGCGATCCGTGGACCGATGCCGACCAGGTCCAACCCGATGTCAATACGCTCACGCGTGAGGCGGCGGCGACGGCCTACGAGATCTCCGGTGTCGACCCGGCCGACCTCGATCTGGTGGAGCTGCACGACTGCTTCGCGACCGCCGAGCTTCTCCATTACGACAACCTGCAACTCTGCAAGTCGGGAGAAGCCGGCAAGTTCATCGACGAGCGGGGTCCGTGGCGTGACGGCACGACGCCGGTGAACGTGTCGGGAGGGCTCATCTCCAAGGGTCACCCGCTCGGTGCCACCGGCATCGCGAACCTCTACGAGGTTTCTACGCATCTGCGCGGCGAGGCCGGCGATCGCCAGATCCATGGGGCGACGGTCGGGCTCACGCACGTGATCGGGCTCGGCTCGGCTTGTGCCATCCACATCCTCGAAAAGGCGACGGTCTGAGCCTACGACGATGACGATCCGTAGGATCACCGAGATCGGCAACAGCGTGTTGCGGATGACGTCGACGGCGGTGGCCGAAGACGATTTCGGGACGGAGCCGCTGATGGGCTTCGTGCAGGACCTTGTCGACACGATGCGCGACTACGAAGGCGTTGGCATCGCCGCATCCCAAGTCGGGGTTCCGGCCCGGATCTTCGCGATAGAGGTCCGGGTCGCCGATGCCGGTCGCGAAGCGGAGCCGTTCCCGCTGACCGTGATCGTGAACCCGGAGCTCGAGCTCCTCGAGGAGCGGGTCCATCCCGGATGGGAGGGCTGCCTGTCGGTCGAGGGCCTGCGGGGTCTGGTCCCCCGAGCGCGTCACGCGCGTCTCACCGGCCGTTCGGTGTTGGGTGATCGTGTCGACCTCGATCTCGTCGGGTTCCCAGCCGTCGTGGCGCAGCACGAGCACGATCACCTCGACGGGATGGTGTATCTGGATCGCATGCCGGACCTGTCGTCACTCGCGACGATCCGCGAGTTGGCTCGCCGCGTGGCGGACGACGAGGACTGACCGCAGCCCCACTCAGGCAGCGGTCCACCCGCCGTCGACAGCAAGAAAGGAGCCGGTCGTGTACGAGCTCGCATCGCTCGCGAGATAGAGCAACGCGCCGTCGAGCTCGTGGGCGTCGCCGCCTCGCCCTATGGGTGCTGTACGCCGGAGCCAAGCCTCGGTCTTGTCGTCGTCGAACACGCCGGTGGTCATCTCGGTGCGGAAGTAGCCGGGACCAATCGCGTTGACGCGCACGCCCGAGCGCGCCCATTCGACGGCGAGCTGGCGGGTGAGGTTTACGAGGCCGCCCTTCGACGCCGCGTAGGCGACGATTCCCGCGTTCACTCCGACGACTCCGTACTGAGACGCGATGTTCACGATCGAGCCACCGCGACCGGAGTCGATCATCCGGCGTGCCGCAGCCTGAGCAAGCGCGAACGGAGCGATCAGGTTCACCTCGACGATCTCCCGGAATCGGTCGGCAGGAAAATCGAGAGCGGGGATGGCGTCGCTCGCGCCCGCGTTGTTCACGACCACGTCGACGTGGCCGAAGCGTTCGACCGTGGCCGCGACGAGCGAGTCGACCGCACCAGTCGTGGTGAGATCGGCGGCAACGACGAGCGGGTTCGAGAGCTCCCGAGCGAGCTCCTCGAGTCGCTCGGCGCGTCGAGCGGTGATTACGACCCGTGCACCGGCGGCGTCGAGCACGCGCGCGAACCGGGCTCCGAGCCCTGAGCTGGCACCGGTGACGATCGCCACCTTGCCATCGAGCCGAAAACGGGCAAGGGGATCGAGAACCGGTTCCGAAGGTGACGTCACGGCGAGGAGTGTATTGAAGCCGCGCCCGCAGCCTGGCGGACCGGGGGCCGCCGCCTGTTCTGGTAGGTCAGCTCGGCGCGACACCCTTTACGCACTGCGCGCAGATCAACGCCCCGGTCGCGCCGCTGAAGAGCGTTCCGCACCCGGGAGAGGGGGTTCCGCAGAACGAGCACACGGCGGGAGTGAGGCTGCTCGCGGCGGAGGGTGGGGAGGGCGCGGGCGGCGTGGGGGTCGGACTCATGCCGAGGGCCGCGGTTCCCGCGGTTCCCAACAGTCGCATGGGGAGGGATCTTTTGCTGGCGTAGGCGACGCCGAGTCTGAGGGCCTTGCGCGCGGATCGGGCCAGGAGCGCTTGCGTCTCGGGCGACATTTGCACCGAAGTCGTGACGCGCCGCGACGGCATTGTGCTCGGCGTCGGCGTCGGCGTCGGCAGAGCCAGCAGCTCGAGGATCCGCGCCCTAAGTCGCGCGCAATCGACGCCGAAGTGCGTGAGCACCTGCACTGCGGCGCTGTGCGGTTGGCTGGTGATCGCGAGTGCGAGGTGCTCTGTTCCGATATTGCGATGGCCGAGTCGGAGTGCTTCGCGCGGCGCGAGCTCGAGCAGCCCCTTGGCATCTGCCGCGAACGGGATGGGCTCGGGCGACGGGGCGCCGGCAAGCAGCTCATCGCTCGACGTCACGACCTCGGCCCGCGTCTCGACGAGCGAAAGCCCAAGCGAGATTAGTGCCCGGCCGCCGATTCCGTCGGCCTCGTGGATCAAACCCGCCAACACGTGCGCGGTCCCGATGCTCGAGTGTTCGAGCAGGCGAGCTTCATCCTGGGCGAACAGGATGGCCCGACGCGAGCGTTCGGTGAAGCGTTCGAACATCGGCCCCAGCGTACGACGATCGTGGGTAGCCTCGCCTCGTGGACGAAGGTGGAATTTGGAACGATCTGGTCAGCGACCCGTGGGTGCGCCACGCGGATGTCATCGACGGGCACAGCGCGCCATTCGGCGCCGCGGCGATGGATGCGTTGGAGCCCATGTCGGACGCGGCGGTGATCGATCTGGGCTGCGGTGTCGGTGGAACGACCTGGCAGCTCGGCGAGCGCGTCGGGCCCGGCGGGCGTGTGCTCGGGGTCGACCTCTCGTCGCCGTTCATCGAAGGCGCCCGGGCGCGCGGGACAGCGGAACACGTCTCGTTTGTCGTCGGCGACGCGGCAACCATAGAGCTCGACCCGGTCGACGCGCTGTTCTCGCGCTTCGGGGTGATGTTCTTCTCCGATCCGTCGGCCGCGTTCACCCACCTGCGGACGCTCGTGCGCGCCGGTGGTTCATTGGCGTTTTCGTGTTGGCAGGACCCGTTGGCGAATCCATGGATGACGGTTCCGGTGATGGCATCGGTGTCAGTTCTGGGCCCGCCACGGCTCCCGTCGCCGGGCGAGCCCGGCCCCTTCTCGTTAGCGGAGCCCGACGCGATCCGCATGGCGCTTGGCGATGGGGGTTGGTCGGACGTCGATGTCACCGGCCTCAGTGTCGAGCAGCCGTTTCCGGCCGGTGATGCGCGCGGATGCGCCGAGGTGATGAGCCGGCTCAACCCCGTGCTTGCCGGTGGCATCCGGAACGCGCCCGAACGCCTTCCCGAGCTGCTCGACGCAGTGACCGACGCGCTGCGCGGGTACGAGCGCGATGGTGCCGTGACACTTCCAGCCGCGGCTTGGATCGTGCGCGCCACCAACGAAGGCTGATCGGCAGCGGTTGTCAGGGTTGGATCTCGGCGACGAGACCTTCCCGGCTGCGGAGTTGCAACGCACCATCGAAGGCCTCACCGTCGCGCGCCCGATCGGTGCCGACGCGCACACAACCGCTCAGGCCGTCGACAGAGGCGTCGCGCTCGGAGCAGTTGATGATCACTGCGTGACGGTCGCCTCGCCGCCACGCCCAGACGCCTTCCGGTGCCGGCAGCGCCGCGTACGAGCCGATGTTGAGATCGGGAGTGCGCTTGCGCAGCGAGATGAGGTCACGGGCCAAGATGAGCATGGAGGTCGGATCAGCGAGCTGGCTCTCTACGTTGCACTCGGTGTCGCCGAGCGGAAGCCAGGGGCGGACGGCAGGGTCGGTGAAGCCCCCGCCGGGTCCGTCTCGCCATGGCATCGGCGTACGCATCGCATCCCGCCCCGCGTAGGCCGGAAAGAACCGAACCCCGAGCGGATCACGCAGATCCTTCTGTTCGAGTGGTGTGTCGCCGAGCCCGATCTCGTCGCCCTGGTAGAGCACAGGGGTGCCGCGCAGGCCAAGCAACATGATCAGTGCGGCGCGCGCCTGGCGCGGATCGTCGTGCGCCCAGCGGGTCGCGAAACGCGACATGTCGTGGTTGGAGCCGGTCCACGCCGGCCACGCGCCCGGCGGGAGGAACGTTTCGACCTGTTCCACGATCTTTGGCATCGCGACAGCGTCGAAGGTGGCGTTGATGAACGGGAAGTTGAACGCGAGCTGCAACTCGTCGAGGTCCGCGCCGTAGAACTCGGCCAGGTCGGTGAAGTCGTCGACGGGAGTCTCGCCGAGGAGCAGCCGGGGCGGGTCGTAGGAGTCGGCGATCCGCCGCCACCGTCGCAAAACGTCGTGGACCTCCGGCCGGTTCGCGTTGTAGACCGGACGTTGCCCGAAGAGCTGGATGTCCAACGGATCGTCGGCCGTGGCCGGCGGGTTGTCGCGTAGCTCGGCGTCCTTGATGATGACGTTGCAGACGTCGATGCGGAAACCGTCGACGCCGCGATCGAACCAGAAAACCAGGATGTCATCGAACGCGTCGCGGAGGTCGCCGTTCCACCAGTTGAGGTCGGGCTGTTCGCTCAGATGGTTGTGGAGGTAGTACTGGCTCGTCTTGGAGTCCAACGTCCAGGCCGGACCGCCGAAGCTGCTGACCCAGTTGTTCGGCGGGGAACCATCGGTCGATGGATCGGCCCACACGTACCAGTCGCGGAACTGGGAGGTCTTCGACGAACGGGCGTCGATGAACCACGGGTGTTGGTCACTCGTGTGGTTCGGGACGAAGTCCAACAGGACCCGGATCCCGCGTTGGTGCGCGTCGGCGACCAGCTCGTCGAAATCTGTGAACGTGCCAAGATCGGGCTGCACGGCGTAGAAGTCGGCGACGTCGTAACCCCAGTCTGCGTTCGGCGAGACGGTGATCGGGCTCAGCCAGATCGCGTCGATACCCAACCACTCCAGGTAGTCGATGCGGTCGATGATGCCCCGCAGATCACCGATCCCGTCGGTGTTCGAATCCGCGAAGGAACGCGGATAGATCTGGTAGAGCACGCCAGACTTCCACCACGCCGCACCACTGTCTTCGCAACGGCTCGGCACCGGCACAGAGTATTGGCTGTACAGGATGAGTACGCCGCCGGGGACTCGAACCCCGAACCTAGTGATTAAGAGTCACTTGCTCTAACCAGTTGAGCTAGCGGCGCGGAGCCATGCTAGCGGGCCGATCCCTCGGGTCATGGCCTGGATATGCCTCCGGAGTAACCCAGGTGCGTACGGTGGGAGCATGGACGTTCTCCTCACCGGTTCCAGCGGACTGATCGGTTCGGCGTTAATTACGGGACTCGAGGCCGCCGGCCATCGAGCCGTCCGGCTGCGCCGTGGCTCCGGCGCCGCCGGTTCGCGCACCTGGGACCCCGAACTCTGCGCGATCGACGAGTCGGCGTTCGACGGCATCGCCGGTGTCGTGCACCTGGCGGGTGAAGGGATCGCGCAGAAGAAGTGGACGCCCGAGCAGAAACGTCGGATCCTCGAGAGCCGCACCAAGGGAACCGACCTGCTTGCTCGCACGCTTGCGGGCCGCGACGACAAGCCGGCGGTGCTCGTGTCGGCCTCCGCCATCGGGTATTACGGTGACCGGGGCGACGAGGAGCTCACCGAGGACAGTCCTGCCGGGAACGACTTCCTCGCGGAGGTGTGCAAGAAATGGGAAGCGGCTACGGCTCCCGCGGCCGAAGCCGGGATCCGCGTCGTCGTAACGCGTACCGGGATCGTGCTCTCGCCGAATGGCGGCGTGCTGAAGCAGTTGCTGGTGCCCTTCAAGCTCGGCCTCGGTGGTCGGACGGGATCGGGCCGTCAGTACATGAGTTGGATCACGTTGGTCGACGAGATCCGAGCGATCCTCTTCGCTCTCGATCACGACCAGGTGCGTGGCCCGCTCAATCTCACCGCGCCGAACCCGGCGACCAACCGGGAGCTCACGAGCACTCTGGCGAAGGCGTTGCATCGCCCCAGCGCGCTCCCCACCCCGTTGCTCGCGCTGAAGATCCGCTACGGCGCCGAGCTCGTCGACAACTTGTTGGTCAACGGGCAACGGGTCCTTCCGGCCGCGCTGGCTACCGCCGGGTTCGAGTTCGTCTACCCCGACCTCCAACCTGGCCTCGAGGGGATCCTCCGGCGGGAGTGACCCAGACGGTACGAGACCGATTCCGGGTCCGGTCCGCAAACGCGCGTCGCCAGGCTCGGCGACGCGTGGGTGGGGTGACCGAGGGGTTTCGAACCCCCGACCTCCGGGATCACAACCCGGCGCTCTAGCCAACTGAGCTACGGCCACCATGCAGGAGCAGTGGGAACCAGGCTCCGTGCGCCCGGGAGGATTCGAACCTCCGACCAACTGCTTAGAAGGCAGTCGCTCTATCCCCTGAGCTACGGGCGCAGGTCCTCCACGGGACCCGAGCATCCTACTGGTTCGCGCGACGCCACCTTGCCTACCCGGCGGGTCGGTCAGGGCGTCAAGAGCTTGGTGAGGCGCTTGCCGGCGACGCGGACGCCGACGAGGCCCATCACGACGAGGTACGCGACGTTCAGCAGAAGGGTCCAGTGGAGGTCGCCGAGCACGAGTGATCGCTCGATGGCGACGCCCTGGTAGAGCGGTGTGACCCGCACTACCCACTGCAACGCTTCGGGGTAGCGCGAGAGCGGGAAGAACGTCGCGGAGAACAAGAACATCGGCACGAGCACGATGTTCACGTAGTCGAAGTCGACGAACGAGCGCATCCATGTGGTCGCCGCCATTCCGGCACCGGCGAAAGCGAAGCCGATGAGCATCGAGGCGGGGATCGCGAGGATCGCCCACCACGATTCGACGAGCCCGAAGACCAGCATTGTCGCGAGGAACGCGGCGGCATAGATCGTGCCGCGCAGAAGCGCCCACCCCATCTCGCCGAGAGCGACATCGGTGGTGCCGAGCGGCGTCGCGAGCATCGCGTCGAAGCTCTTCGCGTACTTGTACTTGAAGAAAAAGTTGAAGGTGGTGTCGAACACCGATCCGTTCATCGCCGATGTGGCGAGCAGGGCCGGCGCGACGAACATGTCGTAGGGGATCGCGCCGACACCTGGAACCGTTACCGAGCCGACAAGCTTGCCGACTCCCACCCCGATCGACAAAAGGAAGAGCACCGGCTCTACGAAGCCGCTGAGGAAGACCAACCACATGCGTCGGTACGCCATGAAATTCCGCTCGACGACGTGGACGAAGAGAAAGCTCATTGCGCCAACCGCTTGGTGAAGGCTCGAACCCCCAGCGCCCGACCGGCCGCGATGCACGCGACGAGCGCGGCGACGTGCACCAGCGCATTGCCGGGCTCGAGGGTGCCGGTCGTCGCATCTCGGCACAGCACGACGCCGTGCCAGAGCGGCGAGAGCCAGGCGAGTGGCTGGATCCAGTCGGGGAGCTGGGAGATTGGGAAGAAGGTGCCCGATACGAGGAATAGCGGGAGGATTCCGAGCCGCATGATCACCGGGAAGCTCAGGTCGGTCTCCTGAGTGGCGGCGAAGGCCGTGAGCGGCGCCGCGAACGCGCCTGCGCAGAGCGCGGCTCCCGGGATCGCGAGCACACCCCAGGCCGATGGCACCGCGCCGAACGCGGTCGCGACCAGGAGGAACACGGTGGCGCCGGCGCCGGCGCGCGCCGTTGTCGACAGGACGGTTCCGTCGTAGACGTCGCGCGGTCGGATCGGGGTCGCGACCATCGCGTGGAATACCCGGATCCATTTGGTGCCGGCCATGATCGGCCAGAGTGAGTCGGCCGCGGCACCCTGCATCGCCGCCGCGGCCATGAGCCCGGGCGCGACGAACACCAGGTATTCGAACCCACCGACGGTGGCGTTGTTCTTGTTGATCATGTCCCCGAGCCCGATGCCGATCGCGGCCAGGAACAGCACAGGGCTGAGCACGTAGGCGAACACGGAGCTTCGCCAGAAACGGGTGTAGATGCGGGCCTGGTGGGCGGCGACGCGCATCGCCAGGGGAGTCGTCATCACTCCTCCAGGGTGCGACCCGTGAGGGTCAGGAAGACGTCTTCGAGCGAAGCGCGGCGGATCAGCAGCGTTTCGGTCTCGAGGCCGTCGGCTTGTAGGCGTTCAACGTCGGCCTCGCCGGTGTTCGTGTAGAGGAGGACCCGATCGGCGAGCTCCTCGATCCGCGCGCCGATGGCGTGGAGCCGAGGGAGCGCCGCGTGCTGCACGCTCTCGCTGCGGAAGCGCAGCTCGACGACCTCTCGTGTCGCGTGCTTCTCGATCAGCTGACGAGGTGAACCCTCGGCGACGATGCGGCCCGCGTCCATGATCACGAGGCGGTCGCAGAGCTGTTCGGCTTCGTCCATGTAGTGCGTGGTGAGGACGAGCGTCGCGCCCTGACGCTTCAACCGGTACAACCGGTCCCAGACCAGGTGCCGGGCCTGGGGGTCGAGACCGGTCGTGGGCTCGTCCAGGAGCACCAGATCCGGCCGGTTCACCAGCGCCCGTGCGATCGTGAGCCGACGCTTCATGCCCCCGGATAGGTTGTCGACGCGATCGTTGCTGCGGTCCGTGAGCTGAACGAACTCGAGCAGTTCGTCGGCGCGGGTCCGGATCGCTGCGCGCGGGAGGTCGAAGTAGCGGCCGTAGATCAACACGTTCTCGCGGACCGTCAGCTCCAGGTCGAGCGTGTCTTCCTGGGGAACGACACCCAGGCGGGCGCGGATCTGGGGTCCGTCGGTAGCGGGATCGAAGCCGAGCACCGACAGCTCGCCGCCGCTTCGGGGAGAGACGCACCCGATCATCCGCATCGTCGACGTCTTGCCCGCGCCGTTAGGGCCGAGGAATCCGAAGGCCTCACCCGCCTCGACGTGGACGTCGATGCCGTCGACGGCCACGGACGCGCCGAACCGCTTCTCGAGCCCGCGAGCGACGATGAGGGGAGGAGCGGTAGTCACGAACGTGCAAGCTACCGGCACACGGCTCTACCGCCGGCGGAGTTCCGGCGGCTCGGTGGTCGAGCTCGCCGTACCCGGGCTTGCGCCGAAGTCGGGGCCTTGGGGGAAAGGGAACACCTCACCCCGACCGGTGCGCGCGAGCGACTGGTACCGGCGCCCGGAGAACCACCATCGTCGGTCGTGGCGGCGGTAGTGGTCGTGGTACACACCGAATGCGTTGGTCTGGTGGCCGTTGGCCGACTCCTGGCGGAGCTCGCACATGAACAGGCGGGCGTGTGCGGTGTCGGGATCGCCGCCGACGGCCGTGATGACGCGGGTGTTCAGGATCACGAACTGGAAGAACTCGAACCGCTCGATCGCGGCGCCGATGAACTCGCCGAGGGCAAGCGGTCCGATCAGATCGATCGGGGGGTTGGTGACCGTATCCAGGTGCACCGCGGCATCGGGAAGGAAGAGCTCGCCGAGCTCGAGCCATGCTCGACGGTTCACCACGTCGGCGTATGCAGCCTGCAGTCGGCAGACGCCGACGTAGTCGATGGTCTCCTGGCTGGGATCGTTCATGATCGAGCGCGGCGCCGGGTCAGCGTGTGGGCTTGGTGACGTCGCGGTTCGGGTGCTGCGGCGGCATGCCCATCTCGGGTGAGAACTGGAAGCCGCTCTCTCCGACATCGTGCATGACATGTGTCATGTTCAACAGGTCCTCCTCGTAGGAGAACTTGTCGTTGCCGGCGTAGAGCAGCGTCGAATAACCCGACTGCGCGTAAGGCGTTCCGTCTTCACGTTGCCCCGGTATGATCTGGGTCCACTTCACCACGACCGTGTCACCGTCGATCGCGTAGAAGTCGGTCGGGAACTTCCAGTCGTCGAGTCCGATCATCGCATCGCCGAACACCGTCGCCCGCATGTTGTCGAGCCCTTCAACTCGTCCCCACGCCGGGTCGATGAACACGGCGTCGTCGGTGAAGAACTGGGCGAGGTCGCCCCAAGTGCCCTTCCCGGCATCGATGTCGTCGCGCACCGAGATGTAGCGCAGAATCGCAGCTTCGACCTCATCGCGTTTGTGGTCTGTCATCTTGTTCCTCTCACTCGCACCGGGCCGTTGGAACGTGACCGCCGACCAGCTTGCCAGGTTGCAGAGGCCCGCCCGGTGGCCGACGGGTTCAGGAGTCCGTTCGGTGATCGGCGTCACGATCCGGCGCAGGAGCGCTTCCGATCTCCACTGCGGTCGGGTCGGGAGGCGAGACCGCGTTGCGTAGAAGCATCCGCGCCCGGGCCAGAGCGTCGCCGCCGGCCGTGTCGCCGGTCTCGCCGGCTAGATGCTCGTCGGCGGCTGTTTCCACCGCGCACACGATCGTTGCCCAATCGGCGCCGGGTTCGCGGGTGACCGTCACGAAGTCGTTCACCCCGAACACCGAAGCCACGCCATCGACCGCGAGCACCGCCTGCGCGAACGGCAGATCATCGCCGACGCCGCGGGTCGTATCGATGCGCGCCGAGAGGGTCACGTCGAGCGTGAACTTCATCGCGTTCGGGTTCGGTGTAGTCGACGGTCGCACCTGTACCACCCGACCAGCCTACGAGGCGGGCGGCGTCGGATCGTCAGTCCCTAGGATCCGGGCGTGGCTCGCCCCGACTCCCTGTCGCTCGCCCAGGCCCGCCGCATGACCCTCGGCGCCCAAGGCTTCGCGGAGCAACGACCGACGGGCCGGATCGACCGACGCCATCTCCGCAAGGTCTTCGATCGACTTGGTGTGATCCAGATCGACTCGATCAACGTGCTCGTTCGCAGTCACTACCTGCCGCTCTTCTCGCGTCTCGGGCCTTACGACCGCTCGCTCCTCGACCGTCTCGCCTACGACGACCACGAGGTGTTCGAGTACTGGGGTCACGATGCATCGCTGATTCGAGCCGACCTCGAGCCGCTCTTCCGGTGGCGCATGAAGGGCGATCATCAGTGGTCGGGGATGCGCCGACTCGACGCGGAACACGGGGAGCTGATCGAAGCGCTCTACGGCGCGGTGATGTCAGGCGGTCCGTTTAGTGCCGGCGACCTTGACACCACCGACCTAAAGAAGGGGCCATGGTGGGGCTGGGGAGACACCAAGCGCGCGCTCGAGCATCTCTTCCACGAGGGGCGCGTCGGAGCCACTCGTCGGAGCACCTTCGAGCGGGCGTATTGCGATCCGGCGCTCACAATTCCTCCGGCGGTGCGGCAGCGTCCTACGCCACCGTCTCGCGACGCGATGGTCGAGCTGCTGGTACACGCGGCGCGAGGTCACGGAGTCGGGACCGCCAAGGATCTCGCCGACTACTTCCGGCTTCCCATCACGATGGTGCGCCCGCTCATAGAGGAGATGGCCGACGACGGTGTCGTCGATCGGGTGACCGTCGAGGGTTGGAAGCACCCGACGTACAAACATCCCGGGGTAAAGCTCCCCCGGCGAGTCGACGTTTGCGCGCTCGTCTCGCCGTTCGACTCGATCATGTGGGAGCGCGACCGGATCGAAAGGCTCTTCGGGTTCCGGTACCGGATCGAGATCTACGTCCCGAAGCCGAAGCGGGTGTTCGGGTACTACGTGTTGCCGTTTCTGCTCGGCGATCGATACGTCGCACGAGTCGACCTGAAAGCTGATCGGGCCGGCTCTCGCCTGCTGGTGCAATCGGCGTTCGCCGAAGTCGGCGTGGATCACTTCGACGTCGCCGAACGGCTCCGCGACGAGCTCCGCACGATGGCGGTGTGGCTCGGCCTGGATGATGTTGTCGTCAACGACCTCGGTGATCTTGCTCCCGCGCTCAGAGCGGCGGTGTCGCCAGGGTGACCCCGACGATCCGGATCATTCCCGGTTGACCCTGGATCGGCTCGCGCCGACTTCCTCGGGAACGTCGCGGTAAAACGCTAGGAGCAGGAGGTCGTAGGAGATCTTCACGACCCCGGCGATGATCAACGGCCATCCGAAGCTCGAGTGACTGAGCAGCAGACCGGCGAGGAGGGGCGTCGCTGCTGACGCCAGGCTGCGGGGAACGTTGGTCACGCTCGACGCTGCCGCACGTTCTTCGGCAGGGACCACTGCCATCACGAATGCCTGACGGGCGGGGACATCCATCTGCGCGAACAGGGCCCGCGTGAGCAGGAGCGCGATCGCGACCCAACCGGAGGGAGCGAATGCCGCGAGGACGAGCAGGACATTGGCCGGGATGTGGGTGAAGACCATGGTTCTGATCAGGCCGAATCTGCGAGCCATCCGGGGGGCGAGGAGCTGCGAGCACCCGCCGAGCAAGCCCGCGGCGAAGAACACCACACCTGTCTGTGAGGCCGATAGATCAAAGCGGAGATGCAGCCACAGGACCAGGAGTGACGTGACGACGAATCCGCTCCCGGCGGAGTCGAGACTGAAGAGCCCGGCGAGCTCGAGCACCGTTCGCCGAGACGACCTGAGTACACCCCGGCGTGCCGACGCCGACACCGTGTGCATATGAGCCGGCTCTCGGCGCAAGCCGCGGTAGACCGCGAAGATCGCGACGGCGGCTGTCGCGTATACAAGAAATGACGCCCGTTGGGTCGACGTGACGTTCCAATGCATCGCGTGGGCGATCGCCTCGGGAGCTACCGAAGCGAGCGCTCCTATCGCGCCGGCGAAGATTCCGGCAAGGTTGTAGACCGCGAACAGACGCGGACGCTGCGCAGCGTCGACGTGACCGGTGACGAGGGCCTGCTCGGTCGGCAGGAACACGCTCACGTCGCCGGCCGACGGGTTGAGGGTGCCGACTACCGCGACCGCGAAGAGCGGCCAGAACCAGGTCAAGCTGGCGAACCCGACGCCCGTCGCCAGCATCATCCCAGTCGCGATCAGCAACAGCGTTCGCAGGGTGAATCGATGGCTTGTCAGCCCGAAGACGAGCGTGAGGACTGCCGATCCGATGAGAGTCCCGGTGACGATCGCGCCGACCTGGACCGGCGAGAACCCGAGTCCGATCAGGTACTGGGCGAGCAGGACGCTGACAAACCCGTCGGCGAACCCTCGGATCGTCCGACCGACGACGATCCGGTCGACGTCACGGGAGGTGGAGGGAGGCAACAGGCGACGCATCTCGCGCCCAGACTCTCAGATTGAACGGCGGCGCGGGCAGCTGGGCGGGTTCGCCGCCAGACAGGTTGATCTGACGGTCCGTCAGGTACGGTCGGCGGCCATGCAGGAAGAGGACGCAGCACGACCGGCGGGCGCGTACGAGGGGTTCGGTGGCCGGCTCGGCCGCACGTTCGCCGGATCCGAAGGTTGGTGGCCACCCAGGCCGACGCCGGGTGCTGATGCCCCGAACGTCGTCGTCATCCTCTGTGATGACCTCGGGTTCAGCGACCTGTCGTGCTACGGATCCGAGATCGATACCCCGAACCTCGACGCGCTCGCCAAGTCGGGCGTGCAGCTCACCAACTTCCATGTCACGCCGATGTGTTCACCGACGCGCGCCGCGCTGCTAACCGGTGTGAATCCGCACCGAGCCGGTGCCGGCCACGTCGCGAACTCGGATCCCGGTTTCCCGGGCTACGCCGCCGAGCTCGCCGACGACGTGTCGACGATGGCAGAGATCTTTCGCGACGCGGGCTACGCGACGATGGCGCTCGGCAAATGGCACCTGACCAAAGATGCCGACATGGCGGACGCCGGGCCGAAGAAGTCGTGGCCTCTACAGCGCGGATTCGACCGTTACTACGGCTTTCTCGACGCGTTCACGAACCTGCACCAGCCGCACCGCCTTGTCGAGGACAACCACACCGTTGAGATCGACGAGTATCCCGACGATTACTACCTCACCGACGACCTCACCGATCGGGCGCTCGGCATGATCGCACAGGTCAAGGCGTCGAACCCGTCGACACCGTTCCTCTGCTATATCGCCGAGGGAGCAGTGCATGCGCCGCTGCACTGCAAGCCCGAAGATCTCGAACGCCATCGCGGCCGCTACGCGGCCGGATGGGACGCGATCCGTGATGCCCGTCACAAGCGCCAACTCGCGATGGGTGTGATTCCGCCGGGCACTGAGTTGCCGCCCCGGAACCAGGAGGAGGGTGACGAGGTCCAGGCGTGGAATGACCTGAGCCGTGACGACCAACAGCTCTACGCGCGTTACATGGAGGTGTACGCGGCGATGGTCGACAACGTCGATCAGAACGTCGGCCGCCTGCGTGCCGGCCTCGCGGAGATGGGCGTTCTCGACAACACGATCTTCGTGTTCATGTCTGACAACGGCGCGTCACGAGAAGGCGAAGGAGCAGGCACGTCGGCGTATTTCCGCACGCTGGTGTCGAAGAACGTGAAAGACATCGAGGACCACAACGCCGACCGCGAGCGCATCGACCTTCTCGGCGGTCCCCGCACGATGGTTCACTACCCGCGGGGTTGGGCGATGGTGTCGAACACGCCATGGCGCCTCTACAAGATCAACACCCACGCGGGCGGACACTCGGTTCCGTTTATCATGTCGTGGCCGAACGGGGGCGACACCATCCCGGTGGGGGAGCGACGCAACCAGTGGGTCTTTGTCACCGACGTGCTCCCAACGCTGTTGGAGCTCACCGGGGTCGAGCGCCACGAGACGCGCGCCGGCATCACGCTCCAGCCGCTTGCCGGAACCACGCTCACTCCCGCGCTGCGCGACGCGAACGCTGCCCATGCGCACACCGAGCAGCACTTCGAGATGGCCGGTCACCGCGGCTACTACCGCGAGGGCTGGGAGATCGTCACTCGCCACCGGGCACTCACCGAATTCGGTGACCATGAATGGGAGCTGTACCACCTCACCGCCGACCCGACTGAGCTCCAAAACCTCGCGGCCGATCAACCGGAGCGGGTCGCGGAGATGGCGGCGCGTTGGGAGGAGAAGGCGCGAGACAACCAGGTGTACCCGCTCGACGAGGGGTCACGGGTGCGCTTCGTCACGCGTCCGCCGTACGAGGATCCGTTCAAGGAACCGGTCCGGTTGTTGCGCCGCGTTCACACGCTCGAGCGCTACCGCTCCCAGCTCCTGATCCAATGGCGGAGCTTCACCGTCGACGTCGAGCTGGCCTTGCGCAGCGGCGATCGTGGCGTGATCGTGGCCCACGGTGACCAGGGCGGTGGCTACTCGCTACACGTCGACGACGATGACGAGCTGTTCTTCGTTCACAACGGCTTCGGAACCATGACCGAGGTCTCGGCGGGAACCGTTCACGACGGGACTCGGTCGATCCGGCTCGAGGTCATTGCGCCCGGTGGTTGGACCTGGGATGTGCGGGTGCTGGTCGACGGCGAGGAGCGGGCTACGGCCGAGGGTCTCGTGATGCTCGGCGCGATGGCTCCGTTCAGTGGAATCGACGTGGGGATCGATCGGCGCTCGCCGGTGTCGTGGTCGCGCTTCGAGCGGGAGGGCGCGGGTCGGTTCACCGGCGAGCTCACTGCCATCACCTACACGCCGGGCGAGAGCGCGCCCGACGCCGGCGACCGCTTCGTCGATCTGCTGCGCGAGATCGGACTTCGTTACGAATGACGCCACGTCACGGTCTGTCTCGACAACCCCGTTGTGGTCATGACCCCAGCCCGCCTCCTGCGCCGGTACCTGCCCAGAAAAGGGTGGGGACTACTCGATGAGCTCGGCGAGAAGTGCACGGACGCGCCGGCCGATCTCGTCGCGGATGAGCCGCACAGCTTCGATGCCTTGGCCGGCCGGGTCTTCGAGCTCCCAGTCGTCGTAGCGTTTGCCGGGATAGAACGGGCACGCGTCACCGCAGCCCATGGTGACAACGACGTCGGCGGCGCGAACCATCTCGTCGGTCCAGGGTTTGGGGAACTCGCCGGCGATGTCTATGCCGATCTCGGTCATCGCGGCGATCGCGACGGGGTTCACCTCGTTGGCGGGCTCTGATCCGCCTGACCCCGCGATCGCGCCGCCTTCCGCGAGATGGTTGAACCAGCCGAGCGCCATCTGGGAACGCCCTGCGTTGTGGACGCAGAGAAACAAAACGGTGGGGAGCGCGCCTTCGGGCATCAGTCCTCCTCAGGTTTGGACCGGTCGGCGTCGTGGGCGACGATGAGATCGGCGGCAGGGATGTTCGGGTTCAGGTAATGCCCGAGGGCGACGCCGCCGAGCCCCCCGACGATCTGGAAGAGGACGAACGCGGGGACGCTGCTCGGGGCGATGCCGGTGAAGGTGTCAGTGAGGGAGCGGCCGATGGTGACGGCCGGGTTGGCAAAGCTCGTCGACGATGTGAACCAGTACGCGGCGGCGATGTAGCCACCCACGGCGAACGCGGCTGCGGATGCCCTCCCGGCCCTCACCACACCCAGGATCACCAGGATCAGGCCGAAGGTGGCGACGACCTCGCCGAGCCACACCCCGCTCGACGAACGCGTCTGCGTCGAGAGCGTCACGGCCGGGAGATCGAACATCAGGTTCGCCACCGCGGCGCCTACGCACGCGCCGATGACCTGGACCACCATGTAAGCGCCGGCCTCGCGCGTTGTGTTACCGCCCAGGACCCGATCGGCGAGAGTGACGATCGGGTTGAAGTGCGCGCCCGAGACGGGACCGAGCGCCAGGATCAGCGCGACGAGTCCTGCACCCGTTGCGATCGAGTTTTCGAGCAGCGCCAAGCCGACGTTGTGCGGTGACAAACGCTGTGCATAGAGACCCGAGCCGACGACGATCGCGACGAGGAATGCAGTACCGACCAATTCAGCGGTCGCGCGACGAAGCAAGTCGTTGGACATCCGCGCGGCCATTCTGGTCAGGAGCGGCGCGCCGACGACTCCGGCGCGCTCGCGCAACACCTTGGGTCGGTGTCACCACCGGGCTCGATGGTACGAAGGTTTCCAGCGGTCATCTCGACGTCGGCGATCACGGTGTAGATCTCCCACGGCTCGGCATCGGGGCCGTCGACCCACACCTTGTCCTGCAGGGCGAAGCAACATTCGACTCGGTCTTCGGTCGCAGTGGTGAGGCCATCGGCGGCAAGTCGTGCCTGCGCGTCGGCGACATCTCGGGTGCTCGCCACCTCGACGCCGAGGTGGTTGAGCGTGCCCGGCGCGCCGTTGCCCTCGATGAGCACGAGCTTGATCGGCGGCTCTTCGATCGCGAAGTTCGCGTAGCCGGGTCGCACCTTGGCCGGTTCCGCAGCGAAGAGCTTGGAGTAGAAGGCGACGGCATCGTCGAGGTTCGACACGTTCAACGCGAGTTGCACTCGAGCCATGGGCTTCTCCGTGTGCTCTGCCGGTGTACATTTACACCAATCGATGCATCGATTCTCGCGAATCTATCGACGGTTGTCAATCTATATCGGCGACAAAAGTTGCGGGGAGGACGGTCATGACGAGAAACAGGGCTGGGACCATCGAGCCCGAGACGTGTTGCGCATCGGTGCTGGCCGCGCCCCTCAGCGAGGGTCAGTCGGAGGATCTTGCTCGGGTGTTCGCGGCATTGGGCGACCCGGTGCGGCTTCGGCTGTTGAGCCTGGTCGCCGATGCAGGCGAGGTGTGCTCGTGCGATCTCCTCGAGCCGCTCGGCAAGGCCCAGCCGACGGTGTCGCACCACACGAAGACCCTCGCAGAGGCGGGCCTGATCGTGGGGGAAAAGCGCGGCCGGTGGGTGTGGTGGAGCATCGTCGCCGGGCGGCTCGACGAGATGCGCGCAGCTCTCGCCGTCGCAGAGGTTCCGACCTGACGGCATCGCATTATGAGCTCTACCGGCGGTCGGTCACAGGGTGGCAAGATAATCGGCGAAGCGATCGGATCGGGCGCCGTTAGGGTCGGGCCGGTGACGAACATCGACGAACGTGCGCACGAGAGCCTGTGCGGCTTCTCGCGCCTCCAGGCCCGGCTCCACGGCGCAGAGCTTCTCGACGAGCCAGGGATCGTCGCGTTCCGCGGGCCCATCGATTTCCCGGCGGCGCGACTCGCGATCAGGTCGGGAACGGCGTTGGCGCCCGCCGCGTTCTCCGATGCCGTCGAAGAGTTCTTTCTGAGCGCAGGGCGCACCGCGGCGGTCTACGTTCGCGCCGACACCGATGCCGCAACCCACCAGGAGCTGTTGGCGCGGGGCTTCGTGGAGTACTCACGCTCACCCGAGATGGTGTGCGAGGCGCGCCTCGAAGACTGCGCGCTTCCGAATGGCGTTGACGTTCGTCTGGCCACCACGGCCGATGACGTGCGCGCATACGCCGAGATCGCGGGGCATGCATTCCGGCATCTCTCCATTCCGGAGGAGATCACGCGTGCCACGATCGACCACCCCGACGTCATGCTCGATCCGTCGGTCGCAATCGCGCTGGCCGAGCTCGACGGGAGACCGGTTGCAGGCGCGTGCTCGATCATGATGGGCGAGCGCGCCGGCTACGTCGGCTGGGTCGCGTGTCTCGACGACGCGCGCGGGCGCGGTCTTGGTGACGTCGTGACCCGACGAGTGACCAACGAGGCGATTGGCCGTGGCGCGTCGCTTGTGAGCCTCGAGGCATCACCGTTCGGCGAGTCGACCTACGCACGTATGGGATACCGCGAGATTTACCGCTACGCCACGCTCATCAAGTTCTGACGGGCCTGGTGGGCATCGCCGGAATCGCGGAGACGCTCGACATCGTGGTCCCAGTGCCGACCTGTTGATGGGCGACCATTCGCAACGACTGTTGTCGTGACACGGTTTCACCGGCGATCTAGCTTGTGGGGAGCTTGGCGTCGATGCGGGGGTGCAGATGGTGCAGCAGCGCGGTTCGAGCACGTGGGTTGGTCCGGTCCTGGCGCTCGTTCTCAGCGTGGTTCTCGCGGCGCTCGCGCTCGGTGGGAGATCCTCGGCCACCGCGTTGTCGTCGAGGCCCGAGGCTTCGGCGGCCGCCGCGGGGGTGACGCCGACCCAGATCAAAGTCGGGATCGCGCTCGTTGACTACAAGTGCGTCAAGGACTTCGTCGACTCCATCCGGGAGCACGAGGACCAGGTGTACCAGGCCTACGTCGACGACATCAACGCCAAGGGAGGGATCTCCGGCCGCAAGGTCAAGGCCGTCTACGACACCTACTGCCCACTAGGAAGCGCCGCACCATTGGCGGTGTGCACGAAGTTCACCGACGACGACAAGGTGTTCGCGGTGATCGGCACCTTCGTCGACTTCTCCGGAGACGCGCAGACGTGTGTCGCGAAGCAGCACAAACGCGTGCTCATGACGTTCAACCTCACGCAACAGATCATTGACAAGTCGCCGCGCGGGCTCATGATCTATCCCGGATCGACGAACGAGCGCACCGTGAAGGTCCTACTCCAGCTCTTGAAGAAGAACCACACGCTCGCCGGCAAGAAGGTCGCCGTGCTGGGGGGATCGGCCGAGGCCGCCACCGTGAATCAGACGATCGTCCCCGGCCTGAAGAAGCTCGGGATCAAGCTCGGTTCGACGGCGACCCTGTCGATCAACGGCACGGCCGATACGACCGCGGCCCAGGCCCAGCTCGACAGCTTCGTCGAGAAGTGGAAGGGCCAGCACGTCAACAGCATCTTCCTCTCGGGCGATGAGGTCTCGTCGAAGGACTTCGTCACCAAGATCCGCAGCGCGATGCCGAACGTCCAGCTCATCGTCGATACCACCGACGCGCGCGGGCCCGCCCGCGACGAGGTCCAAGCCGGAGTGAAGCCCAACCCCTACGAAGGGATCCTCTCCGCCGGAGGACCCACCGCGGCCGAGTACGCCAAGAGCGCCAACTGGAAGTACTGCTCAGCCATATACAAGAAGTACACGGGCAAGGTCGCGCCCGAACCGACGCAGGTCGTGAAGGGCCCTGGCGGCAAGACCCTCGACACATACGGCGCCATCAACGATGCGTGCCAGATCCTGACCATGTTCCACGACATCGGCGCCAAGATCGGCAAGAACCTCGACAACCCCTCCTGGATCAAGACCGTCAACTCCTACGGTCCGATCACGAACCGGGGCTCCGGTCAGTACTCGTCGCTGCACACCGGCAAGTACGACGTCTCCGACGATTTCCGTCTCGAGGCCTTCGACTCGTCGATCCCGACGGGAGGCGACTGGAAGGCCCTCACTCCGGTGCAGAACATCACCGGCCAGTAGGCCCGACGAGGGGTCGGATCAAACCCTGACACCCGCGTCAGGAACGCGTACGATCCCGTCGACTGAGTGGGTCGGCCGCGTGGATCGAAGGCGGTGGCGTGGAGGAGATACAGCAAAAGCCAGGCGAGGTTGCTGCGCTCGCTTCCGCCGTGCTCGACGAGGAGAAGGCGCGCGAAGAGGCCCAGGCGAGGGCTTCCGAGCAGGTGATCTTCCCGGACGACCTCCTCCCCGGGGTCAACTCCGAGCCGGTCACCTTCCGCGAGGCGTTCGCGCGCGGCGGAAAGCTCATGTTCATCGTCCTGGGTCTCCTCCTTTCCTTCGACGAGCTCGAGGGCGCGGCGATCCAGGTGCTCGGGCCGAACATCCGCGCGTCTTTCCACATCAGCAGCGGCGCAATCGTCTTCATCGGAACCGCTTCGTCGGCGTTCTTCGTGCTCGGCGCCGTCCCGATGGGCTGGCTTGCCGACCGGGTGAAGCGCGTTCCCATCGTTGGCATCGCCAGCCTGTTCTTCGCGAGCTTCGTCTTTTGCTCCGGCTTCGCGATCAACGCGTTCATGTTGTTCTGGACCCGATTCGGAACTGGAATCGCCAAGTCGAACAGCATCCCCGTGCACCAATCGCTCCTCGCCGACAACTACCCGATCGGTATTCGTGCCCGTATGTCGGGTGTGATGAATATGGGCGCACAGGGGCTCGGGCTCGTGAGCCCGATCCTCGCGGCTGCGATCGCGACGTGGGCCGGCGGGCCGGAGGGCTGGCGCTGGGCCTGGTACATCCTCGGGATCCCCGTTGCGATCGTGGCGATCGTCGCGTTCTTCATGAAAGAGCCGCCGCGCGGACAGTTCGAGAAGGAAGACGTCCTCGGTGAGGTGATCGAAGACGAGAACCCGGCGCCGATCTCGATGGAGTCGGCGTTCGCTCGGATCAGGAAGATCTCGACGATCCGCACGGTGCTCGTAGCATTCTGCGCTCTCGGATTCGGGCTCTTCAGTCAGGGAGAGCTCGCGTCGCTCTATCTGAATGACAACCTCCACATCCACAACGTGCTCCAGCGGGGCTTCGTTCTCAGCCTCTCGGGGATCGCGGCGCTGCCGGTGCTGCCGATTGTCGGCGGCTACTTCGACCGCCTGTACCGCCGAAACCCCGCCCGTGCTCTGGCCATGGTCGGCGCGCTGATCCTCCCGTCGGCACTCTTCACTCCGCTGCAGTACTCGGTGCAGAGCTCGACCGCGTTCTGGATCCTGGGTGTTCCGCAGGCCGTGCTCACGGCGTCGGCATTCGCTATGACCGGTCCGGTACTCCAGGCGGTGGTGCCGTATCGGCTCCGCGGGATGGGTACCGCGATGTCGACGATGTACATCTTCTTCATCGGAGGCTTCCTCGGCGGTGTCCTCTCGGGCTTCTTCACGAACGCGATCGGGATTAGGGCCACCGTCATCGCGATCGGCGTGCCCACGAGCATCATCGGCGGCCTGCTGTTGATGAACGGCGCTCGCTTCATTCGTGGCGATCTTTCGCTAGTTGTCGAGGAGTTGCTCGAGGAGCAGGAGGAACATCGCAAGCGCAACGAGCTCGGCGAGGCGACGCCTGCGCTGCAGGTTGCGAACATCGACTTCTCCTACGGTCCCGTGCAGGTGCTGTTCGACGTGAACTTCGAGGTCGCGACGGGCGAGTGCGTGGCGCTGCTAGGTACGAATGGCGCGGGAAAGTCGACGATCCTGCGAATAATCAGCGGGCTCGAGATCCCCGAACGCGGCGTAGTTCGCCTCGCGGGGCGCAACATCACCTATGTCTCTCCGGAGCAGCGGGTTCGCCTCGGCATCTTCTCGCTGCCGGGTGGTCACGGCGTGTTTCCGAGCCTCACTGTCGATCAGAACCTCTCGGTGAGCGCTTGGCTCGACAGCGACGGCGCCGCCGAGGTCGATCGTCGCGTCGGGGAAGTGCTCGAGATATTCCCTGAGCTCGCGGACCACCGGAAGCAAACTGCGAGCAGCCTCTCCGGTGGGCAACAGCAGATGCTCGCGCTCGCGCGCGTCCTGATCCACCGTCCCGAGGTGCTGGTGATCGACGAGCTCTCACTTGGCCTGGCGCCGATCGTGGTCCAGCGCATGTTGGAGGTCGTCGAGGAGCTGAAAGCGCGTGGGCAGACGATGATCATCGTCGAGCAATCGCTCAACGTCGCTCTCTCGATCTGCGATCGCGCCGTCTTCTTGGAGAAAGGCGAGGTCAAGTTCGAGGGTGCCACGAGCGAGCTCCTCGCCCGCGATGACCTCGCCCGCGCCGTCTTCTTCGGCACCGAGGGGGGGTGATGATCGGATCGCTGCTGCAACCCCACATCTGGACGGCGAACCTGATCTTCATCGGGGTCGTGCGCGGCCTCATCATCGGTCTCATCGCGATGGGGATTGTGCTGATCTACCGGTCGACCCGCGTGATCAACTTCGCGGTGGCCGACCTCGGCGTTCCCGCCGCGGCGCTGCTCGCGATCATGGCCGGGAAGTCTCACTGGCCCTACTGGCCCTCGCTTGCATTGGCTCTGGTGGCCGGGACCCTCGCGGGGACCATCGTCGAGCTCGCGGTGATCCGGCGACTGTTCCGTGCGCCACGGGTGATCGTTCTCGTCGCGACCATTGGTGTCGCCCAGCTCGCGCGGGCGGTCACGATGAGCCTTCCCGCCTATCGCACCGGCCAGCTCCAGACGGCGTTCCCGAGCCCGATCACCGGCGTCTGGCACTTGGGCAGCGTGACGGTTGAGGGTCCCGAGTTGCTAGTCGTCCTCGTCGTGCCGGTGATCGCCTTCGGGCTCTGGTGGCTCCTCGGGCACACCAGGTTCGGCATCTGGGTGCGCGCGTCGGCCACCAACCCCGACCTCGCCCGGCTGACCGGGATCAGCCCGAAGCTCCTGTCGACCGCGATCTGGACCATCGGCGGGTTCCTCTCCGCCGTCTCGATCATCCTGTACGCGACGGTGCAAGGGTCGTCCAATCTCGTGTCGATCGGACCCGAGACACTGCTCCTCGGTCTCTCGGCCGCGCTTCTCGGTGGCATGCGATCGTTCCCGCGCGCGGCTGTCGGCGCAATCGCGGTCGGCATCCTGTACCAGGTGCTCGTCTACAACTTCCCCAACACAGTCGGGCTCGTGCAGTTCGTGGTCTTCATTCTCGTGCTGGTGCTAGTAGCGCGGATGAGTCGCTCCGACGACTCCGGCTCGGAGACGTTCTCCTTCGCCCCGCGGGTTCCGCCTGTTCCCGAGCGGCTGCGGGAGATCTGGTGGGTTCGGCACATGCCCCAGCTTGTGGCCGGTCTCGCGTTGGTCTTCGCGCTCGTCCTTCCGCTGATGGTCACGCAATCATTCCATCAGCAGACCTACGCGATGGTGTTGGCCTTTGCTGTGTGTGCCGTCTCCGTGACGGTGCTGACGGGCTGGGGCGGTCAGCTATCGCTCGGCCAGATGGCGTTCGCGGGAATCGGCGCGCTGAGCGCGGCCGCGTTCGTGCGCGGCGTCTCCTTCGACATCGGTTGGCGATCGACCCGGATACTTCAGGGTCACCTGCCCAAGGTCCCGTTCGTTCTCGCGCTCGTCTTCGGCGCGACGATCGCGTGCGGCGTCGCCGTTGCGGTCGGGCTCGGGGCATTGCGGGTCAAGGGTCTGCTGCTCGGAGTCAGCACGTTGGCGTTCGCGATTGCCGCTCAGGCCTACATCTTCTCGCGGCCGATCTTCACTGGCTCTCTCGACGCGACAACGGTTCAGCTTCCGCGTGGTCACCTCGGTCCGTTCGATCTCGCCCACCTGAACCGCGGCTATTACTACTTCACCCTCGCCGCACTCGTGCTCGTGCTCGTCGTCGTCGGTCACCTGCGCCGCGGCGGCATCGGGCGCACGATCATCGGGGTGCGCGAGAACGAGCCGGCTGCGTCGGCGCTCACGGTCTCACCGACGCGGGCGAGGCTCACCGCCTTCGCCGTTTCCGGCTTCGTAGCCGGGCTCGGCGGCGCCATTCTTGGAGGTGTCGTCGTGACCATCGGCTTCTCCGAACGGTTCTTCACCGTCGACGACTCCCTTGCGCTGGTCGCCATCGCGGTCATCGGAGGTCTCGGGAGCCTCGCGGGCGCGGTCGTCGGCGCGCTGTGGGTCGTGGGGCTGCCTGCGTTCTGGCCGACCAACCAGACCGTGCCGCTGTTCACGTCGAGCATCGGTCTCCTCATAATCCTGTTGTACATCCCGGGCGGCTTCACGCAGATCGGCTATTGGTTCCGTGGCGCCGCTTTGAATTGGCTCGAGGGCCGACTCCCTGAGATGGCGACGAAGACGCGAACTGCGCCGCCGGCGTCGCTCACCCACGTCGCGATGCAGCGACCGGTTCGCGCCCACGCCGACGGGAAGGTGCTGTCGACGAGAGGCCTGACGGTGCGCTTCGGTGGCGTCGTCGCGGTCGACGGTGTCGACTTCCACGCCGCGCCCGGGGAGGTCATCGGGCTGATCGGAACGAACGGCGCGGGAAAGTCGACGTTGCTGAACGCGATCGGTGGCTACGTGCCGAGCCGGGGGACGATCGAGCTGCTCGGTACCGACATCTCCAACCTCCCGGCTCACCGACGATCGCGCCTCGGTCTCGGTCGCACCTTCCAGGCCGCGACCCTCTTCCCGGAGCTGACTGTGCGCGAGACGGTGCAGCTCGCGCTCGAGGCTCGGGGCTCCACCTCGTTCTGGGGTTCGCTCCTCTGGATGCCTCGTGCCACCCGGGCGGAACGATCGAAGCGGGCCGAGGCCGCCGAGCTGATCGACTACCTCGGGTTGGGCCGGTATGCCGACAGGTTCATCGCCGAGCTGTCGACGGGCACTCGCCGCATCGTCGAGCTCACCGCAGTGCTCGCGGTCGCCCCGAGCGTGCTCTGCCTCGACGAGCCCACTGCCGGGGTAGCCCAACGCGAGGCCGAGGCCTTCGGTCCCCTGATCAAGCGAGTACAGCAGGAGCTCGGCGCGACGCTGATCGTTGTGGAGCACGACCTGCCGCTGATCTTGTCGATCTCCGACCGCGTCTACTGCATGGAAGCTGGGGCCGTCATCGCCGAAGGCCTGCCCGAAGACGTACGCAACGATCCGCTGGTGGTCGGGTCGTACCTCGGTACCGACGAGCGCGCGATCCACCGCAGCAACGCCCGAGCATCGAACGGAGATAGCGACGACGAGCGCACACTTCGCTCCTGAGGATGGCGCGGTTACGCAAGCGCGCGCCGCCACGGATCGAGATCGAGCTTCGGATAGCGCAACGCGGTCGCCTCGATGAGCGCAGCCGTCCAGACGGGATGACTGGGCGGCGGGAACCCGAACACCTCTAGCTCACGCGGCGTCGAATCTTCCACGAATTGCACCCAGCCCGGATGGGTGGCGTTCGACTGCACCGAGTGGTAGCCGACCCAGTCGAGACCTGCGACCTTGAAGCTGACGTTGAAGATGAATCGCGCGCCGGCCGGCTTGGTGATGTTCACACCCCGATGAAAGACGTCGCTTCGGTATGCCAACAAGGATCCGCGTACGCCCCTGGCGCTTCGTTCACTCGCGTAGAGCTCGGGATCCTGATCGGGCATGAAGATCGAGTTGGTCGACCTTCCCTCCGAGTCACGGCGCGACACGAGGTGGGTGGGCGCGCACTCGTCGTCGACGTCGGAGAGGTACAGGAAAGTTTCGACATGCCACCAGGGTGGGCCCTCGGGTGGCGGCAGGAACGAATGGTTGCGATCAGTGTGGATCGGCTGCTCATAGTCGGCGTCGCCGGTGTACTTGGCGTTGATGTGCGTCTGGTAGACGCGAACTTCCGACGTCTCGAGCGCGCGCTCGACGAAATCGATGATGGCGGGGTGCACCGCGAGGCGATTGAGCGCCCCACTGCCCCAGAACGGGAAATCGTGACCCCACCGGTGCTGCTCGGGTCGGAACGCGGGACCATGCTCGGGCATCTCGGGATAACCCCGCCGAAGCTGCTTGGTGTCCTTTCCGGCCGGGACGTATCTCGCCGGATCGGCATGGAACCGTTCAGGACGCGGAAGCAGGTTCCACACGTCTTCGAGCGCGAGGTCGATCGTGTCGGTCCCAACGAGACCCTCGATGAGCACCCAGCCGTCATCGCGCCAGGCCGCTACCTCTTCGTCGCGAGCAAACCGTCCTGTCATGTCGTGATTCTGCACCATCGGTGGCCGGAGTTACCCCGGTGCCGGAGATGGGCCGACGATCTGGGCAGGGTGGGCGGAGTGGAGCGGGGCGGGGCGGGTTGTGCCTCGGCCTTGTGAAGGTCTCGGTTCGAGGTGATAGAGATGACGCGACGATCGCGACGAGAGGATGACAGACGATGAGTGCTGAAGTGTTCGGATTCGACGGGAAGCGAGCCGTGGTGGTCGGAGGCGCGACCGGAATGGGCGCGGCGACCGCAGAGCTTGTACGCGACCTTGGTGGCGAGGTCGTGGTCATGGATTTCGCCGACGTCACGCTTAGCGGCGTCAAAGGCATCCGTCTTGACTTGCGGGAGCGGGAGAGCATCGACGCTGCGCTCGACGAATGCGGCGGACCGATCGACGCACTCTTCTCCTGCGCCGGTGCGGCTGACGGAACCCCAGGGATCGAGAAGATCAACTTCATCGGTCATCGGCACCTCATCGATCGTGCGATCGCGAGTGGTGCGTTGTCGCGCGGCGCGGCGATCGGCATGATCTCGTCGACAGCGGGCCTCGGGTGGGAGGGCGACCTCGAGCGGCTCAGCGAGTATCTCGACACGCCCGATTTCGACGCGGCGTCTGAATGGATTGCGGCGCGCCCCGAGAAGGCGAGCTACATGTGGAGCAAACGTGCGATCTGTGCCTACGTCGCCAGGGAGGCCTTGCCGATGCTCCGCCGGGGGATCCGCATCAACGCGATTCTCCCCGGGCCGACCGACACTCCGCTCGCACGTGCGAACGCCGACCTGTGGCTCACATTCGGCGCTGATTTCCGGGAGGAGACCGGGATCCAGCCGTCCACGCCCGAGCAGCAGGCGGCGCCACTGGCGTTCTTGTGCAGCGACGCGGCAACGTACGTCAACGGGATCACGCTGATCACCGATGCCGGCTACGTCAGCTCCGGGATCGCGGGATCGTTCCCGCCCGCTACGGCGACGGTCGAGTTCCTCGTCGGATTGTCGTAGCCCCCACGCTCCAATGCCCGCCTACTGCGCCGCGATGAGCTGGCGGAGTCGGTCGAGTTCCGCAGTTCCGTAGCTCCGCGAGGGCTGTAGGTAGGTGTTCTCGACATACTCATTCCAGCTGATCCCGAACCAGGCATCCGGCTGGCTGGGTTGATTGAGCGTCCAGATCGCGGCGAGCGTGTCTGTTCCCTTGCGAGGCGTGCACGCGGACCCGCCGTTGAGCTGCGCGTTGAAACCCGGAGCGAACGGAGCGAAGAAGAGCTTGTGGGCTGCGTGCACCTGTCCGGCGAGGCTCTGCACCTGCGAGCCTGATTGCGGGTTGGCATCGGGGTTCTGCGAGGACCAATACCAGCTCGCGCCGTCGAAGTTCTGTTGGGTGCTCGACCAGCTCGCGTTCGTGTCGTCGCTGATGAGCAGAACCTGGTTCCGGACTGCCGCCGCGACGACCGGGATCTGGCCTGCGGTGTACTTCCGGCTCGCGAGCAGCATGGCGAGCGGCCTGGCCGAGAAGTCGTTGGCGAACGCCGGATTCCCGGCGTACTGCGATACGAAGTACTGGAGATCCGCGGTTATCGCGGAGGCCGGCCGCGCGTAGTTGCCGTACGCCGACATGCCCAGTGCGAGCGTGAACGGTCGTGGGTGGCCGGCGTTGTACGCGTTCACCCGGCTCACGAGGAGATCGAGCCTCGCGTTGTATCCCGACGAGGCGGGAGTCTGGCCCGGGGCACCCGCGCCTTGCCATGAGACCACGAACCCGCGAACGCCGGCGCCGGCTGCTGTCGCGATATCGCGGTCGAGAGTTGCCGGGTCGGATTGGTCGGCGAGCCCGTCGCTGGGAATGTCGACGATCGACGCGCCGGGGTAGGTGACACTGGCATGGCACCCGTCGACCCCCAGCGCGCCGGGCACAGCTAGCGGGCTCGAGGTGTATGGATACGACAGACCGAGCTTGTCCTGCCAATGCTGAGGGGTCCACCACAGGTAGTAGTGGAGATAGACAGGCGGCTTGCCAACCGATGCGACCAGTGTCCGCTGCGGTGCAGAGCTTGACTGCGCTGATGGATTCACGCACGCGGTGACCACAAGAGCCAACCCCGCGGCGATCGCGACGCGAAGCCCGTTTCGGCTAAGAGAACTCGAACGTCGAGGCATCCGGGCGCCGCGTCGTGGGATCGGCCTACCTGGTCGTCGGCACCGATGATCGTTGTCGAGATCTGGATTTGCCCCCATAGGCGGTAACTATCGGCCGGCGCGGTACCGAACCTGAAGCGCGGACGCCGAAATACCGCCAGGGTGCCCTAGCGACGACTGCTGGCGGTCGGCCAAACCAAGGTGCATCATCGCGGTGAAACAAGCAGGCGCGGCGATGGTGGGGGTCCTGGCTGCGAACAGCGCATGTAGAGGCTAGGAGACGTTCCTGATGGCAGTTCCCCCCGACCCGCGCACCCACCACCGGGGCGAATCCGCGCGCGCGGTCGAACCGACTGCGGCAGCTGTGGTGCTCGAGATGGGCGGTCTGCAGTGGGCGAGCGAGACGCACGTCGTCGAGGCCACCCTCTCGCGGCTTGCCGGCGTCGTACAGGTCGAAGCCAATCCCGTAGCGCAGACAGCCAAGGTCACCTACGACCCTGCGGCAACGACCGTGGCCGAGCTGCGCCGCTGGGTGAAGGAGTGCGGCTACCATTGCGCCGGCGAGTCGGTCGCCAAGCACATCTGCTATCCGATGGGCGATCGCGGCGGCCAGAGCGTCGAGGGCGCCGCGCATGCCATCGACCCTTTGGGTCACGCTAAACGCGGCGGCGGTGAGTCTGGCGCGGCCGTGTCGTCGCACGGCGCTATGGGCCATGGTGGCGATCTTGGCGGCGTCTCGATGGCCGGCATGGTCGCTGACATGCGCAACCGGTTCATGGTCGCGGCGATTTTCTCTGTGCCGATCCTCTTGTGGTCCAGCATCGGCCGCGATGTGTTCGGTTTCGAAGTCGCGGCGCCGTTCGGGTTGCGCGACGACGTGTTCCAGCTCATCCTTTCGTTGCCAGTCGTGTTCTGGGCGGCATGGATCTTCTTCGACGGTGCCTTCCGCGCGCTGCGGGCCCGGACGCTCGACATGATGGTCCTCGTCGCGGTCGCGGTCGCCGCGGGCTGGTTGTATTCGGTCGTGGTGACCCTCAGCGGCGGCGGCGACGTGTTCTACGAGGCCGTTACGGTGCTGAGCGCGTTCGTGTTGTTGGGCCACTGGTTCGAGATGCGCGCCCGCGGTGGCGCCACGGACGCGATCCGCGCCCTCCTCGACCTCGCGCCGCCGATGGCGATGGTCTTGCGCGATGGCGAACCCGTCGAGGTGCCGACATCCGAGGTCCTGGTCGGCGATCTGCTGCTGATCCGTCCGGGCGCCAAGGTGCCTGTCGATGCCGAGGTCATGGAGGGTGAGAGCGATTTCAACGAGTCGATGGTGACCGGCGAGAGTCTCCCAGTGCACAAGGCGACTGGGGATCAACTGATCGGCGCCACATTGAACACGACAGGCACGGTGCGGGCGCGTGCGACCAAGGTCGGCTCCGACACTGCGCTCGCGCAGATCGTGAAGCTCGTTCAAGAAGCCCAGAACTCCAAGGCGCCCGGCCAGCGATTGGCCGATCGGGCTGCGTTCTGGCTCGTGCTCGTCGCTCTCGTGGGCGGCAGCCTCACGTTCTTCGTCTGGAGCGTGCTCGCCGGCCGGTCCGTGGCCGACGCGATGTTGTTTGCCATCACGGTGGTGGTGATCACCTGCCCCGACGCCCTCGGTTTGGCGACGCCGACGGCGATCATGGTCGGCACCGGTCTCGGCGCCCGCCGGGGTGTGCTGTTCAAGAACGCGGTCGCGTTGGAGACCGCGGCGCGCATCGACACCGTCGTGATTGATAAGACCGGTACGCTCACCAAGGGCGAACCCGAGGTCACCGATGTCGTGGCCGACGGCATCGACGAGAACGATCTTCTCGCGTTGGCCGCGGCAGTAGAACGCGAGTCCGAGCATCCTCTCGCCCAGGCGATCGTCAACGCAGCCGAAGCCAGGAACCTGGCGGTGCTGCATGCCTCGGGGTTCGACAGCGTGCCGGGTCACGGTGCGATCGCCACCGTCGGCGGCCGCCGCGTGGTTGTCGGCAACCGTCGGCTTCTCGAACGCGAAGGCATCGACCTGGGCCCGTTGGACGAGCGTCGGCGAGCCTTCACCGAAGGTGGTCGAACCGCGGTCATCGTCGCCGTGGACGGCCGAGTCGGCGGACTGGTCGCTCTCGCCGACGCCGTACGCGAGACGTCGGTGGCGGCGGTAGGCGAGCTGGTGGCCATGGGAGTCGAGGTCGTCATGCTCACCGGCGACAACGAAGCGACCGCGCGCCGTATCGCGGGCCTCCTCGGGGTCACCACCGTCATCGCCGAGGTGGCCCCGGGCGACAAGTCGGCCAAGATTGTCGAGCTGCAGGCCCAAGGCAAGAAGGTCGCGATGGTGGGCGACGGCGTCAACGACGCGCCCGCCCTCGCCCAAGCCGACGTCGGGATCGCCATCGGCGCCGGCACCGATGTCGCCATTGAGACCGCCGATGTCGTGCTCATGCGCTCCGATCCCCTTGATGTCGCCGTCGTTCTGCGAATCGGCCGGGGGACATTGCACAAGATGCACCAGAACCTGGGCTGGGCGATCGGATACAACACGATCGCGCTGCCCATCGCCGCGGGGGTCTTCGTGCCCTTCTTCGGCTTGGTGCTGCGGCCCGAGATCGCCGCCCTGTCGATGTCGGGCTCGAGCTTCATCGTCGCCGTCAACGCGTTGCTGCTCAAGCGACTCCGTCTCCCTTCTGCCGCGCCGACCGAGGCCAGTGCGAGCGGGGCGCCGCAGGACGCCGACGCCGCGACCCCCGCCAAGCGAGCAGCGTGACCATCCGCGTCACCGGAGTGATCTCCCTTCCAGTCGAGACACCTGCTTCGGGCCGGGCCTGCCTCCTCGGGTCTCCGGCACGTAGCCGCGTACAGAAACGCCGGGTTCTGACGCCGCTCTCGGAGCGGGGAAGCGACGGGCCGGTACCGGTACCATTCGGGACGTGGTCTGCACCGACGTCGTGGGGAACTGGGGCTCAACTCCCCAGGAGCGCGCCGACAACTACCCGTGTGACGCGCTCGTCGAGCAGCCCGACATCGTGGTGTTCCGCGCGGTCGACGTCGACGCGCCGGCGGAGACGACGTTTCGCTGGATCTGTCAGCTGCGCGCCGCGCCCTACAGCTACGACTGGATCGACAACCTGGGTCGGCGCAGTCCCCGTGAGCTCACCGACGGCCTCGAGCATCTCGAACCCGGCCAACGGGTAGCGACGATTTTCCGCCTGGTTTCGTTCGAGGCGGGGCGATCGATCACGATCGACTCGACGACCCCGCTGTTCGGCCAGGTCGCGATCACGTACCGGGTGTCCTCCATCGTGCCCGACCGCAGCCGGATCGTTGCGAAGGTCCTGTGCGTCACGCCCCGCAACCTCCTCGGTGCGGTGATGCGGAGGATCCTCCCGCCTGGCGACCTGGTGATGATGCGACGCCAACTGCTCACGCTGCGGGATCTCGCCGAGCACGACTCACGCCCGCTCGCGGACCGCTGACGCACCGGCCAGAGATCGACCCCGTCAACGCCTGCGCGCCTTCCCGCCCTCGAACAGGGCCCGTCCTCGCTCTGATCTTGTGGGATCGCTCCTGATCGGATCGAAGCTCGCCACCCATCTCGCCGCGTTCGTCGCCGCTGACGACAGCGCCCGCGTGTTCACCGGAGTGAAGGGCGCGCCGATCCGTCGCCACAACTGGTGGGCAAAATGGGCGGCCGCGACCGAAGCGGTCGGCGTGACCGGCCTTCGCTTCCACGACCTTCGGCACACCTGTAACACCCTCACCGCCGCCACGGGTGCGAGCACCCGCGAGCTCATGCACCGGATGGGCCACGCCTCGGCGGCCGCCGCTCTCCGTTACCAACACGCCACCCGCGATCGCGACGCCGTCATCGCGCAAGCGTTCAACGACGTGATTGTTGCCAGCCGTGGTAAAGTGTCTAGTGAGATAGACGAATGACGGGGAGAGAGCTCCTGCGTCGGGTCGAGAAGCGGGGCTGCGAGGAACTTCGCCAGCGCGGCTCGCACGTGATCGTTCGGTGTCCGGGACGCTGCCAGACCGTGATTCCGATCCACCGAGAAAAGGACCTCCCGATCGGAACGTTGCGAAGCATCGAGCGCACGCTAGCGCGATGCCTCGAAGAAGGGTGGCTTCGATGACCAGGACCAAGAACTACGTGGCGGTCTACGACCGCGATCCCGAGAGCGACGCGTGGATCGTCCACATCAAGGGGATCGCCGGCTGCCAGACCTACGGCCGCAGCCTCCGCCAGGCCGAGGCCCGGATCAGAGAAGCGCTCGCGCTTTGGCTCGATCGTGACCCAGACGGCCTCTCGATCACCCCGGTGTGGCCCTCAGAATTCGTCGATGCCGCAGCGCAGGTGTCGCAGGCCCGTCAGGTTGCATCCGCCGCTTCCCGGCAGGCTCAAGCGACCACCGAGAAGGCCGCGAGGAAGCTCGAGCGGATGGGGCTCAGCCGTCGCGATGCCGCCGACATCCTCGGGATCTCCCATCAACGCGTGCAGCAGCTCCTCGCGAGCTGAACAACACGAGGAGGCAACATGAAGACGCTGAGGATCGATCCGCAGGCCGATTTCAACGCGGAACACGACGAGGGCCGAAACTGGTCGCTCATGCGGAACGCGCGCGCTCCAGGGGCGATCGTCCCTGGTGCAGTCGTGATCGCAGGGCACGAAGGCCTCTGGTCAGTCGTTCGAATCGATGAGGTGGACGACGACGGCCAGGTTCACTTCGTCCAGCTCGATCACGAAGACCCGCCGCCCGCGCGGTGCTCGCGGCCGCGGGAGCTGATGGTGTCTAGGGCACGTAGAGGGCACGGCGGGCTCGACAGCTTCTCGGTGAGGTCACCGGCAAGGCCCGCACCGAGCCGCTGACCTGCGCATTCGGCGTGGAGCGGGTGACGGGAATCGAACCCGCATGACCAGCTTGGAAGGCTGGGACTCTGCCATTGAGCTACACCCGCGGCGGGTCACACCGTAGCGAACCCGTCCTTGCGGGCCGAGGTGTCCGATCTCAGGCTGACCAACGGGACACAACGGGCAGGGAGAGGAGAAAGGTGAGCCGGCGACGGTCTGGTCCACCTGCGCCTGGGCGGGAACGTTCACGACGCGCATCGTCGCCGTCCGAGAACGACGCGCTCTGTCGGGGAGGGGGTGCTGTGCGTCAGGACATAGGAGACGGGTCTCTCAAGACATAGGAAACCGTCTGGTCGGCAAGCTCGGCGATGTCCAAGGCCCGGTCGATCATCACGGCGGCGGTCCTCGAGGGCCGCTCGCAGTCCACAGTCGCTCGTGACTATGGCGTATCGAAGGGCTGGGTCAGCAAACTCGCTGCCCGCTGCCGCGCCGACCGAGCCGATCGATGGAACCGCTCCGAGATCCCCTGGCTCCCTGCCCGTCGGCTTCACCCCATCGTTGGGATGATGGCTTCTACCGAGCCGGCGGCGACTGCAGCGCCATCAAGGCCGAGGAAGGCGGTCGAGCGCCGCGCGGCTTCGTGGCGGAAGCTTGGATCACCGAGGATCTCCTGCACCGCAACTCGGATCTGGCTGACGTCTGGGTCCATCGATAGTGCTCGCCCTGCTCCCCATTCGTCGATGAGTTTGGTGATGGGGATCTGGTCTGCTCCCTTGGCTGGAATGCCGACCATCGGCAGGCCGTGGCTGAGCGCTCGCATCGTGGTGCCGTGACCGCCGTGGCCAAGGACCATCGATGAGCGGTCCATGAGCTGGTCATGGTCTGCGAATGGCACGAGGTAGGCATTCGCCGGGGCGGTGAGCTCTGCCGGGTCGACGATCCCGCCCGTGGTGGCAACGACATACACGGGGAGCGGGCCGAGGGCATCGAGGGCACGTTGCAACATGTCGAGGTTGCGTTGCTCCGGCACGGTGCTGAAGCTGAGCAGCACGATCGGGGTCTGATCGTCAGTGCCCCACGGCAGCTCTACCTCGACAGCTCGTCGTTCGGTAGCCAAGACGGGCGCGCCGTGGACGACGGGCCAAGTGGCCGTATCCGATTGTCCGTCGAACGCCCGCAGCGTGTTGACGTGGAGAACGTTGCGCTCACCCCACAGCACGTCCAGATCTGGCAACCCGTCGAACCCGGCACGCTGACGCGACTCGCTCTGCATGGTGAAGTTGCCCCGCCAGCTGTCGATCATGTGATGAAAGAACGTGTGCAGCATCACGGCAGTCGGTCGGTTGAACCGAGGCGCGACGTTCAGTGCGGACGCGAACATCGCATCGATCACGACAACCTCGGGGTCCCATTGCTGCGCCACCTCGACGAGTTCTTCGCCGACGGCTGGGGAGCTGGTGAATCCGAAAACCGCGGCCATCGGGTGGAACGAGTAGCGGTCCAAGTCGGTGCGTGCCCGGCTGAGTGCGGTCGCTCCGAAGCCAGCGGCCTCGACTCGGTGCACCATGTCAGGTCGTCCGTAGAAGTGGACTTCGTGTCCCCTCGTTTCGAGGACCCGAGTGATTCCCAGGCTTGGCGTCAGGTTTCCGCCACCGTCCCAACAGGCCCACATGATTCGTGCCATCGCCTACTTCTCCTTCGTGTGGAGCGCTCCGGTGACGAGCAACTCGGTGATTGATTGG
>JANYLB010000035.1 GCA_025363815.1 Actinomycetes bacterium
TCGGGGTTCGCCGCCGCGAGGATCGCCACGCCCTCGGCGCGGCCCGATCCCACCGCCGGGTGATCGTCGAGCGGCCGCCCGTCGGCGTGGGTCACGGTCGCGCCGGCCTCGGCCGCGATCAATGCTGCAGCGGCGATGTCATAGGGGAAGTTGGTGCAGACCGCGCCCTCCCCCACCCGCAGGAACTCGGGTTCGGTCTCGGGGATCTCATCGACGACGCGGCGACCGACGTCTACGTATGCGTCGAGCTGGCCGGTGAGGATCCGGGTGAGATCGAATGTGGCCGAACCGAGGTCGAAGTATCCGCCGCCGAGGCTGCAGCCGTCGGCAAGCTCCTCGAGCACAATCGCGAGGGGCAAAGAGGGCCGACCACGGAGCCCGGCGGTCCAGTAGAGGCCGGACAGGTCGGTATTTGTTGACAGCGCAGCTTCAATCCGCGTCCCGTCGGCGCGCTCGGCGTGAGCGCCGTCGCCCCGGCGAGCCCAGAACCGTTGCCCGGTCTTGATCTCGTGCACCACCCCGAAGCTCACATCACCGAGCGTGGCGTCTTCGCGCGGCGGAGCGACCGCCACTGAGACGCAGCACGACTCGAAACCCGCGGCCGCAGGGCGAGTGCCGTCGACGGGGTCTACAACAAAGAACGCACGGGGTTTTCCGAACGTCATCAATCCGAGATCCTCGGAGTAGAAGCCGATGTTGCCGACGGCGCGCAGCTGCTTTTCGAGGACCCGTTCCGCGACCTCGTCGATAGCAAGGGTGGCGTCGCCGCCGGGCGCGCTGCCGACCCGCAAGCGCGAACGGGCCAGGCCGAGGTGGGGAACGACCGCGTCACGGATGTTCGAGGCGAGGTCGAGCGCGAGCGCTTCCATCTCCGAATACGTGTCGTTCATCGATTCGCCGCTCTCCGATTGGTAGGGGGCGCGCAGGCGATGGCCGACTCGTACACGGCGACGAAGCGCGCTGCGAGCCGAGTCATGGAGAACTCGGCGGTGCGGCGCTGCCCTGCGGCCGCGAGCTCGGCGCGACGATCGGGATCGTCGACGAGACGCCGAATCGCATGGCGCAACGAATCCGCGTCGCCCGGAGCCGTCATGAGCGCCTCGACATCGGGGCGGGCGACGTTGCGGTAACCCGGGATGTCGGATGCCACCACCGCGGTGGTGGCGGCCATCGCTTCGAGCAGCACCACACCAAACGATTCACCTGAGATCGCGGGGGCGCAGAAGATCGCCGCGCCGCGCATGCGTCGGGCCTTCTCGTCGTCGCGGATGCGACCGATCCACTCGACCCCCGCGACTTTGCGAGCCTTGAGGATCGCAGTCTCCGGTCCGTCGCTCGCGACCCAGAGCACCGCCTCGCGATCGATGTCGGTCCACGCGTCCAGAAGCACGCTGAGGCCCTTGCGAGGCTCGTGTCGCCCGACGAACAGGACCGCCGGCACCGACGACGGCCAGGGATCTGCTTGGGCGAACGGCGCGACGTCGACACCATTAGGAAGAACCCAGTAGCTCCCACCGAGCGACTCCTGCGCGGTGCGACGGGCGTCTTCGGAGACGGCAGTTCGAATCGTGAGTCGCTTCGCGATACCGGCCGCAGGTTTGCGGAGGTAGCGATAGAACGAGTCGCGGCGTTCCGCCGACATGTGGAACGTTCCCACCGACGGGATGATCGTGCCGAGCAACGCCGCGGATGTCGGCCCCGGGACGAGCGGCTCGTGCAGGTGCAGCACATCGGGCTCGAAGCCACGCAGGGCTTCGAGGGTTCGCTGCGCGGCGACCTTTCCCGGCGCGATCGGCGAGATCGATCCGTTGCTCTCGACCTTCGTGCTCGGCCCGACGGACATGACGAATGGCGTGGGCGGCGGCCCGTCGCACGGAGCGAGCACGCGCGCGTCGTGGCCGAGCTCTCGTAGCGCCCGCGCCAGGCCCAGTACCTGGCCTTGTACGCCGCCCGGGATCGAGAGCGAGTACGGGCAGATCATCGCCACCCTCACCGACGACACCCAATAGGGCGCCACCCAATAGGACGCCTGCTCATGCGACCGCCGCCCGGTCACTTGGCCAGTTCGGTTGCATGACGTGCCACTGCGTCGGTTCGGCGCGAATGAACTCCTCGAAGCGACCTGCCAGGACCTGGGTGATCCTGGTCACGTCGTCACGCAGTCGACCTTCGCGTTCAAGCGGCACGGGAGGACCAATCCGCGCGAAGTGGTGGCCGCGCGGTCGAAAGTAGACCGTCATCGGAACCAGCGGCGCACCTGAGCGCAGAGCGAGCATCGCCGGACCGGCCGGAAGGGTCGTCCGTTCGCCGAAGAACTCGACCTCTACGCCGTCGCCGGTGATGTCGCGATCGGCCATCAGACAGACGACCCTGTTGTCAGCAAGAGTGCGCGCGACCGCGGCGCCGGCATCGGGGCCGAGCGCGATGACCTCCATCCCGGCGTCGCGCCGCACTCGCACGAACCAATCGAAAAGCTCCGGGGGTTCCACTGCCTCCACCACGACCGACGGTGGCCGACCCATGCGGCCGGCGAACCAGCCCGCGGCGAAGTCGAAGCCTCCGAGATGCGGCAGCGCGAGCACGACGCCCTTGCCCGCATCGAGACCCGCCTTGATGTAGTCGAAGCCCTCCGTCTCGAACCGGGCCTGGACCGACGCCGGATCGCGCACGTCTCTCGGCAGTCGGAAGAGCTCGAGCCAGTACCGGCCGTAAGACGCGAAGCACTCGCTGACGGCCCGGCGGAGCTCCACGCCCTGCAGGGCCCGGTCGGTCGCCCGGCCGAGGTTCTTCTCGATCATTCGACGGCGCTGCGGCATTGCATGGGCGGCCGCCCGTCCGAGAACGCGAGCGGTCGGTTCGGCAACTGAGCCGGGAAGGGCCTGAGCGAGCGCGGCGGCGCTGCGGTAGGCGATGTATGCCGGGTGTGGCAACGGAGTCAGGGCCGGGAGCTGCGCCGGGCAGGACGCGTGTGCGTCGGGCCGCGACTGTCTCCGGCCGTGCGCCTGGCGTCCCACCAGGCTGTGAGCCCGCGGCCCTCGTCACCTTCGGCAAGGTCGATATCTTCGTCGTCGGTGCGACGGTGACGCACCAGCCGGAGCCGGCGGACCCGCGGGGCGGGGGTGTCGCTCGCCTGGCGCCAAACGACAACGAACCGTTGGATCGCGGTGAAGGACATGAGCACGACCATCAGCCACAGCACCGGGACGAGGATGTTGAACGTCAGGCCGACCCCGAGCACGACCATACGCTCGGCCCGCTCCATGAGGCCGCCCTTGGCGGAGTACCCGAGGCCTTCGGCGCGCGCTCGCTCGTAGGAGATCAGCATCGCCAGAGCCGCGGCAGCAAAGGCCAGCACCGGGAGGTGCGCGCTCTGGCTCGCGAGGTACCAGGCGCACCCACCGAACACGACTGCGTCGGAGACCCGATCGGTGACGGAGTCGAAGAACGCGCCCCTGGGGCTCGCCTCACCACTGGTACGGGCGACGCTGCCATCGAGGAGATCGATCACCCCGCTCGCGATCAGACCGAGTACCGCCCAGCGAAGCTCGCCGATCGCGATGAGCCACGCGGTGAGCCCGGAGCATGCGAGCCCGACGATGGTCAGACCGTTGGCGGTGATCCCGACGCGCCGCAGCGACCTGCCCACGGGAGCGAGGGCATTGCCGATTCCGGTACGCAGCCGTGCGTCAAGCATCGGTTCTGCTCAAGGCTCGGCCGGATGCGGGGCCAGAAATACAGCCCGTCACGGAGTGTGGTCCCTTCATGGCGGTCGTTTTGAGGTTAGCACGGCGACCCCCGACCGAAGGCTCCCCCGGTGAGGCTGGCCGCGGCTCGGCATCCGGGTCCATACTGCCTGCTTCTACGGAATGGGGCGGTCGCATGGAGCACAGGTTCACGAGCTCGCGCGTGGGAGTTGCGGTGCTCGCGCTGGCCGCCCTCGTCGCCGCGGGGTGCTCGATCGTCAATTACCCGAGCCCCGGCCGCACTGTGGACCCGTCGACGCCCCTCACCGCGTCGGTGTCGGCTCACCCCAAGGGAACCGACACACTTCCGGTCCCACCCCTCACCGGGGAAGGGCTGCTCCGCCTGCGGATGTCGGGGCCGGGAACGAGCTGGGTCGACCCGGCCAACACGTCGGTCGTGGTGGAGGCGGCCGTCGACGGCGGCCTGCACCAAACCTTCGTGCTGTTCGCCGGCGCGGCCCCCTATTCCTACAGCGGATTCACGGGTCCGCTCGCGACGGGACCGCACGACGTCACCGTGTCGGTACGCCCCGATCTCTCGGTGACCACCGCCACCCCCACCGCGCTCGTTCTGAGCATCGAGCTCGTAGTCGTACCGCCGTCGGATCCCGACTATCTCGCGCTCGCGCACGCGCCGGTGCTGTACGGGCGGGGCGTGAACGCGCACAGCGACACACCGCTAATCACCTACGGCGAGTCGTCGCCCCAGGGTGGCGGCACGCGCATCGAGTACACCCAGATCTGGAGCAACGAAGACGCCGGAACCGGGATCGCGCCGGTCCTTCTCTGGGGAGGATACGGGCGCACCACCGACATAGAGACCACTGTGATCCTCAACCTCGACGCGAACGGCGCGGTCACGTCGGGGCAGTACCAGACCTGTGCGGCATGCGGACCCAATTACCCCGAGAACCAGGTCGGACTCGACCACAGCTATGCCCCGTTTGCCGGGTCCTACTTCGGCGGCCATCCGATTGTTCGCGACGCCACCGGGAACAACGTGCTCAAGGACGCGGGCACGACAGCGTTCCGGTTCCAGAGCGCGTTGAGCTCGCCACCGGCGACCGGCCAGACCCGCGAGTCGGCGATGGATGCCTCACCGGTGGCGAACCGGGTGATGGCACAGGAAATGCGGCGGGAGCAGGCGACCTACTCCGAGGACCCGCTCTTGTTGGCCGCCGGTGACGCCCGCCAGTACGCGATCGTCGACCTCGACACCACGCCCGTCGGCACCACCGCGGTAGGCGTCTCGATCAAGCTGAAGGGCGACCCCTACCGCTACGCGAACGACTTCGGCGGAGGGAACCCCTTCTTCTACACCGGCGGTCACAATCGCACCGCGGTGAAGCTTCCCCTCGATTGGCAGGCCCGCGGGATCGCCCAGATCCGCCTGGTCCTCTACCCCGCCGTGCCCGCGCCGGCGACACCGCCGACGATCGCGGTGCAGCGCTTTCGGGTGCTCGAGATCCACAGTGACTACTCGACCGCCTACCGGTCGTCGCTGCCCGTGCCCTCCGTGGTCAGCCCGTAGCTCGACCAGTCTTCGGGGTTCCGTTCGGTGTACTCCCCCATGACGTGCCCGTCGACGGCGTCGAGCTCCACCAGGCCACGAAGGCTCGGAGGATCGTCGGCGCTGTAGAGAAGCATCCGCCACGCGGGGCGGCTCAACAGGCCACGCCAGGCGAGCTGCGCCGACGCGTGACCTACCGGGAACCCGACCGTGCGTGACGCAACTGCGAGCGCTTCGGTCTGGTCGACCCCGAGGTGCCACCCTGCGGCGAAGCTGTAGACGCCGATGACGCCTACCAGGATCGCTGCGGCGGCCAGACCTCGGTTGCCGCTGACGAACCAACCGAGCAAAGCGCCCGCGGCGATGATGAAGTAGAGAGTCGCCGCGATGCGTCGTCGGCGAATGTCGGGGAACGTGTACGGGCCGACGTACGCGGTGACGTCGAGATCGTCGGGCAGCGCGTCGGAGTACTCGGGATCGGCCGGGCCCTCGGTCATCTCAGCACGCTACCCGGGCCACGACAGGCGCAGCTTCTCGTAGCTGTGGCGCAACGACTCGGGCAGCACCCTCGTCTCCGCAACCGCGGTCATGAAGTTGGTGTCGCCGTTCCAACGCGGCAATGCGTGGACGTGAACGTGACCAGGCACGCCTGCCCCGCCAGCCCGGCCGATGTTGACGCCGACATTGATCCCCTCGGGTTGGTACACGGCGTCGATTGCGGCCGTCGCGCGTTGGGTCGCGTGCATCAGCGCCGCTGCTTCGTCGGGGGTGAGCGCGGCGAGAGTCGCTACATGACGGGTCGGAACTGCCATAACGTGGCCCGAGGCGTAGGGGTACGCGTTCATCACTGTGAAACTGTGCTCGGCCCGTTCGAGGATCATCGCCTCGTCGTCATCCATCACGGCCAGGCCCTCGAAGAGACAGCCCTTACCGGCCGGCTCGGCAACGATGCGCTCGATGTACTCCGAACGCCAACCGGCCCAGAGCCTTTCGAACCCCGTCACTCGGTTCAGATCCGTTCGAGCAGACGGGCCGCGAGCCGGGCGATGAAGGCGTCGACAGTCACGTCGCGCTCCGGGTGCTCACTCCCCCGCTCGTTCACTCCGACCGTGCCGTTCTGCGCGTCGGAATCACCGACGACGGCCACGTACGGGATCTTGTCGGTCTTCGCCTTGCGGACCCGCGCGCCGAGCGTGTCGGCGCGGGCATCGAGGACCTCGACCCGCAACCCCTCAGATCTCAAGCGGTCGGCGATGCGAAACGCGTACGGCTCGTGGCGATCGGCAACGGGAAGCAAGCTCACCTGCACCGGCGCGAGCCAGAGCGGGAACGCGCCGGCGTAATGCTCGAGCAGCACGCCGAAGAAGCGCTCGATCGATCCGAACAACGCCCGATGGATCATTATCGGGCGGTGCCGTTCGTTGTCGGCCCCCACGTAGTGGAGGTCGAAGCGCTGCGGGAGCTGGAAGTCGAGCTGGATCGTCGACATCTGCCAGGTCCGGCCGATGGCGTCCCTGGCCTGCACCGAGATCTTGGGGCCGTAGAACGCGCCCCCGCCGATGTCCATCACAACCTCGAGCCCGGCGTCCACCGCGGCAAGCCGCAATGCCTCGGTCGCTTCGTCCCACTCGGCATCGGTGCCGACGGCCTTCGCCTCCGGCTTCGTCGACAGTTCCAGGTAGAAGTCGTCGAGCCCGTAGTCGCGCAACAGGCCGAGCACGAAGTCGAGCAACGACGGAAGTTCCTCGGCGATCTGCTCCTTGGTGCAGAAGATGTGCGCGTCGTCCTGGGTCATGCCCCTGACTCGGGTGAGACCGTGGACCACACCTGACTTCTCGTATCGGTACACCGTCCCGAACTCGAAGTACCGCAGCGGAAGGTCGCGATAGGACCTGGTGCGGCTCTTGTAGATGAGGATGTGGAACGGGCAGTTCATCGGCTTGAGGTAGTACTCGGTGCCGCCGTCGAGCTCCATTGGCGGGAACATGCCCTCGGCGAACCACTGGAGGTGGCCCGAGGTCTCGAACAGGTCACGCTTGGTGATGTGCGGTGAGTAGACGAACTCATAGCCCGCGGCCTCGTGACGCGAACGCGAGTAGTCCTCCATCACCTTGCGGATAATTCCGCCCTTGGGATGGAACACCGCAAGACCCGAACCGATCTCGTCGGGGAACGAGAACAGGTCGAGCTCGGCCCCGAGCTTGCGGTGGTCGCGCCGCTCGGCTTCTTCGAGCCGATGCAGATGTTCATCGAGCGCCTTCTTCGACTCCCACGCGGTTCCGTAGATCCGCTGGAGCATCGGACGCTTCTCGTCGCCACGCCAATACGCGCCGGCGACCTTGGTGAGCTTGAACGCGCCGAGTTTTGCGGTCGACGGCACGTGTGGACCTCGGCAGAGATCGATGTAGGCCTCGGACCCGTCGGCGTGGACGTTGCGATACACGCCGACCGTGCCGTCGTCGCCGATCTCGGACGCGTCCTCTCCCGCACCACCCTGGGCTCGCACGCGTTCGATGATCTCTACCTTGTAGGGCTGGTCGGCAAAAAGGGCCTTGCCGGCCTCGGGGTCGAGCTCGTCCCGCAAGAAGGGTTGGTCCTCCTTGATGATCTCGCGCATGCGCGCCTCGATGCGCTCGAGGTCGGTGTCGGAGAAGTGCGCGCCGTCGGCCAGCTCGAAGTCGTAGTAAAAGCCGTCCGCGATCGAAGGGCCGATCGCGTACTTCGCGCCGGGGAACAGGTCGAAGACAGCCTGGGCCATCAGGTGCGACGACGAGTGCCGCAACACCTCACGACCCGCATCGGAATCGGCGGTGACGATCGCTACGGCGGCGTCGTGATCGATCGGACGGTTCAGATCGACCAGTTCGCCGTCGACCATCGCGGCAACCGCCGCCTTGGCGAGGCCTCTGCCGATCGATGCCGCGACATCGAACGCCGTCGCGCCCGTGGGGAGATCCTTGGTCGAGCCGTCGGGCAGGGTGATCGTGAGTTGGTCAGGCATCAGCGGTTCAGCCTAACGGCGACTACATTCCGCCCTGGCCAGATTGGCATTCCGCCGGGCCCCATTTGGTGGGCGGTAATTCGAGGGGAGCACCAGAGATGGCGAAGGCGACGGCGGAGCTGACAATGGCGGCGAGCCCCGAGGCGGTGTGGGCGGTGGTGCGCGACTTCCACGGGCTCGGAACCTGGATGCCGGGCATCGAGAGTTCCCGCTCCGAGGGCGACGACCGGATCCTCGGGATGATGGGCATGGAGATACGCGAGCACCTCGTCGGGATCGACGACGACGGGCGCGCCATCACCTACTCGATCACGGAGGGCGCACCCGTAGAGCGGCACGAAGCCACGATCACCGTCCACGACGACAGTGCGGGCTCCCGCGTCACATGGGACGTCGAGGCGACACCCGACGAGATGACCGGCCTCATGCAGGGCATCTACCAGCAGAGTCTGGAGGCCCTGAAGACCCACGTCGACGGCTGACGTTGATCAGTCGGCCGAAGTGGAGAGCTCGACGCCGAGGAGGGCAGCGAGCTCGCGGGCCACGTCGGGTGCTGTGGTGTCGGTCCCGCCCGAGAGGATGGCGTCGCTGAGCTCGCCGAGCGCTTCAATCGCTCTCGGCGCGTCGAGATCGTCATCGAGCGCGGCGCGTATGCGTGTCGCGAAGGGCCTCGGGTCGGGCCCGTCTGGCCTTTTCGCGGCGGCAGTAAGCCGGTGCAAGAGCGCGTTGCCCTCGTTGATGTCGGTGTCGTGCCACTCGAAGCCCGATCGGTAGTGGTGCGACATCAACGCGAGCCGGATCGCCCTGGGGTCGGCGACTTGGAGCAGGTCGCTGATAAAGACGAGGTTCCCGAGCGACTTGCTCATCTTCTCGCCCTCGTAGGCGACCATCGCCGAGTGCATCCAGTGCTTGACGTAGGGCTCGCCGGTTACGGCTTCGCTCTGGGCGACCTCGCACTCGTGGTGCGGGAATATCAAGTCGGTGCCTCCGCCGTGCAGGTCGAGCGTCGGCCCGTGTTCGCGCATCGCCATCGCCGAGCACTCTGCGTGCCAACCCGGACGACCGACACCGAACGGGGCGCGCCACGCGGGCTCGTCTGCGAGAGACGGCTGCCAGAGCACGAAGTCGAGCGGCTCGCGGCGGTGCGGGTCGTCGGGGTTCCCGCCGCGGGCCCGGGCGAGGCGAATCATCTGGTCCTGGCTGTAGTGCGAGACCTTTCCGAAACCCGGTGACGACGAGACGTCGAAGTAGGCCGTGCCGTGGGTGAGATAGGCGTGGCCCGAGTCAAGGAGCCGTTCGACCATCGCGATTATCTCGTCGATTGACTCGGTCGCGCGCGGCTCGGCGTAGAGCGGGCGCATCGAGAGCGCTTCCATATCGGCGTGGAACCGGCGGATCTCCGACTCCGCGAGCTCGAGGAACGGCACGCCCAGCTCTCGGGCCTTCGGCAGGATCGAGTCGTCGACGTCGGTGATGTTGCGGACCATCCGAACGTCGTGGCCGAGCTCCTCGAGCCGCCGGGTGAGGAGATCGTAGGTGAGGTATGTGGCGGCGTGGCCGAGGTGGGTCGAGTCGTACGGCGTGATGCCGCAGACATACATCTTCACGATCGGACCGGGCGCGAACTCGGCTAGCTCACGACGCGCAGTATCGAACAGCTGCATCGGCACGGGAAAAGTGCTCCTAGATCCCGCTGAGGCGAAGGCTGGCCTTGCCCTTGTGCCGGATGTTGATCGTGAGCAGCACGGCGGCGAAGGTCTCCATGCCGACGGCGTTCTCGAGCGATCCTCCGTCGAAGGCCCGCAGATCGGGGATGTCGGAGATCACGTCCATCAGTTGGCGACGGGCTTCGTCGTCGTCGCCACACGCCACAACATCGCTCTCCATCTTGCGGTCGAGCTGAACGAACTCGGCCGCGGGGACGAGATGAAAGCCGGTTACCACCCGCGACCGCCACAGCAATGCCTGCATCTCCTTGGCGATCGAGCCATGGGGCGGAAGGACCGCGTTGAACTCGTCGCCGTTGCGAACCAGGTTGTTGGCCATCGACACGACGATCTTGTCGGCGAGCTCGTCGGCGAAGTATTTCGCTGTCGCCAACGCAGCATCCGCATGCACTGCGAGAACGACCATGTCGGCGTTGCACGCCGCCTGGTTGTTCGCGGGCGTGATTCGTGCGACCCGCTCACCCCACTTCTCGCGAAGGCCATCGATCACGGCTTCGGCCTTGACCCGCTCCCGCGAACCCGCGAGCACGTCGTAGCCGACATCTGCCAATCGGGCCGCGAGACCCCTTCCCGCGGGACCCGTCGCCCCCAGCACCCCAATTCTCATGAGGGGATCCTGGCACGGACTCGGATGCTCCCGACAAACCCGCGGTCGTGCCCCCGACCGGGCGCGATCTCGACACGATCCCCACAGAACGCAGCGGACAAACCGGCTCTTCGCGAACCTGCCGGTCGCTACCGTGAACCGGTGACCCGATACGACACCATCGGCCGAAGCTATACATCGACCCGGCGGGCCGATCCCCGGATCGAACGCCAGATCCACGCCGCGCTCGGCGGGGCCCGATCGGTGGTCAACGTAGGAGCCGGCACCGGCTCCTACGAACCTACCGACCGGTTCGTCGCCGCGGTCGAGCCATCGCCCGTGATGCTGGCCCATCGGGTGGCGGGTTCGGCCCCCGCTGTGCAGGGTGTCGCTGGCGCGCTCCCGTTCCCCGATTCCGCGTTCGACGCCGCACTCGCGAGCCTCACAATCCACCATTGGCCCGACTGGCGGTCGGGCCTCGCCGAGATCCGCCGGGTCGCCCGGCGCGTGGTCATCTTCACCTGGGATCCGCGCATGGAACGCGACTTCTGGATGGTCGACGAGTACCTACCTGAGCTGGCTGGGACGACCGCGACCGACGGGCCCCCGCTCGCCGAGCTCGCCGGCGCGCTCGGCGGCGCGCGGATCGAATCGGTGCCTGTGGCGGCGGACTGCGTCGACGGCTTCTTCGCGGCCTACTGGGCCCGCCCCGAGGCGTACCTCGACCCGGTGGTGCGGGCCGGCATCTCCTGCTTCACGCTCGTCGACGACGCGCGGGTCATCGGCCAGATGGCCGCATTGGCCGACGATCTCGCGTCCGGCGCATGGGACGCTCGCCATGGCGCGCTTCGCGGGTCAGCCGAATACGACTTCGGCTACCGCCTCGTCATCTCCGACTAACCACAGGCTCGGCCTGCGATCAGTCGGGCGCGCCAACGGTCGAGCGACAGGTGCGCTCCCGAGGTCGACGCCACGAACTGGTCGAGAACGTCGGCAAACCGCTCCGGATCGGTGCAGTGCGGATAATGGCCTGCACCTTCGAAAATTTCGAGACGGCTCCCGGCGATGGCATCATGCGCCTCGATCGCGTGGCTCAGGGGGATGATCGGATCTCGATCACCCCACACGATGAGCGTCGGCAGGTCGGAGGTGAGATAGAGCTTGTCGTTCGCGCTCACCCTCTGGCCCCGGATGTCGACGACGGAACGCAGCGTGTGTATGAACGCCTCGCGGGTCTCTGCGTCGCCCAGCGACTCGAAGCTCGCCAGGATCTCGGCGACCGCCGGATCGGGGCGGATCCCGAGACGGCCAAGCCAAGAGCCCAGCTTCTCTCCGATCGCGTTGACAGTGCTGTTGCATGCGAGCGGCAGCAGGTACTCGGAACCGGGAAGGGTCAGCAGCCGCAGCAGCGGGCTCACCTCTTCGCCGAGACCACCGCTTGCTACGAGCACCAAGCGTTCACACCGCTCCGGAAACTGGTACGCGAACTGCATCGCGATCCCGCCGCCAAGAGACTGGCCGACCACGGTGGCCTGGTCGTGGCCGAGTGCGACGACCAGGTCGCGCAACAGGCTCGCGAACGCGCCGAGCGAGTAATCACCTCGGGGCTTCTCTGAATGGCCGTGGCCGAGGAGGTCGGGAGCGATCACCGTGAAGTGGCGCGCGAGCGGCCGCATGACCGGCTCCCACGTCGCCGAACTCCCGGCCATGCCGTGCACCAACAGGATCGGTGGACCGGCGCCGGCGGTGCGGTAGCTAACGCCGTGACCGTGGATCGAGAGGTGCTTCAGCTCGCTCATCGGTCCAGGTTATGACGCATCACGCAATGCAGTCGGCACCGAGTAGGACGCGGAGCTCCGCGAACAGGCCGTTACGCGCGCCGACGAGATGATCGTCGCCGAGGCGCAGCACCGTCGTCTTGTCGGGTGACTCGAGGTGCACGAACACCGGACTGTCACCAGGGTGTGACTCGATTATCTCGCGCAGCAGCGCGGTCTTGGCGGGGTCGAGCGCACCCAGCTTCACCCGCAGTCGCACCGGCGGCCCACCGTCGAGGACGAGCTCGGGCCTGGTGATCTCCATCACCATGATCTTCGGTGTGTCTTCACGCGTGTCGAGGCGGCCCTTCACGCAGATGATCGCGTCTTCTTCCAATAGCTCGCCGTACGCGGCCATCGTCTTGGGAAAGACCATGACCTCCAGCGCGGCGCCAAGATCCTCGAGTACGAACGTCGCCATGAGATCGCCGCGCTTGGTGTACTTGCGGGAGTACGCGGTGACGACACCTCCGACGGTGCGCAGCTCACCGTCGCGCATCTCTTTCAGCTCGGTGAGCGTGCAGTCGGTGTAGCGCCGCAGAGCCCGTTCCGCGCTGAGCATCGGATGCTCGCTCACGTAGAGGCCGAGCATCTCCTTCTCGAACGCGAGCCGATCTTTCTTGCCAAACTCGAGATCGGGGATCGAGACGCGATCGACAAAGCCGCCTTCGCTCTGCTCCTCGACGGAATCGCCGAAGAGGCTCATGATCCCGGCCTCGCGCTCGCGACGACGCGCGACCGCGCGCTCGACGATGCCCTCGAACACCGTGCACAGCCCCTGGCGCGGATGACCGAGCGAGTCGAACCCACCTGCTTTGACCAGGGACTCAATCGTGCGCTTGTTCAGTGCAATCGGATCGACCCGTTCGCAGAAGTCGAAGAAGTCAGCGAACGGGCCGCCTCCTTCACGCGCCGCGACGATGTGCACGACGACGCCCTCACCGACGTTGCGCACCGCCGATAGGCCGAAACGAATCGCACCGTCTTTCACCGCGAAGTCGCTGTCGGAGGCGTTGACATCGGGAACAAGCACGTCGATGCCCCGCTGACGGCACTCGTTGAGAAACACCGCGGTCTGGTCTTTGTTCGCCTTTACGCTGGTGAGCAGGGCGGCGAGGTACTCACGCGGGTGGTTCGCCTTCAGGTACGCCGTCTGATACGCGACGAGGCCGTAGCCGAACGAGTGCGACTTGTTGAACGAGTAATCGGCGAACGGTTCGATGATGTTGAAGAAGCTCTCGCCGAAATCGCGGCCGTATCCCTCCCTCTCGCACCCGTCGACGAACATCGACCGCTCCGCGCGAATCAGCTCGCGAATCTTCTTCCCCGTGGCCTTGCGGAGGTTGTCGGCCTCTTCAAGGGTGTAGCCCGCGAGCTTCTGGGCCACCCGCATGACCTGTTCCTGGTAGATCATCAGCCCATAGGTCGGGGCGAGGATCTCTTCTAGGTCGTCGTGGTAATAGACGACGGGCTTGCGGCCGTTCTTGCGATCGGCGTAGTCGTTGTGCATGTTCTGGCTCATCGGCCCGGGGCGGTACAACGCGACGAGCGCGGCAACATCTTCGAACCTCGTGGGTGCCAAACGCTGGATGAGCGCGCGCATCGGCCCGCCTTCGAGCTGGAACACCCCGATGGTGTCTCCCTTGCGGAGAAGCTCGAACGTCTTCGGGTCATCGAGCGGCACGTGGTCGATGTCGGGGCGGATGCCCGAGCTCCGCTCCACGAGATCGAGCGTGATCTCGATCACGTCGAGATTCCGCAGGCCGAGGAAGTCCATCTTGAGGAGCCCGAGGTCTTCGACGCCGTGCATCTCGTACTGGGTGACGATCGGCGCGTCTTCTATCGAGCCGCCCGGTTCCGGCTTGCGTTGAATCGGGAGGTACTCGGTGAGCGGTTCACGGGTGATCACCACTGCGGCCGCGTGGATGCCATCTTGGCGGCGCAGGCCTTCGAGGCCCTTGGCCACTTCTATGACGCGCTGCGCGTCGGGATCGCTCTCGTAGAGCTCGCGCAGCTCGCTCGCCATCTTGTAGCCGTCGACGTGCTTCGGTTCCTCTTCGAGGCACGCGTAGAGCGGAGTGTCACGGCCCATGATGAGCGGCGGCATGAGCTTCGCGATCTTGTCACCGAGGGCGTAGGGGTAATCGAGCACGCGGGCCGCATCGCGCACCGCGGCCCGCGCCTTGATCGTCGAGAATGTCACGATCTGCGCGACGTGGTCGATGCCGTACTTCTGGGCGGCGTACTTGATCATCTCGCTGCGGTAACGGCTGTCGAAGTCCATGTCGATGTCGGGCATCTGCTTGCGGCCAGGGTTCAGAAACCGCTCGAACAGCAGGTCGTATCTGATCGGGTCGATATCGACGATGCCGAGGCAGTACGCGACACACGAGCCCGCCGCGCTCCCCCGACCCGGGCCGACGCGGATGCCCCGCTGGCGCGCGTAGCGGACGAGATCCCATACGACGAGGAAGTACGCCGAGAACCCCATCTCCTGGATCACGCCAAGCTCGAACTCGAGCCGTTCGAGCACGCGATGCTCGGGCGACTGCCCGTACCGCTCCTTCGCCCCTTCGAACGTGAGCTCACGAAGGTGGGAGTCCTGGGTCTGGCCGGCGGGCACAGGGAACTCCGGGAGCACTTCCTGGTCGAAGACAAGCTCGAGGTCGGCGGCTCGCTCCGCGATCCAGAGTGTGTTGTCGCATGCCTCGGGAACTTCGTCGAACAGGACGCGCATCTCCGCCGCGCTCTTCAGGTAGTGCTGATCGCCGTGGAAACGGAACCGCTTCTCTTCGTGGATCTTGGCGCCGGTCTGCACGCACAGGAGCGCGTCATGCGACTCGGCATCCTTCTGGTGCGTGTAGTGACTGTCGTTCGTGACGAGCAGAGGCGCGCCGACCTTGCGCGCGATCTCGATGAGCTTGGGGTTCGTCCACTGCTGATCGGGGATCCCGTGGTCTTGCAGCTCGACGAAGAGGTTCTCGCGCCCGAAGATGTCTTGCAGACGACCGGCGACCGTGAGCGCGCCGGCGTCGTCGTTGCGCAACAGCGCCTGGAGCACCTGTCCGCCCAGGCAACCGGTGGTTGCGATGATCCCCTCGTGATGGTTCTGGAGCAGCTCCCAGTCGACCTTGGGCTTTTGGTAATAGCCCTCGAGGTACGCGCGGCTCGACAGTTGAATGAGATTTCGGTAGCCGGTGAGGTTCTCGGCCAACGCGGTCAGGTGGTAGTAGGCCTTGCGGCCGCCCTCGACCTCGCCACCGGAGTCGTCGACCTGACTGCCGCGTCGTGCGGGACGCTCGGTGCGGTGCTCGAACGCCTGGTACAGCTCGGTGCCGATGACCGGAGTGATTCCCGCGTCTTTGGCGGCGCGGTACATCGGCAGGACCCCGTACATGTTCCCGTGATCGGTGATGCCGATGCCGGGCTGACCGTCGGCGGCAGCTGCCGCGACGACCTCGCCGACCCGCGACGCGCCATCGAGCATGGAGTACTCGGTGTGGACGTGGAGATGGACGAAGGAGCGACGGCCCGGTGACAAGGGGCCCATTGTCTCAAGCTCCCAGAGGAACTACAAGCGTGTCATTCGTCCACAGGATGGTGCACAGCCCTGTGGACAAGACGTCGTGCCCGACTAGCGCGTTCCCCGGCTCGCAACGAACGGGATCAGCATCTCGTCGGGGGTGATCGAGCCATGACCGGCGAGGAGCTGAGCTTCGCCCGGAAGATTCGGGTCGACGAACGCGACCGGCCCGCGTGCCGCGAGCACGACGTCGCCGATACGGCGGCGGACGCCATTCGTGACCGGGCCCGGCCCGAGCCACCCTTCGTCGAGCACCTGCTCCCTTGACCACACCCACGCCTGGTCGCCGTATTCGGCGCGGGCCTGCGCGCACAGCTCGTTTACGGCGCCGCGCCGTGCGTAGAGGTACCGGAACCGCCCGTCGCCCGCGTAGTCGTCCACCAACGTCTCGACCGCGTGGAGGCTGATCTGGCCCTCGTGACCGAAGTGCACCTGGCCGTGGTCGGAGGTGACCACCAGCGCTGCCGATCGGGGAAGCGCATCGAGCAGGCGGCCGACGAGCTCGTCGGCGAACGCCAGCTCACCGCGGAAGAACTGGTCGTGCAGGCCGAACTCGTGGGCCACGGAATCAATCCCCGGGTAGTACGAATAGACGAACCGCTCCCCCGCGTCGACGAGCCGACGGGCGTGCTCGACCAATGTCGAGACCGCGCGCCAACCGACGAACTTGACCCCTCGCAGATGGGCCTCGGTGAAACCCGTCGTCGAGAACTCGGACTTGGTGATTACCGGCACCGGCCGGCCCGCGAACGCAGCGTGGCGTTGCACCGAGAAGGGATCCGGCGCATGGCGGCCGTCACTCCGACGCCACGACAAGACGTTCAACACACCGTCGTCGATCCGCATGCGGAAGCCGACGACTCCGTGCTGGGACGGCGCCAGGCCGGTCGACAACGACGTAAGCGCCGCCGCGGTCGTCGACGGCACGACCGTGGTGATCGGACCGCCCTCCATCGCCCCCAATCGGGGCAAGCTCCCCCGATGGGTCTCGAGCGCGTTCCAACCGAGGCCGTCGAGCACGAGCAGTACCACCGCGGTGGCGCCGGTGAGAGGCGCAGGAAGCCACCTTGCGCTGTCGGGCGCGGGCTGACCGCCAACGAGGGTAGGTATCACGCTGGTGAGCGCTCCGCCTCCGTACGCCGGACGAACCGCCGTTTCTTGCCCTGACCCCGCTTGCATCGGACGAGGGTACCGGCCCGGTCCGTCCCTTCTCGCGATGCAGTGTGCGAGCATGGCCTCTGTGACGGGGTCAATGCGGTGAAGGTCTCGACGCGAGGTGACTACGCCGCCCGCGCGCTGCTGTCGCTCGCGCTGCACGGCGACGCCCGGCCGACGTCGGTCAAAGAGATCGCCGAACGCACCAATCTTCCCCAGCCGTATCTCGAGCAGATCCTGCTCGCGGTGAAGGGCGCCGGCCTCGTACGGTCCAAGCGCGGTGTCGGCGGCGGCTACGTGCTGGCACGGCCCCCCGACCAGATCAACCTCGCCCAGATCCTCGCCGCGGTCGAGGGACCGCTCACCGCCTTCGTCGGTGAGCACGACCACTGCGAGGGACATTGCATCCTCCAGGAGGTCTGGGTGCACGTCTCCGAGGCCGATCGCGAGCTGCTTGAGCGGCACACCCTCGCCGACCTCGTCAGTCGCACCCGTGTCGGGCATGCAGAGGCCGGCGTAACCGACTGACTGATTCCCGAGAAGCCGGGGTCAGGAGCGGAGCTTGGTGAGCAGCGCTTCGAGGTCCGGAGAAAGCGGCTCCTCGACCCGGATCTCCTCGCCGGTGACCGGATGGCGCAACGCGAGCTCGGCGGAATGCAGAAAGGGGCGGCCGAGCGTGATCGGCGGCCGCAACCCACCGTAGGTCGCGTCGCCGACGACGGGATGGTCGATCGCGCCCAGATGCACCCGGATCTGGTGGGTGCGTCCGGTCTCGAGCCTGCAGTCGAGCAGGCTCGTCAGCGGGTGGGGAAACGTCTCGACGACGTGGTATCCGGTCCGGGCTTCGCGCCCACCGGCACGCACCGCCATCCGGGTGCGTCGGGCCGTCGACCGCCCGATCGGTGCGTCGATCACGCCACGACTCGCGTCGAGCTCGCCCCAGACCAGAGCGGTGTAACGCCGCTCGACGGCGCGGGCCGAAAGCTGGTCTACCAGCGCGTCATAGGCGATCTGGGTACGGGCGACGATCATGAGCCCGCTGGTGTCGCGATCGAGACGGTGGACAATGCCTGGGCGCGCCGGATCTCCGACAGCTGCGATCTCGGGATAACGCGCGAGAAGCCCATTGGCGAGAGTTCCGTCGGGCTGACCGGCACCGGGGTGCACGACGAGTCCCGCTTGCTTCGCGATCACCAAGACGTCGGCATCCTCGTAGCGAACGTGGACGGCCACATTGGGATCAGCCAGTGGGAGCGCAGCGACGGCCGGCTCGGCTAGGAGCTCGACCGTGTCACCCTCGACGAGGCGCCGGCTCTTGGCCACGGGCCTTCCCTGCACCAGCACCGAACCGGCCTCACAGAGGGTCGCCACCTCCGCCCGGGTCCACCCGACGAGCGTCGACACCGCCCGGTCGACGCGCTCCCCCGCGAGCACCGCCGGCACGACCATCTTCATTTCACCCCCCGCCATCTCAGCCCCCGTCATCTCAGCGCCCGTCATCTCAGCGCCCGTCATCTGGCCGCTTTGATCGCCGGCGAAATCATTCGTCGGCTCGTCCGGCGGCTGCGCCGGCCTCACCCGCCCGCCTCATCGGCGTCGTTGGTCTCGGGGCGCCGGAACGTGGCCGCGAGGAGCAGGATGATGCCGACAGACAGCGCGGAGTCGGCGAAGTTGAAGATGGGCCACCACCCGATTCTGATGAAGTCGACGACACCGCCGCGCAAGATGCCCGGAGACCGAGCGAAACGGTCGATCAGGTTTCCCAGCGCGCCCCCGAGGATAAGTGACAGCGCCACGAGCATGACCGGGTCGCTCGTCCTGCGCACCATCCGAACCAGGTAGATCGCGACTGCGATCGCGATCAGGGCAAGCACAGGCGTCATGCCCGCGCCGCTCACCAGACTGAAGGCACCGCCCGAGTTCCGGGCAAGCTGGAACCGAGCAGTGCTGCCGACGATGTCGATGGGCTGTTCAGACAGCGCGGCGACTGCCCAGATCTTCGTGAGCTGGTCGACGATCACGACTGCGATCACGATCGCGGCCGCGAGCCACCGGCGACTCACGCGTCGGCTCCTCGCCGGCGGGCGGGCTACCGCCTGCGCTCCCGAGCAGACTTGCAGTCGACGCACTGGTCGGCCCACGGGATCGCTTCGAGCCGGGCCATGTTGATTCGCCGGCCCGCAGGGGTGCACAAGCCATACCTGCCGGCATCCATCCGCTCGATCGCGGCACGGATCTCTTCGACCGTCTGGCGGGCCGAGGCCGAGAGGAGCAGGTCGCGTTCGCGCTCGACGCTGACGGTGTCGCCCTCGCCCGATTCTTCGTCGAACTGGGTGTCGCCCTGTTCCCGCTCGGATGCCAGCTGGTCGGCCTCGGCGCGCAGGTCGTTGGCCTGGCGCGTGTGCTTGGTCATCTCCTCTTCGAGGAGCTGCCGCAACTTCTCGAGGTTCTTCGGGGTGATGTTCGACTTCTGGGGAGTCACGACGATTCCCGACAGCGGGCAGAACACCGCGCCCTTGGGCAGCTTCACCACTTCGCGTGCGTAGATCGACTTCACCGGAACCGGCGCGGCCTTGACCTCTACCGGTGCGGCCTTCGCGGCCTTGTCGGCCGGAGCCGATGGCGTTGTCGCGACCTTCTTTGCGGACGCGCCCTTCGGCGCGGCGCCCTTCGGCGATACCGACTTCGCGGGCAGCGACTTCTTGGCGACGCTCTTGACCGCGGCCGGCTTCGCGACCGACTTGACCGGCGCCTTCTTCGGAGTCGGGTTCTTGGCCGGTGAAGTCTTCACCACCGTCTTCTTCGCAGCTGCCTTTTTAGCCGCTGCGGTCTTCACGGGCGCCTTCGCCGCCGCAACCTTCTTCGCTACGGCCTTCTTCGCTACGACCTTCTTCGCCGGAACCTTTTTGGCCGCGACCTTCTTCGCTGGCACCGACTTCTTCGTCGCCGACTTCGTGGCGCTCGCGGCCTTGGCCATCTCTTCTCCGGTCCTGTGTTGCGGGGGGGGTCACTCGAGATCCGGGGCTCGCGGCGGGACACCCGTGGGTCTGGGCGCGCGCCGTCCGGAGCCGGGGAACGGCGGATTCTAGGCACGTCGCGCCCCTGATTCAACGAATGGTGCCCAACTTCACATCGGTCGCGCCCGGGCGACCGGTAACGTGGGCCGGATGGCCTTCGCGCCCGTCGAACGGACCCTTGATCTGCCCACCTTGGAGGCCCGCGTCCTCGCGCGCTGGCGTGAAGACGGCGTCTTCGCTGCCAGCCTGGCAAAGCGCGCCGATGCTCCCCGGTGGGTGTTCTACGAGGGCCCACCGACCGCCAACGGCCGTCCTGGCCTCCACCACGTGCTCGCCCGGTCCTTCAAGGACCTCTTCCCCCGCTTCCAGACCATGCGAGGCCACCTGGTCGAGCGCAAGGCCGGATGGGACTGCCACGGCCTGCCGGTAGAGGTCGAGGTCGAGAAGGAGCTCGGGTTCTCGGGCAAGCCGATGATCGAGGAATTCGGCGTCGAGGCCTTCAACCAGCGCTGCCGCGAGTCGGTGCACCGCTACGTCGAGGAGTGGTCGGCCCTCACCAGCCGGATCGGGATGTGGCTCGACACCGACGACGCCTACTGGACGCTGTCGAACAACTACATCGAGAGCGTCTGGTGGCTGTTCCACGAGCTGTGGGGCAAGTCACTCATCTACGAAGGCGTGAAGGTGGTGCCCTACTGCGGTCGCTGCGGGACCGCGTTGTCGAGCCACGAGCTCGGCCAGCCGGGCGCATACCAGGACGTCACCGAAGCGTCGGTGTACGTCCGCTTTCCGGTCATCGGGAAAGATTTCGATCTGTTGGTCTGGACGACCACGCCGTGGACGCTCGTCTCGAACGTCGGCGTCGCGATCGGCCCCGACGTCGAGTACGTGCGGGTGCGAGGCTCTGACGGACGCCGCGACGTCGTGCTCGCCGCCGGCCGCGTCGAGGCGGTGCTGGGAGACGACACCGAGGTCGTGGGCCGAGTGGCCGCCGCCGACCTCGTCGGCCTCCGGTACGAGCGGCCCTTCGATTTCCTCCCGCCACCGGATGCCGGCGCGTCGGGCACAGATTCCTTCCGGGTCGTCGCGGCCGACTTCGTGACGCTCGACGACGGCTCCGGCATCGTGCATCTCGCGCCCGCGTTCGGTGAGATCGACCGCGAGGTCGGTGCGGAGCAGGGGCTCGGGATGCTGAACCCCGTCGGCCCCGCGGCCCAATTCGATGACACCGTGCCGGCCCCGTACGCGGGTCAGTTCGTGAAGAACACCGACACCGCGCTGATCGAAGCGCTCGCGTCGAACGGCCGCCTCGAGCGCGTCGTCGACTACACCCACTCCTACCCACATTGCTGGCGGTGCAGCACGCCACTGATCTACTGGGCGAAGCCCGAGTGGTTCGCGCGCACGTCGGCCCACAAGCAGGACCTGCTGCGCGAGAACGAGCAGATCGGTTGGCACCCCGAGCACATTCGCAAGGGGCGCTTCGGCGACTGGCTCGAGAACAACGTCGACTGGGCGCTCTCGCGCGACCGCTTCTGGGGCACGCCGATCCCGGTGTGGCGCTGCACCGACTGCGGCCACGACGTGTGCTTCGGTTCTGTGGCCGATCTCGGGGCCGCCGCCGGCCAGGACCTCTCGGAGCTCGACCTCCACCGACCCTTCGTCGACGACATCCGCATCGAGTGCGCGGAGTGCGGTGGCGCCTCGTACCGCGTCGAACCCGTGCTCGACGCGTGGTTCGACTCAGGATCCATGCCGGCCGCGCAGCTCCACTACCCGTTCGAGGCTCGCGACGAGTTCGCAACCCGCTTCCCCGCCGACTTCATCTGTGAGGCGATCGACCAGACGCGCGGCTGGTTCTACTCACTGCTCGCGGTGAACACCCTCGTCTTCGGGAAGTCGCCCTACCGCAACGTCGTGTGCCTCGGTCTCATGGTGTCGGCCGACGGGCAGAAGATGTCGAAGTCGAAGGGCAACGTGATCGACCCGTGGTCGATCATCGACACGCGCGGGGCCGACGCCCTCCGCTGGTACCTCTTCTCGGCCGGCTCACCGTGGAGCACCCGCCGGGTGTCGGAAGAAGGCATCGACGACGCCGCCCGCCGGTTCCTCTTCACGCTGTGGAACACCTACTCGTTCTTCGTAACCTACGCGCAGCTAGATGGTTGGACTCCCGGTGGTGAGCACGAAGCACGCCACGTCATGGACCGCTGGGTGCGGTCACGGCTGAGCGCCACCGTCGACGAGATCACCGCCGCACTCGAAGAGTTCAACGCGTTGCGGGCCGCGCAGGCGCTAGAAGGTTTCGTCGACGAGCTCTCAAACTGGTACGTCCGCCGGTCGCGTCCACGGTTCTGGAAGGCCGCCGATCCGGTGGCCCACGCGACGCTGCACCACTGCCTCGCCACGCTCGCCCAGCTCCTCGCGCCGTTCTGCCCGTTCACCGCCGACGAGATGTGGGCGAACCTCACCGGCACCGCGGAGTCGGTGCACCTCACCGACTGGCCGGCGGCCGATGCTTCAGCGCGCGACCAGACCCTCGAGGTTCAGATGTCGGTCGCGCGCGACATCGTGTCGCTCGGACGCGCCGCGCGCGTCGAGTCACGGATCGAGACCCGCCAACCGCTCTTACGCGCGCTGGTGCTCCTCCCCGTCGGGGTGTTGATCGGCGACGACGTCGTCGCCGAGATCGCCGACGAGCTGAATGTGAAGACGCTCGAGCCGGTGACGACCCTCGAAGGACTGCTCGACTACACGGTCGTCCCGAACTTCCGGGCGTTGGGCGCGCGCCTGCGTGACCGGATGCCGATGGTAAAGGCCGCGCTCGCAACCGTCGACGGCGCCACGGTGCAACAGGCGCTCGATCGCGACGGTGTGTTCGTCCTCGAGCTCGAAGGCGGCGCGGTCGAGCTCGGCCCCGGCGACGTCGAGGTGCGGGCCCAGCAGCACGAAGAGCTCGCGCTCGCCCGTGACGGAGCTATCGCCGTCGCCCTCGATCTCCGCCTCGACGACGCGCTCCGGCGCGAAGGCACCGCCCGCAAGCTGGTGCGCGTCCTCAACGATCACCGCAAGACCATGGGACTCGAGATCGCCGACCGGATCCGCGTCGACATCACCGCCGGCGGCAACGTCTTCGATGCGGCGGTCGAACACCGAACTTGGATCGCCGGCGAGGTCCTCGCGGTGGATATAGAGGTAACCATGCTCGCGGATGGCGAAGGCGTGGCGGGATACGACGCGTTCGAGATCGACCACGCGGCGATCGGTGTCCGGATCGAAAAAGCGGGCTGAGCCCTAAGCGCAGTCCCGGGCTAGCGACGGCGCTTGAAGACGTTGCCGAAGCGGCCGTCTTGGTCTTCGTCGTCGAGGCTGACCTCTGGCTCATCGGTTCGGGGCCCTAGTGGGCTGTCGTCGCGAACCGCCTCCCGCAGCGACGCGAAGAACGCGTCGTCGTCGAGGACCTCGGCTTCCACCGGTCGGTTGGGTTCCGGCGCGAACGGCGGCGCCTTGTCCAGCTCGATAGTGCGCTCCGGTTCGGGCGTGATCATCGGTGCGACCGGTGCGGCCTCGTCACGGACCATCGGCGGAGCGAATGTCGCGTCCGGCGGGGGTGCTGTCGCGGGTGCAGGCGCAGGCGTCGGACGCGGCGGAGTCGGCGGGCTCACCGGTGACAGGGTCGACGGCGCGTTGGCCGACGTCGCGGGCATAGTGCTCGCTTGCGGCTGGGGGGCCGGTGGCGGCGCTGGGCTGTTGGCCGCCGCGGGGATGTCGACCTCGTGGAGACGGGGGCGCGGCGAGTCGACCACCGGCGGACGAGTCGCCAAAGTGTCGAGGTCACGCTCGATCGCCGAGCGCAAGCGGGCGCGGTAGTCGTTCGCGAACCGTTCGAGCTGCTCGACGTCGGCGAGGAGGGCTTCGCGGCGGGCACCGAGGTCGAGCACCTCGGCTTCGAGGCGTTGCCGCTCGCCTTCGGCGACCCGGCGGGCATTGGCCTCTGCCTCGCTGACCACACGCCGAGCGTGGGTGTCGGCCTCGTCGGTGATGCGGCGGGCCTCGGTCTGGGCCTCGGCAACCGCTTCGTCGGCTGTCCGCTGGGCGAGCACCAGGGTGCGCCGGAGCATGTCTTCGGTCTCGCGGGTCGCCGGTTCGCCCTGGGTGCTCGCGGCCTGGAGCGCGTCGGCGCGCTCGACGACCTGGCGGACTCGCTCGTTCAGGGCCTCGATCGTCGCCGCGGCCCGTTCGAGCAGGTCGTCGACATCGTCGCGGTGGTAACCCTTCCACTCCGTGCGGAAGTCGATCTCGCGCAGCTCTCGGGGGGTCACGTCCATAAGAGTCATGCTAACGACTGGGCCGCCCGCCAGGTTGGCATTCGCGCTCCGCTCTCGGTGAGGTTCACGAAGCGGGACCGGATTGTCTCAGATGCCCTAGCAGAGCACGCTACGGATGATCTGAATACCCAGGAACAGGACCAGGAACGAGACGTCGAACATGCCCATCGCCGGGATCACGCGTCTCAGCGGCGCGAGCAGCGGCTCGGTGAGTTGGATCAAGACATTGCCGATCGACGCCCAGATCGACCCCGGCTCGATCGGGAACCACGACAGGATCGCGCGTCCGAAGAGCACGACCATGTAGATCAGCAGGAGATTGCAGAGGAGAGAGTTGATCACGCGGGATGCCTCACGGTTCAGGTGCGGTAGAGGCCGCGGGCCTGCAACCGCTCCTTCTCCTCTTGGGAGACCTCGACGTTGCTCGGCGTGAGCAGGAAGACCTGGTCGGCCACCCGCTGCATCGACCCACCGACCGCGTAAGCGAGGCCGCTGGAGAAGTCGATCAGGCGGCGCTGAAGATCGCGCGCTAGCCCCTGCAGGTTGAGGATCACCGGCTGGTCAGCCTTCAGGCGGTCGCCTACCTCCTGCGCGTCATTGAAGCCCTGCGGCTCGACGACGTGCACCCGGGCCGAGGTCATCGCGATCGCACGGATCGATCCGGTGCGGGGCAGGTCGTCGCGCTCACGCGCCGACTCGCGCGGAACCGCGCGCACTGTCGGCGCGGGTTCGGCGACGCGAGGATCGACCGCTACCGCGGTGTCGCCCGCGGACTCAATCCGACGCGCGTGCGTCGGCGGGTCGTCTTCTTCGTACGCTTCATAGCCGTCGTAGTCGTACTCGTAACCTTCTGGATCGTCCTGAAGGCCGAGATAGACCATCGTTCGGCGCCACATGGAAGCCATGTCGCTCCTTCCTCTTCGCCAGACTATCGCCCGTACTGCCCGAAGTGGCGACTCTCCAGGCCTCACATGACCGGAGGCCGGGCACCGAACAACGCCCTGCCCACGCGCACGATCGTTGCGCCTTCCTCGATCGCCACCTCGAAGTCGCCGCTCATCCCCATCGAGAGCTCGTCGACCTCGAGCCGCTGGGCCAGCTCACGCAGCTCGGCGAAGTACGGCCGTGAATCCCGGTCGAGCGGTGGAATGGTCATCAACCCACCGACCTGCAAATCGAGCGCGCGGAGCGCGTCCGTGAGCGCGCTCGCTGCGTCGGGATCACATCCGCCCTTCTGGCGCTCCCTGGCGACGTTCACCTCGATGAGGACTCGCGCACCCGGCGCGCGTCGCGCGATCGCCGCGCCCAGCTCCTGGCTATCGACGGAGTGCCACAGCGTGACCCGCGGCGCGAGCACGCCGACCTTGTTGCGTTGAAGGCGCCCGAGGAAATGCCATCGGGGTGCGGGCACGCAGCCATCGAGCTCCGCCGCTTTCGCAACGAGCTCCTGGGCGCGATTCTCGCCGTAGTCGACGAGGCCTGCCCCGAGGGTCTCTACGAGCACGGCCGCCGGAACCGTCTTGGCCGCGCCGAGGAGCAGCACCGTCGCAGAATCACGCCCGGCCCGGCCCGCCGCCGCGTCGATCTGGCCTCGCACCCGGGCGAGGTTCGCCAATGCACTCAATTCAGGACCGCGACCACGGCCTGGCGACCGGTAATGCCGTCGCGACGGTAGGAGAAGTGATCAGCCGAAGCCGAGGTGCACACGTCGAGATCTTCGATGATCCCGACTCCGGCGCGCTCGAGCGAACGGCGCACGGCCATCGGAACGTCGAGCGCGGGGGCACCGCTACCGGTTCGCGACGCGACCTCGGATCCGAGCCGCGAGGCGAGGCGCCCGAGGAGATCAGGACCGAACTCGTACTGGGCCGGATGGATGCACGGCCCGAGGAGGGCGCGCACTGGTCCGCGGCCTGTCGCCCGGAGCGCGGCCACGGCGGCTTCGATCACACCCTGGTCGAGGCCCGACCAGCCGGCGTGCACAACTCCGATCGCGGTGTCGTTTGCGAGCGCGATCGGGGCGCAATCAGCCGTGAGGACGACGAGCGGTCGTTGCGGCGCCGCGGTGACACAGGCGTCGGCCTCGGCAGGTGGGCGTTTCGGGTCGCCCGTGGCCACCGCGACACCGTGGACCTGGTGGAGCCAGACCCACGCATCCGGGTCTGGAGGCACCGATGGTGCCTCGGCCCCGAGCTCGGCCGCGAGCCGGACGCGGTTCCGACCCACCATCACCGGATCATCGCCGACGTGGTCGGCGAGGTTGTTGGAAGCATATGGACCCGCCGACCCACCACCCCGTCGGTCGGTGAACCACACCATCGCCGGACCAAGCTCACGACGGATCACGTCGTCACACCGGCGCTCCCCTCGACCGCTGTGCAGGGAGTGGCGTGGATCAGCGGAGGAACTCGGGCACGTCAAAGTCGTCGTCGCCGAGGGCATCGGTCTCGCTGCCACCGAAAGCATCGTCTTCGGCTCGCAGGCCGAGGGGGGCATCAGCCCGACGTTCGCCCTCGTAGCGATCGAAGCCCGCGGCGATGACGGTGAGGCGCACCTCGTCGCCGAGCGCGTCGTCGATGACGGCACCGAAGATGATGTTGGCATCGGGATGCGCGGCCTGGGCGATGATCTCGGCCGCCTCGTTCACCTCGAACAGGCCGAGGTCCGATGGACCAGAAACGTTGAGCAGGATCCCACGCGCGCCTTCGATGCTCGCCTCGAGCAGCGGGCTCGAGATCGCGGAGCGGGCGGCCGCGACCGAGCGGCCGTCGCCCGACGCGTATCCGATGCCCATCAGCGCCGAACCGGCATTCGTCATGATCATCTTCACATCGGCGAAATCGGTGTTGATCAGGCCGGGTGTCGTGATCAGATCCGTGATCCCCTGAACACCCTGGAGCAGGACCTCGTCGGCCATCTTGAACGCGTTGAGCATCGAGGTCTTCTCATCGGAGACCTGGAGCAGGCGGTCGTTCGGGATGATGATGAGGGTGTCGACCTTCTCCTTAAGGCGCTGGATGCCGCTCTCGGCCTGCACTGAGCGCCGCCGTCCTTCGAATGTGAACGGACGGGTCACGACACCGATCGTCAACGCACCAATGCTCTTCGCGATCTCGGCGATGATCGGCGCGCCACCCGTGCCGGTACCTCCGCCTTTGCCGGCGGTGATGAAGACCATGTCGGCGCCCTTGAGCACCTCTTCGATCTCTTCCCGGTGCTCCTCGGCCGCCTGGCGGCCGACATCGGGATCGGAGCCCGCGCCGAGGCCCCTGGTCAGCTGACGGCCGACGTCGAGCTTGACGTCGGCATCGCTCATCAGGAGCGCTTGGGCATCGGTGTTGACGGCGATGAACTCGACGCCTTTCAGGCCGGCGTCGATCATGCGGTTCACGGCGTTGCACCCGCCGCCGCCGACGCCCACCACCTTGATCACAGCCAGATAGTTCTGCGGCGCAGCGAGCATCGGGAGTCCTCTTCGTTCGGTGGTGCTACAGACAGCTTCAATGGTGCAGGGTCAATTCAATGGTGCAGGTCAATACGTCCAGGTTTTCACAACCCTCGACCTCAAGTTCAACTTGAGAGTTATGTAAACCTGTGGTAATGGTGAAGACTGTACCCCTCGGCCACGACAGGGTCAACGACCGCCCACCTCGAGCGTTTCCACGCGCCAGGGCACGCCCCTTTCTCATCCTCCGGTAGCGGGCGCCGACGGCACCCGTACGTCGAGGTAGCCGACGCTGTGGTCGAGCGCCCCGAGCACCGCTACCGCCGCGATCGACTTGGCCCGTATATCGGTTATCGCACCCAGCCGTACCGAACCGACCGACGGCCAACCCCCCGCACCGTCACGGAGCCCGAGGATCGCCTCGCCGTGTTCGATCGTCACCGTCGCGACCTGCGAACGCAGCGCCTCCGTCAGCGCGCCGAGCAGGGTCACCGCGCCGACCGGACGCACGCGCTCGCCGACGCGGGGCAGCGGACCGAGCCCCCGGATCTCCGGTAGGCCGGCCGCCGGCGACTTCCCCTTCTCTATGACTCGGCCCAGAGCATCGACGAACACGACCGGGCCCGGTGGGCCGCCCTTGCGCACCGGCATCGAGACCCAGGCCGCCGGATCGCGCTCGGTGACCTTGATGGTTACGGTGCCGGGGAACGAGCGGGACACCTTCGCCGACGCGATGCGAGGCAACGCCTCCACCCGTGCCCGCGCGGCGCCGGTGTCGACGAAGGTCAGGGCGTCGCCATGGTGGATCCCCGATGCCGCGACGATCGCGGCGACCGACACGCCTCTTGTCCCGCTGACCTCGACGTGGTCGACGTCCAGGGCGGCGGACTCGATCACGAGCCAGACAAGGCCCAGCGCCCCGAGAAACGCGATGACGAACAGGACGAGTCGGAGCCTGCGCTGACCCTGTTCGCGTACGACGGCGACGCGGCGGGCCCGGATGCGCGGGTCGATCGGCTCCTTCGCCCGGTCAGAAGCAGGGGGCACAGTTGTCACGATCGATCTCCGAAGCCGACCATCCGCAGCTCGGCAACGAGGCGGATCCCGGTCTCCGACTCGACCCGGCGCTGCACCGCGACCACTAGGTCACGGACGTCAGATGCCCGAGCACCCGCTTCGGCCTGGATGAAGTTCGCGTGCTTCTCGGAAACAATGGCGCCGCCCGATCGCAGGCCCTTGAGACCGCAGGCGTCGATCAGGCGACCGGCAGAGTCATTCAGCGGGTTGGCGAACACCGATCCGGCATTGGCCCCCCCTGGCTGGTGCTCCCGCCGCCAACGGACGATCTCGGCTACGCGAGCCTCGCACCGCGCCGGATCGTCTGGCCACACTGTGAGCTCGGCCCGCACCACGAGATCGGAATCGCCTACATCAGAGTGGCGATACCCGAACTCGAACGCGTCGGCCGATCGCGCTACCGGCGCAGCCCCCGCGCCGAGATCGGCGACCCAGGCCCGCACGAGAACCTCGCAGGTCTCTCGGCCGTGGCCGCCGGCATTCATCCGCACCGCGCCCCCTACAGAGCCCGGGATGCCGACGAGGAACTCGAGCCCGGTGAGGCCAGCGGCAGCCGATCGGCGCGCCAGCACCGGAAGCGCCACCGCGCCACCGGCAGTCACGGTCGACTCTCCCAGCTCCACCTCGTCGAAGGAGCCGTCGAGAACGATGACGATCCCCGCGAAGCCCTCGTCGGCGACGAGCAGATTCGAGCCTCGGCCGATGACGAGCACCGGTGGCAGATGCTCGGCGACCACCTCGGTGACGGCTTCGAGCTCGGCCTCGGTGCCGATCCGTACCAGCGCGGCCACCGGTCCTCCGATTCGATAGGTGACGAGGTCGGCGATCGACGCGTCGGGTGTCACCCGCGCGCCGCGCGAGGTCAACGTCGCGAGTGCCATCCCGAGGCTCCCGCGGCGAGGCGCCGTCATCGAGCGTTTCTCGCCGCGATCTCGTCGGGGAGGGTCGTCAGGTCACCCGCGCCGAGCGTGAGCAGGAGGTCGCCGGGACGAACGTATGCAGCTACGCGCTCCGCGAGCTCGGTCCGACGGGGAAAGTACGCGACCGGCAGACTCGGATGCGCGTCGAGAACGCAGCGCAGGAGGAGACGGCCCGAGATTCCGGGAACCGGGTCTTCACCTGCCGGGTAGATGTCGGTGAGGATCAGCTGGTCGGCATCGCCGAACGCGTCGGCGAACTCACGCCAGAGGCGACCGGTCCGGCTGTAGCGATGGGGCTGGAACGCGACCACGACCCGGGGCCAACCACTCTCGCGAGCAGCCCGGATCGTCTGGATGATCTCACCGGGAAGATGCGCGTAGTCGTCGACGATCGTGACGCCCGCCACCTCACCCCGAAACTGGAACCGTCGCGCCACACCCCCGAACGCTCCGAGCGCGTTGGCAATCGCGTCGAACTCGATACCGAGCTCGGTGGCCATCGCTGCCGCGCCCGCCGCGTTCAACGCGTTGTGGCGACCGGGTACAGGGAGCGCGATGGGTCCGAGCTCCCGGCGGCCCCGGTGGAGCGTGTAACGACTCCCGACTCGGCCGGGTTCGTAGCCGGTGATCCGGTAGTCGGCGTCGTCGGACCACCCGTAGGTGCAGGCATCGGGCAGGACCGCCACCATCTCCCGCAGGATCGGATCGTCGAGACACACCACCTTCGGACCAGGCACCCGGCCCAGAAAGTCGGAGAAGGCCCGGATCATGGTGTCGAAGTCGCCGTAGTGGTCGAGATGGTCGGGCTCCACGTTGGTGACAATGGCCGCCTCGACGCCGAGCTCCAGGAAGGTACCGTCACTCTCGTCGGCCTCGACGACCATCCAATCACCGTCGTCATACGCTGCATTGGTACCGACCTCGTTCAGCTCCCCGCCGATGATGAAGCTCGGATGGGTCCCCGCGGCGCGTAGGACAAGCGCGAGCATCGACGATGTCGTCGTCTTCCCGTGTACGCCTGCAACCGCGACCGCGCGGGTCGTCGCGACGATGGCCGCGAGCACCTCCGCGCGCCGCAGAACCGGAATCCCGGCCGCCTCGGCGGCGCGGACCTCGACGTTGGCATGCGGCACCGCGGTCGAGATCGCGACCGCATCGGCATCGGCGGGAACGTTCTCGCGGGCATGACCGACCGAGATGTCGACGCCGGCCAGCCGCAAACGGTCGAGCCCCGGTGATTCCTTCAAATCGGATCCGCTGACCTGATGACCCATTCCGGCGAGCACGAGCGCGATGGCGCTCATCCCTGCGCCACCGATGCCGACGATGTGGACGCGCGTCGGCTCCCTAAGCACGAACCGGTCAGTAGGCACGGGCTGGTCAGTAGGCACGGGCGGTCTCCTCGACCAGATCAGCGAGCCGATCCGCGGCGTCCGGTCGTCCGAGCGTGAGCGCCGCCTTCCCCATCGCTTGGAGTCGGCTCGGCTCCGCCAGCAACGGCGAGAGTTCGGCGTCGAGTCGGGAGGCGTTGCATTCGGCGTCGGCCACCAAGATCGCGGCACCGGCATCGACGAGCACTCGGGCGTTTCGGGTCTGGTGATCACCCGGAGATCCCGACAATGGCACGAGCAGCGACGGGACCCCGCTGGCTGTGAGCTCCGCAACTGTGCTCGCGCCCGACCGACCGACCACGATCGTCACCCGTGAGAGCAGAGCGGCGACGTCGCTCTCGTAGGCGACCAACTGGTAGTCAAGGGTGTCGTCGGCGTGTCGCAGCGCAGTCAGGCGGGCGAGGGAATCATCGACATGGCTCGGCCCACACACGTGGTGCACCACGACATCGGCTCGGCCCCGCCATCGGTCGTAGAGGCCAATGGCCGCCCGGTTAACCGTCCGCGCGCCCTGGCTTCCACCCATGAACAAGACCAGCGGCGGATCCTGCGGCCGCCGCTCGATCGCTCGGAGATCGGCTCGCACGGGGTTGCCGACAAGGGTCGCGCCTTTCAACGCCGTGGTCGGCAAGGAGGTCGCGGCGCGCGCTCCGAGCCACACGCCGATGCGGTTACCCAGCCCCGGCGCGGCATCACGGTCGTGCACGACAGTGGGCCTCCGAAGCAGTCGAGCCGCGACCACCGTGGGGAGCGCGGCGTAGCTCCCGAACCCCACGACGACTGCGGGCCGGTAGCGGCGAATCAGGAACACCGCGCGGATCGTCGCCTGCATGGCTTCCCAGATCGTCACCAGATTGGACAGGGTGAGTCGTCTTCGAAGGCCGCGTCCGGGAAGGAGATCGATCGCGTATCCCGCCTCGGGCACGACGGTCGCCTCAAGGTGCCCGCGTGCGCCGACGAAGCGGATCGACGCGGGGTCGTGCCCCCGCGCCACGAGCGCGTCGGCAAGCGCGATGGCCGGGTAGAGGTGACCACCCGT
>JANYLB010000057.1 GCA_025363815.1 Actinomycetes bacterium
TCGAGGCGACCAGCCTGCGAGAGGTGCACGAGAATCCGGCCGGGTGTACCGAAGTCGACCATGAGGTACTTGCCGCGCCGGCCGAAGGATCGGATCGCTGCGCCGATGAGCACCTCCGGAGCCGGCGCCACCGTCTTCAGCGCCGAGAAGCCGAGCACTTCGATTCGCTCGAGCACCGCACCCCTCAGTGCTATCTCGACGCGTTCGGCCAACGCCTGCATTTCAGGGATCTCGGGCATCTCGCTCCCCTCAGCCGCGGACGCCGGCGGCTGAGCCGCACACCCAGTTGGGAGCACCACACCGGTCGCGACGCGTCCGGCGCTTCGCCTGATCGGAATTGCAACCCGTTCCGGCCTCCGCGCACTCGAGAAACGTGATCCCCCCTCTCGGCATTGCTCAGGCCCGCTTGCGCCGCTCTTCCATCCGCTTGCGGATGATCTCGCGACGCTGCTGAACATCGCGGTACGTCAGCTTCTCAACGTCGTCTCCGAGGCCGAGAGCCGCCTTCACCGAGTCCGGATCGAAATCGGCAATCGTCATGTCGATGCCCAGCTCTCGGGCGAGGCGCTCGCCGTGGCGAACCGTGATCTCAGTGTGCACCTTCTGGATCTCGCCGAGAATGTCGATGTCCGGAGCAAGTGTCGCGATGGCGCCGTCTAGGAACATGAGGTTCTTCACGAACAACATGAGCTCTTTGGGAGCGCGTGCGCCGTAGCCGAGCAGCTTCTTGGTGAGGTCCTGGAGCTCGTGGACCAGCTCGTCGGCCTCGAGCTTGGTCGGATCTATTGGCGGGCGGTCGAGTCCGAGGTCGTTGAACACCGCGTCGAGATCGGTGTCGACAGGAAACGCCCCGAGGTCACGCAACGCCCGCAGCTGGGAACGCACATCGCCGTTGGTGGCGCCAACAAGCAGCCACAGGAACGCGAGGCGCTCTTTCTGGTCGAGCCGTCCCGTGATGCCGAAGTCGAGCAACACGGTCGTGCCGTCGGGGCGGACGAGAAGGTTGCCGCCGTGTAGATCTCCATGGAAGACGCCATAGAGCATGGCGCCTTCCATGAACGACACCATCCCTTCGTGCAGCACGGCTTCGGTGTCGACACCGGCACCTTGCATTCCGACCACGTCATCCCATGCAAACCCGTCGAGCCGTTCCATCACCAGGACGCGTTGCGTCACCAACCGCGGGTGAGGACGGGGAACGATGGTGCTGCGAGGTTCGTCGCCCGCGGTCTCAGCAAGCACGCGCGCGATGTCGATCATGTTCTCGGCTTCGAGGCGGAAGTCGAGTTCCTCGGAAATAGTCTCGGCGAACAGTTCGACAAGCGCCGGAGGGTTCGCGAGCGCGGCGACGGGGATCCGACCGACGAGCAGCGGCGCCAACCACGACATCGCGCGGATATCCGCGGCCACGAGGCGAGCGACCTGTGGTCGCTGGACCTTCACCACTACCTCTTCGCCGGTGCGCAGACGGGCCGCGTGTACCTGCGCGATAGATGCTGCCGCGATCGGCACCGAGTCGAAACGTTCGAAGATCTCCTGGAGCGGTTTACCAAGATCCGATTCGACGACGGCGCGGATGTCGGCGAACGGTTCGGATGGGACGCGGTCGCGGAGCAACTTGAACTCCGCGACAAGCTCTTCGGGGAACAAACCTTCGCCACCCGAAATGATCTGGCCGAGCTTCACGTAGGTCGAGCCGAGCTGTTCGAACGACCGCCGTAGCCTGGTCGACAGGCCTGCGCGCGAACTCGAGGTGCGACGGTCCCTCAGGTACCAGAGTCCTAGTGCCAGTCCCACCGACCACACGGTGCGGGCAATTCGGCCGACAGGGGGCACCCGGCCCTTCTCCAACATCCGCGGAACGTCGGCGCGTCGGCGCGCCCGCACGGCATCGAGGCCGCCGCGCCATTCGAGCGCATCGGGATCGATTATCCACGGAGCTTGATTGCTGAAAGCGCCGACCTTGTGGTCTACCGGTGAAGCGTCCACGAGCCCGTCACGGTAACGGCTTTCCTCACCGCACTTCGCATGACTCAGAAGATCCGCCGCGAGCAACGGCCCCGGAGCGATTCCCGGGGCCGTTGCAACTCTCTTCTGCTCGCGAACTGGTGGCTCGCGAATCCTGGTCGATCGATCAGCCTTCGCCGATCAGTGTTCGTCCATCAGTGCTTGGTCATCAGCAACCCGAGCCGGCCCATGGGCGCGTTCCCGAAGCGCTGATCGCTTCGTGTGCCCACTGGTCCTGCACTGCCGCGGGGGCGTCTTGTGCCCGCGCGTAGCCGCCGTAGCCATCCCAGGTCGACGGGAGTGCTTGGTAGGCACCACCCGCACCCGAGCTCGAGTTGACTGCCGAGTAGCCCCCAGCAGAGTCCGACTCGTGGGCGCGAATGCACGCCAAGGTGTCGGCATTGTCGCCGCCGACAGAGGCTTCCCGTGTGGGCGCGGTGTCACGGGTGACCCGCTCGGCCCGCACTTCAACCGGGGGCTGCGCTGCGGCCGCTTCGGCTGCAGCCTTCGCTGCCTCTACTCCCGCGACGTAACGCACGATCGCGGCGCGCTGTTCAGTCGTCGCTCGGTAGTACTTGGTCGCGAGGTCGGCTGCGAGCGAGAGCGGCGTGACCTCGAGGATGGTGCTCCGGATTGCGGCGATCGGCCGCACCCCATGTGGCCTGACGATCTCAGCCTTGGTGGTTTGCCGACGTGCCGCGCCTGCGGGGCCTGCTCCGACCTCGCTCGCAACGGCGCCGAGGATTGCGATGACAACCACTCCGCCGAGCAGCGCCCGTGCCTTGCTGCTTCCCAGGCTCAACTGCATCTCCTTGTTGGGGGATAGGAACCTTCCGCTCCCCGGACGCGCGCGTGCCGTCAGAAGGGATGCGGGAAGGGGGACGAAAGCCGCGCAAGGGGCTCTCGTCGAATCACCGTACCCGCCCTTGTCGGCCCCATACCAACCGGGGCGACGCGCTGGAAGGCCCGATTCATAGGCAAAACGCGCGTAGTCGTTGCCCCTAAAGGGATAGGCCTCGAGTCGTGGAAGGAGTCTCGAATCCAAAGAGTGACCAGAGTCACCCAACAGGGCCCCGCCACGTCCCTGACGAAGCGCGTCCGGCGACATCGTCGTGTAGGCCAATCGGCCTATTTAGCCCTTACGTCCTTTACGTCCCAGGGATCATGGGTGACAATCTCGCTTCGGACTCATCGGAGGAACGTTCCATGGGCACCAACAAGCGGAGCGGACCCCGCCAGAGCCGGGCCGGCGCGGCAATCAAAGCGCCGGAAGCCAAACTCCCCATAGGCAACGGGCAGAATCCGAACGTAACCGCGCGGCCGAGCCGACGCGACGCGCGCCGCGCAGCACGCGTAGAGCGCCGCGCGACAAAGTCGGGCGAGCATTTCGGTACCGGCGATCGTTTGTCTGACGCGCACGTTTTCGAACCGGCCCCATCAGCCGCGTTCGACGCAGCGCAGCGCGACGCTACGGAGCGACGCGCGACTCTCGCAGAGATCGCGCGCAGCCAGGCCGCGCTTGAACGTCAAGCGGCATCTACGCGCGAAGAAACCGGCAACGCAGAAACCGCTGCCGCTCAAGCGGCCGAACAGGCAACCGCGCTCGTGACACACGCACAACAGGCGCGGACTCGCGCCATCGAGGAGGCGGAGACCCGCCGCGCCGCCGAACATCTCGACGCTCGTGCACGGGCGCAGGCCTACACGCGCTCGGCAGAAGGAGCCGAAGCGCGCCGCCATGCCGATCACGAGGCCGCCGTCCAGGCGGCTGCAGATAGGCGTGCCGGCGGAGAACGCGACGCGCAGCTCCGGGTCGACGACGCGCGTGATGCACTCGCACTCGCCGAAGGCGAGCTCGCCGTGGCCGAGTTCGCCATCAACACCGTCGCGGCAGAGACCGCCGCCAACGAGGCCCAAGACGTCGCGGACGCGACGGCTCGCTCCGCCGCCAACGCCATGGACGCGGACGCCCGGACCGCAGCTGAATTGGAACGGTTCCGTCTTCGGGCCGTGGCTTTCGAAGCCGCGGAAGCCGAGATCGCGAACCAGCGCGACGAGCGCGACGAGTCGCTGGCCGCCGAGGCGGCCGGGCTACGTACTCTGGCCGAGGCGCGGGCCGAACAGCTTCGAGATCAGCTTGACGAGGCCGAACGCTTCCTCGACGAGACCAGAGCGCATCGCGCCGATCTCGAAGCGCAGCTGCACAGGGCCGAGGCCGACGCCGAGGCGATCCGCGTCGCAGACGCACATGCCGGAGAAGTGCGGCGGGCCCAGGAGCAGGCTGCTCGCGACGCTGACGAGGTTGTGGCCGCGCTCGCGAAGGCGAAGTCGGAACCCACCGTCTAGAGGCGGTGCTGGCGGTGCCGATGGGATTGCCAAACCTCTATGGCGTCGACGGACTCGGCGTTGTGCTCACGACCCCGCGGCTGGCCCGCGGTGGACCCGTCGGAAGTCGAGAACACCCGCCGGCGTAACCACCAGGTTCGCGAGCGTGCGTTCCGCGTGCTCCATCCGCCACGAGAGCATCTTCTGCGCGTACTTCAAAACTCGGGATGCGAATGCAGGTTCGGCGGCGCGGTCCTCGAACTGATCGGGGTCGCGTTCGAGATCGAAAAAGAGCGGTGGAAGGCCGGAGAAGTGCACGTACTTCGCCGACTCATCACGAATGACGGTCAGCGCGCACTGTTCGAGTGACAGTCCGAACGCGGCGTCGGAGAACACGCCGACGACATCGCGGAAGTCCCATTCCCAATGAACCTCGGTCCGCCAGTCGAGCGGCTTGTGACCGGCGAGGAAACCCAGCAGCGAACGACCGTCGCACTGAACTGGCGGTTCCGCGCCGATCCACTCGAGCACGGTCGGCATCACATCGACATTCTCGGTGAACCGGTCGACGACCGTGCCGCGCGTCGGATCGGCCTCCGGTCGCGGATCGCGGACGATGAGCGGGATGTGAAACGCCTCGTCGAAATAACCGAGCTTCTCGGTGAGCCAGTGGTCGCCGAGCATCTCACCGTGATCCGAGGTGAGCACGACCAGGGTGCGATCGAGCAGTTCGCGATCGCGCAATCCATCCAGGAGACGGCCAACCTTGTCGTCGACCTCAGCCATCAGGCCGTAGTAAGTCGCACGGAGGAGCCTGATGCCGGCTTCGTCGTCGGGCCCGCGGAGATCCGAGATCGCGGTGGCCCCCGCCAGCATTGGGTGTTGGCGGGCTTCCTCCTCCCATGTCACCTTGCGGACAGGGAGATCGACGTCGGCGGGGTCGACGATCGCGTGGTACGGCGACGGCGCGACGAAGGGCGGGTGCGGCCGAATGTAAGCCGCGTGGACGAACCAAGGAGTGTCTCCCTGCTCGTCGATCCACTCGAGCAGGGACTCGGTGAGGAACGCGGCCTCACTGTCGTCGGCGTGATAGCGCGCCGGGGCCCCGGGTTCGTCGCTCACCGGTTTGTACAGCTCGCGGACGTCGTCGGGCACGTCGTAGCCCCGGGAGCGCAGCCACTCCCCCCACGGGCGCAGATGCTCGGGGAGATCGAGCACGGCCCGGAAACCGGGCAGCACACCCTCGTAGGTGCGTAGGCGCGGATCGGCGGCCTCGAGTGCACGGGGGTCGGGGCTCGTGTCGGTATAGCCGAACAGCACCGGGTCGTAACCGAAGGCCCGCGCTTCGAGGGCGATGTTGGTGAAGCGAGCATCGAGCGGGGTGCCGTTCAGGGCCGAACGGTGGTTGCAGAGATACTGACCGGTCAGCAGCGATGCCCGGCTGGGCCCACACGGAGCCGCCTGCGCGTAGTGGTTGCTGAAGAGCACTCCCTCTGAGGCAAGGCGGTCGAGATTGGGGGTGCGTACCGCCGGATGCCCGAGCATCGACAAGCAGTCGCCACGCCACTGGTCGAGGGTCACTAGCAGGACACGATCAGGCCTGGTCACTGTGCCTGAGGCTACCGTTGCCCCCGGGGTACCCGAGATGGGTGGGCGCTGGAGGCTTGTGTGCGGTACCGCGGTTCGACCGTGAGGCAGGCGCGTCTGTTGCCTACGCGGGTGATCGTCGTGATTCTGCTTGCCTTCGGCGCGCTCATTTTCGCGGCCGGCGCCGCCGGTGCCGACACCGCGAAGGAGGTGTCGATCACCGACACCGGGTTCGGACCAACAACGCTTGAAGCTGCGGGCGGCGACACCGTCGTTTGGACCAACGACGGAACCAGGATTCACGACGTCTCCGCCGACGATGGCACGTTCCAGTCAGGCCCGATGTCGCCCGGCCAGAGCTTTACCTTCACGTTCGGTGCCTCGGGCACCTATGTGTACCGCAGCACCACCGATTCCAACCTCACCGGCTCAGTCGTGGTCGGAGGAGCCGTGCTCGGCGGAGCTGCGATCGGTTCCGCTCAATAGGCAAAGCCGTTCGCAGCGACAGCCAACGTGCCGGCAGCACCCGCGCAACGGGTCGCTACCCCGGATCAGTTCGCGTACACCGGGGCATCGGAGACAATCGCGCTCGCGGTGCTCGGAACCGTCGCGCTCTTGTTCGGATGGGCCGTGATGACCGGATTCGGGTCACTACCCGGGACCATCGAACCCTGGAGGATCCTTGCGCTCGCCGATCCTCGTCGGCTTGGGTTCACCGACGATCTCATGCCGCGTGGCCGCTGGCGCCGAACGCCCCGCCCAAGTCGTCAGGCCGATCTCCTCCCTGCGAGAACTTCAACGACCACCGCAAGGTCATTGACTCGTGCCGAGAGCCGAGGCGGCACGCGCCCGTAGCCCCACGGAGCAGTTTTCCGCCGACAACGGACCGCAAGCGCTTGGCGCCCAGCTCCACTCCCTGCCAACCTGGCGTCCATGCGCGTGCACTGGTTTCTCCCGACGGGTGGTGACTCGCGTGATGTGCTGCCCGGTGAATCCGGTCGTGCACCCGATATCGCGTACCTCGCCCAGGTCGCTCAGGCCTGTGACCGCCTCGGTTACGACGCGATGCTCACCCCTTGCGGAACCGGCTGCGAAGACGCCTGGCTCGCTACTGCCGCGCTGATCTCCGTCACCCGACGCATCCGATTCCTCGTCGCGTTTCGGCCTGCGCTGCTCACGCCAACGCTCGCCGCCCAGATGGCGTCGACTTTCCAGCGGCTCTCGGGCGGGCGCGTCCTCGTGAACCTGGTGACTGGCGCGGAACCAGCCGAGCTGGCGCGCTTCGGGATTTACGATGACAAGGTCACGCGCTACGAGCAGACCGGTGAGTTCATCGAGGTGCTCCGCGGGGCGTGGCGTGGTGAGCCGTTCGACTTCTCCGGACGCCACTACCAGGTCGAGCGCGCGACCACGCGCGACGCGCCCGATCCGATACCCGAGATCTACTTCGGTGGCGCGTCCGATGCGGCCGAGCAGATCGCGGCCCGCCACGTCGACGTGTACCTCGCGTGGGGCGAACCGCCGGCCCTGGTGGCCGAACGGGTCGAACGCATGCGCGCACTCGCGGCCGAAGCGGGGCGGACGCTACGCTTCGGAATCCGGTTCCATGTGATCGCTCGTCCGAGCGCCGCGGAAGCTTGGGCCTTCACCGACCGCTTGCTCGCGGGCATGGGCGTCGACGAGATCGCGGCCGCGCGGCGCGACTTCGCGTCGACACAGTCAGTGGGTCAGCAACGCATGGCCGCGCTCCACGGGGGCGACACCAACCAGCTCATCGTTCACCCGAACGTGTGGGCCGGGATCGGGCTAGTACGCGGTGGGGTCGGCACTGCTCTCGTCGGTTCTTTCGATGAAGTGGCCGAGCGGATGGCCGAGTACCACGACCTCGGGTTCGAGGAGTTCATCCTTTCTGGGTACCCGCATCTCGAAGAGGCGTACTGGTTCGGCGAAGGGGTGATGCCGCTTCTGCGCGAGCGCGGCCTGCTCCCTCAGCTTGATTCCACCGGCCACGGCACCGTCTTCTCGTTCCGGTAGATAGCAACGTGCGCATCGGGCTTCTCGTGGTGGGTCACGTCGACGAAGCCAGTCTCGGCGTGGCCGGTGACTACCCGGGGCTCTTCGGTGCGCTCCTCGCGGCACACGACGTGGAGCTCGTCGAGTACGACATCGGCGCCGGACACCTACCCGATTCCACCTCCGAGTGTGACGGCTGGCTCTGCTCACCGAGTCGGAGCTCTGTGTACGACGACCTCGCGTGGATCGCCGACGTCGAACAGTTCTTACGTGACGTGATCGCCACGGAGCATCCTTACGTCGGTATCTGTTTCGGTCATCAGCTCCTCGCACGCGCGCTCGGCGCGACCGTCGCGCGGTATCCCGATGGCTGGCAGGTCGGCGCCCAGACGTACGAACTCGTGCAGCACCTTGCGTGGATGGATCCGCCTCTGACTCGCGCCACTCTCATCGCGAGCCACCAGGATCAGGTCATCAATCTCCCCGACGGCGCCGAGCTCCTGGCACGCGCCGTAAACGGCAACTGTCGGATCGCCGGATTCACGCTCGGTGAGCGAGCATGGACGTTGCAGGCGCATCCTGAGTTCGTGGCTCCACTCGCCGACCACCTGCTCGCGCGGCGAGTCGAGCTCATCGGCGCCGACAAGGTCGCCGCGGCGCGCGCGTCGTTGACCGCCCCGCTCGATCGCCTGACCGTAGGCGGCTGGATCGCCCGGTTCTTCGCTATGGCCTGAATCTCCGACCGACAAAGTGGCGGTGGGCGCCGAACACGCTCAGCCGCTCCGGAAGCGGGAGTCGAGCATCACCAGCTGATCGACGATGATCGGGTCGGCGCTCGGTCCGTAGCCCGAGGTGAACGTCCCGAGCGCGCCGCATTTCGGGCACCGGACCCCCAGAACGATCGCTTCGTCATCGGGATCGCTCGCGCCTTCAAAGCGGTGCACCCGTTCGACGAGGCCGCGGTCGGGCCCGAGCACGTAGTGGCAGTTCGGGCAGTGGATGCCTTGGCCATCGATCGTGAACTGACCCGTGAAACCCTCGTGCTCGAGTGCGGTAATGACGTCGACCATCGTCGTCGGCTCGTTCGACTCGCGCATGCGCCCTCCCGGGACGATCGGCTCAGCGCGGGCGCGGCGCGCCCGCTCACCCAGCGGCAGATCGAGAGCGAAGCCGGCGGGTCACCCGACGACCGTATCGCCCGCGAGGCGAAACCGGCGACGAGCCGTCGGTCGGCATCTCCTAATGAGGCGTGACGATCCTGGACACGAGGAACCGCACACCGATCGAAAACTCAGGCACCAGCGGGCGCGAGAGCGGTGACGTTCACGACGAAATCGAGAATGCGTCGAACATCGGGCGGAGCCAGGCATCGTCGGACGCGACCATCCGCCAACCCTCGAGCATGCCCTCGCTCATATCGTCGCAGCCGTAGCGGAGCGGCCCGTCATCGTCGAGAATCGCGTCAACGATGCGGCGCGCCGCTTCGGGCGCGGGCGTATACGCGTCCCGGATGTTTTGGCGCGACGCCCACATCATCTCGGCGAGCGCCCGGTACGGCTCGTCGGCGATAGCACCGGCGGGCCGATCCGACGCCGCAAGCATGTCGGTCTCGATCGGGCCGGGCATGATCTCGACGACCCGGATCCCGAACTGCGCGACCTCGGCTTGCAGTGACTCACCGATCGCACCAACGGCAGCCTTCGATGCCCGGTAGGCACCGAGGAACGGCACAGGAGCGAGGATCGATGACGAGGTCACGTTGCAGATGACTCCGCCACCCCGCGCCCTCATCAGCGGCACCGCGTTCTTCGTGACCTCGACAAGCCCGAACACGTTCGTCTCGAAAAGCTTGCGCCAGATCTCGGACGGCATCGTTTCGAGGGGAAGGTTGTCGTCTTCGACGCCCGCGTTGTTCACGAGAACCCGCAGATCAACGGGCAAGACGATCGATGCCGGGTCATTCACATCGAGGCGCTGGACCCGGACGCGGCCGCCTCCTTCTTCCGAGAGACCCTCGCCTGCGGCCGGATCGCGCATCGTCGCCACAACGTCAAAGCCCCGCTCGGCCAGCGCAATTGCAGTCGCGCGTCCGATGCCTCGGCTCGCGCCCGTGACGAGCGCGGTTCCCTTCGCCTCCATTGTCTTCCCCTCACCCCTTCGACCGGCGACCCTGAGGTCACCAGCGAACCTGACGTGTGTGTCAGGGAGTGTACGGGGTCTACCGGTCAGAGACCCCGCGCTGCGCGCTGCACACGTCGCCAGACGCCGCGGTAGGCCTCGATGCCGTCGCCCGCCAACCACCCGGCCGGCCCGGCCGCGATTGCAACGCGCTCCGGAACAGTTCCCCAGACCTCGACGCCGGCTTCGATCCAACCATCGACGGTGTCCTGGTAGTCGCGGGTCACGGTTCGGGCCGAGCACATCACGAGTCCGGTTGGAACCCGCTGCGGCACCATGTCGAGCAACGCCTCGACCCGTGGCGTCTCGACCCCGCCCACCCGAGTCGGAACGACCACCACGGTCGCCCGATCGAGCGCCTTGGCGAGCAACCGCTCGTTGCCCGGCGGCGTGTCGACCACCACGATCTCGTCGTCGCCGACGCGATCGAGGGCCTTGCTCAGCAGCCTGTCTGTCGGCGCCTCGATGATCTCGATGCGCCCGACCTGCTCGTCGTCGGAGTTCTCGAGCCAATCGGCCGCGCTGGCCTGCGGATCCGCGTCGACGATGACAGCGCGTCGTTCCTTCGTCTCGGCCAACGCGGCCAGGTACACCGAGGTCGTCGTCTTTCCGACCCCGCCTTTGAGTGCTGCCACTACGACGATCACAAGCGTCACCGTAGCTCCCGCCAACAGTCGCGTCGGGTCTTCTCGCCGACGGGTCAGGAAGGTCCGCGCCACGGGACCGGACGCGCCCAACCCGGTGCCGGCTTGCCCAGCAGGTACCCCTGTCCGAGCTGGACACCCAGACCGATGAGAGCATCGAGCTCGCCGAAGGTTTCGATCCCATGGGCGAGGAGGCGAACGCCCCCCGGGTCGAAGACTGCATGGGCGGCCTCGACTAGCGCCGCCTTCGCTTCGTCTCGATCTATTCCCTCGATCACCGAGCGGTCGAGCCGCACGACGTCGGGACCGAGAGCGGCGATCGCCGAAACGTCAAACCGGCCATCGCTGGTGATCGCGACGCGCGCGCCGCGACTCCGGAGCCGGCTGAACAGCTCGGATAGGTCGGCGAAGTCCCCCGGATCGTCGCCGTCGCCGAATCGCTCTGGTTCGTCGAGCTCGACGACGACGCCGGCGAGGGGCATCTGCTCGAGAATCGGCTGCACCGCATCAGCGTCGAGGCCGAGGCACGAGACCTTGACCGCGAGGAGGCAACCCTTCGGCAGGTGCTCCACCAGGCCGAGCTGGCGACGCAGCGTGACGGCCATGAGCTCGGGGCCGACGCCGAACTCGTCGGCGATCTGGAACCAGATATCGGGTCCGGCGGAGGGCGCCCCGACGAAGCGGGTGAGGGCCTCATACCCGGCGATCGAGCCGGTCTCGAGATCCACGATCGGTTGGGTCACAATCTCGAGATCACGCCCGGCGAGCACACGGCCGAGCGCGTCGCGCCACCGCGCGAGCTGGCGCGCGTCCCTCGGTTCCGCCTCGCTGCCCTCCACGCCTTGGCTTCGGCCTCACTCCTCGGTTGCTTGAGGCCACAGCGCGGCCCCGTTCCGGAGAATGGGACGATGAAAGCGGTCCGGAGTCGGTACCGTGGCCACCCATGCCCCCTCCGGCGCCTGCGGCTGCTCCTGTTCCAAGCGAACACGTACGGGTCGCGGCCATCAGGTCGCGTCCCGGATTCATCGACACCACTCGAGCCGATATGGCCACCGTCTCGGGAGCCTGAGCCGACCAATGCGCCAACCACTGCGAGTCGGGATCATCGGCGGCGGGTTCGGCGCGCGCGTCATCGCCCCCGCGTTCGCAGCCGCCGAGAATTGCAGAGTCGTCGACGTGGTCTCTGCGCGCGACGAGACGGCCATCCGAGCCCTCTGTCGCCGCGCCGACATCGACCTTGTCGGCGTGCACTCACCACCCTTCCTGCACCGTACTCACGTCGGGTACGCGCTCGATGCCGGACACGCGGTTCTCTGCGAGAAGCCGTTCGGGTGCAACGTCGAGGACGCGACCGCGATGCTTGCCGATGCTGAATCGGCTGGCGTCGTGCACCTTGTCGACTTCGAGTTCCGCTATGACCCGATGCGCGTTCTCCTGCGAGAGTTGGTCGCCGACGATGCGCTAGGACCGATCGAGCATGTCAGCTGGACCCACCTGAGTGCGCGATCTCGGGTGCCCCTGCGCACCCACGGTTGGCTCTTCGAACGGCGCTCTGGGGGTGGTTGGATCGGCGCATGGGGATCCCACGCCGTTGACACGCTGCGGTGGCTGCTCGGAGCGGAGCTGACCGTTCTGGCGTCGAACCCGCGCATCGATGTGATGCACCGACCCGACGCGACCGGGCGCTCTCAACCCTGCGATGCCGAGGACGGGTTCAGCGCGCTGCTCAGCAGCACCTCGGGGACGACCGTGACCATCGACTCGTCGTTTGCGGCCGCAGCATCGCTCGTACCTCGCCTCGTCGTGACCACATCACGTGCCGTCGTCGAAGTCACGGCCGACGCACGCATCACCGTGCGGCACTCCAACCGCGAGCGGGAGGAACACAGGAGAACGACCGCCGAGCAGGGCGTCGATCCACACCACGAACCCATACAGCAGTTTGTCGACATCGCGTGCGCCGCGGTGCGCGACGGACGCGCGCCTACCGGAGCACCCACGTTCGCCGACGGCCTCGCCTGCGCAGTCATCCTCGATGACCTCCGTTGGCGTTCAGCCCGCCTCGAGCCCCGGGAGCGTCAGGCCTACCGGTAGATCTGCTCGACGAAGCCGACGATTGCCGCGTTGACCTCGTCGGGCTTCTCTTGCTGCACCCAGTGGCCCGCTCCATCGACGAGCAGGGTGGCCCGGTGGTCGTTGAGCCAGCCGTCCATCACCGACGCGGGAGTCATCGCCAACACCGGGTCGCGGCTGCCGCTGATGAACAACGACGGCACGCTGACCTTCGCACCGTCGAGATGCTCGGTGAGCTCCCAATTGCGGTCGAGATTTCGGTACCAGTTGATGGCACCGGTGAATCCGGTACGCGAGAACTCGTCGACGTAGTGATCAAGCTCGCTCTGGCTCAGCCAGCCGGGCAGCTCGCTCGGCTCCGGGAGGCGGTCGACGAAGCCCCGACCGTCGTTCGCCAAGGCCGCGGTCAGGTCGGGCATCTCGTCGCCCGTGTCCGCGAGCCCCGCAAGCATTCGCCGCATCGTTTTCGCGGGATCGCGGCCGAGCTCGGCGTCGGCGACGCCCGGTTCCTGGAAGTAGACGATGTAGAAGAACAGGTCATCGAATAGCTGTCGCATCATCTGCACCGGCGGCATCGAGGGTCGGGGGATGAACGGAACGCTCATCCCGACGACTCCAACGACCCGCTCCGGCGCTAGCAGCGCCAGTTGCCAGACGACCATCGCGCCCCAATCGTGGCCGACGAAGACAGCTCGCTCCTCGCCGAGCTCGTCGAGCAACGCGAGTAGGTCGCCCGTCAGCGCGATGATGTCGTAGTCCTCGATCGCCGGCGGGCGGCTCGACCGTCCATAGCCGCGCTGATCGGGCGCAACCGCGCGGAAGCCGGCCTCGGCCAGCGCGGGGATCTGGTGGCGCCACGAGTAAGCCAGCTCCGGGAACCCGTGAGCGAATATCACCGGTGGACCGGACCCGGCCTCGGTGACGTGGAGATCGACGCCGTTCACACCTACGACGCGTTCGCTGATCGCCGAGCTCACAGGTTCGTCTCCGTCAGTTGTCGGTTGGGGCCGCTATCGCCTCGAGCAGCTCGACGCGCGACGGGCCGTTGTGGGGGGGAACCGGGTAAGCGTCGGGATCGGCCATCACCGCAGCCATGCGCGTGAGCAACTCGCCGTCGCTCATGAGGTCGCGGGGCGTCGCCAACAGGTTCCAGAACCGGGCCAGACCGCGGCCGATGATCGGGTCGGTCGCTGCCGCTACAAATAGCGCGGCCACTGCCTTCCCGCCAGGGTTGTCGCCCGGCCCGATGCCGGCGAGACCGGCGGGATCGGCACCGAGCTCATCCATCTGCACGGAGACCTCGTACCAGGGCTCGACTTCGCGCCGACTCCCATTCTCGTAGGACCGCGCGCGTTCTGAGGGGTCGTCGGGGTGCTCGATGAGCGCGTCGGTCACGAGCAGCGCTTGCACGATTGCCAGTGAGCAGCCGCGTCCGTATAGGGGGTTCGTGCAGGTGTGGGCATCACCGATCGCGTGGAAGCCGAGCACGGTGGGTCGTCCGTCGTCGTCGACGAACCGACGGATGCGGTTGAGCAGCCCGCCCATCGGTCGGACCGGACCACACGGCTCGAGTGAACCGCTCGCGAAGAACTGGTCTGGGCCCGGCAGGGCACGGCACGCGAGCTCGAACCGATCGGGATCCGAGAGTGCGACCCGTAGGTCACGATCCTCAGCCTTGATTGCGAGGGTCACCGAGAGCGTGTTCCCATCGCCGGGAACCGCTATGTACTTCACGAAGCCGAGATCGCCCATGAGCTTCGGATCGAGCACCGAGAACGATCCCTCGGGAAGCCGGTACCAGCGCGATAGGTACATGAGTCCGCTCTCGACGATCGTCTCGGGAACGTCGACGCCGTGCGCGCCCAGCCACTCGGGAATCGCGCCGCGCCGCCCGGTCGACGCAATGACCACACCCGCAGGCTGGTGACTGCCGTCGTTGAGCTCGACCCCGTCGACCACGACGACGCCGTCGGACCAGGGCTGCGTCGCGCCGGTGACACCGGTGACGCGCACATCGGTCCGCATCTCGATCAGCGGCTCGGCCACAACCGCCTGGCGCAACACCCACTCGAACGTGGTCCTGCGCACGATCAGCGCGGCGAGGTCGGAATCGCCCGGCTCGACGTCACCGAAGTCGGCCACCGCCGGCATCGTGGTGCATCCAGAGGCCAACAGCGTCTCGAGCACGTCGGGAAAACGCTCACGTAGCTCGACCACGATGCGGGCGAGGAAACCGTGGGTCTGATGGACCTGGGGAGCGCCCTTGCGCTCGGCCGCGAAAGCCGCTTCGGCATCGGCGAGGATCGGCAGCGGATCAGCTTCGAGCAGCACCACTGGATACCCGGCACGGCCCAGCGCGAGTGCAGCCGCGAGCCCACCGACCCCGCCACCCACCACGACCACACGCTCCGGCGCGCTCTCCGCCACACCACTCTCCGGCAACACGACCCCTGACCTGCGAACATCCGTAGCCGGTGACCCTAGATTACAGATCGTCGAGCGGTTTCCGATCGCGGCAGTGCCGAAGGGACTACGGAATGAATGAGGGTAAGGCCTTCACGGCGAGTCCGTTCGTCGACGCAATCGAACCGATCGCCGAAAGCGCCGATGAGATCGCGCGGGCCCTCGAGGATGCCGAAATCCCGCCGTTGCTCCCGGCGCTCGCCTACCTCACCGGCGACCTGTCGCTGCTGCGTGACGATCTCCGTCCCGATCCGCTACTGGGCTCGCTTCCACAGGGAGGCCTGACCGACGAGCAACTCACCGCGGCCAGGGCGCTCGCCCTTGATGTCCTCATCGGCTTCCGCGACGGGATCTACGCCGCAACTCCGCCGGCATCAGAGGCCGTCTTGCTACGGATCATGGAGCACGCCGTCGGTCAGACGGGTCTCGCAGCGTACCTACCGCTCCTCTCCGAGGAATTGGCTGTGCATGACCGCGACGGCCGCGCGCCCGACTGGAGTCGCGGCGACATCGCACCCGAAACCGACTTCACAGTGGTCGTCATCGGTGCCGGAATGTCGGGCATCCTCGCCGCGCACCGGTTGCAACAAGCCGACATCCCCTTCGTCGTGCTCGAGAAGGACCGCGATGTCGGTGGCACCTGGCTGGAGAACACCTATCCCGGCTGTCGCGTGGACAACCCGAACCACAACTACAGCTACTCGTTCGCGCAGCGCCACGACTGGCCGTTCCATTTCTCGACCCAATCGGTTTTGCAGGGCTACTTCGCCGACTGCGCCGACGCGTTCGCGGTGCGCGACCACGTGCGGTTCGGAACGGAGGTGCGTTCCGCGGTGTGGTCCGATGCCGCCAACCGCTGGACCATCCGGGCCCGCGACGCGCTCGGGAACGACACGATGATCGAGGCCGACGCAGTGATCAGTGCTGTCGGCCAGCTCAACCGGCCACTCACGCCCGACATAGATGGCATCGAGTCGTTCGCCGGGCGCACGTTCCACTCCGCACAGTGGGACCACGAAGTCGATCTCGCCGGCAGTCGCGTCGCGGTGATCGGCACCGGCGCGAGCGCGGTGCAGTTCATCCCCGAGATCGCACCGACGGTCGGTGAGCTCACCGTGTTCCAGCGCACACCTCCGTGGCTGATCCCTACGCCCGACTACCACGACGAGGTCGCACCGGGCCTGCGATGGCTCTACCGACACGTGCCGTCGTACAGCGAGTGGAACCGCTTTTGGATCTTTTGGAAAATGGGCGACGCGTCGATCGAAGCTGTGCGCGTCGACGAGGGCTGGGACCGGACGCTCGGATCGGTCAGTGGCACGAACGAGCTCGTCCGGATGATCATGGCCGCCTACATCGAGGCTGAGTTCGCCGATCGGCCCGATCTTCTCGCCAACGCCCTCCCGAGCTATCCCCCCGGCACGAAGCGGATGCTGCGAGACAACGGCATCTGGGCGCGCACGCTCAAACGCGACAACGTCACGCTCGTAACCGAATCGATCACCCGCATCACACCGACGGGCATCGTGACAAGCGATGGGGTGGAGCACGCAGCCGACGTGATCATCTACGGCACCGGGTTCGAAGCATCGAAGTTTCTCACGCCGATGACGGTTTCCGGTCGCGGCGGAGTCGATCTCCACGAACAGTGGGGGGGCGACGCGCGCGCGTATCTCGGTATCACTGTTCCCGGCTTCCCGAACCTGTTTTGTCTCTACGGCCCGAACACAAACATCGTGATCAACGGCAGCATCATCTATTTCTCCGAGTGCGGCGTGCGGTACATCCTCGGCTGCCTGAAGCTTCTCCTCTCAGGCGGCCACCGGGCGCTCGACGTTCGCGGCGAGGTGCACGACGCGTTCAATCTGGCCGTCGACGCGGAAAACCGCGCGATGGCGTGGGGGGTCTCCGACGCCACCAGCTGGTACAAGAACGAGCTGGGTCGTGTCGCGCAGAACTGGCCGTTCACGCTGCTCGAGTATTGGCAACGCACCCTCGAGCCCAATCCCGACGACTACGAGCTCCTGGGCTGACGGCGAGTCAATCGGTCGGCGGCGCTATCACCGAGATCTCGAACGCGGGCAAAGCGGTCGCGCTGAGCCAAACGCACCGGTCATACCGGGAACACCGTCACGTCTGTCGCCTTGAACGATGTCCACACGGGCGTTCCCGCGCCCAGATCGAGGTCGCGGCGCGCCGCGGGTGTGATCTCGGCGATCAGCGGCACGGAGCCCGCTATCCGCACGCGGACTCGGTCGCCGAGCGACTCGATGCTCTCGACACTGCCCGCGGCAACGTTGCGCGGGCTACCAGCCGGCGGTTGGATGTGCAACGCGATCGAGCGAGGATGGATGACGGCCAGTGCTTCCCCGGACCCGGCACCGGGTACGACCACCATCGCGCCGCTCGGTAGCTCGAGGTGGTCGCCGTGGCCTAGACCGCGCAACAGGTTCACGCCGACGAGCTCCGCTACGTAGTTCGAACGGGGGTGGGCCGAGACGTCGGCGAACGATCCGGTCTGGATCACGCGACCCTGTTCCAGGATCACGAGACGGTCGGCGAGAGCGGCGGCATCGAGTGGATCGTGGGTAACGAGCAGCCGGATTCCCGAAAACGTCGCGAGGTGCGCGCGCAGGTCGCGACGCGTGGTCCCACGCGCGCTCTGGTCGAGCGCGGCGAGCGGTTCGTCGAGGAGCAGCAGTCGGGGTTCGGAAGCTGTGGCACGCGCGAGTGCAACGCGCTGAGCCTGGCCACCGGAGAGCTCCCGAGGCTTCATGTCGACGAGGTCGGCGAGACCGACCCGCTCGAGCGCGATCGTCGCCGTATTTCGCGCCGCGGCCCGGCGAATTCCGTGACTGCGCAGCCCGAATGCAACGTTCTCGAGCACCGAGAGGTGCGGGAACAGGAGATAGTCCTGGAAGACGACGCCGATGGGCCGGCCCTCCGGCGCGACGAAGACACGGGCTCCGTCATCGAGGACGACGCCATCGAGCGTGACTCGCCCGGCTTCTAGCGGAACCAGTCCGGCTAGAGCACGCAACAACGTGGTCTTTCCCGCCCCGTTGGGACCGAGAATCGCAACGGTCTCCCCCTCGTCGACCTCTACGGCTGCGTCGAGGTCCAACGACCCGACGTGGGCCACTACGTGGGCGACGAGGCTCATCGGAACCCAAGCCAACGGTCGCGCAGGAGCGCGAGAACGGCCACACACACGGCCAGCAGCACAATGCTCAGGCCGATCGCCACATCCGGTTTCGACTGGAGAAGCAGGTACACCGCCAGCGGAGTCGTCTGAGTCCGGCCCTGGATGTTGCCGGCAAAGGTGATCGTGGCACCGAACTCACCGAGTGCCCGCGCCCACGCCAGCGCAGCCCCGGCAACGAGACCAGGAGCGATGAGTGGGAGCGTCACCCGACGGGCAATCGTCATCGGTCGGGCGCCCAACGTTGCCGCCGCGTCCTCGTAGCGCCGGTCCATCGATCGCAGTGCCGCCTCGACGGTGATGACGAGGAACGGCATGGCGACGAACGTCTCAGCCATGACGGCTCCGGCAGTCGAAAACGTCAGCTGGATGTCGAACCAGTCGTAGAGGTACTGACCGACGAGCCCTTCGCGTCCGAAGGCATAGAACAGCCCGACGCCACCGACGACCGGTGGAACCACCAGCGGCAACAAGACGAGCGCGCGCGCGATCGAACGCCCGGGGAACGTGACGCGTGCGAGCACGAACGCCAGGGGCACGCCGAACAGCACCGAGAGCGCCGTCGCCCACAGCGAGCAGATGACGGAGAGACGCAACGCTGCCGTCGCCTCGGGCGTCCTGAGATCGGTCCAGAGACTCCCCCAGGAGACCTGTTGGATCAGACCGATGAGGGGAAGCGCGATGAATGCGAACCCGACGAGGGCGAAGAGCACCGCCAACCATGGCAGTCGCCGCCCTCGCCCGCTCACGACGGCGGCAAGAATCCGTACGAGCGCAATGTTGCCTGACCCTTCGAGGAGGTGACGTAGGCGATGAACGCCCGCGATGCGGCCTTGTTCCCACTCGCGGCCAGCGTCACGATCGGGTACGTCGCGGTGGCGTTCTGCGCGTCGGGGATCATGACGGCCTCGACACTGTTCCCGGCGCTCTTAGCGTCCGTGGTGTAAACGATTGCCGCGTCGGCGTCACCCGTCGTTACCGCAGCGAGTGCCGCCTTCACGTCTTGAGCTCGGGTGATCTTCGTCTCAGGGATCTTCACCCCGGCAGTCTGCAAGATCTGCGCCGAGTACTTCCCGCACGGCACAGTGTCGCCGCAGAGCGAGACGACGTCGAGGTCGACCAGGTCAGCCAACGTCTTGACCTTCTTCGGATTGCCCGGCTTGGTGACGATGACGAGCTTGTTCTTGGCGAAGATGACTGGCCGGCCGTCGGTCAGGTTCGCGGCTGTCGACCTCTTCATGTTGTCTTCGTCGGCCGACGCGAACGTGTCGGCCGGAGCCCCCTGCTGAATCTGGGTCGCCAGCGTGCCCGACGAACCGAAGTTGAACCTGGCCGTCACGTTCGGATTCGTATGCTTGAAGTCGGAGCCGATCTTGGTGAACGCCTCGGTCAATGACGCCGCCGCCGCAACAGTGATAGTCCCGTTGGCCTTCACGGCGATCGTGGTCGGCGTCGAAATATCGCGCGATCCCGAGCTCGAGTCGCGCCCACAACCGCCTGCGACGAGTCCCACGACGACGATGAAGAGAACGCTCAGCTTCATCGACTTCCACACGTTCTACTTCCATTCGATCCGAGATGCAGAGCTACTCTTTTTGAGACTAGTTGGAGGGCATCAGCCCATAGGGGCCGAGAGGATGCAGACATGACCATTGGTCGGTTGGAGGTCGAGCGGACCATCGCGGCTGACCCGGCGACGATCTTTCGGCTGCTCTGTGATCCACGGGGTCATGTCGCGATCGACAGCTCCGGGATGCTGCTATCAGCCACCGGTGTGCCCGTGACCGCGGTAGGCGACAGCTTCGTGGTGCACATGGATCGCGAGGCGCTGAACGACTACCCGATGGGCCTCTACGACGTGACCGTCACCATCACGACGTTCGTTCCCGACCGCGAGATCGCGTGGACGATCCTCGGACAGATCCGCCCGCCAATCGGCCACATCTACGGGTACACGCTCGTGCCGGTCGTTGGCGGCACCCTCATCACCTCGTACTACGACTGGACTTCCATCGATCCCGTTTGGAAAGACGCCGGGATCTTCCCAGTCCTTTCCGAGGGAGCACTACGAGCCACTCTCGGGATTCTCGCCCGGACCGTGGCCCAGGGCGGCATCAGCGCGTCGGCGCCATAAGACGCGACGCGGGCCTGACGAAGTTGGTTAGCAGCTGGTTAGCAAGAGGCGCCCTGTCGCTGAGTCGACATCGCTGGTCCAATCCGAGAGCGCAAGCGCCGCTCCGGTCGAGGTTGAGCGGCCGCAGGGATTCAGATCGAACGCGTCAGATACCGGCGAGGTACTTGGAGACGGTGACCGAGCCGTCGAAGTAGTTCGCGTGCGTGAACCTGACCGTCTCGAGACTGTCCGAGCCGACGAGCACGATCTCAATCCGTTCCCGGTCTCGATACTCGCGCTCCTTGGTTGCGTACGCGGCCAAGGCGGCATCGCCGTCGGTACCGAACTCCTCGGTGTCGATGAGGTGTCCCTGCTCGTGGTCGAAGACGAGCAGGAAGTGCTGGATCGGCTCGTTCATCGCGGACCTCCTGACAGAAAGGGTACCGCTTCCGCGCGGAGGCTCTCGATGGTGCCTTGGAGATCTGGACCGACGACAGCGTCCTCTTCCTCGAGCGCCATGGCCTGGGAGATCGCTTCGAGCAGCGCTAAAACGGGAGCGGGCCCGGTCCCGCCTTTGATGTCGGTTGCGAGCCGGCCACTCAAGGCCTCGACCGTGATGGCCCACTCGTGCATCATCCGCGTCCGTAGCTGGACCTCGATGTTGCGGTCGTCGTACTGGACGACGACGTGAACGCCCCGGTATCCCGATGAGCGTGGCGCAGTGATGTAGTCGGTGACGCGCACCGGAGGTCTATTCCGCGAGAGGCGACGCTGTACGCGCCACACCTCGTCGACCGAATTGAGAACTGCACGACAACCACCGATGTCCTGCATGCTCGAGAGGGCCATCGTCGGCTCGCGGCGGAGATTGTCGATGATCGTTGGCGCGCGCTTGAGCCGTTGCGTCATCTCAATGTCGCACTGTTCGGTCGTCACCATTGAGCGGAGGCCGTGTTGGCCTTGATGAGCGGATATTGGTGCGCAGCCCGATGCGCGAGAAGTGTGGCCAACGCCGATTCGTATTGCTGCTCCTCCACGAGTTCGCCGCGCGCCCACGACCGGAGGCGTTTGCCGGCTCGGTTCAGTTGTGACTTCGATGGAGCCGACATCCACACGGGCTCTCTGGTCGGGACGGAAACCCGGACGGGAAGGCCGCACCGGTGGATTCAAGGTAGCGGCCACCTGTGACAACTTCGATGCTGTCGTCACGGTCGGGCGCGCCATCCGAGGTCCCGGAATGTTGCTTCGAGAACCTCACCGGCATAGCGCGCGGTGCTCATGCCAGTCGCCGCCGCTGCGTCGGCCAGCTCCTCCCACGCTCCGGGAGCAAGATCGAGTCGGACGACTCGATCTTCCGGCTGAAGACGTAGCTCGCCCGGACTTCGACGCCGGCGGGTGGACGGCGGCCCAGTGGCATCCCCCGCCCTTGTCGCGCCACACCTGACGTCGACCGGGTCCGTCGGGCACCCAAACCACGAACGACCAGCTCCGTCCGCGCCGCATTGCCGTCATTGCGTGCCTCCTCGGAGTGCATATGCGCACCGAGGACCAGGAGACGCGACGCGGTCGGAACGAAGTTGGTTAGCAAATCCGACGCGTTAAGCCCACCCAACGCTTCCCGCTCAGGTCGTCAGCGGGCGTGAAACCCGCTGTGACCTGGGAAGACGTTCAGTGCGCTCGGAGGGAATCGAACCCCCAACCTTCTGATCCGTAATCAGATGCTCTATCCGTTGAGCTACGAGCGCAAACCGTGCGTTGCGAGTCTAGGTGACGGGTCTGGCGACCACCGGGGTCGACCCGGTTGCATCGACCTCTAACGGCAAGGGTGCCCTTGGCCTGACCCACGACGACGGGACCCGGCGGTAGCCACCCCTCACGGTCATCCCCTAAAGTGGACGGGTCGCCCGCGTTCCTCATCTCGGAGCGCGGCCGACGGCGCGACGAGCGCTCTGGTCGACAGGACGTCACCGGAACATGATCAGTTAGGACGGACCGAGGCGTCGCCAAAGGGAGTCCCGCATGAACCACCGGGCCATTCGGCTGATCCCGCTTGTGGTCGTCGCCGCGCTCGCAGGGACCCTAATTCCCGTGGGTGTCGCAGCCGCTGCTCCCGTCGACGAGAAGCGCGTGCAGGCAGCGGCCCTGCAATCGCAGATCGACGCCAACGGGAGCAAGATCGATGCGCTCTCTGAAGCGGCAAACGGGGCGCGTTATCGCCGCGATCAGGCTCAGGCTGCCAGTGATGGCGCTCAGACCCGGATCCACGCGGCCCAGGCCGAGCGCCATCGGCTCCGCGCTCTCCTCGGCAAGCGAGCGCTCAACGTGTACAAGGGTGCCGGCACCTCCTCACCGCTCGACGCGATCGAGGTCGTCAACGCGCGCGAGTTCGCTGCCCGGTCGAAGTATGCAGCCGCCGCTTCGAACACGCAGAACAAGTTGGTCGCGCAGCTTCGAAGTGCGCAGGAGGAGCTCGCGGCGCGCAAGGTCGAGCTCGACCAGGCCATTGAACGAGCCAAGGCCGAGCAGGATCTAATCGAAAAATCGCAACACGAGATCGAAGCGGCGAACACCCGCCAGTCGCAGCTGCTCGGCCAGGTGACGGGTGAGCTCGCGACCTTGGTGCAACAGGAAGAACAACGCCGACAGGCCGACGCCACCACTCGGGCGCTTGCCCTCACCGCGCCGCGCTCGGCGTCACCAACCTTCGAGATCCAGTCCCGCGGCGGGCAAACTGGCGGCGGCAACTCCGCCAACATCAGCTCCGGCAACATCAGCTCCGGCAACATCAGCTCCGGCAACATCAGCTCCGGCGGCGGTGGCTCATCGAGTGGTGTCTCATCGGGCGGTGGCGGCAACTCGTCCGGTCCGGCCTCGTCGGGCGGCGCCGGGGCGGCGATCGCGTTCGCACGGGCACAGCTGGGGAAGCCGTACGTCTACGCCGCCGCCGGGCCCGACTCCTACGACTGCTCCGGGCTCACCATGCGGGCATGGCAAGCAGGTGGGGTCTCAATGCCGCATTACTCGGGCGCGCAGTACGACATGTTCCCGCACGTTTCTCTCGGCGCTCTACAACCTGGAGATCTTCTCTTCTGGGGGCCGGGAGGCAGCGATCACGTCGCCATGTACACCGGCGGCGGCATGGTGATCTACGCGCCGCACACGGGGGCTTTCGTGAAGGAAGGGCCGATCTATGGCAACCCCATCGGTGCCTCGCGGCCCGGCTGAGCCGGCGGCCACGGAACGCCCATGAGGTTGGCGGCCGGAACCGCGCCGGCCGACATCACCCATACCGCTAGCGGACGGAGCCCGGCAACCAGGTCCCCGGTCGAATCGTTGCCGAGCGCGCGGAACGGCGCGAGAGCGAGGTGGTCGGTCTCGGTCTCCACCTCGTCGCGAGCCCGGCGCCCGTCGTCGCTGATTGCCCCGTCGGCGGTGAGCCAACCCCTGGCGCGGAGTGCCTCAGCGGCCGCTGACCATTCCGGGTTCGACCAGCCGCGACCGCTCTGCAAGCCATCGACGGGCGATCTGCCGGTTGCTCCCTGCAACACCAACGCCTCGCACGGCGCGATCTCGTGCCGAAGCAGCGTCGCTACATGACCGTCTCCGCGGTACTCACGCAGAGTTGTGACGGCTTGCCAGAGCGCTAAGTGCGGTACCGCTGAGCGTCGGATGGCAGCGTTCCCTGCCGCGAGACTCCGCCCGACGGTGTCGCACGCGTCAGCCGCGCGCCCAGCGAGCTCCGCGGTTCGGCGAAGGCCCGGTCCGTAGATCTCATCACCCATGATCCGTTCGAGCACGTCGCCCGCGGCAGTGAGGCGAGCATCGAGCAGTTGCTCGGGCGTCGCGTGCTTCCACACCTCGGGAACGGCGCGAGCGACCATCACGGGATGGAAGTTGAAGAACGTTGCCACGACGACGGGAGCGGGCACCCGTCCGAGGGGCGCGGCGCGGCACCCGAAGTAGCTCATCCAGCCGCCACGCAGCCCCAGCGCGTCGGTCGCAGCCCGGGTTTCGGGCGCGAAGTAGGTGACGGCATGGATCGGCTCCGCGAACTGCCACACCCGCCGCGCCGCGCCGTCTTCCACTCGACTCACTCCTCCGGGGTTGCTCCGAGGTATCCGGTCCTACCGATCGTAGATGCGCGTGAATCAGCTCCCCCGCCTGAATCACGGGTCGAGAGTCGAAGTCACGGTTCTACGAGCACCTTGAACTCCCTCGTTGGGTTCTGATGAGCAGCAGCTCCCCTTGCTCCATCATTTGGACGATCAGCAACGACGAGAGCCTGACCGACAGCACGCGTGACGCCGACGCGCATCAGGTGCCGGCGGTCCAGTCGTGAACGACCGCGGAACGAAAGAGAATGTCGTGAATGCCGATGTTCTTCCGGCTGATCACGACCCACAGCAACACCCACGGCAAGATCGCGCACAATGCCGCCCGGAGGAACGCACGGCGGGTCGGAAGCCGAAGCCCCATGCTCGTGACAACCCGGAGACCCATGATCGACTTCCCGATGGTGCGCCCAGTGCTTCCCCAACCGGCTGTGAGGTACGCGATCAAGATGAGCCACGGCACGACGATCGTGACTCCAACCGGCGGATGGGAAATCTTGAACTTGGTGGCGGTGAGCAGATAATCGGCGACACCGACGGCGATCAGGATCCCGAAGTAGATCGCGAAGACGACCATGTAGTCGATGCCGTCGGCCAACACCCGGCTTACAATGCCGGCTCTGCTTCCCTGCAGCGCTCGGGCCCTCGGGTTGCGAATGGTGGGGGCGGTCACGCGCCGTCACCTCCATCGACTCTCTTGGCATCGTGCAGGTCGTCGATGAGGTCGTCGACGTTGTTTGCAGGTTCCGACTCGAATCGGGCGGGATCGTAGTTCTCTACCACGGTGGCCCGGGGCTTTCGGCGCAGCAGCAACCGGTCGGCGACCTTGCCGACGAACCCGTCGATGCGCATCGACGTGATACGCACGCCGTCGCGAGCGTCACCACCGATGCTGCCCGTAGATGCCCGGACGATCGCACCGATATCGACCTCAGCGATCACCTCCTGCGCGATGGGCACAATATCGACCCGCGTCATGATCGCGTCCATGTCGACGCGCGACACGATCTGGTCGACGTCGACGCGGTCGATGATGCGTTGCACGTCGACCCGCTCCAGCAAGGCGTCTATGTCTACTCGGCTGATGATCGAGTCGATCGGGAGCTGCGCCACCAGAGCGTTCATGTCGAGCTGGGTGAGGACCGCGGTAGCGAGCTCAGGCGCGAGCCGGCGCACGAACTCGCCGAGGAGCGCCCGGTTCCGGGCCTGGACGGCTGCGCCCCGATCGTTCCATTCCGCGAGGTAGCCCTCCGCCGATCGGAAGGTGACCCCCACCAGCGGTGCGTCCTTCGCGACGCCGGTGATCCGAGTCGCGTTGCGTTCGGCCGCGGCGGTGACATCGAGAAGGCGACGTTGCGCGATGAGTCCGGCACCGACGAGCGCGCCGGGAACGAGACGCAGCACCCCAGGGGTCGGCGGCGGCCCGGGCGGGCGGGGTTCCCCGGGCACGAACCGTTCGACGGCCTCCACCATCCCCATCGCGAGCATGCTCGCAGCGCCGAGACCGAGATCGGTGATCCGCCGGGCGAAGCCGGTGAGCGTGCCCGCGGGCGGTTCAGATTCAGTCCACGCCGAGACGGCCGTCGCCGAGGGCTCGGCGACGTCGGGAGTTGCCCCGGGCTCGTAGATCACGGGCCGAATCGTCGCACACCCGCCGACCGACAAACCTATGTGGGCAGGAAGTCGAGCAAGAGCCGGTTGATCGTCTCCGGCTCCTCGAGCTGCATGTGGTGACCCGCGCCTTCGACGCGCTCGTACCGCCACGACCCTGTGACGTACTGCTCGGAGTCGGTCATCTGGCGCTCGAGGAGATGGTGGTCGCCCGAGCTCCACACCCCGAGCGTCGGTGCTTGGATCGACGGCAGCTCGAGCGGCGGACCGACGAACGTGTCCGGTCCGACGTTGGCGCGGTACCAGTTGAGCGCGGTGGTGAGCGACGACGTGGCTTCGAGATCTGCGATCACCGCGTCGGCATCGGGGTGGCCCATCCACTCGCGGAAGTTCGCCCAGTCGTTGTCGCTGAGCCACTGCTCGGCGATACCGACGAACTGGAACAGCAGCATGTACCACGACTTCTCACGCTGCTCGAACCCCGCGCCGGCGAACGCCATCGGGTTCCCCACCGATAGAGCGACGAGGTGGTCGACGCGATCGGGGGCGAGAGCCGCCGCGGCCCACGCGATCGCCGCGCCCCAGTCGTGCCCCACCACGTGGGCGCGCTCAATGCCGAGATCGTCGAGCACCGCGACCACATCGAGGGCGAGGAATGCGATCGAGTACGCCTCGATCTCGCCGGGATGGTCGGACCGGCCGTAGCCGCGCTGGTCGGGAACGATCACCTGAAAACCGGCATCGACCAGCGCCGGGATCTGGTTGCGCCACAGCCTCGCCGAGTCGGGAAACCCGTGGAGCAGCACGACCGGCCTACCCGCGCCGTGCACGTCGTACTCGATCCCCACGCCGCCACTGTCCACCCGCATCGTCATGCCCCCACCAGTTCGAGCAACCCGGCCCGGTCGGGCGCGGGAACTTCGGCGTTACGCCAGGCATCGCCGATCGCCAGCACCTTCTCGAACACGCCGAGCGGAGCCATGGCATCGTCGGGGAGCGCCGTCATCATCGCGACCGAAAGTTGCGCGCGCAGGAGATCGGGATCGCTCACCGAGCCGAACTCGAGCGCCTTGCTGATCGCGTAGGCCGGGTCGTCGGTCTCGTAGACCCCGCCGGAACGCAGAGCTTCGATCTCGCCGAGTCGGTGCCGGTCGGAGCGGAGAGTCGACCGGTACCACGGCTCGACTACATCGAGCGTCGCATCGTGCCAAGCCCGTGAGAACGCCCGCGGATCCTGGTCAGGTTCGCGGAGCAGGTCCCGCAACGCGACGGCGTGCAAGAGACCTATCGCCGATCCCCGGCCCACGGAGGGGTTCGTGCACGCCCACGCGTCGCCGACCGCGGCGACCCCGGTGGCAACCGGTTCGCCATCGATGACGAACGAGCGGTGGCGGTCTTCGATCTTGGCCATGATCGCAACGCCGTCGCTGATCGGTTCGCCCCCGTCGAGCCAGTGAGCCACGAGCGGGAAGCTCCGCCACATCGCTTCCCAGGTCGTGACATCGCGCAGCGCTCGCATCGGCGTGTCCTGGGCCGAGACGATGATGCCGAGCCCCCACGTGCCATTGTCGGCCGGGAGGCTGAGCACCGACACCGAGCCATAGTGCGCCAGCAGCGGGCCGAGGTTCACCGGCACACTGCCGTCGGCCGAGCGGAAGTGCCGGCTGTAGTAGACGAATCCGCTGTCCTCGATCTCCTCGACGACCGGCCGCGCACCCACCGCGTCGAGCCGGTCGGGGAGATTCGATCGGCGACCCGACGCGTCGACCACCAGGTCGGCCGTGATTTCTTCGCCGGAGTCGGTACGCACCCCGACGATGTGCGGGATCCCCGAGACCGTGGACTCGCCGGTCAGGAGTGCGTCGATCGCAACACCGCGACGGATCCTCACACCGTCGGTCTCCACCGCGCTCCGGCCCAGAGCGGCCTCGACGACGGGGCGGCGAGCGGTGAGCGCGACGAACTGGTCGTCGCTGTCGCGCCGGCCTCCGGTCATCGAATCGGGCGCCGCGTCCATCGGGCTCGAGCGCAACGCTCCGAAGGCTTCGAGGGAACAGGCAGCGGCGGGCAACTCAGATTCGAGCGTCGCGCGGAACAGGGGCATGAAGTAGTGCGGGGCGCGGAACTGGTTGACACCCTTGCGTTCCCAGCTCTCCCACAGCGCGTCGGGCGTCTCGGGCGGAGACGAAGGGTCCCGCTCGAGCAGCGTCACCTCGTGCCCGTCACACCCCAGGAGCATCGCCGTGGAAAGCCCCACTACACCGCCGCCGATCACCACTGTCCGCGCCATGCGATCCTCTCACCAAGGGCCGACCTCCGGGAAAACCACCACCCCAAGGCCACGCGGATCACGACCGTACTGCGAAGATCACCTGCTGTCTTTCGGGCAGCGAGACACAGGCGTTGTCCTCCGCGTACCGTCGACCCTGCACGTTGAACAGCTGCACCACCGGTTCGTCGATCGGGAAGGGCCCCCAGTGCCAGGTGCCCCGAGCGAGCACCAACGCTTCCTGCACCTCGATCCGGAACGCCCGCACGGTCTCGACGTGCGTGGGGTCCGAGAAGTCGACTCCGGCCGGCGCCACCGCGACGATCGCAGGGCAGTTGAGCGCCATCAGCGTCTGGGTGTGGGTGTCGTGGCGGAACAGCATCGCGCACAACGCTCCGTCGTCGGTGTGCTCGACCTCGTCGTAGGTGTGCGCGATCACGTTCACATGGGGGTCACCCCACGCGAACTCGAGCTCGTGCTCGGAATCTTGCGGGTCGGTGTCGGCGACCGGCAACCAGCCAAATGGTTCCCAGGCCTCCGCGGTCATGGCCTCGGCTTCGATGATGACGACGCGGGGCTTTTTCACCGTTCTCCTCTGCTGACTACGCTGACTCGAACTCAAGTGTAGGGAAGGGACTTCGGATGGACGTGCGCTCGATCGAAGATGTCTCGCCAGTCATCGAACACAACGGGACGGTCCCAGTCTGGTGGCTCGTCAATCCGCGCGAGATGAAAGACGTCACCGATGGTGGGCACCTCGAGCTGGTCAGCGAGTTTGAGATCGCGGGCGGTGGACTCGTTGATCCGCACTCCCACCCGACCCACGAGTTCTATTACGTCACCTCGGGTCGCGGACTCATGGTGATCGACGGCGAGGAGCGCGAGATCGCCCAGGGCGATCTCGTACACATCCCGCCGAACCTGGTCCACAGCCTGCGTCCCGTGAGCGACCACGCGCCGATCCACTGCTTTTGCTTCGCGGTAGGCGTAAAGGACTCCGGTCCGGTCGACTACACGAATCACTGAACCGGGCCGGTTGAATACCCGACCGAATGAACGTCACACTCGACCGACGAACTGAGGCCAAGCGATGTCACGCGTTCTGGTGACCCGCCGGCTCCCCGATGGCGGTCTCGACCCGCTTGTCGAAGCCGGCCACGAACTGATCGAGCGCGACAAGGACACGCCGCTCTCGCATGACGAGCTCGTCGCCACGGCGCCGACCGTCGATGCCATCGTTTGTCTTCTCACCGACCGAATCGACGCTGAGGTGCTCGAGGCCGGAGCCGGGCGGTTACGCGTCGTCGCGAACGTCGCCGTGGGCTACGACAATATCGACGTCGCTTCGGCAACCGAGCACGGGATCGCGGTGTGCAACACGCCCGGCGTGCTCGACGAGACCACCGCCGATCTCGCGTTTCTTCTGATCCTCGCGGCCTCGCGCCTCGCGTCCGATGCCGAGGCCGATTTGCGCGACGGACGATGGGAGGGCTGGGGGATCAACCAGTACCTCGGCCGTGACGTACACGGGGCGGTGCTCGGTGTCGTCGGGTTCGGACGTATCGGCCAGGCCGTCGCCCGACGCGCTACCGGGTTCGGCATGGAGGTGCTCCACCATGCTCGCCACGACACCGGGTTCCCGGGCTACATCGTCGATCTCGACGACCTGCTCAGTCTCGCCGACATCGTGAGCCTGCACGTTCCGCTCTCGCCAGAGACCCGTCATCTCATCAGCCGAGCCGAGCTCGAGCGCATGAAACCGAGCGCGGTCCTCGTCAACACTGCCCGAGGGCCCGTTGTCGACGAAGTGGCATTGGCCGAGGCCCTGGAGACCGGCGCAATCTTCGCCGCCGGCCTCGACGTGTTCGAGGCCGAGCCGAAGGTCCACCCCCGCCTCCTCGCGGCACCGCGAACAGTTCTCCTCCCCCACATCGGCAGCGCGTCGCTCGCGACTCGAACGCGCATGGCCCGGATCGCCAGCGAGGGTGCGCGTGCAGTCCTCTCGGGAGAGACCCCGGCGAACGTCGTCGGAGCATAGAAAGGCCCGCGAACCGGGCCGGCTACGGGGTGTGTCGCACCACGAGAACGGGACACGGAGAGTGGTGCACCACGTGTTCACTCACCGAGCCGCTGACGATTCGCTTGAGCGCACCCCGGCCATGCGAACCGACGACCACGACGTCGGCCCCGATCTGGCCCGCGACCCAGACGATCATCGGGCCGGCGTCTCCCACCTCGAGCCGAGTCTCGACTTTTGCCCCGTGCACTTCGGCCAGGGTCGCCCTGATCGCCTCCTGGGCCGCGGTGGTCTCGTTCTCCCAGCTCTGGCGTTCCTCTAGCGGCGACTCGGTTGAGCCCTCGAAGCCCCCGGCATCGTCGCCCGGGACTTCCGTGAGCACCGCCAGCACCGTCACGTCGGTGAGGGCGCCGAGCAGATCGAACGCCCGATGCGCCGCTGTCACCGACAGCTCGGATCCATCGGTCGCGACCAAAACCTTCATCTCGACTCCTTCGCGCTCGGGCTCGGGGTCGGCGGTATCGCCGAGATGTCGATCTGGCTCGGATCGAGTCCGAGGAGCTCGACGGTCGTCTGGCCGGAGCGCAGGGCCGCGAACATCCCGTCTTCTTTCTCGGCCCGTGCGGTACCCGCCGCGAGCACGGCTTCGAGAGTCGACGCGGGCACGACCGCGACGCCATCCTCATCGCCGACAATCCAGTCGCCGAGGCCGACCTCGACCCCCCCGACCTGGGCGGTCTCGCCGGCGCTTCCCGGCTCCTTCTTCGTCGCGCCCCGAAGCGCGATCTGCGTCGAGAACACGGGAAACCCGTGCGCGGCGAGAGCGGCGACATCTCGCACGCCTCCGTCGATCACCAGTCCGACGATGCCACGCGCCTCCGCTGCGGTGGTGAGCACCTCACCCCAGTAGCCGAGCTCGGCGACGTTACCGACGTCGACGACCAGCACAGAACCGGCCGGCGCCGCGGTGACTGCTACGTGGATCGCGAGGTTGTCGCCCGGACTGCAGCGGACCGGGTAAGCGGGCGCCGCGAGACGGGCACCGGGCCAGGCAGCGCGCACCCGTGATCGCATGGCCCGACCCCCCGACTCCCCGAGTGTGGCCGCGCCGAGGCCACCAAGCGCCGCGGCGGTTTCCTGAGCATGTGACGCAGTCATTCGGCTCCCAGAAGTGGCGGAGGGAGAGGGATTTGAACCCTCGAGGAGGATAAACACCCCCTACTCGCTTAGCAGGCGAGCACTTTCGGCCACTCAGTCATCCCTCCCGACGGTCACGAGTATACGGGTGCCCGGTCGGGCGCTTTCCCCGGCGATCCGGCCACGGGAACGAGTCGCCGAACGCAGGGTACTTTCATCCCGTGCTCCCCTCCGAAGCGCTCGACCGCATTGCGTTCCTGCTCGAACGCAGGCGCGAGGCCTCCTACAAGATCCAGGCGTTCCGGCGCGCGGCCGACGAAGTGCGCGGCCGCTCCGAAGCCGAGCTGCTCGAACTGTCAAAAGCCGGACGCCTGAAAAATCTGCCGAACGTCGGCGACAGCACCGCTCGGGTCATCGCCGAATCGCTGTCCGGTGAGACCCCGGCCTATCTCGAACGGCTCGAGGTCGACGAAGACGGAGAGCTCGCGGCAGGTGGACCCCTGCGCGCCGCGTTGCGCGGCGACCTGCACACCCACTCCGATTGGTCCGACGGCGGCTCTCCTATCGAGACGATGATGCGCGCCGCGATTGATCTCGGGCACGACTACGTCGCGCTGACCGACCACTCGCCCCGACTGACCATCGCCCACGGCCTCACTCCCGAGCGCCTCATCGCCCAACTCGAGGTGGTCGCGGCTCTCAATGAGGTGCTTGCGCCATTTCGTATCCTGACCGGCATCGAGGTCGACATCCTCGACGATGGTCGGCTCGACCAGGACAACGATCTACTCGCGCAGCTCGACGTCGTCGTCGCGAGCGTGCACTCCAAGTTGCGCATGGATGAAGGCGCCATGACCGACCGGATGGTGGCGGCGGTCGCGAATCCACACGTCGACGTGCTCGGCCACTGCACGGGTCGTCTCGTGCTCGGGAAGGGTCGTCCCGAATCGACCTTCAATGCCGAGCTGGTGTTCAGCGCGTGTCGGGAGTTCGACACTGCGGTCGAGATCAACTCGCGACCCGAACGACTCGATCCCCCGCGCCGTTTGCTGAGCCTCGCGGTGGAGACCGGGGTGCTGTTCTCGATTGACAGCGACGCCCACGCACCCGGCCAGCTCTCGTGGCAGCCGTACGGATGCGAACGAGCCGCCGCCTGCGAGGTGCCCGAGGAACGAATCGTCAACACGTGGGACGCGGACCACCTTCTTGCCTGGACAACCGCCCACGGCTGATTCACGCTTGCCGCCCGTCGCAGGGCGTTTCGGCCCCGACTAACTACTCGTCGAGCCAGACGATGACTCCTTCGAGACCGATGACGGCGAGGTTGCCTTCGACGCGCTCGCCTTCGCGATGGCGAGTGGTGGTCAGGCGAATGAGCCCGCTTACACCGTCGATCGCCTGGGGATGTTCAGTGAAGTTGAGAACCGCGAGCACGCGCCCACCGCGCTTCCACGCCCACACGCCGTCGGGTGTTTCGGCGACCGTCTCGTAGTCACCGCTGCGTAGATCGGGAACGGCTCCCCGCAACTGGATCAGATCCCGGGTGAACGAAAGCGTCGATTCCGGATCGCGGCGCTGGTCCTCGACGTTGGCCGCGGCGAGGTCACCGAAGGGCAGCCACGGCTCGACGGTCGCGTCAGTGAAGCCCGCTCCCGGTGCCGACGACCACGGCATCGGCGTGCGCTCGGGATCGCGGCCGAAGCCGGGGAACGTGATGCCAACCGGATCGAGGATCCGGTCAGTTGGGATCTCGGTGTCGACAAGACCAAGCTCGTCGCCGTAGTAGAGGAAAGCGGTACCCCGCAGCGCAAGAAGCATCATGAGCCCCAGGCGCGTGCGACGGGCATCGCCGGCGGCCCACCGGGTCGGAAAACGAGAAACGTCATGGTTCCCTCCGGTCCACACCGGCCACGAACCCTCCGGGATCGCCCGTTCTGTCTCCTCGACCACCTCCCGCAGCGCGTCGACCTCGAACGGGCGCTGAACGAGGGGGATGTTGAAGCAGAGCTGCAACTGGTCGCCGGCTCCGTAGTACGACGCCATCGTCGCGACGTCGTGCACGAACGTCTCGCCGACGAGCAGACGGGGTGGGTCATACTCCTCCGCGAGGCTCCGCCAGCGGCGGTGCAGCTCGTGTACCTCGGGCCGGTTCGCGTTGTAGACCTGACGCTGACCCATCACCTGGTCGAGAAGCGGATCGTTCGCGGTCGCGGACGGGTTGTCACGCAGCTCTCTGTCCTTCACCACCATGTGGGCGACATCGATGCGGAACCCGGCAACGCCGCGTTCGAACCAAAACCGCAAGATTTGGTCGAACTCTGCTCGCACCTCGTCGTTCCACCAGTTGAGATCGGGCTGCCCCGGCGTGAAGTTGTGCAGGTAGTACTGACCCGTCGCGTCATCGAGCGTCCACGCGGGGCCTCCGAAGTTGCTCCGCCAATTGTTCGGCGGTCCGCCATCAGGCTCGGGATCGACCCACACGAACCAGTCTCGCTTCGGATCGTCGCATGACGCGCGTGACGCGGTGAACCACGGATGCTCGATGCTCGTGTGGTTCGGGACGATGTCGAGGATCACGCGAATGCCGCGTCGACTGGCTTCGGCAATCAGCTCGTCGACATCGGCGAGCGAGCCGAGACTGGGCTCTACATCGGTGAAGTCGGCTACGTCGTAGCCCCAGTCGCGGTTCGGCGACACCGTGATCGGGTCAAGCCAGATAGCGTCGATCCCGAGCCAGGCCAGATGATCGAGCCGGGAGATGATCCCTCGTAGATCCCAGACGCCATCACCGTTCGAGTCGGCGAAGCTGCGCGGATAGATCTGAGAGAGCACGCCGTCACGCCACCAGCGGTTCGCATCGTCCACGGAATCTGAGGTTAGGCGAGGGAGCTGAGCGCGCGAGCGGCCTCGGCGATCCACGCGCTGTCCTCGCGCGGTTTGGGCTCCACTCCGTAAAGCCGAGCCGCGTTGCGACTCAGGATCTTCTCCTTCACCGCTGCTGTGAGCTCCGGGTACCCGTAGCGCTCGCGCAGGTCTTGCGGGATCGTGAAGGCGCGGAACGCGTCGATGAGCGGCTGTGGTGGTCCGTACCAGATCGAGTCGGTCCCCCACAGGATGCGGTCCTCACCGACCACGAGAAGCAACTTGCCAAGCACGTGCGCGGCTTCCCGCGGTCGACGGAGCATCAGGAACCACGTGCTGCCGAGCTCCGCCCACACGTTCGCACCGGGTCCGATCCCGGCGTCGCTAAGGCTGCGCACGAGGCGGTTCACGCCGTGGCCGCCCGGCTCGTACCCCGCTTCCTCCGTTAGGGCGTCGAGGTCGTAGCCGGAGTGGTAGACGACCAGGTCGATCTCGGGGAACGCCGCCGCCGCGGGCCCGACGTCACGGGGCGACGCGCCTGCGGGTGTCGCGTCGGGCACCGGACCGGCAATGCCCTTGTGCGCACACACGAGGCGCGGCCCGATGTCACGCACCCGCTCGAGAAACGGAAAACCCCAGGTTTCGTCGTCGAGGAAGAACCCGCCCGGGCCTCCTCGGGCGGCGCTCAGCTCGGGCGGGTCCCACAGCGTGTACACCTTCCATCCCGACGGCCGTAGCTCGTCACGCCAATCGACCATCCGATCGAGCTCGGCCTCGCCGAGGTTGGGATGCACAATCGTGTGAGTCAGCACGCGGCGAGCATCGGCATAGCGATCGACGATCTCGCGCACAAGGGCGATCTCGTCGTTGGCAAGCACCATGTCGTCGGGCATCCCAGGCAACGCGGTGATGAGCGCCACCGCGGTCTCGCTCCCACCGAACACCTGGGCCGCCCACTGCGAGGCGGCCAGAAGGCGCGGATCGAGCGCGTCGCCCCAGCGCTCGGGGTCAACCATTCGCAGGAACCCGGCGAGGGCCTCGCCACCGCGACCCCACCGTTCCGGCGACACCAGATGCGTCTGCACATCGATGACCGGCTCCGACCCGGCAAACGTCGCGTCGGCCGCGGCGCGGTCCGACTCGGCTTCGATGGGCACCGCGTAGAAGCCGCCACCGTGGCCAGCATCGATAGCCCGCAGCGTCGCCGCAGTCAGAAGTCGGCCGTCGCCGATGCCGTCTGGCAGAGCAGCGAGCGCCACACGATCGACGTGACGCCACGGCATAGGGACGTACTCGTCGCTCGAACGGCGCGAAAGGAGGGGCGGAACCGGAGTGTGCACGCGTCCATCATCGCCGCGTCGGGGTACCGTGCGCCTCATGACCGACAACCCGGCGCCCGACGACCCGGCAACGGAAAGGGCGACCCGTCAGAAGCAGGTCGCGGGCGAGCGCGCCGTCGACTGGGTCGAGTCGGGGATGACGGTCGGCCTCGGTACCGGGTCCACCGCAATCTTCGCGATCCGACGGATCGGCGCGCTCATCGCCTCCGGCGAGTTGCACGACATCGTCGGGGTTCCCACCTCGAGCGCCAGCGCGGCCGCCGCGCTGGCCCTCGGCATCCGCCTGACGAACCTTGGCGAAGGCGTGACCTCGATCGACGTGACGATCGACGGCGCCGACGAAGTCGATCCTGGGATGAACCTCGTGAAGGGCGGTGGGGGGGCCCTGCTGCACGAGAAGATCGTCGCCCAGGCGAGCCGGCGCGAGGTCATCGTGGTCGACGGGGCAAAGTCGTCGCCACGACTCGGCACCTTGCACGTGCTCCCCGTCGAGGTGGTGCCGTTCAGCGCCGCGGCCGAGACCGCGTATCTTCAGTCAATTGGCGCGTCGGTCGTCACCCGCATGCAGGAACACGATGTGGTGTTCGTCACCGACGAGACCAACGTCATACTCGACTGCGACTTCGGTCCCATCGATGATCTCGAGCGCCTCAACGCCCTGCTCCACGCCCGCGCCGGGATCGTGGAGCACGGCTTGTTCCTCGGCCTAGCCACCGACCTGCTCATCGCCGGTCCCGACGGCGTCGAGCACCGAGCCCGACCCTGACGCCAACAACGCTCAGACGGGTTCGGCGGCGAGGACGCGTCCGATCTTGACCAACTGCGGCGTCCCGGAGCCGAGGGTGAACTCAATGCCCTTGGCCCAGAGGAAGTAGCGGTGGATCGGGTAGTCGAGGTCGATGCTGATGCCGCCGTGCACGTGCAGCGCGGCATGACCGACGCGGCCACCACCGTCAGAGGCCCAGAACTTTGAGGTCGCTATCTCGAGCTCGGCCGGTTTGCCTTCGGCCAGACGGGTCGCGGCGAGCAGCATGGTGAGCTTGATCGCCTCGGTGTCGATGTACGCGTCGGCCATACGTTGGCCGACAGCCTGGAACGTCGCGATCGCCCGGTCGAACTGCTTTCGGTTCGTGGCGTACTCGGCTGTGATGTGAAGGGCCTTGTCGGCCACCCCGGCCGCGACCGCGCACAGCCCGACGCGCGTCAGCGCGACGATCCGCGCCACCGCTTCCTTGCCACGACCAAGATCGTCGCCGAGCAACTCTGCCGGCGTCGTGCTGAAAGACACTTGGAACTGCGGCTCGTGGCTCACCACCGTCTGGCGTTCGAGCGACAGGCCGGCGGCGCCGGATTCAACGAGGAAGAGACCGACGGAACCATCGTCGGTCGCTGCGGAGACCAACATCGCGGTGGCAACGTGGCCAACCGGAACGGTCGTCTTGGTACCTACGAGACTCCATGAGTCGCCGTCACGCGTCGCACGCGTCGTGGGCGCCTCGGGCTCGGCTTCGTTCTCGATGATCGCGGCAGTGAGCACCACGCTGCCGTCGACGACGCCCCCCAACCAACGCGCCTGCTGGTCAGCGGTGCCGAACTCGGCGATCGGCAGCACGCCGGAGACGACGGTGTGGAGAAAGGGCACGGGAGCGACAGTCCGCCCGACTTCCTGCAACAGCACGCAGGCCTCAATGATCCCGTATCCGAGCCCACCGTGGCTCTCGGGCACCGTCACCCCCAGGAGGTCGGCCTTGGCCAGCTGCTCCCAGGTGGCTCGGTCGAACCACTCGGGATCGGCATCGAGCTCTTTCAGTCGCTCCATGGTCATGCGCGACTCGAGGATGCCGCGCAGCGACTCGACCAGCGCTTCCTGCTCCTCGGAGAGCCCGAAGTCCATGTTCAGGGAATCAGTCATCGTCAGCCCTTTACCGCGGGGAGCCCGGCATGCCGAGCCCGAAGATCGTGATGAGGTCGCGCTGCATCTCGTTGGTGCCACCACCGAAAGTGAGAATGTGCATACTTCGTACGCGTGACTCGATGCGGCCCTTGAGCACCGCGCCAGGCGAGGTGCCCTGCACGTTGGCGTGCGACCCGAGGATCTCGAGCAGCAGCCGGAACGCCTCGAGGTAGAACTCGGTGCCGAACACCTTGATGCTCGACGCGTCGGCCGGGTTCAATGCCGCGCCCCGGGTCGCGTCGAACGCGACCTTCCAGTTCATGAGCTTCAGGAACTCGAGCTCGGCGTGCACTCTGGCCAGGTTGAGCTGCACCCAGTCCTGGTCGATCACCCGGCGACCATCGGCGAGCTTCGTTTCTTGAGCCCACCGACGAACGTCTTCGAGTTGACGCTCGACCACACCCGATGAGCAGAGCGTGACCCGCTCGTGGTTCAGCTGGTTGGTGATGAGACCCCAACCACCGTTCTCCTCACCGACGAGGTTGCCAGCCGGAACCCGGACGTCTTCATAGAACGTGATGTTGGTGTTGAGGTTCGCGAAGTTGCGGATCGGCTCGCACTTGAAACCGGGCGCGTCGGTCGGGACGATGATGATCGAGATGCCCTTGTGCTTCTTCACCTCGGAGTTCGTGCGCACCGCGAGCCAGATGTAGTCGGCCGCGCTCGCGAGGCTGGTGAAGATCTTCTGCCCGTTGATCACGTACTCGTCGCCGTCGCGCACGGCCTTCGTCTTCAGCGACGCCAGGTCGGTTCCGGCTTCGGGTTCGGTATAACCGATCGCGAAGTGGATCTCACCCTTGAGGATCTTCGGCAGGAAGAACCGCTTCTGCTCCTCGGTACCGAAGCGCATGATTGTCGGCGCCACCGAGTTGATGGTGAGCATCGGCACGGGCGCTCCGGCGCGCATCGACTCATCGAAGAAGACGAACTGCTCGATCGGCGTGCGGCCCTGCCCACCCCACTCCTTCGGCCAGCCGATGCCCGCCCAACCGTCGGCAGCCATCTGCTTCCAGATCTGCTTCGACACGGGCCCGACGCCCTCACCGCTCGCGAGGTCGCCCTCGACGTCGGGAGTGAGGAGCTTGTCGTAGTAGGCACGCAGCTCGTCGCGCAGTGCCTCGAGCTCGGGTGTGTAGCCGATGTACATGTGGTTCCCCCTCTGGGCCGGCGACCCACCCTACGCCCAGACGTGGAACAGGTTCTAGTGCTGGGTCGACGCGAGCATCGGCGGGGTCGTCGGGCAGGTGAACTCATCACCTAGCCGATCACTCGCCTCGTGGTGGCGCCAGTACGATGACCACCGTGGCGGCGGCGCTCGAAGGCGCACCTCCCCTCGGAACCGAGGTCACGTCGCTCCCACCAGGGCGCGCCCGAAGCTGGTCGCTCGCAATCGGGGCATTGGCGACGTGGTGCACGCTCGTGTGGATCGCGAGCGCATGGGGCGAGCATCTCCTCGCCGTCGGCCGCCGGCTGCAGATCTCGGCGCCTCCGCTCACGGGAACCTACGACTGGCGCGTCGGCGTCGACACCCTCCCCGCTCTGTTCGTAGGTGCCGCGGTCGTCATCGTCGGCCCCCGCGTGGCCCGCGACGCGAGCTGGCGTGGCCTCCTCGTGTTCGTGGCACTGGGATCGCTCGCGTGGGCCGCCTCCCTCGCTGTCGTAGATGGGTGGGGAGCGCTCACCGATGCGCTTCCCGGCGAGTACCTGGGCACCGTGTCGGCGGTGGGCAACCCATTCGATTTTACGGCGCACTTCATCTCCAGGATCTCGGGATACAGCATCGACACTCAAGGGCACCCGCCGGGAATGGTGCTCCTGCTCTGGAGCCTCGACCGCGTCGGGCTTTCGGGCGTTGGCTGGAACGCTGTGCTGGTCTTCTTGGGCGGCGCAGCCGGGGCGCTCGCTGCGCTTGTCGCTCTGCGCGAGGTGGCCGGAGAGGATCGAGCGAGGACGGCCGCGCCCTTCCTCGTCGTCGTACCGGCGGCGATCTGGTGGACGTCGGGCGACGCCTTCTACATCGGTGTAGCCGGGTGGGCGGCCACGCTCGTCGTGCTCGCGACCGGGCGAGCCGGGCGGCGTGCCGATCTCCTCGCGTTGAGCGGTGGTGTGCTCTTCGGCGTGACCGCGTTCCTGTCGTACGGACTGGTGCTGCTGGCCGTGATCCCTATGTTCGTAGCGATCAGTCGTCGACGCCTGCGGCCGGTGCTGCTCGCCGCGGTCGGCACCCTTCCCCTATTCGTGGCATTCCTGGGGGCGGGTTTCTGGTGGATTTCCGGGCTCGAGGCGACCAGGCGGCGGTACTTCGCCGGGGTCGCGAGCCGCCGGCCCTACAACTACTTTCTGCTCGCCGATCTCGCCGCGTTCGCGCTCGCGCTCGGCCCCGCGGTCGCCGTCGCGCTCGTCTGGCTCCGCGACCGGAAGGTCTGGTTGCTCGTCGGGGCCGGACTCACCATCGTCGCGATCGCGGATCTGAGCGGGATGTCGAAGGCCGAAGTCGAACGCATCTGGTTGCCATTCGTTCCGTGGGTGATGCTCGCGACCGCCGCCTTCGGATCACTCCACGGACGGTCCACCCGCGTCCGGCCGTGGCTGATGCTCCAGGTTGCGTCCGGGCTCCTCATCGAGGTGGCCATCCGGTCACCATGGTGACTTCTGCCCGCAGGGTACGGGCGCGATCAGAGCCCGGCGCGAGAATGGCGTACCGGCCGAAGTCTCGAAAAAGGGCGCTTCGGAAATGGGCGGGGTCTGAGGTTGTAGCGCGGGTCCACCGGGCGGGGCAGTCCTGGTTGGTCCGTTAGGGCGTCGAGGTTCCCAACACGCGTTCTAGCATCGGGGTGTAGTCCACGGTGCGCCAGCGAGTTGGTGTGAGGCGAGCGACAAGACTGATGGTGTTTGCGACGGTTTCGAGGTAGAGATCACCGATCTCCGGACCGAGATAGCGGTGAGCAAGCGAACGTTCCACATCATCGTCGGTGTCGTCGACGGCCGTCGGACCGTCAACGGTCACGTACTGATACGGCATTGTCTCGTTCTGGACGCAGAGGCTGGCTTGACCGGCTGACTTGAAGAGTTTGATCTTTTCACTCGCTGACTCGAACACGAACACAATGTCCCCGCCCGGCACGTAGCTGTACCAGACCGGGGCTGCGAGTGGCGCTTCGCCATCGCGAGCGACGGTGACGACCCCGATGTGCAGGTCGGCCAGAAACGCTTCGCGTTGCGGCTTCTTCATGGTGAGTTCGCTCATCGCGACATGACTACAACTCTTGGGCCTGTGACACAAGAACCTCGTCCTCGACCTCGACGCCGAACTGGGCGGCCGGGATCGCGGCGATTTTCCGCCGGTCGATGTGCGGTGAATGCGGGAACAGGACACGCAGGCGTGGCGCGTTCGGGTGTCGGGTCATCAAGTTTCGAGGCGTGTCTCGACGCTGGTGCAAGACTGCGAAGGTGAGTGAGGTCAAGTACGCGGAATCCAGTGACGGCACTCATATCGCCTATCGGGTGTTCGATCCGGACATACGAGGTGGCGCCGGGAACGACATAGTCATGATTTCCGGCGGTCTGTTCCCGATGGAGGTCTTCGAGGACGATCTCGGATTCGTACGCCTCCTCGAAGGGCTCCGCTCAGTGGGCCGGGTGGTGGTCTTCGACCGCCGCGGTATCGGCGTGTCGGATCCCATCGTCGATTGGGAACGGCCCGTCCTCGACCAGTGGGCCGACGACGTGTCCGCCGTTGTTGACGCCTCCGGTGTCCACGACGCTGTCATCTTCGCGTGGGACAGCTACGGCATGGCTACTCGGTTCGCCGCGAGACATCCGGACCGGCTCCGCCTGCTGGTGCTCCATCATCCGTTGATGATTCCCGACGACCAGTGGGACGACTGGGTCGCGAACCGGCGCTCCCTGATCCGTCAGAACGTTGACGGCGTCGCCAGCAATTTCTTGGAACAGATCGCCCCATCTCGCGCATCGGACGCCTCGTTTCGCGATTGGTACGCACGGGCCGGTCGCTCCGGCGCAAGCCCCACAACCGCGACCAAGATCTGGGGATCGGTATTCAAATCGCGCCCGAGCGACCAACTGTTCGAACTCGTTCAGACGCCGACATTGGTGCTCCACCGACGCGACAGCACTTATACGCCGGCCGACGCGGTACGGCTCGCGGCGTCACAGATCCCGGGAGCGACCCTCGTACAACTCGAGGGCGCCGATCACTTCCCGTTTCTCGGCGATGTCGACGCCGTGGTCGCAGAAATCGCGGACTTTGTCGTCGGTGAACGACGACTCCCACCCCCGCAGCGCATCGTCGCCGCGCTCATGTTCACCGATCTCGTCGCCTCCACCGAACGTGCCGTGTCCCTCGGCGATAGCCGCTGGAAGTCCGTCCTTGACCGACACGACCGCACCGTGCGGGCAGCCGTCGGCAGCTCAGGCGGCACGATCGTGAAGACCACCGGCGATGGCGTCCTCGCGATTCTGCCCTCCGCTGGTGCTGCCATACGCGCGGCCGAACGCGTACGCGACGAACTCGGGGCCGACGAGCTCGAGGTTCGCATCGGTATTCACGTCGGCGATGTCGACCGACGTGGCGATGACATCTCTGGCGTCGGCGTGCATCTCGCGGCTCGCGTAATGGGGTTCGCCGGCGCGGGCCAGATCGTCGTGACCGCGTCGGTCCGAGCTTCCGTCACCGGCCAAGCCACGAAGTTCGAGGAACTCGGCAGCCAGGAGCTCAAAGGTGTGCCCGGCACATGGGAGTTATTCCGAGTCACCAAAGACTGAGGGTCGCGGCCAACGACGCGACCTGATCCCGACATCAGATCTGACCGCTCGTATTCCAACCAGCGGCGCGGCAATCACGCTCAATGACACGGCGGCGTCCCGCCCCGCCAAGGCGCCCTGGGGCGATGGGCCGGAGTCAGAGCCGGGTCAACATCCGGCCCTGACCTGCTGTTTCTTTTGGCGGAGGGAGTGGGATTCGAACCCACGGAGCTTGCGCTCAACGGTTTTCAAGACCGTCCCGTTCGTCCGCTCCGGCATCCCTCCTGAGCGAGACAAGACTAGAGAACCTGGACCCGCCGAACCGCCTAGTCACGAATTGCGCGGCTCGACCCTCTCGAAGCCGGTGAACGAGCGCAACACGTCAGGGACGATGAACGCGCCGCCGTCCTGATAGTGCTCGAACAGGAACACCAGCATGCGACCGACCGCGCACGCGGTGCCGTTCAACGTATGGACCAGTTGTGTCCCGCCCTCGCCGCGTGTGCGGATCCCGAGCCTACGGGCCGAGAACTCGTGGTAGTTCGAACACGACGTGAGCTCTCGATAGCGGCCTTCTGACGGCAGCCACACCTCGATGTCGAACTTCTTGGCCGAGGCCGCCCCAAGGTCACCCGCGGCGATGTTCACCACCCTGTACGGAAGGCCCAACGCGCTCACGATCGCTTCCTCGATCGCGAGGATGCGTTCGTGCTCTTCCGCCGACGTCTCGGGCGAAGCGAACACGAACATCTCGACCTTGTCGAACTGGTGTACCCGAAAGATTCCGCGGGTGTCCTTGCCGTACGTGCCGGCTTCTCGACGGAAGCTCGAGGAGAACCCGGCGTAGCGCAGTGGCAGCGCGTCGGCGTCGAGGATCTCACCGCGATGAAGCGCCGATAGCGGGACCTCGCTCGTGCCGACGATGAACAGCGCGCCTTCGTCGACCTCGTACACCTGTTGGCGGTCGGTGGGGAAGAAGCCGGCTTCCTCCATCGCGTGCTCCCGCACGAGGACCGGCGGCATCACGGGGACGAAGCCCTGGGCCCCGACCTGGCCGAGCACCCACGCCACGAGCGCGAGCTCCACCATCACGGCTTCGCGCATCAGATACGCGAAGCGCGAGCCGCTCATCTCGACGGCCTTCTCAGTGTTCACAAAACCCATCGCTTCGGCGAACGCGGCGTGGTCGAGCGCGGGTGCCGGGGGCTCGCCACCGATGACGCGTACGACCTCGCCATCACCTTCGCCGCCGTCGGGAACCGAGGCGTCGGCCGGGTTCGGCACCTGGAGCGCCAGCTCACGCACCCGGGCTTCGACTTCGCTCAACGAGGGTTCGAGGGCCATGAGCTCGTCTTTCAAGACACCGGCCTCGGCGATCTTCGCGGCGCGTTGGTCGGGGGCGGCCTTGCCGATCGCCTTCGACGCCGCGTTCTGACGGCCGCGCAACTCCTCGACGCGCGCAAGGAGCGCGCGGTGCTCAGCATCGACCGCGAGCACCTCTTCGACGAGACCGCTGCGGACGCGCTTGCGTTCGATGCCGGAGCGGTACTCGGCTTCGGTACGGAGACGTTTGAGATCGATCACGGGAACTCGCTCCGCTGGGTGAGCTCATCTGTATCGCGCAGCTGACTGCGGATCCCGTCGACCCACTGTTCCGCGCTACGCCATGACTCGCCGGCAGCCTTGCGGCGGGAATGAGCTATCCCTCCCCCCGCCACCGGGTAAGAACCGAGAAACTTCACGCGCGCCTGACGGGCAGCGAGGTTGCGCAAGCAGTCGGCAATGAGCTCGTCGGCGACATGACCTTCGAAGTCGATGAAAAAGCAGTAGTCGCCGAGGCTTCGCTTCGTCGGCCGCGACTCGACCTTGGTGAGATTGATCGCGCGCGCCGAGAGCTCTTGGAGGATCGCGAGGAGCGAGCCCGGGCGGTCGGTCTGCTGGAAGCACACAATTGAGGTCTTGTCATGACCGGTGGGCGCGGGCACACCCCTACCGACGACGACGAACCGAGTCTGGTTCCCCGGGTGGTCTTCGATCTCGGTGGCAAGGATCTCGAGGCCGTAAATCTCGGCCGCGAGTGAATTGGCAATCGCCGCTCGCCCGTCGAGTTCCGAGCGAGAGACCTCGCGGGCAGCGTCGGCCGTCGAGTTCGCGGCGGTCATGCTGACATTGGGGAGCGTGGTCGCGAGCCAACCCCGGCATTGGGCTATCGCGTGTGGATACGAGGCGACGTTCGTCACCTCGGCCAGACCCGTACCCTGGCGCACGCAGAGATTCATCGAGATCGGCAGATCGACCTCGCGTTGCACCAGGAGCTCGCTCTCGAACGCGAGCGTGTCGAGGGTGACGGTCACCGAGCCCTCGATCGAGTTCTCGATCGGGACGATGCCGACATCAACCGAGCCGCTCTCGACGGCCGCTATGACCTCGGGAATCGTCCGCAGCGGCTCGCGCTCGGCGGCGGCAAGATCTGGTTGGGTGAGGAGTGCCTCCTCGGTGAACGTGCCCGAGGGGCCGAAGTACGCGGCTTGCACCCGAGCAGCGTACCGGGGCGCGCTTGTGGCGACGTTCTATCGTTCGGCGATGCACGAGTGGACGCCCGAAGAGGTCAACGCCGCGCTGGCCGAGGTGGGCGAACGCGTGGAGCAGGTCATCGGGCTGCTCGACCAATCACGGCGCGAGAACCACCCAGAGCAGGGCGCCGACCAAGAAGGCCCGGCGGCGAACGGCCGGCGTCACCTGGAACCCGCCGAAGATGCGGCCCGGACCGCGCTCGCCGGCCTCGAAGCCGAAGGCGTCGTGCTTCACGATCCCGACCGGGGGCTGGTCGACTTTCACGCCCTCGCGCCGAGTGGTCGCCCTTACTGGTTGTGCTGGACGGTCGGTGAGGCCGAGGTCGCGTGGTGGCACTGGCCCGACGGCGACCGCGGCACCGACACACGCACCCCCCTCGCCGAACCGCCGGATTGAGTCGGACGCGTGAGAAGCCCCCTCGATCCCGACGATCTGCTCCTCGCTGCGGGCCTCGCGGCAGAGTGCCTATCTGTGGCGGCCGAGGCCGACTGGGAGGTCCCCACCGGCTCCCTCTCGTGGAGCTGCCACACGACCCTCGACCACACCGTCGACACCCTCTTGTGGTATTCGGTGCAGCTGGCGACAGAGGCTCGGCGAACATTTCCCTCGCCGCGGCGCGGTGATCCGGCCGGGAAGGTGCCGTTCCTCCTCACCACACTTCGCAGCTCCGCGACGATCCTCGCCGCGGTCGTGCGGGCTGCCGGGCCCACTGTCCGGGCGTTCCACCCGGCCGGTATGGCCGACGCCGAGGGTTTCACGGCTATGGGATGCGACGAGATCCTCGTGCATGCCGGCGACATCGCGCTGGGCCTCGGCATCAGCTTCGAACCGCCGTCGGATCTGTGCAGCGCCGTGCTCGCGCGCCTCTTCCCTTGGGCACCCGCCGACGACGACCCCTTCGCCGAGCTGCTCTGGGCGAACGGTCGGGTCGCGCTGGCCGACCGGCCCCGCCTCGCTCCGGACTGGAGTTGGCAGTGCGAGCCGCTCGATGAGTGGGATGGCACCATTCCCCGCTACTGCCCGAGCCGACCGGTTCAGATCTCCGGGGCGCAGACGCGCACGCAGAGCAGCGCGTGATCCGGGCCCTTCTCGACCACGAGATCGGCGAACGCTCGAGTCGGTTCTATGCACTCCGCGAGATTGACCGCGTTGATCGAACCCCAGATGTCGCGTGCGAGGGCATCCACCTCCTCACCGGTGAAGCCGGCCCAACCCGCGTAGAAGGATCCTGGCGGGGCATCGGCGACCAGCTCGACGAGCCGCGCCACGTACCACTCCTCGATTGCGCCCACAGGTGCATCGAGGTAGATCGCGAGGTCGAGGCGCGAGCGAAACTGCAACGCGTTCACTCCCTCGAGGATCAGCACCGCCGGACGGTCAATCACCCGGGCGGCTCCGGGAACGATGTCGTAGGTCTCGTGCGAGTACACGGGCACCGACACCTCGCGCCCTGCGCGAAGCGAATCGAGAGTGCGTTCTACCAACGGTTTGTCGTAGCTCTCGGGGAAGCCCTTCCTGAGCTCGAGGCCGAGGTCCGCCAATTCGTCGTTCGGGTAGAGGAACCCATCAGTTCCGAGCACCTCCGCCGGCCCGAATCTCGTCGACACCGACCCTGCATCCCTGCGTTCCTCGAGCTCGGTGAGCAGTTTGGCCGCGAGAGTGCTCTTGCCCACCGAGACGGGTCCGGCGAGGCCGACCACGAACGGCGAAATGTCGTGAGCCGACACACGCTTGCGCAGGATGTCCCCCAGGTGGGACAACAGCACCGACGACTCCGGGTCGATACCCTCAGGGTCACCGGCCATCGCGCCCATGCTAGATCCCGACGGGTCTCCGTCCCGTGCCCACCGCCCTGGAGGTAAGCCCCATGAACGCAGCAACGCGCCTGCACGACACCGGTCAGAGCATCTGGCTCGACAACATCACCCGAGCGCTGCTCGACTCAGGGACGCTGGCGCGCTTCATCGCCGAGAACTCAGTCACCGGTCTCACCTCGAACCCGACGATCTTCGACAAGGCGATCACCGGGAGCTCCGACTACGACGACGCGATGCGCGCCGCGGCCGGTCGCCCCGCTGAAGACGTGTTCTTCGACCTCGCTATCGACGACCTCCGTCGGGCGGCGGCGCTCTTCCGCCCGCTCCATGAAGCTACTGATGGCATCGACGGATGGGTCTCGCTCGAGGTTTCCCCTCGACTCGCCCACGACACCGCCAGCACGGTCGCCGAAGCGAAGCGACTGCATAGCCGGGCCGATACGCCGAACCTTTACATCAAGGTGCCGGGTACTCCCGAGGGCATCCCTGCGATCGAAGATCTGATCTTCTCGGGCATTCCCGTAAACGTGACGTTGCTGTTCTCACCTGAGCACTACCTCGCCGCGGCCGCGGCCTACCAGCGCGGACTCGAACGCCGCAAAAGCGCCGGACTCGACCTTCGGGTGTCATCCGTGGCGTCGCTGTTCATCTCCCGCTGGGATGTCGCGGTGGCCGACAAGCTGGCCGCCGGGCTCAGTGGTCAGCTCGGTGTGGCGATCGGCGCGCAGACTTACGGCGCGTATCGGGGACTCCTCGCCGCGCCACGCTGGACCGCACTCGAAGATGCCGGGGCACGACCCCAGCGCCTGCTCTTCGCCAGCACTGGCACGAAGGACCCTCTACTCCCCGACACCTTCTACATCTCGGCGCTCGCAGCCGAACACACGATCAACACGATGCCGCAGAACACACTCGAGGCCTTCGCCGATCACGGAGCCGTGGGTTCCCTGCTCTCCGCCGATGGCACCGACGCCGACGCGACGTTCGCGCGCCACGCCGCGGCAGGGATCGACATCGACGCGCTTGCGGCACAGCTCCAGAAGGACGGCGCAGAGTCGTTCGTCGCTTCATGGGCCGAGCTGCTGGAGCGCGTCGAGCTCAAGTCGGCGACAATCTCCTCCGGCTAGTCCGGCCCTCCGAATCCTCTCTATCCAACGGAACCTAGGAGCACGCGATGCAACTCGGCATGGTCGGTCTCGGCCGCATGGGAGCCAATCTCGTCCGTCGGCTGATGCGCGACGGACACGAATGCATCGTCTTCGACGTCTTTCCCGACGCGGTGAAAACGTTGGAAGCTGAGGGTGCTACCGGAGCCGCGTCGCTCGAAGCATTCGTCGCCAAGCTGGTGAAGCCGCGGGCGGCGTGGATCATGGTCCCGGCCGGGCTCGCCGGTGACACGGTCAATCAGATCGCGGCGCTGATGGAGCCAGGCGACATCATCATCGACGGCGGAAACAGCTACTACCGCGACGACGTCGATCGCGCGGCCGAGCTGAAGCCGAAGGGCATTCACTACGTCGACGTCGGCACGAGCGGAGGCGTATTCGGCCTCGAACGCGGGTTCTGCTTGATGATCGGCGGCGAGGACCAGGTCGTCACGCACCTCGACCCGGTGTTCCGCACGATCGCTCCCGGGGTCGGCGCCGCGCCGCGTACCCCCGGTCTCACCGGAGAGCCGAGCGACGCCGAGCAGGGCTATCTCCACTGCGGCCCGAACGGCGCCGGCCACTTCGTGAAGATGGTCCACAACGGCATCGAGTACGGGATGATGGCCGCGTACGCCGAAGGCCTGAACGTGCTGAAGCACGCTAACGCCGGCAAGCAGCAGCGCGACGATGATGCCGAGACGACGCCACTGAGGGAACCGCAGTACTACCAATACGACATCGACGTCGGCGCTGCCGCTGAAGTCTGGCGCCGCGGGAGCGTGGTCGCCTCGTGGCTCCTCGACCTCGCCGCGCACTCACTCTCGGTCTCGCCCGATCTCGCTGATTTCGAGGGTCGGGTCTCCGACTCCGGTGAAGGCCGGTGGACAAGCATCGCCGCGATCGACGAAGGCGTGCCGACCCCGATTCTCACGGCCGCCCTCTACGAACGCTTCACATCACGGGGTTCCGCCGACTTTGCCGACAAGGTGCTGTCGGCGATGCGCAAGGAATTCGGTGGCCACGACGAGAAGACGGCCTGACGTGGCGAGACGAGCAAGGTCCGACGCGTTCGTGTTCTTCGGCGCGACGGGAGACCTCGCCCACAAGAAGATCTTCCCGACGCTCTACGCGATGGTTAAGAAGGGACGACTCGACATTCCGGTGATCGGCGTCGCGTTCAGCAGCTGGACGCTCGATCAGCTCAAGGAACGCGCCAAGGAGTCGATCGAGACCTACGGCGGCGGGATCAACGACAAGACCGCGTTAAAGAAGCTGCTGTCGCTGCTGCGCTATGTCGACGGCGACTACCGCAATGAAACGACGTTCGCCAAGCTCAAGGAGCAACTCGGCTCGGCCAAGCGTCCGATCCACTACCTCGCGATCCCACCCGTGACCTTCGGTGAGGTGGTCGAGAAGCTCGGAAGCTCCGGGTGCGCCGACAACGCCAGGGTCGTCGTGGAGAAGCCTTTCGGCCGCGACCTGAAGTCGGCCCAGGAGCTCAACAAGATCCTGCACTCAGTGTTCGAAGAATCCCGCATCTTCCGCATCGACCACTACCTCGGCAAGGAAGCCACCCAGAACGTCCTCTACTTCCGGTTTGCCAACTCGTTTCTTGAGCCGATCTGGAACCGCAACTACGTCGCGAGCGTGCAGATCACGATGGCCGAAGACTTCGGCGTGGAAGGCCGCGGCGCCTTCTACGAGCAGGTCGGCTGTCTCCGCGACGTGATCGAGAACCACCTCTTTCAGACCGTCGCGCTGCTCGCGATGGACCCGCCGGTTTCGACCGACGCCGAATCACTCCGCGACGCCAAGGGCGCGGTCTTTAAGGCCATGCGGCCGGTCAAGCGCGCTGAGCTCGTCCGCGGCCAGTTCCGTGGGTACCGAAAGGAGAAGGGGGTACCGATCGACTCAGACATCGAGACGTTCGCTGCGCTACGGCTCTGGATCGACTCGTGGCGCTGGCAGGGCGTGCCCTTCTACATCCGCGCCGGAAAGCAGCTTGCTTCGCACGCAACCGAGGTGCTCGTGGAGCTGAAGAACCCACCGCAGCGAGTGTTCAGGGACTCCGAGCCGAAGCCGGGCCACAGCAACTACGTGCGCTTCCAGTTCAACCCGAACAACGCGATCGCGATCGGTGCGCGGGTGAAGACCCCCGGTGAGGGCTTCACCGGCCACCAGACCGAGTTGTTCCTCAGCGACGACCATCACGACGACATGACGCCCTACGAGCGACTGCTCGGTGACGCAATGGACGGCGACGCGATGCTCTTCGCTCGCGAAGACCAGGTGGAACGCGCGTGGGCCGTCGTCGAACCGATCCTCGAGAACCACAACCCGGCGATTCCGTACCGCGTGCACAGCTGGGGACCGGCCGAATCCGACGCACTGATCAAGGGCGACGGGGGTTGGCACGCCCCTTCGCTGGGCTCGTGAGCGACTCCCGGCAACGCCGCAACGAGATCTGGGTAGCTCGCCACGGCGCGACGGAGTGGTCGGACAGCGGTCGGCACACCGGGCGGACCGACGTGGCCCTGACCGACGAAGGCCTCAGGCAGGCCGCAGCACTGGTTCGCCCCCTCGACGCCCTCCGATTCGCGCTCATACTCACCAGCCCGCTAAAACGCGCTCGCGACACCGCCCGCATCGCCGGATTTGCCGGAGCCGAGTTAGATCCGGATCTCGTTGAGTGGGACTACGGCGAGTACGAAGGCCTCACCACGGCCGAGATCCAGGCCGAACGCGCCGGGTGGAACCTCTGGCACGACGGCGTCCCCGGAGGCGAGGCGATCGACGATGTCGCCGCCCGCGCTCGACGGGTGATCGCCCGGGCCGACAAGGCGCCCGGCCCTGCGCTGGTGTTCGCCCACGGCCATGTGCTCCGCATCCTCACCGCGGTCGCGCTGGAACTCGGTCCGCAGGCCGGCGCCCGCTTCGCGCTCCGCACCGCCGGCGTCGGCGTGATCGGCTGGGAGCACGACTACCGATCCCTCACCGCCTGGAACTGATGTCCTGGGCGAATCAGGGGGTGGGCTCGAAGTCGAGGCTGAGTGAGTTGATGCAATAACGCTGGCCTTCGGGGCCGGGGCCATCGGGGAAGACGTGGCCGAGGTGGCCGCCGCAGTTCCGGCAGAGCACCTCGGTACGCGTCATCCCGTGGGCGACGTCGGACTTCAGCTCGACAGCCGCGGCCGTTTCCGGCTCTGTGAAGCTCGGCCAGCCGGTCCCCGACTCGAACTTCGTTCCCGACGAGAACAGCATCTCGCCGCATCCGGCGCACCGATAGGAGCCGTCGGCCTTGTTGTAGACGTACTCGCCGGTACCCGGCGGTTCCGTGCCAGCTCGCCGCAACACCTCGTATTGCGCCGGGGTGAGCCGTTCGCGCCACTGTTCTTCGGTCAGTTCCGCTTTGCGCGCCATGTTCGTCCCTTCACTCCGCGAGAATGGTGCCATGCCCGCCGGGCTCGATTCCGCACGCACAGAGCCGGCCTCGTCGCCGGCTAGGAACGCGCGCGCGCTCGGATACATTCCAGGCCTCGACGGACTGCGGGCCCTGGCAGTCACAGCCGTGCTTCTCTATCACGCCGATCTCCCGTGGATTCCCGCAGGTTTCCTTGGTGTCGACGTGTTCTTCGTGATCAGCGGCTACTTGATCACGTCACTGCTGCTGAATGAATCTCGCCGCACGGGGACAGTCGACTTCCGCCGGTTCTGGTATCGGCGGGTCCGTCGGCTACTCCCGGCGCTGTTCCTGATGATCGGCGTCGTCGCCTTCTACACCGTTGTGTTCCTGCCCGGCGAGGCATCGAAGCTCCGCGGTGATCTCGTCTCCTCGATCTTCTACGTGAACAACTGGTGGCAGATCTTCCACCACCAGTCGTACTTCGCCGCCGCCGGCCGGCCACCGATGCTCCAACACCTCTGGTCGCTCGCGGTGGAAGAGCAGTTCTACCTGTTCTGGCCGATGCTGTTCATCCTCGGGATGTTCCTGTTCCAACGGAAACGCTCGCGCATGCTGATCGCAATCGGCGTCGGGATCGTGGTCTCGACGCTGCTCATGGCGATCATGTTCAACCCACTCGGCGACCCGTCCCGGGTGTACTACGGCACTGATACCCGCGCCTCGACCCTGCTGGTGGGCGTGGCCCTCGCGTTCGCCTGGTCGCCAGGGCGGCTGCAGGCCAAGGTCGGGCCCGGCGCTCGGTATGTGCTCGACGCCATCGGGATCAGTGCCCTCGCATGCTTGTTGTGGACCGTCCTCAACGTCAGCGAGTTCCAGCCCGGGCTCTACCGGGGCGGGTTCCTCGTAGTTGCGATCCTCACCGCGTTGGTAATCGCGGTCGCGGTCCATCCGGTCGGGGGTCTGCTCAACACGTTCTTGAGCCTGGGCGTGCTGCGGTGGATCGGGAAACGCTCGTACGGGATCTATCTCTGGCACTGGCCCGTGTACATGATCACGAGGCCTCAACTCGACGTTCCGCTCACCGGTTTGCCGCTGCTGGCCATCCGGATCGGGGTCACCGTGACCCTTGCCGAGCTCTCCTACCGCTACGTGGAACAGCCGATTCGCGAAGGCACCTTCATGCGCCACTTCGATCGGCTGCGCCAATCCGAGGGTTCCGAACGGTCGCGCCTGACGCGCCTGACGCTGCTGTCGGGTGGTGCCGCGGCGTTGGTGCTCGTGGTAATCGTTGTTGGCCTCGTGAGCGCGGGGCCGGCTCCGCTCCCACCGGGTTTCTCGACCCACAGCGCCAGCGCAAGCGCGCGCGAGGGCCCGAAGGCGACGACCGCCACCACGGCTGGGTCCAACCCGTCGACGATTACGACTGTTCCCCCGGTGCCGGTCAAGCCGATCATCGGCATCGGCGACTCCGTGATGCTGGGCGCGCAGAGCGCGCTCGAAGCCCGGATGCCCGGCTTCATCACGAACGCTGCAGTGAGTCGGCACTTCGGTGAGGCCGTCGACATCGCGCGCCAATACCGCGATGCCGGACAACTCGGTGACGTCGTCGTTGTCCACATGGGAACGAACGGTCTGATCACCGCCTCCGAGTTCGACGCCATGATGGACTCGTTGCGGGCGGTGAAGCGGGTGGTGATCGTGAACCTTCGAGTGCCTCGGCGGTGGGAAGGCCAGGACAACGACGTGCTCGCCGCCGGCGTCGCCCGGTGGCCCAACGCTGTGCTGCTCGACTGGAACACTGTGGGCAACGCGAATCCGGGATGGTTCTGGAATGACGGGTTCCACCTCCGACCCGACGGCGCCATCTCCTACGCCGAGCTGATCGCGCAGGCGATCGCCCGGCCCGCCGCGAAGGCCTGAGCCCGGAGGCGCTACTTGCAATTGAGGCAGTCCTGGCCGGTGTCGAGCAACCCGCGTAGCCGGTAGTTCTCGAAGGACCGCAAGCCGTGACCGCAGCGCCTCAGTGTCTTCGCGTAGATAGTCGAGTGCTTCCAGCAAGGTTGTACGTGGGCGAGGGGGGACTTGAACCCCCACGTCCTTTCGGACACAGGCATCTGAAGCCTGCGCGTCTGCCGATTCCGCCACTCGCCCGAGTGGAGTTGCGAGGCTAGCGCGGAGGGTGTTGCGGACCTTTGTATCTTCCGGTGCTATCACCGAGTCGGTAGCGTCCGCTGTACCGGTGCGCACCGGGGAACGGGGAAGAAGTCGTGCACAAGTTCTGGGGTTGGCTGGGCCTGAACCTCGGTAAGCACTGGATCGTGGTCCTGGTGGCCGGTGGTCTCCTCACGGGCGTGCTCGGCTACGGGATCACCAACCTCGAGTTTTCGACTGGCCAGGACAGCTACCTCAACCAGTCCGACCAGGTCTACAAGGACAGCGTCGCCTACCAGAAGCGGTTCGGCGGCGAGGCCATGGTCACCCTCGTCACGATGGACAAGGGTCATTCCGTCGGCGAGCTCTTCACCCCGGAGAACATCTCGCAGTGGGAATCGGTTGCCAAACGGCTGACCACCAGTGGGCACGTCGTCAATGCGGTGAGCCCATTCACCGCGTTGCAGTTCAACGACGCGCTGGTCAACAGCCCGACCGCCAACCCGACCGACAGCGTCGCCGGCAAGATCCTCCTCGCCGCGACCACCCGTGATCCGACGCCAGAGGGTCGGGCCAAGCGCAGCGCCGACGCGGCGCTCACACTGCAACGCCTGACCGCGGTACCGCCAGCCCAACGAGAACTCACCAATCCCGCGTACGTCGACTTTCTTCTACACGACAACCAGGGAAACATCCGCAAACCACTCCTCGCGAACTTCCCCGACGACCGTCACGCGCAGTTGATCGTGCGCCTGCCGGGCAATGCATCGATCAAAGACGAAGGCCGGTCGGCCGACACCGTCACCGCGGCCGCCGACACACTGAAGTTCGCCAACGCGTCGACCGTGACGACGGGCGCGCCCGTGCTGCTCAAGAACATCAACGACTATCTCACCGGCGGGATGCTCACGCTTGGGGCGATAGCGATCGGCATCATGGCTTTGATCCTGGTCGTGCTGTTCAGCGTCCGCTGGCGCCTGCTCGCCCTGTTCGTCGTGGTGATCGGCGTGATCTGGGCATTCGGCATCGTCGGTTACCTCGGGATCCCGCTCACGATCGTCACCATCGGGGGGCTCCCCGTGATGCTCGGGATCGGCATCGACTACGCAATCCAGATGCACGCGCGGGTCGAGGAAGAAGTCATCGTCGCGCGTGCTGAGCATCCGATTCAGGAGACTGCCCGCAACCTCGGGCCTGCGCTGCTCATCGTCACATTCGATGCGATCTTCGCGTTCGCGGCGCTGAATTTTGCGAAGGTACCGATGATCCGCCAGTTCGGGCTGCTCCTTGCGGTGGGCGTCGCTGCGATCTGTGTGTGCAGCATCATCGTCACCCTCTCGATTCTCGGGATCCGCGAGTTCAAATCACCCACGGCGCGGCGCGACTTCCGGTCCGGACCGCTCGGCCGACTCGTCGTGTGGCTCGGGAGCCTCTCGGTTCGGACCGCGGTGTGGCTCGCGGTGGCGAGCGTGATCGTGTTCGGTGCGGGCATCCTCGTCGAGAACAAGCTCGTGATCCAGACCGATCCGACCCAGTGGGTAAACCAGGATTCCCAGGTCGTCAAAGACCTCAATGTGCTCAACCGAGAGACCGGCTCATCCAGCGAGCTCGGCCTCTACGTCCAGGCCAAGGACCAGTTCGACGACAGCAGCGTCGCCTTCGTCGACCAGTTCACCCGCAAGCAACTGGCCGAGAACAACAAGACGCTGCTTACGGCGAGCGGCATCGTCGAGGTGGTGAGCGACCTCACCGAGGTCCCGGGCGCGCAGCACGTCACACCCACGGGCGAGGAAGTTCGGTCGGCGTTCGCGGTCGCGCCGAAGCCGGTGCAACAGTCGACGGCCGATCCCGGCGCCATGAACGTCGTCTTCCGTACCGGGCCCAGCGGGCTCGACGCCCGAGCCAAGGTGGTTCGCGAGATCCGGGCCACGACGAGACCGCCGGCGGGGATCACCGCGACGCCTTCGGGGCTCGCCGTGGTCGGCGTCGGCCTGCTCGACAACCTCGAGGCGAACCGGATCCTGCTCACCTACCTCGCGATCGGCTTCGTCTTCGTCTTCCTCATGATCCGGCTGCGCAGCATCGTCCGAGCCCTCCTCTCGCTCGTCCCAGTGCTGATCGCGGTGGGGGCAGCGTCGCTGTTCGCGTACGTGCTCAACCTGAAGCTCAGCCCCATGACCGCAGTCGGCGGGCCCCTTGTGGTCGCGGCGTGCACAGAGTTCACCTCGCTGATCCTGTTGCGGTTCGTAGAGGAGCGGCGCCGCGGGTACTCCCCTCGTGCTGCCGTCGACGTGACCGCGTCGCGCACCGGTCGCGCCTTCTTTGTTTCGGGGCTAGCCGCGGTGTCCGGGGTGGGCGTCATCGCCACATCCTCATTGCCCCTGCTCCGCGACTTCGGTCTCGTCGTCGGGCTGAACGTTGCAGTGGCTCTGCTCAGCGCACTGATCGTGTTGCCCCCGCTGCTGATTTGGGCCGAGAAGCGCCGTTGGGTCACCCGCGGGCTGGTACCCGCCGAGATCCTCGACCGGGCCGACAACACCGAGGACCCAGTTCCCGTCGTCTGATTCGTCGGCGAAAAACGACGGCCCTGCCGGATCCGCCGCGGCCGCGGCCGTACACTCACGCCAATGGGACTCCAGGGCTTCGAACGGCGGCTGGAGCGGCTGGTCGAAGGTACCTTCACAAAGGCCTTTCGCAGCGGGCTCCAGCCGGTCGAGATCGCTCGGAAGCTGATCAGAGAGCTCGACTCCGGACGCTCTGTCGGGGTGCGCGGAACCGTCGCCCCCAACAGCTTCGCGGTTGTGCTGTCGCCGGACGACGCCGAGCACTTCGAGTCGTTCGCCGAGGTCCTCGAGCGGGAGCTCGCCGAGGAGATCCGCGAGCACGCCCGTGGCGAGGGCTACCACTTCGTGGGCCCGGTCGAGGTCGAGATGCTCGCCGACTCCGCCCTGCGGCGAGGCGACCTGCTGATCGAGGCGTCGATCCGCGCCGGTGAAGGAGGCCGGGTCGGACGCCTGGTGATCTCCAAGAGCCGCTCGATCGAGATGACAGACCGCACGGTGGTGATCGGCCGACTCCCCGAGTGCGACGTACACGTCGAAGACACTCAAGTCTCCCGCCGCCACGCCGAGATCCGTGCCGATGCCGGCGGCTACGTGCTGGTCGACCTCGGCTCCCTGAACGGCACGCTGGTGAACGGCATGCCGGTCACCGAACATCTTCTCGTCGACGGCGACGAGATCAAGCTGGGTGCCGCGATCATCCGGTTCGAAGCCTCGTAGCCGCACGATGCCGGAGAGCCTTCTCACCGTTCTGAAGTTTTGCTTCCTCGCTCTGGTCTATCTCTTCCTCGCACGCGTCGTGCGGGTCGTGATGCTCGAGCTCAAGTCGGAGAAAGTGCCACTCGGTTCAGCGCTGCCACCGGCGCCCCAACCGGTCCCGATGACGGCGGCCGCGGCTTCGGTCAGTGCCGCGCCCGCATCTCGACGTGGACGGGGTCCTGGATCTGCACTTCAGGTCATCGCCGCCGGACCCTACGAAGCAGAGATCTTCCCGCTCGACAACGAAGTGACCGTAGGTCGAGCCCCGGGCTGCGGTGTGGTGCTCACCGAGGACACCTTCGTGTCGCAGGTGCACGCGCGGGTCTTCCGACGCAACCGCGAAGTGCTTGTCGAAGACCTCGACTCGACCAACGGCACGTTCGTGAACGGTGAGCGCATCGACAAGATCACGCGCATCCGCAAGGGCGACACCGTCAAGTTCGGTGAAACTGTGATGCGGATGGTCCAGTGAAGCTCGTGGTCGGCGCCACGACCGACGTCGGCCGGGTGCGTGACGGCAACGAAGACCGGTTCCTCGTCGAGGTGGGCCTGCGCCTTTTCGCCGTGGCCGACGGCATGGGCGGCCACCGCGCCGGAGAGGTCGCGAGCACAACCGCGGTGGAAGCGCTGCGCACCGCGATCGCCCAGGGTTGCTCGCTCGACGCGGCGATCCTCGAAGCGAACCGGTCTGTATTCGAGAAGGCCGCCAGCGACGAAGCGCTGTCTGGGATGGGCACGACCCTCACCGCGATCGCGGTCGGGAGCGAGCACGCCGTCGTCGTCGGACACGTCGGCGACTCCCGCGCCTACCTGATGCGCGAAGGAGAGCTGACGCAGATCACCGAAGACCACAGCCTCGTCGAGGAGATGGTGCGCGAAGGCCGCATCACCCCCGACCAAGCGCTCGTCCACCCGCAGCGTTCGATCATCACCCGGGCACTCGGGATCGACGCGGAAATCGCGGTGGATCTCTACCCGGTTGAGCTCCAAGCCCGCGATCGGCTTCTGATCTGCTCCGACGGACTGACCACCATGATCCGTCCGGCCGACATCGCGCGCATTCTGCGCCAGCAACCCGACCCCCAGCGGGCCGCCGACGCGCTCGCCGACGCCGCGAACGCCGCCGGCGGGGAAGACAACGTAACGGCCGTCGTGATCGCGGCGCTTCCGGCCGACGCCGACGCCGACGCCGGCCTTGCAGTCGTCGACACCGCAATCGCCCCCACGATCGTCGCGGTGACCGACACCACCGCGCTGCGCCGACTCGACCCCTCCCGCGTGACCATCGATCCCGTGCAAACACGCGCGCCGGCGCCGCCCGACAGCGCCGCCTCGGCCGCCGCAGCCGCGCAGTCGCAAGCCCTCCGACGCGGTCGCGTCCGGAGCGCGGGCACCGGCACTTTCCGACTCCTCTGGTGGTTGGTCCCGATCTTTTTGATCATCGGGGTCGGAATCGGCGCGATCTGGTGGCACGCGCGCAACAGCTATTACGTCGGCCTCGATCATCAGACCGTCACCATCTACCGCGGCGTGTCCGGGGGGCTCCTCGGTTGGAACCCGACCGTCGCGCGCCATACCTCGGTTCGAGCCTCCGACCTGACCGCGGGTCAGGTCACTGATCTTCGCGACGGTCACCCATTCTCGTCGCAGAGCAGCGCCGAGGCGTTCATCCAACGCCTCCAGCTGCAGACGTCGACGACATCCACCTCGACATCGTCGACCAGCACGACCACGACCCTGCCTCTCGGTGGGCTCAGCCCGTCGACATCGACGACCCGGGCTCCATGAGCCCGCTCTCGGAGCTCGCCAAGACGCGCCGCAGTTCCGAGCTCGTCCTCGGCCTGCTCGCCGCGGGCATCGTCGTCGCCGGTTACGTACTCGTCGCGTTGTCCAAGACCACCAATCTCCCGGCCGATCTCGGCCTGCTGTGCGCGATCATCCTCGGGATCTTCGGGGTCGCGCACCTCGCAGTTCGCCGGTTCGCCCCCCGCGCCGACGCGACCCTGCTCCCGATAGCGGTGTTGCTGAACGGGTTCGGGTTCGTTGTGATCACCCGGCTCGACCGTGACCGCCTCGCGGGAACGAGCGCGCTGGCGCCGGTGCAGGCGGTCTGGACCGCGGTGGGCATCGGCGCGTTCGTGCTCACGCTCGTGCTCGTACGTCGGGTTCGGGTACTGGGGCGCTACCGGTACTCGTTCCTGCTCCTTGGAGTAGCCGCCTTGCTCCTCCCCCTGGCGCCCGGTATCGGAAGCGAGATCAGGGGCGCCCGCCTGTGGGTCCGGCTCGGACCACTCAACTTCCAGCCGGGGGAAGCGGCGAAGCTCCTGCTCGTGGTGTTCTTCGCCGCGTACCTGGTCGACAAGCGCGAGCTCCTCAAAGCGGGAAGTCGGCGCGTCGGTCGGCTGTTCGTCCCCGACCCGAAGCATCTCGGTCCGCTCCTGCTCGCGTGGGGCCTTTCGATCATCGTGATGGTGATGCAGAAGGATCTCGGCTCGTCACTGCTGTTCTTCGCGCTTTATACCGCGATGCTCTACATGGCGACTGAACGCGCCGGCTATTTGGTCATCGCGTTCGGGATGTTCATCGGTGGGGCGACAATCTCGTACCAACTCTTCGCCCACGTCCAGACCCGGGTCACCACCTGGATCGATCCGTGGTCCGTCTCGCAGGGCAACGGCTACCAACTCGCGCAGTCGTTGTTCGCGTTCGGCACTGGAGGGTTCGCGGGGACAGGCCTAGGCCTCGGGAGCCCGCAGAAGATCCCCGCAGCGTCGACCGACTTCGTCTTCGCGGCGATCGGCGAGGAGCTGGGTCTGCTCGGCACAATGGCCGTCCTTGCCGCGTTCCTGCTTCTCATCGGCAGTGGGTTCCGAATCGCGATGCAAGCCGACCGACCCTTCTCAAAGCTCTTCGCCGCCGGCCTCACCATGATCATCAGCGTGCAGACATTCGTGATCGTGGGTGGGGTCACACGCGTCATCCCTCTGACTGGCGTGACCCTTCCCTTCATCTCCTACGGCGGGTCGTCGCTGCTGGCCAACTTCGTGCTCATCGCGCTGCTGTTACGCATCTCCGACGAGACCGCGGCCGAGGCGGAGACTCCACGACCCGCGGGCGCCGCAATGCAACCGGCGAACCAGGCGCGTGCTCGATGAACCCCGCCATTCGCCGCGTCGGTCTCGCGGTCACGGTGTTGATTCTTGCCCTCGTCGCCCAGCTCACCTATCTCCAGGTGGTCGACGCAGGCAAGCTCAAGCGCGATCCGCGCAACGTGCGGGCCCAAATCCGCGACTTCTCCAAACCACGCGGCCAGATCGTCACCTCCGACGGCCAGATCGTCGCCCAGTCGGTGAAGGTCGACGACGAGTTCGAGTACCAGCGCAGGTATCCCCTCGGTTCCCTGTTCGGCCACATCAGCGGGTATCAGTCGTTCACGCTCGGCAACACCGGCGTCGAGAACGTCTACAACGACGTGCTCATCGGTCGCGACGCACGACTCCAGATCGGCAGCCTCGCCAACATCTCCAACCTGTTCGCGGGGAAGCAGACGATCGGCAACGTGGTGCTCACGATCAGCGCCAAGGCGCAGCAAGCCGCCCGCGACGCTCTCGGCGATCGACGCGGCAGCATCGTGGCCCTCGATCCCCACACCGGGGCGGTGCTCGCGATGTACTCGAATCCTTCGTTCGACCCGCAACCACTCGCGTCGCACAACTCCACCGAGGTCAGCGCGGCGTTCTCGGCACTGAACGCCGACCCGGCCAATCCCGCGCTGGCACGGTCGTGGCGCGAGACCTACCCGCCGGGCTCCACGTTCAAGGTCGTGACGACGAGTGTCGGACTCGAGACGGGTACCACGACACCCGCCACTGAATATCCCTCGCTCCGAGAGCTCCCCCTCCCCCAGACCCGCACCACGATCTCGAACTTCGGAGGTGCCACCTGCGGCGGCACGCTGGTCCAGAGCTTCGTGGCTTCGTGCAACACAACGTTCGCGCAACTCGGCCTCGACCTCGGCGAGAAGTTTCCACCCGGCACCAACCAGTTCGGGATCGGCTCCCCACCACCGCTCGACGAGAACCCGAAAGCGGTTCCTAGCCAGGGTCCCACCGCCGGGACCTTCGCTACTGCCGCGCCGCAATTCGCGTTGGCGGGAATCGGCCAGGGTCCCGTTTCGGTCACCCCGTTGCAGATGGCTCTGGTCGCGGAGGCAGTCGCAAACGGGGGAGTGATCCAAGTGCCGCACGTGCTGGGATCGGTCACCGACACCGATGCCAAGGTGATACGTAGCGCCGAGACGAAGCCCTGGAAGACCGCAATGTCCCCCGAGGTCGCGGCCACCGTCGGCGACATGATGCGCAGGGTCGTCAACGACCCGAACGGCACCGGGAGCGCCGCCAGGATCGACGGCGTGACGGTAGCGGGCAAGACGGGCACCGCGCAGAACGACGGAGCCGACGGAAAACCTCGCCTTCCCCACGCGTGGTTCATCGCGTTCGCTCCGGCCGAGGCGCCGCGGGTCGCCATCGCGGTGATCGTGGAGAACGGCGGTGCCAACGGGACCGACGCCGAGATCACCGGAGGCAAGATCGCGGCACCGATCGCGAAGACCATGATCGAGACCTTGCTCGGACTTCTCCAGAGATGAATCGGTAGGGTTTCGCAGGATGGCCGCCGGGCAGCAGGTCTATTCCAATCGTTACGAAGTAGTTCGTGGGATCGCTCGCGGCGGCATGTCCGAGGTGTACCTCGCGCATGACCGCCACCTCGATCGACCCGTTGCGCTCAAGGTGCTTACAAGCGCGCTCTCGCGCGACCCGTCGTTCGTCGAACGGTTCCGACGGGAAGCCCAGGCTGCCGCGAACCTGAGCCACCCGAACATCGTCGCGGTCTACGACTGGGGCCAGGAAGAAGGTACCTACTTCATCGTCATGGAGTACATCGACGGACACTCGCTCCGCGACGTGCTCCGCGCGCAGACCCGGATCGAGGCGTCTCGCGCCGCCGGGATCGGCGCCGAGGTCGCCAACGGGCTCTCGTTCGCGCACAAGGCCGGAGTCGTTCACCGCGACGTGAAGCCCGGCAACGTGCTGATCGAGGCGAGCGGCCAGGTGAAGGTCACCGATTTCGGCGTCGCGCGCGCCGACGCGAGCGAGGCCCTGACCCAAACCGGCTCGGTCATGGGGACCGCCGCATACTTCTCACCCGAACAGGCGCAGGGTCTCGTCGTCGATGGTCGGTCCGACGTCTACTCGCTCGGTGTTGTGCTCTACGAGATGGTGTGCGGCACACCACCGTTCGTGGGCGAGAATCCGGTATCGGTTGCATACCAGCACGTGCGTGAGCCGGTTCCCTCGTTGCATGCGCGTCAGCCCGACGTGCCCCCCGTGCTCGAGCAGATCATCATGACCGCGCTCGAGAAAGATCCGACCCGTCGCTACCAGTCATCCGATGATCTCCGGGCCGACCTGCTGCGGTTCCGTCGGGGTCGCGACATCGTGGGCGGTCCGCTCACGGCTCTGATCGCCGACGTCCCGAGCTTCGGCGCAGCGGGTGCCGGTATGACGCGCGCTCAGCCCTCCGTGGCCCCGCCACCCGCGTCTCTGGGCGCCGACGCCAAGGCGCGCAACCCGTGGGCCATCACCGCGATGGTCGTGGTCCTCCTCGCGCTCATAGGCGGGGCCTCGTTCCTCGTCACGCGTGAGATCGGCTCGACCAAGGGAACGGTCGGAGGCGACGCGAACGTCACGAACGTCATCACCGAGCCACCCATGAACGTCATCGACGCGCGCCGAATTCTCAAGAGTGACGGCTTCAAGGTGAGCGTCGACCAGATTGTGAGCGAGTCGCAGCCGAAGGGGGCCGTCCTGAGCCAGACGCCCGCTGGCGGAACCCGCGCCAGAAAGGGCGACGACGTCAGACTCGGCGTCAGTCGCGGGCCTGCCGACGCGCAGATCCCCGATGTGACCGGGAGTGAGCAGCCAGCGGCGAAAGCTGAGATAGAGGCCGCCGGGTTCGCGACTACGACGAGCACGGAAGCGAACAAGGACGTCACCGAAGGAAGGGTCATCCGCACCGCGCCCGGCGCCAATGAGATGCGCGCCCGCGGATCGAACGTCCAGCTCGTGATTTCGAGCGGTCCGGCGCCGGTGGGCGTACCCGATGTTATCGGTCAACCCCAGAATGCTGCCGCGAACCGACTCGGTCAGGCGCTCTTCCAAGTACGGACCATCAACGAGGCGAGTGCCTCGGTCGCCTCGGGCAACGTCATCCGAACTGAACCCGCGCCTGGAACCAGCGCCAAACTGGGAAGCACCGTTCTGATGGTTGTCTCGACCGGGCCGCAGCGGGTCACGGTTCCCGATGTCGTCGGCGATGCGCAGACGACAGCGGGCCAGGCGATCTCGGGCGCGGGTCTGTCGGTTTCGGTGCAGAAGGTGGCCTCGGCCCCTGCGGCCAAAGGTGTCGTCAGCGGTCAGTCACCCGGGGCTGGAACTCAGGTGAACCCGGGATCGACAGTCGTGATCCAGGTCGGCGACGGGTCGCTCGCACCTCCGTGACGCCAGGCGCGCTCGACGAGCTCGAGAGCGGGCTGTAGTGATCAGCTGGTGACGGTGCCGAGAAAGTTCGCGAGGAGTGCGTGGCCCGACTCCGTGAGTATCGACTCGGGGTGGAACTGCACGCCCTCCACCGGGAGCTCGCGGTGGCGCAGTCCCATGACAAGACCGTCGGCGGTCTCGGCTGTGACCTCGAGCACCTCGGGCACTGACTCACGAGCCACGACGAGGGAGTGGTATCGCGTTGCCGTCAGCGGATCGGGGAGACCGCTGAAGAGGCCCCGACCCTTGTGGTGGATCTCAGAGGTCTTGCCGTGCATCACTGACGGCGCACGTACGACCTCGCCGCCGTAGAGCTGGCCTATGCATTGATGCCCCAGACACACTCCGAGAACGGGTACCCCGCGGGTAGCGAAATCTTCGATGGCGGCGTTCGAGAGACCGGCATCCTCGGGGCGGCCGGGCCCCGGCGATATCAACAGTGCATCGGGTTCGAGCGCTCGCATCTCGTCGAGCGTGATGTCGTCGTGTCGGTGCACAACCGGCTCGGCACCGAGCTCGCCCAAGTACTGAACGAGGTTGTAGACGAACGAGTCGTAGTTGTCGATGACGAGCACTCGGGGTTCGGCCACGGTTGCAACGCTAGGCGAAGCCCGCGGTCGCTGAGTCTCCGGTTATCCTCCACGACCGTGGCCGAATCGAAGAGCAAGCCCAAACCGGCGAAGGGCAAGCCCAAAGCAAAGCCGGCCAGCAAGCGCTACACGCCTCCGCCGCCCAAGGCGAAGGCCGGAAGCGCCCTTTGGGTTCCGATCACGATGTTCGCCCTGCTCCTTTGCGGCGCCGGCATCGTGATCCTCAACTATCTCGGCGTGCTCCCGGGTTCTCAGCAAAACCGGTATCTCTTCCTCGGTCTCGCCGAGATCACAGCGGGCTTCGTCTTTGCCACCCGCTACCGCTGAGCGACTCCGCTGCGTGATGGAACTACACGACTGTCATTCCTCACAGGGTTTTCCACTTCCTGTGGATAACACGGTGGGTGACAACCTCCTCACGGTCTGCCCGCGTCACCGCTAGTTCCGGTTGGCGGCGGCGGAGACGAGCACCATGTCTTCGCGGCAATGGCGCGGCGCATCGGGCATCTCCCCACCTGGCGCCGCGGTCATCGTCACCTCGGACCCGCAGACAATGCAGCGGTAGTGGAAGTCGACCGGTTGGATCTCGCCCGGCTCGGGCTCCTCGGGCGGGACGATCGTGAACATATGGATGATCCGCGCCGCGAGGTAGTAGAGCCCGACCGCGACAACGAGCGCGACCGTGATCTTGAGAATCGTCCAGATCACGGCCGTGGGCCAGTCGCCAACGAAGCCCTCAGCGCTTAGATGCGCTCGAGGATGGTGGCGTTGGCCATTCCGCCGCCCTCGCACATCGTCTGGAGCCCGAACCGGGCACCGGTACGCTCCATCTCGCTCACGAGGGTCGACATCAAGCGAGCGCCAGAACACCCGAGCGGGTGCCCGAGGGCGATCGCGCCCCCGTTGACGTTCACGCGCGCCATATCGGGGTGGTGCTCTTTCTCCCATGCCAGAACGACCGGCGCGAACGCCTCGTTGATCTCGACCAGGTCGATCTGGTCCAGCGTCATCTTGGCCCGCTCGAGAACCTTGGTCGTGGCCGGAATCGGGCCGGTGAGCATCATCACCGGATCGACGCCCGCGAGCGCAAAAGAGTGGAACCGCGCCCGGGGAGTGAGGCCGAGCTCGATGGCCTTCTCTTCGCTCATGATCAGCACCGCGGCAGAGCCGTCGGTGATCTGCGAGGAGTTGGCCGCGGTGACAACGCCATCGGGCTTGAACGCCGGCTTCAACTTCGCCAGCGTGTCCATTGAGGAGTCGGGTCGGATGCCCTCGTCCCGGGTAATCAATTCTTGGCTCCCGTCCTCACCGGTGATCGTGATCGGCACGATCTCGCGCTCGAAACGGCCTTCATCGGTCGCGCGGGCGGCGCGCTTGTGCGACTCCACGGAGAACCGGTCGTTGTCGTCGCGGCTGATGTTCCACTTCTCGGAGATCAACTCGGCCGAGATTCCCTGGGGAACGAGGTTCGGGTAACGCTCCGTCATCATCGGGCCGAACGGAAACCCATGACCGGTCATCGACGCGCCCATGGGCACTCGGGTCATGTTCTCGACTCCGGCCGCGATCACGACGTCGTACGCGCCGGCCATCACGCCCTGGGCCGCGAAATGGGCTGCCTGTTGCGACGATCCGCACTGGCGGTCGATGGTGGTGCCAACGGTCGTCTCGGGGAAGCCGGCGGTGAGCGCGGCGTTGCGGCCGATATTCACGCCCTGCTCACCGACCTGCATCACACAGCCCATGAGCACGTCTTCAATCAGCGCGGGGTCAAGGTCGTTGCGCTCGACGATGGCGCGGAGCGTGTGCGCCGCGAGATCAACGGGGTGGACGTCTTTCAGCTTGCCGTTGCGGCGCCCGAGCGGGGTGCGGATCGCGTCGACGATGACGGCGGTGGGCATGTGGAGCCTCCTGAGGTGTTGCCGGTGCGGGCCGGGTTCCCGGCTCCAACTAGACCGTGCGGTCAAGATTCTCGGCGGTGGACAGCCACTGGGTCAAACACGGCCCTGCGCCGGAAAAATCCCGCCCGCTAGTCTCCCCCTCCGTGCCCCGGGAAATGGATCGTTCACTCGGCGACGGAGGCATGGCGCTCCTCAGCCTGCTCGGCCTGAACTTCGATGCCTACGGCGACGGCTGGGCGACGGCTACCTGGACTCCCACCGAGCTGGCGTGCAACCCGCTGGGCCCAGTGCACGGCGGGGTCTACGGCGTCATCCACGATGCGGCGATGAACTTCGCCACCAACTCGGCTCTGGAGAACGGGGACCGGGCGATGACGCTCGACCTGGCCTACGCGACGATGCGGCCCGCCCAGGCCGGCGGATCGCTCTCCGTGCGCGGCGAGACGGTTCGCGTCTCCCGCCAGGTCGCGTATCTGGAGTCCACCGTTCGAGACGCCGGCGGCGAGCTGATCTCGAAAGGGTCCGCGACCTTCATCCTGCGGCGCAAGGAGGCCTGATGGGGTCGGTCACCGTGATCGGCGGAGGGATCATGGGCGCCGGGATCGCGTCAGTGGCGCGCGTCGCCGGCTGCTCGGTGGCGATCGTCGAATCCGACGAACGGTTCGTCGCCGGCGCGCGCGAACGGGTCGAGAGCTACGAGGCCAAGGCGCGCCAGCGCAACCCCGATCTCGGCGAGCTCGGCACCTTCGACATCACCACGGATCTCACCAAGGCGGTCTCGTCCGCCGAATTCGTCGTCGAAGCTGTCTCCGAAGACCTAGATCTCAAACGGTCGGTCTGGAGCGCAATCGGAACTGCGGCGGGCGACTCCGCCGTGCTCGCATCGAACACGAGTGGCCTGTCGATCCAGGTGCTGGGCGCGGCCTCCGGGCGGCCGGAGCAGGTGGTCGGCCTGCACTTCTTCAACCCGGTGCCGGCGATGAGCCTGGTCGAGGTCATCCGCTCGCGGGATACCACCGACGAGACCGTCGAGCGCGCGTTGCACTTCTGCGCCAAGCTCGGCAAGGAGACCATCGAGGTCCGCGACCTTCCCGGATTCGTCACGACCCGACTCGGCGTTCTGCTCATGTGCGAGGCGATCCGAGTTCTCCAGGAAGGAGTCGCGACCGCCGCCGACATCGACACCGGCATGCGGCTCGGGTACAACCACCCGGTAGGTCCACTCGCCCTGGCTGACCGCGTCGGGCTCGACACGCTGCTGCCGATCATCGACGACCTACGGGTCGCTTACGGCGACGCGTTCCGTGCACCACCGCTCCTGCGCCAACTCGTCGCCGCAGGAAACCTCGGTCGAAAGAGCGGTCGCGGCTTCTACGACTACACCTGAGCAGTCCGCACCGAGGATTCCGGGTCTGAGCCCCGTAGGATCGCGCGTCATGCCGCCGGGACCCGCGTCGAAGCGCCTGCGCGGCGGCTGGGTGCTCGAGGTCCTCGGGATCGCCGCGGTCTACTTCGCCTACGACTGGGCGCGGGATCAAGTCCAGGGAAACGGCGCCGTCGCGTTTCGGCACGCCCGCTCGATCGTGCACTGGGAACAGCTCCTAGGCGTGTACCAGGAGCATCGGATCCAACGGTGGATCGTCGGCAGCCACTGGTTTACCGCGTTCTGGAACATCTACTACGGAACGATCCACTTTGTCGTTCCCGTCGCCGTGCTCATCTGGCTGTACCGCAAAGCGCCGGTTCGATACCTGCGGTGGCGCAACACCCTGCTGCTGATGCTCGCGATCGGGCTGTTGTGCTTCTGGGTCTACCCGCTGATGCCGCCGCGTCTGATGCCGCCGCGCTACGGCTTCGTCGACACCGCGTCGCAGTTCTTCAACTTCGGGCCCCAGCAGCGGGTGATCCTCGGGCCTCGCGGCCAGCCCCTGGGCGCGGGCGCGGCCTCGTTCGGCAACCTGTTCGCGGCAATGCCGAGCCTGCACGTCGGCTGGTCGACGTGGTCGGTTCTGGCCGTGCTGCCGACCATCCGGCGGGTGTGGGTTCGCGTCCTGTTGCTCTTTTATCCGGTCTGCACGCTGTTCGCGATCACAGTGACCGCGAACCACTGGCTCCTTGACGCCCTCGGTGGCTGGCTTGTGCTGGCCGCGTCATGGACGATCGTCGTGCTCTGGGAACGCCAGCGGCGAACGCCGCGGCCCGACGCGTCACTGCGGGAAGCGACGTCTGAACCGATGTCTGCTGATCAGGCGTTGGCTGATCAGCCGTAGCGGGGCGCCGCGAACACTTCGCGGACCAACGGTTCGAAATGCTCCAGGGCAAGCGTGTCGTACTCGGGATCGAACGACGCCTGATCCCACTCGTCGGCGAAGCGCTCGGCCAGCCCATAAGACGGGTGGCCGACATGCTGCGCTCGGGATTCAGGATCCCGGCCCAGGAATGCGTAGTAATACCGACCCTGGAAGTCCTGGTGGACCTCGATCATCCACGCGACCTCGGGCCGCACGTAAGGGCTGAGCAATGCCGCGGCAACGGCGGGGTGGTTCGGCTCCGATACCGCCTTGGCGATGTCGTGACACAACGCCGCGGTGACGATCTCGTTGTCGGCACCCGCTCGTTCGGCCCGCGTCGCGGTCTGCAACACGTGCGTCAGCTGATCAACCGCAAAGCCGTTGGTGATGGCGGCGAGCTCGGCCAACATGGAGAGGACCCGATCTGCGGTGTTGGACCAGTCGATGATCGACTCGTGCGCGATGCGATCCCACTCTTGCTTGGTCGAGTGATCCATGGCCGTGAACGTCGGTGGCGTCATCGCGATCTCCTGCTCGTCAACCGAAGCTTTCGGCTCGTTGGAGCCTGCGTTATATGGCCTACTGGTAGCCCTGCATGATGTGGTCGAGCCACCACTGCGGGGCTGCGTTCATCAGTGTTCCAAGATCCCAGTAGTCCCACCATCGTACGATCGATCCTTCGCGAAGCTCGAAGACCGACACGAAGGGCAGAACTACGTGCTCGCCGGACCCCCAGTACCAGGCCTCGGAGTGCTCGAGCATCACCATGTCGCCATCGGCGACCATATTCCCCGGTAAGGGTTCGTAACGCTCAAGCGGCTCGATCCCGAGCCGCAGCCGCGCGACGATCGCCGTCGGGCCTCTAGCGCCGTCCTCGGGCGCCGGGACGTCGGTGTAGTGCGATTCCTCGGTGAAGTACCGGGCGACGGCGTCGAAGTCGCGCCGGCCCATGTCTAGCCAGAATCTCTCGATGATCGCCTTGTTGTCCTCGGGGTCAGCCATGAGCCCCTTCCTAGACGAGCCGTCTCGGTTCGGTCCAGCCCCACTGACATTGACAATTCGCCGCGCGGCTACAGATTCGCGGCCTCATCTGCCGATACAAGCTTCGTGGTGGAGAGGGGCCGCACCTTTCGCAAGGTGCTCGCGCCGGGCTTCGTTGCGTTCGTTGTCGCGAGCGTCGGAGCACTGGGATTCATGTCGGGCACGAGCGCGGCATCGACGGCCTCGTCGTCGGCACCCGGCGCGTACACGGCGCCGTCATCGATCGTCGCCGACTGCTCGCGCGACGTGACCGCGGAGCTCGTCGCCTGGATCGCATCGGTTCCCGACAACTCGATCCTCTACTTCGTCCGCGACGGTTGCTACCGAGTCGACGGCACGATCCAGCTCAAGTACCGCAACGGGTTGACGCTCGAAGGCCAGGGGGCGACGTTCCGGGAGTTCACCAATGGCATGGAGCTCCCGCCCCAGGATGCGCGTACGCGCGGCATCTTCAAGTTCTGGAAAGGAAGCAACCTTACCGTTCGCAACACCATCGCCATCGGCGCGAACCCGCAAGCGGGTACCCGACCCGAGGCCTACTTCGCTCCGCTCGAAGCCCAGACTGCATACACAATCGGCGGCGTCGACGGCATGCTCCTCGACGGAGTACAGGCCTACGACGTCTACGGCGACTTCGTTTACGTCGGCCCCGCCACCCGCAACCTCACCGTGCAGAACTCGCACTTCGAACGCAATGGTCGCCAGGGGTGGACCGTGAACGGAGGGCAGAACATCACGTTCGACCACAATTTCATCAGCAAGACCCGGCGGGCGACAATCGACATGGAGCCGAGCAACCAGAGCGACGTGGCCCGCAACATCACCTTCAGCAACAACCAGATCGGACCCGGTCGGCTTTACTTCTTCGCCAGTGAGGGAGTTGCCGCGACGATCGACGGAGTGAACATCATCGGAAACCGACTCACCGGCAAGTCGATGACGATCCATGTGAACCCACCCAAGGGTGTTCGATCCAACTACCGGGTGATCGGCAACTACAGCGACACCCGACAGCTCCAAGACGGAGGCGGAGTGATGGCATTCAGCGATGTGGTGGGGCTTGAGGTTCGCGACAACCGCCAGCCGGTGCAGGGGAACAACAAGGTGTCAGGCGTCTCGATCCGCAACTGCGTCAACGTGACGGTGGCCGGGAACAAGTTTCTCAACGCGGTGTCACCGACGCTCCTGCGACCCGGTAACTCCAACGTCTCGAACGTCGCCAACCTGATCGGCAACCCCCTGCGCCCCGCCGGCCCGGTGCTTCTCACCCGGGGATAGCTCGAACCGCCGCGGTTCGCCGTAGCCGTCAAGTGCCTAGCCTGGCGCTATATCCGAGCCTTTCTGCAATCTCCTGGCGCCCCAAAGCCGTAATAACCGCCGTGTGGTCCGTGTCCGACGATGCCCTGCTGGCCGGCTTGTCCACCGGTGACCGCGACGCGGCTCACGCTTTCGTCGAACGGTTCCGTCGGCGCGTGTTCGGGCTCGCGATGACCATCGTGAACGACGACCGATCCGCCGAAGACATCGCCCAGGAGGCATTTCTACGGGCATGGCGCCACGCCGGCGCCTACGACTCGCGCCGCGGGTCAGTGTTGACCTGGCTGCTCACGATCACCCGCAACCTCGCGATCGACGCGCTCCGGGTACGGCGCCCGGTGTTCGTTGACCCCGATGTCCTCGTCGATCTGGTCGCGGTCGAGCGCGGCCCCGAGGACCAGGCCATCGGGTCGTCGGAGGTGGCCCGGGTAGGCGCGTCGATCCGTGAGCTTCCCGTCGAACAGCAACGGGCATTGCTCCTCGCGAACTTTTACGGCCAGACGGCCAAAGAGATCGCCGAGATCGAAGGGATACCGCTCGGCACGGCGAAGACCCGGGTCCGGACCGCCATGCATCGCGTGCGCGAAGCGATGATCGAGCAGAAGCCCGCCGAATGAACCGCGGCGCATGCGAAGCAATCCGAGAGCTCCTTCCTGAGTTCGCGCTGGGCACGCTCATGGGCTCTGATGCGGTTGAGGTCGTCGAACACACCGCGCGTTGCGTCGCGTGCCGCAACCGGCTCACAGAGCTTTCGGGCGTCACCGATGCCCTGCTTCTTCTCGCGCCAGAACGCGAACCGACGCCCTCGTTCACCACCCGGGTGACTGGTGTCCTTGGCGTGCTGCCCGCCGGGCGTCATGGAACCGGGTGGCGGGGGGTCTGGCTCGCAGCCGCAACCGCGGCCGCGGCTGTCGCGCTCGTTGCCGGTGGTGTGGTCATCGGCCGAGCGACGACTCCGAGGCGCACCCTGGCGACGTCGGAGGTGAGCGAGATCCGCGAGCGATCGATGATCGGCGCGGGCGGTCGACCGGCCGGGAACGTGTTCCTGTACCGGGGCAAGCCGGCCTGGGCCGTCGTGTCGGTCGACTACGGCACACTGCCGCAGGGGGAGTATTCCGTTGCGACCGCCGCTTCCCGGACTGCTTCCGCGGTCGGGCGCGTCACCGTCGACGCCAACGGTCGGGGGGCCTGGAGCGGGACGCTCGGCGACTCGCGCGTGAGGGCAGTTCGGATTGTCGACGATGCGGGTCACGTGCTGTGCGAAGCTCGCTTCTGACCTCGGCCGGCGCGCTCAGGAATCGTCGACGAGCGAAAGCGCGACCTTGGGGCAGGCGAACACGGCGCGCCGGGCATGCTCGAGATGTCGCGCCTGTATCGGTGTGGTGCTGACGATCGGGTAACCCCACTCGTCGAGCTCGATGCCCTCGAGAAAGAGCTCGGCGCAGATGCCGTGGCCGTCGCACGCAATCGGGTCTAGGCGTAGGTGAATGGTCATCGCCAAGCCAGCTCGCGCGCGGGGCCGTGCGGGATAGGCAGGATGGGCTTGGCGCTCGTCGCCCGGCACCGCCCGTGCTGGTGCAGACCGATCTCCTCCGGGAACGCGCCAAGGGCGCTACGCAGGAAGCGGATCGCACCGTCGGGATGGTGGCACGCGCCCCGCCGACTGATGACGCGGCTCCGGCGTTGAAGGTCCTCAACGATGGTCCGCCCGGCATCGCCCCGTGCGAGAGCACTCATGTCTTCGGCCACCGAGGCGAGGCCGAACACACACGGACCGCATTGCCCGGCTGTCTCCTCCGCAAGATATCGGAGCACGCGCGCGGTCTCGGCGAGCGGGCACGCCGACAACGGGAGCGCGGCGACGACCCCACAACCCAACGATGCACCGACGCTGCGCAGAGCCGCGTTCGAAAGCTGCACGTCGAGCGCGTCAGCGATGGGGACCCATGTGCCGAAGTAGCCACCGACGAGGACCGCCCCAAGTTCCGACTCGGGCCCACCCGCCGCATCGAACAGGTCGCCGACCCTCGTACCGATCGCGATCTCACACACACCCGGTCGAGCCACAGCACCCGCCGCGGTCACAAGCGCGCTCCCCGGCTCGTCGTCGGAGCCGAGGGTCCGAAACCACTCCGGCCCGAAACGTCCGATCAACGCAACGTGAGCGAGCGTCTCGACGTTCTGGACCAACGTCGGCCGGCCACCCACTCCCCGTTCGAATGGCCGGGGTGGCACCGTCGTCGGCTTCGCGTCGCCGCCGTTGATCCAGTGGACCAGCGCGCTTTCCTCGCCCGCTACGTAGCGACCCGGAACGCTTACGACCTGGATCGGGAGCGGGTCCTCACCGAAGCGCGCTCGGTCGTCGATCGCAGCACCGAGCGCTTCGGCCGATGCCGGGCGGGTGCGCTCGACAGCGACGAATGCCTTTTCGGCGCCGACCGCGTTCGCGGCCATGGCTATACCGTCGAGAACCAGGTGCGGAGATTCGCGCATGAGCGTCCGGTCTTTCGCGCTGGCCGGTTCGCCTTCACAGCCGTTGGCCACAATCACCTTTGGTCCACGGCCGCGCGCAACTGCCTGCATCTTCGTAACGGTCGGGAAACCTGCGCCGCCCCGACCACGAACGCCGGCCTCACCGATTGCCGCGAGCAGATCACGGGAACCGGCGACGCCGCTTGGGCCGTATGTATCGAGATGAGCCGCGAAAGAGACCGCTTCCTCGCGACTTCCTCGCAGGAGTCGTGGTAGGCCGGTCGGCCCTGTGGGCCACGGGCGCATCTCTGAGGCGACGCGAACCCGGCTCATCCGTCGTTGTCTCGGTTAGGACCGGCGGCCTTCGCCCGGCCCGGCGCGCCGCTCTTCGGCTGCAAACTGATGGTCGTGGAGCCACCCGTCCGCGCAAGAATGGTGGCTGGGGTGCCCGAGCGTCGCGCCCAGTTGGGGGCGAGCGGACCCACGAGAACGAAGGCGACCAGCGCGGCTGGGATCACGACCGTGGCGACCAGCGCTGCGATCCGGATCCGGGTCTGCTGTTCCCATCCGACTGCGAGGCGCCACCAGACCGCAACCATCACCCCGAGCACGCACGAAGCATCGATGAGGAGGGTCCAGCTCTGCTTCGTGTCGGTTCCCGCGCCGAGTCCGTGGATGACAACGAGGGCCCACGCGGCATACGCAGACCAATGCAGCGCGCGCCAGACGGTGAAGCCGACTCGATGGCGGAGCCAGCTCGTGAGCGCCACCGCCAAGAGGAGATCGAAGCCGAGCGCGCCGAGCCCCAGCCAGATGGGTCGATAAGGCGAAGACAAGGGCACCAACACGGAGATCCAGCCGATCGGAGCGAAGCCGTCGATCACGATTGTCGCGACATGAAGCACGATAAAGGCGAGGAGCAGCAGGGTGACGTTGCGGTGCAGATACTCGACCGCAAAGCGGGGCCACGATCGGCTGCTCCACCGGACCGTCGTGAGGATCCCGAGAATCACTGAAATGGTCAGAAGAATGAGCGCCACGATTCCCGTCGCGCGGGCGAAGTACCACAGCGCCGAGGAGCTCGTGACCACGGTCGCGACCATTACGCCGCGTCTCGTGCGAGCGGCCAGCCTCCGACGCGTTGAACCAGGCCATCGTGGGTGACAAGACGAGACGGGAACCCGCGAGCCCCCAGCCAAGCCGGGGCACCAGCACCGAGCACCATTGCCACTGTGGTCGCAATGTTCGCGTCGACACAGCACCCAGCGGTGGCGGTGACAGTCCGGTACGGGCCGGTCGTGCACTGACCGGTCTCCGGGTCGACGATGTGATGGCGCAGCTCTGCGCCACTGCGCCACTGCCGGGCCACGATGCTCGACGTGGCAAGGCCGCCGCGCTTGAGCGAAATGGTCTCTCCTGGAAGCCGCTCGGGGTGCGCGTGGTCGTCGACGACCCGCACCGGCCAACCATCGTCGGGTGCGTCTCCCGCCACCGCGATGTCGCCCCCCAAGGCCACCAGCACACCCGCACCGAGCTCGCCCGCCAGCCGCGTGGCGGCGCGGTCGGCTGCGAGCGCCTTCGCGGTTGCTCCGAGGTCGAGCTCGACTCCGGTCGGCACACGGACGGTGGACCGTACCGCGTCGACCTCCACGCATCGCCAGCCCGGCACGCGCTGAACCCGCACATGTCGCGGGGGTCCAAAGCGTTCGATCTCGCCGAAATCGCGGTCGTATCCGACAAGCCGCACCGCAGTACCGACAGTCGGGTCGACGAGACCGTCGGTGAGCCGCGCGGCGCGAAGCGCGACCTTGATCGCCTCGATCATCAGCGGTCCGACCGCGACGACACGCCCGGCGGCCCGGTTCACCACCGTCAGCTCGGAATCGTCTCGAAAGCGGCTGCACGCCCGATCGATCGCGCCGAGCTCCTCCGCGAGGAGGGCCCCGGCCAGGCGCGCGTCACGGCCGCGCACGACGACGCGCGCGCTCGTCCCCAAGGCGTGAAGCTCGGCGGTAGCGAGATCGCTCACGAACCTCCGGAACTCGCGACCGGCTCGCGGTATGACCGTTGCGGCAAGGTGTCGGGCGTCTGGAAGCCCTGGTCTCTCTGCAAGCCCGGGTCGACCGCCGGACCGACTGGCGGCGCCGTGGCGGTCGCGTCGCCAATCGGCGATGGGGCCGCCGGCGCGGTCGATGCCTTCGCACTCGCGGTTTCGCCGGCGGCAGCGAAGCCGAAAACCCCCGCGAGAATGGCCGCGCCAGCCGCCAGCCATCTCGTGGCAACGTTGACACGCCGAAAACCGGCGGCCCGACTCGTCACTCCGAATCGCGGCATTGTTCGCTCCTCTGCTCCATCCCCCGGCAACTCTCACTCGCCGAGTTCTGTCGAATGCTCGAGTCAACTGTGATCCAGCCATGTGAAAGCCACGTAAGCGCGACCGTTTTATGAGCAATCCGTCCTCAGCCTCCTCTCAGGGACAGCGCCTCGGTCTCGACTTCAGCACCACCCGCCCCGACGGACGCTGCGCGCCTCAGGGGCCTCGAGACCGTGGTCGCCGTCCCCAAGCTTGGCTACCCGGCCGGATGCGCGATCACCCCGGTCGAGACCGTCATGAAGGGCATCGGCGATGGGCGGCTCGACGCACGGAAGTGCGTCTCCGCCTTGACAGCCGAGTTGCCGCGACGCAGCCTACGGAGCCCGGAACGTCGCAAGGAGGCGCGTGGTGACCCAGTCCCTGTTCCGACTCTGCAAGGAGACGCCGCGTCGGTCATCGGTACCGAAGCTCGTCCTGGTGATCGCCGTGACGATCGGCGTGGCCGCGGCCGGCTGCACCTCTGGGACCAACGCGCAGTCCTCGCCGAAGGCCGCTGGCGTCGTCTACCTGGCCGTCGCCGCGAAGCGCGTCGAGGCACTGCTGTTCAACATCGACGAACACAACATCGTGACCGGGACGTTGAACGTCGACGAGATACTCCCGTCCGATCCAGGTCACGAGCAGAGCCACACGACGGAGCTGACCGGCACTGTGGCGGGGAGCCACCTCACGCTGCAGCCCGCGGGATCGCTCGAACACTGGAGCGGCGACGAGAGTGGGCACGCGCTGACGCTCCACTACCGAGGCAGCGACGGTTCCCTGGTCACGACGAAGTTCATGCGGTCCGATTTCGCGGCACACGACCGGGCTCAGCAGGTGCTGATCGTGCAGGCGAGCCAGGCCTCGCCCGTGGCGTCGGGCTCGAGCGCGGCCGATGTGCGTGCCGCCCAGCAGACCTACGCCGCGGCGCTGCGTGTCTACAAGCAAGCCGCAGACAGGGTGAAGGCAGCCGCGGCGCAGGCATCGGCCGATGTCGCTGCGCAGAACCGGGTGAAAGCAGCCGCGGCGCAGGCATCGGCCGATGTCGCTGCGCAGAACCGGGTGAAGGCAGCCGCGGCTCGCGCGTCGGCCGCGAATGCCGCGGCCCACCGGGCCGCATAGGCAGGGAAGGGCACTGTTGCATTTGGCGCGCAAGCGCGGCCGGCGGTGAGGGTGCCGGAATGAGACTCCACCGATCCGTTCTGGTGCCCGCCGTCCCGAGCTCTGCATTCTCCGGTTTTCGCTTCCCGTCGGAGATCCTCGTCCTGGCGCTGCGTTGGTATCTGCGGTACGGCCTCTCCTACCGCGACGTCGAGGAACTCCTCGGTGAAGCGCGGGATCGAGGTCGACCGCGTCACCATCGGCCGGTGGGTGCAGGATCAGGAAGCCACCACGTGATCAACGGAACAACCCGATCCACAGGTCTTGACTATTTCTCAAAGACGGCATTACGATTCCCTGATGTCTGACCTCGGTGTGCTCTTCGACCAACACGTCGCGTTCGAGTTCCAACACAAGGATGTTGACGCGACGATGGGAACGATGGTCGACGACCCGACGGTCATTCACGTGCCCGTGCTCACCGGCGGCAGGGGCACCGAGCAACTGCGTGACTTCTACCGCGATGCGTTCATTCCGGCGTGGCCCGACGACGTTGAGGTCGAGCAAGTCTCCCGGACGGTTGGCGCCGACCGCGCCGTCGACGAGTTGATTATCCGGTTCACCCACTCGCGCGAGATGCCGTTCTGGTTACCCGGAATCGCGCCCACGGGCCGTCGAGTTGAAATCCCGCTGGTGGTCGTCATGGGATTCCGTGACGGCAAAGTCGCGTCCGAACACATCTACTGGGACCAAGCCTCGCTGCTCGCTCAGATCGGGTTGCTCGACACCGCGAATCTTCCGATCGCAGGTCGACAGCAGGCGCAGGCACTCGTCGACACCGACGTCGCGCTGAACGACATGATCACCGCGGCGGGCTGATCTTTACCGCTAGCAAGAAGTCGCGAGTTTTCTTTGTTTTCGGGGTGAATCTGGGGGTCTCACCCGCGGCCGACGACCACATCATGTTCGACGTGCTCGACGAGTTGGAAGCGGCTGTGGGCAAAGAGGGACGCCGTGAACTTGCGCCGGCGGTTCAGGACGACGCGGACTGTCGCGGCCGATCCCACGATGCCAGCGAGCGCAACGCCCGGCCACGGGAAACGGGGGATTTCGGAGCGACCTCGACACCCGTGCGCGGTAGGCCGGTGCCGCCGGGGCCGGCCGAACCATGGGTGGTCGGAGTCGATCCGGTTCCGCCGTCCGCCGTCGCGGTCGGGCTCTGCTGCGGTGAAAGATTCGTTAGGGGTTCGAGGTCGCGCAGGTCGGACTGGTGAAGGTGTCGGTGTCGAGGGTCGCGGCGGCGCCCACGGTGATCGAGGTCTGGGCCAGGATGTTGCCGACAAAGACCGA
>JANYLB010000001.1 GCA_025363815.1 Actinomycetes bacterium
GACCCCGCTACGGGTTCCGGTGGGAGCCGACGCCGAGATGATCCTCGACACGCGCCACGCGCTCGACGACGCGGCCTTTGAAGCCACGATGCGCCAGGTGATCGACCTGACCTGGTGAAGCCGACCCGGTCGGTCCTTCCGGCGCCTTGGTTTCGGTACTCTGGTCCTAGGTAATAAGGCTCTGTCGCGTACATCGCGCCGGTTTTCGGGCGTCAGGACGGACCATGATCCGATCATCCGGCACCATGCCGGTCACTCCACCGACCAGTGGCGCCGGCCGGGCATACGCCCGACAGCTATGAGCACCCACCAACTACGGGATCTGAGCCTGGACCGGTGAAGCCGGCGGGTTGGGGCCACTACATCGACGACTTCCACGCGACGCGTCCGGGGATCACAGAGACCGTGCTCGGGGAGTGCCGCGCCGACGGTGCGAATCCCTACCAGTGGCTGGCCGGTGGCCTTCGTCCTGGCCCCGGGACCGTTCTCGACGTTGCCTGCGGAAGCGGACCATTGGCGCCCCTCCTATCGGCGAACAGTTGGATCGGGCTCGACCGTTCCGAGGCGGAGCTCCGCACGGCACTGCGCCTACACGCCGGCGTCGCGCTTGTGCGCGCCACAGCCGACGCGCTTCCACTTCCGGACCGCAGCGTCGACTCCGTAGTGTGCTCCCTCGCGCTAATGGTGCTGACGCCACTAGAACCGGCCATCGACGAGCTCGCGCGCGTCACGCGTTCAGGCGGAACCCTCGCCGTGCTCTTGCCCGCGAGGCGACCGCTGTCGCTTCGGGATCAGAGCCGCTACGCGCGGCTCTTCCTCGCGTTGCGTACCCAACCCGCGCAGTTCCCCAATCCGGATGCGATGCGCGATTCGCACCGTCTGCTCGCAGGCGGAGGCTTCGAGGTGCAGAGCGACGAGCAGATCCGGTTCGCCTATCCGATCGCCAATACCGGCACTGCCGACGCTCTCGTCGATTCCTTCTACCTACCCGACATCGGGTCGCGGCGGATCGAAGCGGCTCGGCGCTCGGTACGCCGTTGGACCGGGAGCGATCTGGGCATCCCGCTCCGCCGGATAGTGGCAACTCTGACGCAGAGATGATTTCTCCTCAGGGTCAGTCCGATCCTTAGCGTCACCGCGCTTGCGCTCGCCGCGAGCGACCGTCCGTTCAGCGATCGACGACGGAGACCCGGAAGCGGATGTCACGCTCGTCGAACAGCGTCGGGAGAACAGAATCGTCGGAGCGGCGCCGCAACCGATAGACGGCACCACCGTCGCCGGGCACGACCTCGGCCACTTCGAAACCACCGACCCACCGGTCGCCGAACCGGCAGTGCACCTCGACCGAATCGTGTCGAAGCACTTCAGGCGTCGTGTCGGGCGGTTCGTTCGGGTCTTCATCGAGCACGAGCTCGGGATCGATCGTGCCGCCGATCACCCGGTGGCTCGGCAGAGCGGCCAGGGCAGGGAGATGCGCGAGCGAGGAGACGACCGACATGCTGAGTCGGTTGACAGCATCGACCAGCCCGGCTCGTTCGGCGCGCTCGCCATCGATGCGTCCGGCAACGATCTGGAACGTGTCGGCCACGCGGCGCAGCGCCCGCGCGAGCTCGGTGTCGCGTTCGGAGAACGCGACGTGGACGTCTTCTAGGGATCGCTGCATCTCGATTCGCAGGCGCGTCACCTCATCGCGCAGTTCACGGAGCTCAGCCTTTTCGCGCCGTCCGCCCAACCGCACCGCCGCCTCGTTTCTAACGCCCGACCGTCAGCCTGCCCGAAACATCAACCGGCGCTAATAGTACGTTCCGACCAGCTGGATTCGGCGGACCTCGAACGTGCATCCTTTCCGCCTCGACCAAGAATTCGTCTCGGAGAGTGTTAGTGCCCAACGGAAGTGTGGGTTTCGTCGTAACATCTCTTGGCGATGAGCATTGTGATCGTGGGCATGGTCGCATTTGGTTCGGCAACCCTCGGTTTTCTCACGGCCGCGCTGCTGTCGGGCGCCAAGGGCTGCGACCATCGGCCGATGCGCGGGGGCGTGCCCGACGGGCGCGTCCTCTCACACCCTTCGCAGAACTAACCGCCGCCGAAGCCCGCTGGGAGCGTTCAGCGACGCTTCTTCTTGCGGCCCTTGCGGAACAAGCCGCGCTGCTTCTTGTCTTTTTCGTCGAACTCTGCGAGCAGATCGGGCGCAACCGCGTTGACGATGTCTTCCGCCTGGTCGAGGAGTGCCGCGACATCGGCGCCTTCGGGCTCGGCCTCGGGAGCGGCTGCCGGTTTTCCGAGGCTGCCGTATTGCCAAGCCGTGTCGTAGCGGCGCGGCTGGAACCCTGCGCACTCGCCGGGGCACCGCCAGGGCGCTTCCGGCGCCAGATCCAACGCGCACTTCCGAACGATCTCGCCGGATTGGTAGGTCCGGCTCACATAGTGGCGGCAATCCTCCCGCATCGGCATGGCCGACATTCTTGTCGACGGTTGGCCCACCGGGGTGGCGGCGCGCTCGGCCGCCCTGACAGCACCCGGAATCCAGGGATGACCAAATGGCTGGATGACGGGGTACTGGATGACGGGGTAAGGGTCCGGCTGCTCCTGCCGATAGATAAGGGGTAGACCGCCGGTCTGTCGTTGACCGAACCTCGTTACCGAGAAGTGGAGCCAGTGGCGTTCGAGCACGACATTCCATATCTCGGCATGGAAGCGCTCGCCGACCTCGTAATCGTGGTCGAGCGCGACACGACGATCCGATTTGTCAACAGCGCAATCCGTCGGGTGCTCGGCTTCGAACCGCGCGAGCGCATCGGTACCAGCATCCGCGAGCTTTTGCACCCAGACGATGTTGACTTCTCGACGGAATGGGTGGTCGGTACCCCCGGCGCATCCGATGGCCCGCGGCCACCGATCATCATCCGGGCAGGCACTGCCGACGGATCCTGGCGCCGGCTTGAGATCGTCGCCAACAACCTGCTCAGCGACGAACGGATCCGCGCGATCACCATCGTCGCTCGCGAGGTGGCCAACGATACGGCCGATGAGGCGCAGCGGGCCCGGAACGAGCAGTACCGACTGATCGTCGAGAGCGCGCGTCACGGCGTGTGGCTGATCGATGAGCACGCGGTGACCACTTTCGTCAATCCCGCAGTAGGAGAGATGCTTGGATACGCGACCGACGAGATCCTCGGTTGCCGGATCTACGACTTCATGGACGAAGACGCCCAAGCCGAAGCAGAGACTCAGATCGCGCGCCGACGCGACGGCATGCGCGATCGACTGCCGATTCGGCTACGCCATGAGAGTGGGCACGAGGTCTGGCTCGAGCTCGACTCGAGCCCGCTCACCGATGCCCAAGGCACCTATGCCGGAGCGATCTTGCTGCTCAGCGACATCACCGAGGAACGCCACGTCGAAGCAGCACTCCGCCACGAGCGTGAGCGGTTTCGGACGTTGATGCAAGAATCGGCCGAGCTCACCGTGATCGCGATGGCCGACGGCACAATCGACTATGCGAGCCCTGCGGTCGAACGGGTGCTCGGCTACCGGCCAGAAGAGCTACGCGGTCGCCTGCTCGAAGATCTGCTTCTCGATCCCGGTGAGGCCCCGGCACTCCGCTCGGGCGTGCTCGCGCCGGCTTCACGCAACGGTGACACCGTGCCGAACGAGTTGCGTTTGAAGCACCGCGACGGCTCGATCCGTTACTGCGAAGTAGTGGCACGGAACCTGATCGACGATCCGAGTGTGCGCGGGATCCTCGTGAATGCACACGACGTGACCGATGCAAGAAGGGCCGAGCGGCGGCTCCGCGCGCTGTTCGAAGCCTCGAATGACATCGTGACCATCCTCCAGCCCGACGGGAACTGGTTCGCCAGCCCCGCGGGCACGCGGCTGCTCGGCCACCTTCCCGGATACGAGCCCGACGGCGGCCTCCTCTCGCTCGTGCATGCCGACGACCTCGCCGGTGCCGCGGCAGCGCTCGCGGACGTCCTCGACGGGCGCCGCTCTCCGTTGGAGCCGCTCGAGTTCCGGGCCCGCACGGCCGACGGCGACTATCGATGCCTCGAAGCGGTCGCGAACGACCTCCGCGATGATCCTCTCGTCGGTGGGGTGGTCATCACCGCACGTGACATCACCGAGCGAAACCGCCAAGCTGCGGCGCTACGCGAATCAGAAGAACGGTTCGCGGCCGCGTTCGAACGATCTCCGGTGGCGATTGCCGTCATCGGCTTCGACGGTGACCTCATCGACTGCAACGAGGCGTACAGCGAGACCGTCGGCATCCCGATCTCCGAGCTGATCGGGACGGACGCAATGGCCCTCGTACATCCGGACGACGCCGAGCGAGCGGTCGAGACGGCTATTGCTCACATGGATGCGGAAACCCGCCCGGAGCAGCCGCCCGCGCCCATCCGCATGCTGAGGTCCGACGAAACCGAGGTCTGGGTCCGGTTCGCTTCGCAGATCGTCAATGATTCGGCCGGCGAACCCGCGTACGTCGTCGCGACGATGAACGACGTCACCGAGCAGAAGGATGCCGAGGAGGCTCTCCACCGTAGCGAGCACTGGTTCCGCACCCTCGTCCAAAACCAGTCCGATCTCATCACGGTGGTGGGCTTCGACGGTGTCTTGAGCTACGTGTCTCCAAACTGCGAGACGGTGCTCGGCTTCACGCCGTCCGAGATGATCGGGACGACCGGCGAGACCAACATCCATCCTGATGACCTCGAACGGCTGATGACGAGCATCGGCGACCAAATCAGTGGAGATGCCGAAGCCCAGCCGGTGGAGTACCGGCAACGGCACGCCGACGGATCGTGGGCATGGCTCGAGGCGACGGCTCGTATGATGCCCCCGGAATACGGAAGCGAAAGCGTCCTCGTGACCGCGCGCGACGTGGGTGAACGCCGACGGGCCGAGCGGGAGCGACACGAGGTCGAGGCCCGGTTCCGTGAGGCGTTCGCGTCGTCACCGGTCGGGATCGGGTTCGCCGATCTCGGCGGAAAGCTCACCTGGGTGAACCGTGCGCTCGCCAACATCGTCGGGATCCCAGAAGACCTCCTGCGCGAAACGCAGTTCCAGGCGTTGTCCCGCGCGGGCGAGCTCAAGAACGAGATCGCGAAGACGCAGGAGCTTCTACGTGGCGAGATCGAGTCGTTCGATAGTGAGAAGCGGTACGACCATCCCGACGGCCGCGTGGTGTGGGGGCTGCTGCACGTCTCTCTGGTCCGCGACGCGAGCGGCGCGCCGGCACAGCTGTTGGGTCAGGTCGAGGACATCACCGACCGGAAGGAGCGGGAGCTTCTTCTCGCTCATGATGCCGAGCACGACAACCTCACCGGCCTCTGGAACCGCAAGGGCTTCCGGCGCATCGCCGATGATGTGTGGGCCGACCGCAGACTTGACGCACCGGTCGCGTTGCTATTTGCCGACCTCGACCGGTTCAAGGAGGTCAACGACAAGCTCGGCCACTCGTCGGGAGACGAGGTCCTCGTCAACGTGGGCCGACGGCTCGCCTCGGCCGTTCGCGCGGGCGACACCGTCGCCCGCTGGGGCGGCGACGAATTCGTCGTGTTGTGTCCGAGTGTCTCCGACGCCGACGAGGCATCGAGGATCGCGGAGCGGGTACGCCAAGCGCTCGGACGCCCGTTCCGTATCAGCGCCGGTGTCGCCGAGATCGGCGTCAGCATCGGCATCGCTCTGGACGACGGGCACCGGTCACCGGAAGCGCTGCTCGAGGATGCCGACGTGGCGACCTACCGGGCCAAGTTGAGCGGTCGCGATGGGGTCACGATCGCGAAGAGATGACCTTCCTTCAGCCCATCCACTCGGTCGCGTGCTCAAGGAGGTAGCGGCTGACAGCGAGGCAACGGTCGAGCGTATCGCACGGGACCTCCTCGCCGTGGCGCATACGCACCAGCGACACCTTCTGGTGCGCGACGACCCGCAGACTTCGCTCGGGTGCATCGAGCGCAGCCGGATACGAATCGATCGCCGAAACCTCCAGCGCAACATCAGGGCCACCAACGCCCGCGAGCTCGGTGGCGAGCACAAGGAGGTCGGGCATCCGGCTGAGCGGTGGGAGCGCCCAGGTGAACAACAGAGGAAAGTGGAACTCGTCGGGCGGATCGTTGTCTCCGGCATCGAACACGAAGTCTTCGAACCCCAGTAGGACTCGTGGATCGATCTCGAGCGCCAAATACAGATCGACCGGGCCTTCGCACCCCTCTTCGGGATGGAGGTCGACCTCCCAGGTCTGGCGCAGCGAGTAGCTCTCCACGAAGTGGCGTTCGTCGTGCACGTGGAAGCCGTGCTCCACCGCGTGATCCTTCAGGTCGGCAACGAAGCCGGCTACGTCGAGAACAGCCATCGGTGATCGCTCAGGACCCGAATGCTGCGCGGAGGGCGACTGCGGCATCGCCGACCGCAACCTTGGCCTGGTCGATCATCGCCTGCATGCTGAAGAACCCATGGAACACCCCGTCGTAGGTCGTGCTGGTGACCGAGACTCCCGCGGAGGCGAGCGCCTCGGCGTAGGCGACGCCCTGATCTCGGAGCGGATCGAACTCCGCAGTGATGACGAACGCCGGCGGGAGATCCGCGAGGCTCTCGGCTCGGATGGGAGACACCCTGGGGTCGTCGCCCTCGCTCGGGTCGTTCAGATAGTGCCCGTAGAACCACCGCATCGTCTCGGTCGTGAGCATGTAGCCCTCGGCGTTCTCGACCATCGACGGTCGGTTGAACTCGTGCTCGATTGCGGGGTACACGAGCAGCTGGAACACGATCGGGGGCGTTCCCTCGTCACGCGCGAACATCGCCGCGACCGCGGCGAGATGACCTCCCGCGCTGTCTCCCCCCACCGCTACCCGTGACGGGTCGGCTCCGATCTCGGCCGCGTGCTCCGACACCCATCGCATTGCCGCGTGGGCATCGTCGACCGCGCCAGGGAAGGTGTGCTCCGGCGCGAGCCGATAATCGACCGAGACCACCATGCAACCCGCGGCATCGACAAGCTCGCGGCACAGCCCGTCGTGGGTCTCGAGACTTCCGATGACCCAACCGCCACCGTGGTACCAGACGAGCACCGGGAGCGGCACGTCACTCGACGGCGCGTAGATCCGGACAGGAATCTCGCCGGCCGGCCCGGGGATCATCCGATCGACGACTCGGTCTACATGAACCGCGCTCGGGACGGTCGTCGCCTCCATGAGCGTCCGCATCTCGCCGGGTCCCATGGTGGAGACGTCGCCGAACCCCGAAGCGTTGATGAGATCGAGGATCACTTGCGCCTTCGGGTCCATCGCCATCGTCAGTGCTCCTGTTGGCAGTGCTCGGCGGGCGCCTCGGGCCCGATTTCCATAGCGTCGCGCATCTGCCGGGCGAGCGTTCGCAGTGCCCGACCCCGATGGGAGATCGCATCCTTCTCGTTCGCGGCCATCTCCGCAAAGGTACGTCCTCCGCCTCCGGCCGGGACGAAGACGGGGTCGTAGCCGAACCCGGCGCTGCCGCGCGCTGACGAAGCGATCACGCCTTCGATCACTCCCTCGGCACTGAGCTCGACTCCGGATGGGCAGGCCAGGACGACGACGGTGCGGAACCTCGCGGTGCGGGAGTTGCGTCGAAGCGCGTCGAGCTCGACGAGCAGCTTTCCGACGTTGTCGGCGTATGTCGCATGGTCGCCGGCGTAACGGGCGCTGTACACGCCTGGGGCGCCGCCGAGCGAGTCGACTTCGAGGCCGGTGTCATCGGCGACTGCAGCCAGGCCGGTCGCGTCAACGAGCGCCCGGGCCTTGATCCGGGCGTTGTCGAGGAGCGTCGCGCCGGACTCATCGACCTCCGCGACCTCAGCCGGACGCCGCACCCAATCGATCGCGAGCCCCTCGGCTTCGAGCACGGCTCGGATCTCCTGTGCCTTGTCGCGGTTCGCGGTCGCGACGACGATCTTGGTGAGGCCGACCCGAGACAGCGGGTGGCTCACTTGCGAAGCGTCGGCGGTTCGGCGAGCACCTCGCCCTGGAGCGTGAACAGCTCACCGATTCCCTTCTCAGCAAGGCCAATCAGATCATCAAGCTCGTTGCGCGTGAACGGCATGCCCTCCGCCGTCCCCTGCACCTCGACGAAGCGACCGGCGCCGGTCATGACAACGTTCATGTCGACCTCGGCCCTGACGTCTTCCGAGTAGTCGAGGTCGAGATACCCGAGCGCGTCGACGACTCCGACCGAGATTGCGGCGCACTGGTCGGTGAGCGGGTGGGCGGGAATCTTGCGGGACGCGACGAGTCGCGAGCACGCGTCGTGCAGCGCCACGTATCCCCCGCAGATCGCCGCAGTGCGCGTTCCGCCGTCGGCCTGAAGGACGTCGCAGTCGACAGTGATCTGAACCTCGCCCATAAGATCGAGGTCTGTCACCGCCCGCAAGGAGCGACCAATCAAGCGCTGGATCTCCTGCGTACGTCCTGACTGCTTGCCCTTGGCGGCTTCACGGTTCACCCGGTCGGGGGTGGAGCCGGGCAGCATCGAGTACTCGGCAGTCACCCACCCGCGGCCCTTGTTGCGCATCCACGGCGGGACACGATCCTCAACCGACGCGGTGCACAACACCCGCGTCTTTCCCGTCTCGACCAGAACCGAGCCGGCCGCGAACTCGGTGAAGTCGCGCGTGAACATCGCCGGTCGTCTGTCATCGGGCTCGCGCCCATCGCGTCGGATCCCCATCTCGTTCCCCCGTCGTTGGTGCCGGTGTCGAATAGCGGCTGTGTCTAGATGGTGACAGTCATGTGCGGTGCCGCAAGCATCACGGCGGCGCCGAACGCCTCGGAGCCTTCGGCTACCGAGAGCACCGGATCGAGCCGGGGCCACAGGTGCGTGAGCATGAGCTTGCGCGCGCCTGCCTCGCGAGCACCCTCACCTGCCTCTCGCGCCGAGAGATGGATCGGGGCGGGCTTCGTCGCGTGCTGGTAGGTCGCCTCCGAGAGAACCAGGTCAGCGCCCGGCGCAAAGGCACCGACCGTCCACCCGGTGTTGGTGTCAGCCGTGTAGACGAGGCGCTTGTCGTCACCGGTGATCTCGACCGCGACCGTGGGCGGAGGGTGATCGGTCCGCGAGAACGCGAGCTCGACATCGGCGAGGGTGGTCCGGTCACCGTCGCCGACCTCGATCCAGTCGAACGTGTCGTCCCAGTCGCGAACGAGATGGCGGAGCTCGGGCTCGAGGCCTTCGGGCGTGAACACCGGAAGCCCTTTCCGTTCGAGGCCGTAACGGAGCAGCACGTGCAGGCCGTAGATGTCGACCGAATGATCGGGATGACCGTGCGTGATGACGACACCGTCGAGGTCCTCGACCGCGACGTGCCGCTGCAGATTCGCGAAGGTTCCGTTGCCACAATCGACCCACAGCGCGGTGCCACCGGACCGAATGAGGTACCCGCTACACGCGCCTCCGGCCGGAGCTCCATACGAACCGGAACAGCCGAGCACGGTCAGATCCATATCGAGCGACGCTAGTTCGCGTCGACTCCGGCTGCGCGACGGAGGCGATCCGCGATCGCCGCGCCGACGCCCGACGGAGCAGGAGGCACGACGATGAGAACGTCGAGCCCGAGCTCGTCGGCCTCACGCATGCAGCTATAGAGGATCCGGGCGTATTCCTCGACGTTTTCCGGCTTCCCCACGATCTCCAAGCCCAGCGGGAGCTCGGCCGCAACCGGTCCCGGCGCCAGCAACCCCACACGGTTACCGCGGTCGATCAGGGCGCGCGCTTTCGAGATCGCCTGCTCGCAGCGCCCTATGACCACCACGCGAGCTTGGGGTTGGTAGTGAGCGGCCAGCCGGCCGGGCGCCCCGGGCCCCTCGCCTTCGGGCGCTTCGCGGATCTCGCGTCCGAGAATCTCGGCGACTCGGCCGATCGGTATGCCACCGTGGCGCAGCACGCGAACCCACTCGCCCGAGCAGTCGACGATGGTGCTCTCGACGCCGACGGTGCACGCCCCACCGTCGAGGATCACGTCGACGTCGTCACCGAGATCGGCTTGCACGTGCGCGGCCGTGGTGGGGCTGACCCGACCGAACCGGTTGGCCGACGGCGCCGCGATGCCGCCGTCGAACGCTCGCAGGAGCTCCAGTGCCAACGGCTGGTCGGGGACACGCAGCCCGACCGTGTCGCGCCCACCGGTCACTGCGCCAGAGACGTGTCGAACATTGCGATGCACCACGATTGTGAGTGGTCCGGGCCAGCAGTGGGCCGCCAGCAACCTCGCGTCATCGGAGACGTCGCGACCCCAGGTGTCGAGTTGGTCGGGGTCACCGAGATGCACGATCACCGGGTGGTCGACCGGTCGGCGCTTCACCGCGTAGAGCCGGGCCAGCGCGGCCGCGCTCGATGCATCGGCCCCGAGTCCGTAGACCGTTTCGGTCGGAAACGCGACGAGCCCCTCTGCGCGCAAGACCCTGGCCGCCCGTGCCACCGCGGCAGTGATCACCAGTAGTTGATGCGGGTCGCGCGCTCTTCGACGACATCGAGATCGTCGGTCCATGCGCCCGACGACAGGTACTTCCAGCCGGCATCGGGGAACAACGTGACGATCGTTCCCGAATCCATCGTGGTCGCCATCTTCGCAGCACCTGCAGCCGCGGCGCCCGACGAGATTCCGGAGAAAACGCCGCACTCGTCGAGGAGCCGGCGCGTCCATTCGATCGACTCGCGCGGGCGCACCATGAACTTCCGGTCGAGGATCGTCGGATCGAAGATCGGTGGGACGAACCCGTCGTCAAGTGAGCGCAGACCCTGCACCAGCTCTCCCGCGGGTGGCTCGACCGCGACGATCCGAATCGCCGGGTTGCGCTCCTTCAGGTACCGACCAACTCCCATCAAGGTACCGCTGGTACCGAGACCGGCGACGAACACATCGACCTCAGGGCAGTCGCGCCAGATCTCGGGGCCGGTGCCTTCGTAGTGGGCAAGGGGGTTCGCCGGGTTCCCGTATTGGAAGAGGGTGACGAGGTCGGGGTCGGCGAGGCCGATCTCCTCGGAGAGCCGGATTGCGCCGTTGCTCCCCTCCTCGGCGGGCGACGGAGTGACCTCGGCCCCGAAGATCTCCAGCAGCTGGCGACGCTCGACGCTCACGTTCTCGGGCATCACGACGCGCAATCCGTAGCCACGCAACCGCGCCACCAGGGCCAGACCGATCCCTGTGTTCCCGGAGCTGGGCTCGAGGATCGTGTCGCCGGGCCGTAGACGACCGTCTGCCTCGGCCATCTCCACCATCTTCAGTGCTATGCGATCCTTCGACGACCCGCCGGGGTTCTGACCCTCGAGCTTGGCGTAGATCCGAACCGCCGGATTCGGTGACAGCGCGTGCACACCCACTAACGGCGTGTTCCCGATGGAGTCGAGGATGCTCTCGTAGCGCGCCACGGGATCAGCCCCCCGCGACCGCCGGCAGGATCGAGATCTCGGCACCCTCGCCCACCTTCGTGTCGAGCTGGTTGAGGTAACGCACGTCTTCGTCGTCGAGGTACACGTTGACAAACTTGTGCATGGTGCCAGTCGCGTCGACGAGTTGACCCGACAGGCCCGGATACCGAGCGACCAGATCGGCGAATACCTCGCCCACAGTGGATCCCTCGGCACTCACGACGGGCGCGCCGTCGGTATGGGCACGTAACACGGTGGGAAAGCGAACATCGACTGCCATGACGTGAGGATACAAGTCCGACTCCCCGGTCTGAGATTCCCGACGGCCGGAACGGCGAATATCACGAGATAAAATATCCCAGAGGCCGTAAAACGAGGGTCGCCGGGCGTCTCAGCGTCGTGAGAGAGACGAAGGGATCGTGCACGCCTCGTCGATCCCGAATACCCGGTTCAAGCGGCCGAACGCGATCCACGATCCCAGGCACATCGAGAGCTCGACGATCTCACGGTCGGAGAACGAGGCCCGCATCCGGAGCCAGAAGGCGTCGTCGAGGTCGTGATGCTCGAGCGCGAAGCGCTCGGCGTACTCGGCCGCGAGCCGCTCTCGCTCCGAGAGACCCTCGCCGACACGCCAGCCGGCTACGAGGTCGGCAAACGCTGCATCGACCGACTCCCCGGCGCGCTCCGTGCGCCACTCGAGGCACAACACACAACCATTCACCTGGGCGATGCGTAGCCGAGCCGCTTCGAACTCACGCAGCGGCAACGTCGAGCATTCGTAGACCGCACCCGAGAAGGCTGCCGCGGCGGGGCCTATCCCCGGCACCATCTCGCCCCACACGTACATGATCGGGTCACGATCAGGCGGAATGTCGATTCGCAGCGTCATGACAACAGGCTAACGCCGGCCCCGATCACCCGACGAGGCCCACCGGAACCTCCGCCACCGTCTCCTCTTGGATCCGGAAGGAGCGCAGGACCGGGCTGCCATCGCGCAGGGATACCAGCAGGTAGAGCCAGGCCGGGTCGACGGCCTGACGCACGTCGGTCGACGAGGGATACGCGTCAGTGTGGGTGTGGGAGTGCCAGACGCCCACGATCTCATGGCCCCTGCTCTCGGCGTCTCGGGTCGCCCTCAAGTAGTCACGCCCATCGACCGTGTAGGACCGAGCAGATGCATCGGCGTTGCGACACGGATAGACCTCGCTGACCACACCGGTGGGCCGAGCGCCGATCATCGGTCCGGCGAGCAACCCACATGCTTCGTCGGGCAAGCCGTCGTAGCAGTGCCCGACGATGATCCGGTACTGACCGGTGGTGAGCCGAAGAGTCGGTGATTCGAAAGCCGTGCTCATGCTCCCCCGGCGTTGATCGCCTGCCACACGCGCATCGCGGTCAGGGGCATGTCTATATGTCTGACACCGAGGTGGCTGACTGCATCGACGACCGCGTTCTGCACTGCGGGCGTCGATCCGATCGTGCCCGACTCACCAATCCCCTTCGCGCCTAGAGGGTTCAGTGGAGTGGGCGTCACGGTGTTGACCGCCTCGAACGTGGGAAACTCCGCCGCGCTCGGCATCGCGTAGTCCATCAGGTTGGCGGTGAGCGGGTTGCCGTCGTCGTCGTAGGCGACACCCTCGTAGAGCGCCTGCGCGACACCTTGCGCGATGCCGCCGTGCTGCTGGCCGCGCACGAGCAACGGATTCAGGATCCTGCCGCAGTCGTCGACGGCCACATGACGAAGCAACTCGACGCGGCCGGTCTCGGTGTCGACTTCGACGACCGCCACGTGCGCGCCGAACGGATAGGTCGCCTCTCCCTGGTTGAAATCGAGGGCGTGCGCAAGGCCCGGCTCCATGTTCGGAGGCAGCTTCGCCTGGTCGCCGGCAGCGAGCGAGAGCTCGGCCCAGCTCAGCGCGCTGGCGGGAACCCCGGCAACACCGACCCGACCACCCTCGTGGAGCACGATGTCGTCGACGTTCGCCTCGAGCAGGTGGCCGGCAAGCGTCCGAGCCTTCTCGAGAACGGCTTCCGACGCGCGGTAGAGCGCGCTCCCCCCGATCTGCAACGACCGTGACCCCATCGTCCCACCGCCACGAGGGACCAACGCGGTGTCGGACTGAACGATCCGAACGCGATCCATCGGGACACCCAGGAGCTCCGAGACGACCATTTTGAACGACGTCTCATGGCCCTGGCCGTGGGACGACGTCCCGACGGTGGCTTTCACGCTGCCATCGGGCTCCACCTCGATCGCGCCGTACTCCTGGAAGAGTCCTCCGGCAGTCACTTCGACGTAGGCCGACACCCCGATCCCGAGCTGCTTCACGTCACCGCGCTCCCGCCGCGCCCGCTGATCGGCCCGCAGCTCCTCGTAGCCGGCGATGCTGGTCGCGGTCTCAAGTGCCTTGGCGTACTCACCGACGTCGTAGTTCGCACCCGTGACCGTCGTGAGCGGGAAGGCTTGAGGTGGCAGGAAGTTCTTCAGGCGAATCTCGACGGGGTCGATGCCGAGCTCCACCGCGGCCATGTCGACGATGCGTTCGAGCATCGCGGTCGCCTCGGGACGCCCGGCGCCGCGATAGGCCGCGGTCGTGGTGGTGTTCGTCGTCGCCGACCTCGAGTTGAACTGCACTTTGGGGATCTTGTACACGCCCTGCGACATGGACCGCGTGAGGTACGGCAAGAACGCGCCCACCGCGGGGTAGGCGCCTCCGTCGGCCACGATCCGAACGCGGAGCCCGGTGATCGTGCCGTCGCGCTTGAGGCCCATCTCGACGTATTGGATCTGGGCCCGGCCCTGGGTCATGGCGATCATGTTCTCCGAGCGCGTCTCGGTCCACTTGACAGCCCGACCGAGGTCGAGCGCGAGTCGAGCCACGACGACGTATTCGGGGTAGAGGCCGGTCTTCGCACCGAAACCGCCGCCGACCATAGGGGCGATGACACGAACCTTGTCGGACGCGATGCCGATCGCTTCCGCGAGCGAATCGCGAACACCGAAGGGAGCCTGGGTCGGTACCCAGACCTTGACCCCGCCAGTCTCGGGATCGGCCTCTACCAACGCGCCGTTCGGCTCCATCGGCACCGCCGCGACACGTTGGTTGACAAACCGACCCTCGACAACAACCTCGGCTTCTTCGAGCACGGTCGGATCGTCACCGAAGTCGAACTCGATCGCGAGGTTGGATCCGTGCTCGGGGAACAGCAGGGGCGACCCCTCCTCCAGCGCGGATTCCGGATCGATCACCACGGGCAACGGGTGATAGTCGACGATCACCATCTCGGCCGCGTCGACCGCCTGGGCCCGTGTCTCGGCCACGACGCAAGCAACGATGTCACCGACGAACCGGACGGTGCCGACGGCCAGCGGCGGCCGCGAGAACGTCGGTGGCAGCATGATGAATCCCTGCACCGGTGGCAGCTCGAGATTCGCGCTGGTGTAAACGCCGAGCACGCCCGGCATGGATTCTGCTTCGCTCGTGTCGACTGATTCGACACGGGCGTGGGCGACCGTGGAACGCACGAACACGATGTGAACGAGGCCCTCGGCCGTCAGGTCATCGAAATACATCGCCTCGCCCCGCAGGACCGCGGGGTCCTCGACGCGAAGAACGGCATTTCCGAGAATCGAACCTGATGCAGCCATGGCGGGAATCTAGTGCGACAACCTCGAGGAAGGACTCGAAGAGTCGGCCATGAAGGCGTTGGGAAGTGGTCGCCGCCCTCGGGTCGGGCTAACCCGCGACCAGCTCCAGCACCGCGGTCGCCGGCATTCCCATGACGCGATTCACGCGATAGCCCGCCCGCGCCACGAGCGCCGCGAACTCCGCTTCGGTGCGCTCGCGCCCGCTGCCCGAGAGCACCAACATCATGAGATCGCTGTCTTTTGCAGGGTGCGGACCGCGATGTGCGGGCATGAGCTGATCCACTACGAGCACCCGTGCACTCGAAGACGCGGCCCGAATGCGGGAGAGAATCGTGACGCATTCCGGATCAGCCCAGTCGTGCATGATGGCCTTCAGTAGGTACAGATCGCAGCCGGCCGGCACCGCGTCGAAGAAGCTGCCACCGACCAGCTCGACGCGATTCTGCACCCCAGCGGCCAGGAGCACCGGCGCAGCGCGCCCGATCACCTCGACCAGATCGAAGAGCACACCGATGGCCGAAGGGTTCGCGGCGAGCACCGTCGCGAGCAGCCCACCGGTGCCGCCGCCCACGTCGCAGACCCGACGTACACCGGAGAAGTCATACCCCGCCACCAGTGACGGCCCGGACAGCTGAGACGACTGTTCCATCGCGGCGTCGAACGTGGTCTGGGCGTCGGTATTGGCGCTGAGCCAGTCGAAGTACTCGGCTCCGAATGCCTCGACCGAGGCGCTGCGGCCGGTGCGGATGGCGTGCACGGCGTGGTTCCAGATCTCGCCATGCCACGGTCCGCACAGGAACCTCACCCACTCGCGAACTGAGTCGGCGCGGTCGGCGCGCAACAACTCCGACATCGGTGTGTTCTTCCAACGACCGTCGCGACCCTGCGTGAAGTACCCGAGCCCCTGGAGCAACCGCAACAGTCGAGCCGTCGCGTCGGCGTCGGTTTCCGCGGCGCGGGAGAGAGCATCGGCGTCGAGCGGTCCCTCGGCCAAGAAATCGGCGAAGCTCAACTCGGCCGCGAGATACAGCGCTTTCGCTTCCACGAATCCGAACGTCGTCTCGAACACCGCCACGATCGGTGGCATCGCGTTGCGATGCAGACGGCCGAGCGCGTTGCGCACCGCGAGGACGGGCGGCACGGCCCACGCGGGGGGGAGCCGCGGTGACGCCGGCGCGGCGCGCTCGCGATCACGCACGAGACGCGACGACGGGGTTCTCGAGCGAGCCGACGCGGTCGATCTCGACCCGCACGACGTCGCCGGGATGGAGGAACCGCTGTGGGGAACGCGCGACGCCGACACCTGGCGGCGTGCCGGTCATGATCACGTCGCCGCGCTCGAGCGTGATGGCTTCGCTCGTGAATGCGATGATCTCCGCCACCGAGAAGAGCATCTCACTCGTCGAGGAGTCCTGGAGGGTCTCGCCGTTGACAACGCACTTGATCCCCAACCCCTGGGGGTCGGGGATCTCGTCGGCGGTCACGAGCCACGGCCCCATCGGGGCGAATGTGTCGAGTGCCTTGCCACGCGTCCACTGCGTGTCACCGAACTGGAGATCGCGCGCCGAGACGTCGTTCCCGCATGTGTACGCGTAGACGAAATCGAGCGCGTTACCCGGCCCGACATGGCGTGCCCGACGCCCGATGACGACGGTGAGCTCGGCTTCGTAGTCGAGCATCTGGGTGATGGTCGGGTGGACGATTGATTCGCCGGGACCGATCAGTGCGTTCGCCCACTTCGCGAACAGCTGGGGTTCGGTCGGCACCGCCGCGCCCGTCTCTTCGGCGTGCTCACGATAGTTCCGCCCGACGCAGACGATCTTGCTCGGCGCCGGGATCGGCGCGAGCACAGTCAGCTCGGCGAACGTACCGACCAGAACACCGGGACGCGGATCGAAGAGGTCGGTCCCCCCATCTCGAACCCGGCCATCCTCTACGTCACCCTCGACAATCCCGACGCGCGCGATGCCACCGGCGTCATAGCGGATGAGCTTCACAGTTTCCTCCCCGTTCGTCGGTCAAGGCGCCGGACTCCGGCGGTAGACCTGATCGAGCAACCACCGCGCGACGATCCGAGCAGCCTCGTCGCGAAAGTGCACACCGTCGGTGCGAAGAATTACACCATCGGCTCTCGCACGGCACTGCGGGGGTTGCGGACACGTCCAGTTGAACAGATCCACCACCGAAGCGCCGAACTTGGGCGCGAGCGTCCGTCGGAGACGGTTCGTGCAGGCGATCGTCCGGAGCCTGGCGGGGAAAAGGAACTCCAAGCTGGCGTAGGGCGTGGTCGTCACCACGACGTGCGCGCCGGTCGAGCCAAGGGTGCGGATCGCCTCACGCAGCTTGAGCCGATACATCGACGCGTAGCGGGAATCGCACGCATCCATCCACCTTCCGCCGTACAGGTACTCCCCTGCGCAGCAATAGGCGATGAGGATGACCGTGTCGGGTCGGAACTTCTCGACGTCGGTCTTCCAGGTCTCGTCGCAGGTGAAGAGCCCGGCAGTTCTGCCTTGCTCGTCAGACGAGTAGCGCACCAGCGAGGCGCCGCTAGGGAAAACACAGGCGATCTTGGCCCGGTCGAGCGTTACCAGAGGCGGTTTGTAGTGGAGCTCCTGCATCCCCCTACCGATGAAGAACCCGACGGAGTTGCCGACCACCATGATCCGACGCGCGTCGGCCGGCGCGTGCGACGCCGCGCTCACAGCTTCGTCGACAGAATCCGGCTTCGCGGCGGCGGCGGTCACAGCCGGCTTCGCCCCGATGGTGCTGCCGAGAACGACCAGGACGAGACCCATGGCGAGCGCGGGTGCGAGCCATCGCCACGAGCGGGCCGAAAGCGCCCCGTGGCGGATCGGCTGCTCGAGGATCACGTAAGACGCGGTCGCGATCACGAGGGTGACGACAATGCGCAGTGAGAGCAGCGGCCACCCCGAGATTCCCGTCCGCACCGGATCCAGCACCACGTAGACGGGCCAGTGCCAGAGATAGACGCCGTAGGAGATCAGGCCGAGAACGCACAGCGGCCGCCACGAGAACACACGCGAGATCAGGCCCGCTTCTGGGTGCGCCGCGGCGGCGATCACTGCCACGACCGCCAGACCGCACACGAACAGGCCCCCCCGGTAGAGGCTCGGCGCCTGGCCCGAGACACGCGTCCACGCGACCCCGAGCACCAAGGCCCCCGCGACTCCCGCGATCTCCAGCGCCATTCGAGAGGCACGGCTCTTCACCGGACCCCAGATCGCGAGCGCTGCGGCAAGCGCTCCCCCCAGCAGAATCGCAGAAACTCGAGTGTCGGTGCCGTAGTAGACCCGCGAAACGTTGACGCCGTCGTACAGCACGGCCATCAGCGACGTGGAAACAACGGCACCCACGACGCACACGACGAGCACCGCCTTCGGTGTCGCGCGTTTCCACCAGGTGAGAAGGCCGACGAACACCAACGGCCACACCAGGTAGAACTGTTCCTCGATCGCGAGCGACCACGTGTGCTGCAGCGGCGAGGGGGCGTCGAAGAGGGCCCAGTAGTCGTGTCGGGCTAGGACCTCACGCCAGTTCGCCACGTAGAACAGGGTCGCGAGCCCGTCGAAACGGATCCCTGCAAGCTCTGTCGGTTTGGCGAAGAAGAGGCAGTAGAGACCCACTCCAAACATGAGGCCGGCCACGGCGGGCAGAAGGCGACGGGCCCGGCGCGCCCAGAAGCCGCCGAGACCGACGCTGGCCTCCCGATCCGCCTCTGCCAGCAGCAGCGAGGTGATCAGAAACCCCGAAAGAACGAAGAAGAGGTCGACGCCGAGATAGCCGCCGACGAGGTGACCTCCGTGAAACAGCAAGACCCCGGCGACCGCTGCGCCCCGCAAGCCGTCCAGCGCGGCTACCCGTGGAATAACCGCCCCCTCTGACATCCGGCCAATCGTGACAGATCGGATACCTGCGAGTCCCGGCGGCCCCTCCCCCCACCCGGGGCGATACCGTCCACAGCATGTCAAACGAGCGGCCGGGGCCATCCGACCCCAGGCCGGCGCCCGAACGGAACGAGTGTGATGTCGAGGCGAGGTGACCAGGTCGCGATCACAAACCGCCGTTCGCGCTACGACTACGAGCTCCTCGAGCACTGGGAGTGCGGGATCGTGCTCAAGGGTGCCGAGGTGAAGTCGATCCGGCTCGGCCGGGCGAACCTGCAGGACGGCTACGCCCGAGTGGAAGAAGGCGAGGTCTGGCTCTACGGGATGCACGTCTCGCCCTATGAGTTCTCCCTCGGGGAGCTCGACCCCGTGCGTCGGCGCAAGCTTCTGCTGCACGCCAAGCAGATCGACGACCTGGCGCGGGGTTCGCAGGAGAAGGGGTTCACCATCATCCCGACACGCGTCTACTTCAAAGATGGCCGCGCCAAGATCGAGATCGCGCTGGCGCGAGGCAAGCGCGCCTACGACAAGCGCCAGACCCTCGCGGCGCGCGACGCGAAGCGAGAGACGGAACGCGCACTCAAGGGAGACCGAGGCTGACTTCCCGGTGATCCGATGCCGGTCACTTCGAGCGGACAACGCCCGCTTTGGAGAGCAGCCATCGGCTCACGATCCGCGCGCCCTCACCGCGGAAGTGCTCGTTGTCGGGGCGGAGCACCACTCCGCTCGCCGTCGTGCTTGGACACTTGACGACACTAAGTGGCCCCGGTGCCCCGGGGCACGTCCAATCCGCGAGATCGATGACTCCGGCATGAGCCGAGCGGGCAGCGGCTACTCGAATGGCGTTCGAACAATCAAGATCGTGGCTCGCCCCGGCATGGAACACCTCACTCAACGCGTAGGGGGAGGTGGCCACGAAGACGTGAGCGCCGGTTTGCCCGAAGATTGCCAACGCATCGCGCCACTGCGGCCTGGCGGCGTCGGCGTACTCACGATCACAGGGTCGGACCCACTTCCCGTTCACCTGGAAACTTCCGCTGCAGCACTGGAAGATCGCCAGCACCACGTCGGGCCGAAACTGACGGACGGCATTCGTCCACCCCTGATCGCACCTGATGTCAGGAAAGGCTTGACCCGTCGGCAACGGCACACGAATCGCGTGAGGAAAGGTGCACGCCACGATCCCACGATTGAGCACCACCACCGATGGCTTCGTTTGGATCTCCTTCATCCCCACGCCGATCTCGTAACTGACCGAGTCACCGACGATCATGATCTTCGTCGCGCCACGCTCTCCCGCGCGGTTGACGGCGGCTCCCACCGCATCGGGTGACGCGGCGGCAGCGGCGGGCGCCTTGGCTCCGTCGGTGGCTCCGATGAGGAGGGCGACCAGAACGATCGCGACGGCGGGGGTGAGGACTCTCCACACTGCCGGGGCACCGGCACCGTGGCGGATGGGTTGTTCGAGGAACACGTAGGAAGCCACCGCGATGACCAACGTGACTGCGATCCGAACCCCGAGAAGCGACACGCCGTCGAGTCCTGTTCGGGGCGCGTCGAGGACGACGTACACCGGCCAGTGCCAGAGGTAGACGCCGTAGGAGATCAACCCGAGCAGGCACAGAGGTCGCCAGGACAACGCGCGCGAGATGAAGCCCGCCTGTGGATGCGCGACGGTCGCGATCACCGCGATCGCAGCCAACCCGCAGGCGGCGAACCCGCCGCGGTAGAGGCTCTCCGACTGACCTCCCAGCCGGGTCCACGCCACCGCGAGAACCACGATCCCCGAGCCGCCGACGCAACCGAGAATCGCCCGCGCGACCCGACCGCGCACCGGGCCCCAGATGGTCAAAGCGGCGGCGAGTGCGGCACCCATAAGGATCCCGGCGGCACGGGTGTCGGTGCCGTAGTAGTCGCGCGACACGTTCACCGGGTCGTAGAGCACGAACATCAACACGCTCGACGCCACCGCGCCTCCCACCGCGACCACCAAGACGGCCTTCGGCGCCGAGCGCTTCCACCACACCAACAGACCGACGAACACCAACGGCCAGACGAGGTAGAACTGCTCTTCGATCGCCAACGACCACGTGTGCTGGAGCGGTGACGGTCGCTGGAACAGCGCGAAGTAGTCCTGCGACGCGAACAGCGCCCGCCAGTTCGCGACGTACCCGAGCGTCGCAAGCGCATCGCCGCGAATCTGCGCGAGCTCTCCCGGCGCGGCGAACACGAGGCAGTAGATCGCGACGCCCACCATCAAGCCACCGAGCGCCGGAAGCAACCTACGGGCCCGCCGCGCCCAGAACGAACCCAAACCGATCCGTCCCGACGAACCCGACTCCGCCAGCAACAACGACGTGATCAGGAACCCGGACAGCACGAAGAACAGGTCGACGCCCAGGTAGCCACCGGTCAGGTAGCCACCATGGAACAACAGGACCCCGGCAACGGCCGCGCCGCGCAGGCCATCAAGCGCCGCAACCCGCGGAATATCCACCCCCTGCGCCATCCAGCCAATGGTGGCACGAACTGCGCACTCGAAGCTCGTCGGCACATCTCACACCCAGGGCGTACACTGCTTGAGCGCTCACACGCACGAGCGCAGGTTTTGACAAGGGGGTGCGTGGCTTCGATTCTGAGGATCGAGGCGGGAGAAGCGAGCCGACGTCGCCGGATCGTCGCGAAAGAGCCGGCACCACTAACACATGCCGAGGACAACCTCGCACTCGCTGCTTAGAAATAAGTAGCGCGCTCCATCCGGCCCAGCCACTCGGTCGGGACCGGAGCGTCATTCAGAGTGGCTTACCGTCGGGAACTGCCTTGTGGCCCGACGGGACATCACAGCAGGGCTGGGGTCACCACAGGCCGCCGGTGAGCGGTGGCGACCCGAGACTTACTCACCGGCTGCGCTCGGAGAAGTCCCGCCGACAACTTGGAAGACCCGGGTTCGACTCCCGGCACCTCCACCAAACAGTCATTAGTCGACAACCCCGGCCGTCAGAACGGTCGGGGTTTTCGACTATCTGGTGGATTGCCGTCCATTCCTGGTGCCGGTTCCGTAAGGGATGTTTGACGAGGAATCGTCCGGACGTGGCGAACCTTCATCCCATGATGCAGGGTTGCTTCGACCCGAACCGGACCGGTGAGCGCGCTTGCGTTCAGTGATCACGTCACGGCGGACCCCAAGGAAATATCTACTCCATTGCGACGAATCCGGAGAGGCCAGCGAACCCGATGATCGGTCCGAGCGCCAAGTCACCCGCGATGTTGCGGTTCCCGCGCCTCGCGGCGCGCGACCTTGACGGACGGGCGATCACGCTTCCCGACGCCTTCGCGGGTTCGCCGAATTTGGTTCTGGTGACCTTCAGACGCGAGCAGCAGTCGACGGTCGACTCGTGGATCTCGTGGTTCGACACGATCTCGACAACGCATCCGGGGTTCCGGTGTTACGAGGTACCTGTGCTTGCGACGCGCTGGTCGCCGGCACGTCGGTTCATCGACAGTGGAATGGCTCGGGCAGTACGCGGGCAAGAGGCGCGTCGTCGCACCCTCACCGTGTACACCGACGTTCGGCGCGTCACAGACGCGCTCGCGATCGACAGCACCGGCACAGTGGCGGTGCTGCTCGTCGATGCGGACGGAGGGGTTCGTTGGCGCACGACCGGGCCCGCGACCGTACGCGCAGGTCACGAACTCCTCGCGGTACTCGCGGCTGGCGATACGCACGACATCCCTGCCGGGAACCGATCGCCCGAGGTCGAGCAGTTCGAGTTCGCGTTCGAGCCTCGTTTCCGTCCGATGCTTGCGGTGATTGGCATCACGCCGGGTACGGCGCACCTGACACTCACACCCGAACGCTTGATGGCGCGGTTTGGGCCGTGGACCTGTGAGACCGCGATCACGAATGTGCGCGAGGTGTGCCTTACCGGGCCTTACCGGTGGTTCAAGGCGATCGGACCGCGCGGGTCGTTCGTCGATCGCGGTCTGACATTCGGCACCACGACCCGACGTGGTGTCTGTGTGTTGTTGCGCGAGCCTGTCACGGGCCTTGCGCCGGACGGGTTGCTTCGACACCCGGGGATCACGCTCACCCTCGCTGAGCCGGACCGGTTCGCTTCCTCGTTGCGTCGACGTGCGGGTCTCGAGTGAACGGGCGTCGGCGACGTGTGCTGGTGGCGGGTGCGACGGGATATATCGGTCGGCGGCTGGTCGCGGAGTTGGTCGTGGCCGGTCATCAGGTGCGGTGTTTGGCCCGCACGCCAGAGAAACTTGACGCCGAGTCCTGGCGTGCGCACGTGGAGGTAGTGACGGGCGACGTGCTCGACGCGGGGTCGCTCGACACCGCGTTTCGCGACGTCGACGCGGCCTACTACCTGGTCCATTCGATCGGTTCGCAGTCGGACTGGCAGACGCGTGACCGGACTGCTGCAGAGAACTTCCGCGACGCGGCCGCCGCGGCGCATATCGAACAGATCGTGTATCTCGGCGGGTTGGGTGACGACGCGGGTGGCCGGCTTTCACCGCATCTGGCGAGCCGCCATGAGGTGGGTCGTGTGCTCGCCGACGGGCCGGTGCCGTTGACGGAATTGCGCGCCGCGGTCGTTATCGGTTCGGGAAGCGCGAGTTTCGAGATGTTGCGGCATCTCGTCGAGGTCCTGCCTGTGATGACGACCCCACGCTGGGTTGAGACGCGGGTGCAGCCCATTGCGGTACGCGACGTGCTCGCCTACCTCATCGGAGTGCTCGGCAACGCCGACGCGTACGGGAAGGTGTTCGAGATCGGTGGCGCCGACATCGTGACCTACCACGAGATGATGGACATCTACGCGCACGTCGCTGGTCTGCGTCGGCGGGTGATCGTCCCCGTCCCCGTATTGAGTCCGCGCTTGTCGTCACTGTGGGTCGGACTCGTTACGCCGATCCCGGCCGATCTCGCGCGCCCGCTGATCGACAGTCTCGTGAACGAAGTCGTGGTTCGCGACCGCGCGATCGACCGCGAGGTCCCGCACGATCCGATCGGGTGCCGCGATGCGATCGAACTTGCGTTGCGCCGAGTCGGTGATGTCGAGGTCTCTACCCGCTGGACCGACGCCGAGCTCTACGGGCGCACACCCGCGGATCCCATGCCCGCCGATCCCGACTGGGCCGGCGCGACCATCCTCACGGAACGTCAGACCATCCACACCCGAGCAACGCCTGCCGCCCTGTACGAGCAAGTGTGTGCGCTGGGCGGCGACCGGGGATGGCTCGTCGGCAACTGGCTCTGGGCGGTGCGCGGTTGGATGGACCGCATGGTCGGCGGGGTCGGGATGCGGCGCGGTCGTCGCCATCCGACCGAGCTACGGGTAGGTGACGTCGTCGACTTCTGGCGTGTCGAGGCCCTCGAATCCCAGCGTCTGCTGCGACTGCGCGCGGAGATGCTCCTCCCGGGTGACGCGTGGCTCGAGTGGACGATCAACCCTGAGCCCGAGAATGCGGGAACGGTCTTCGTTCAGCGGGCCTTGTTCCGGCCGCGCGGCCTGTTCGGTCGCGCGTATTGGTATGCGGTCGCCCCGTTCCATCGGTTCATCTTCCGGCCCCTCGTCCGCCGTATCGAACGACAGGCCTTGCTCGCTCCACCGGTCGCGGAGTCGTCGGGTCGCTAGCGCAGACCTGCCCAAGGGGAGCTCGGCTGGGTTCGGTGACCGGCGTAGGTTGGTTACTTCGCGACCGGGCCAGGTGGAGCAGTGGCGAGGGAAGATCTCGGCGAGGTCGATGACCACGAGCTCGTCGCCGCGATCACCCGTCGCGATGACGCCGCTATGGCCGAGGTCGTCCGACGTCACCGGGGTCCGGTGCTCGCGTTCGCCCGCCGGCTCGTCGGTGACAGCGGACGGGCCGAGGAGATCTCCCAAGAGGTGTTCTTGCGGCTCTGGGAACGGTCCGAGCATTTCGACGCGCAGCGTGGGACGCTGCGGGCGTTCTTGCTCGCGATCACCCACGGACGAGCGCTCGATGTGATGCGATCCGACGCCGCCCGCCAGACACGCGAACGGCGTGATGCCGTCAGAACGACGAGCCCCACGACGGACGTCGAAGGTCAGGTTGTCACGCGCAGCGTCTCTGATGCTGTCCATCATGCGCTCGCGCGACTCCCCGATGGCGAGCGACGGGCCGTCGAGCTCGCCTATTTCGGGAGTCACAGCTACCGGACTGTGGCGAAGATGCTCAACCAACCCGAAGGCACCGTCAAGAGTCGCATCCGCAGCGGCCTCGCGAAGCTTCGTACGCAGCTCGCAAGCCAAGACCTGCAAGGCCCGTGATGCCCCGACGGGCTCGGTGCGTCGTTCAGTTCAGCGCGACATGCAACGCTTCGCCCACACGTTGCAGTTCGCCACTCATCGCATCGGCAAGCCCTGCGAGCGCGGCATCGCTCGCCGTTCGGGCGAACCCGTGTGCGGGACCGGTCTCCCGTAGCCACTGCACATGGTCTGCGATGAGCGCGGGCTCCTCAACGAGCAGCGCACTTTCGATGACCTGAAGTACACGATCGAGTTCCTCGACCAGCACCGCTGGCATCGTGTCGGCGGCCATGGTCGCGTTGACGGCCGCGGAGACGAGCGTGTGGCGCTGCGCGATGAGGGCGGCGTGTTCGGGAATCGGACCAGGCGCCGTAACCAGCTGGTCTGGTGGTGCCTGTTCCCAGGTTCGCAGGATTTCGACGGCGTCGCCGGGGAGGCGCGCGATTGCGTCGAAACCGAGCCGCGCTGCGCGTTCGTGGGTGGTCAGCGCGCGGCCTCCGCCCACGACAGGTATCGCGAGCTCGTGCGCGGCCGCGATGGAACGGGCCGCGCCGACGAGCGCAGTGGTCATGGAGCAGCTGAGCGCGAGTGCGAGCGGCTGTTGCATCTCGAGAAAGTCTGCGAGGTCGACCGCGGGGATGGAAGCGCCGAGAAACATCACGCGGTAGCCCTCGAGGGCGAGCGCGCTGGCGACGACGCGCCCTCCGAGGGCGTGGTGATCGTGTTCGGCGTTCGCGACGACGACGGCGGGACCCCGGGGACTCTCGGCGGTAGCTCCGAGCCTGACCAAGAGGTCATCAACGGTTGCGCTCGCGGAGTGTTCGTCGGCGATACCCAGTTCGCCGGCGGCCCACCTGCGACCCAGATCTTCCTGCACCGGAGTGACGACGTCGACGACGATGGCGTCGAAGGGCACGCCGCCGGCGAGGAGTTCGAGCGCGAGCCGATAGGCGAGTTGGACGTCGCCATTGACGAGGGCTACCAGCATCGCGAGCCGCTCGTCGTGGCGGGCGTGCTGGTCGGATCCGATACTCATCGTCTTCGTCTCCAGAGGTTCTCGTCGTCGAGCCTACGTGCTTGTGTAGCGCTCTATCGCGTTCGTGGAGAGCATCTGGTAGGGCTACGGGACCAGATCACGTTCGGATGAAGGGGGCTCACTCGCGCTCATCGGTCTCGGCGGTGGAGATGCTGGAGCACTGCGGTTCGCGGTGCGTTCGCCGCCGAGCGCAACCCGCTGCTTCGGATGCAGCAGTGGTCGTTTGAGGGGCTGGCCGTGGGCGATGACTGGGCCGCTCGCCTCACCGTCCAGGACCAGCACCGGACCCGCGATCGGTGGGCGCGGTACGGGGAACCAGCAACAGGCCGCGGCGTCGATCTGCTCGCTGTCGGCAAGCACCACCCCTGAATCCGTGACTCGGGTGACACCGGCTCCGAACCGGACGGTGCCGTCGGGCAAAGCCGCGGCCAATTGTTCGGGAATGGCGCCCATCACAAGCATGGCCAAGATGGTGTCGAACCCGCCACGGGCGCGCACCATCGCACCCGGCTCGAAATAGCCGAGGTCGAGCGCGAAGCCGCCGACGTGATCGGTGCGGACCCGTCCACCCACACCATCGGAGGCCTCGAGCGCCGGGCATGCGACACCTGCTCGAGTGAGATCCTGCGCGCACGCGAGACCGGCAAGGCCTGCGCCCACGATCACGATATCGTTCACCGCAACCGGCACCGTCCCGTGCCGGCGCACAGTTCGCATTCCGATCCCCCACCGGCGACATGGCCGAGGCAATACCGGATCCGGTCCTCGACGATATCCATCAGCAGCGGATGCGGACCCAGCGGAGCAGTCACGAGGTAGCGGACATTCCGATGGCGACCGGCCGCGTCGGCGGCGAGCGCCGGAACGTCACGATCCCAATGGTTCCCCGGCCACAAGAAATACGGCGCGATTACCACCGTGGTCGCGCCCTCCGCGACGCACGCATCGAACGCGTCTCCGATCGATGGTGCCGCGAGCTCCATGTGCGCAGGCTCGACGATCGGATAGCCCCGACGTGCCCGCCAGCCCGACACGAATAGTTCGTGGCGTCGGTTCGACTCTTCACGCCGGGATCCGTGATCAACGATCATGATTCCTGTCGAAACAACGTCGAAACCATCCGCAAGACCAAGATCCCCCATCACACCCAGCTCACTGTTCGGCACGCGACAGCCTTGTTGATCCGAACGTTTGTAGGGCGCGTCTTCATGCCGCAGACGGTCGCGACACCCGTCCGGGGGGTTGGAGCGTGATCGATCGGCACAATCTCCGCCGAAGTCTCATCCGCCGTGATCGCTACGCTCACCCCGTCTGAAGTGTCGACAGAGTGGCCGACATCAGCTCGGTCGTCGTCGCGACTCTGCCACTCTCGGAACACACTCATGCCGAAGAGGAACACCGCTGCGGTCACTGCGACGAAGACGACAGCACCGATCTGAAAGATCACGGCCTCGCTCATCGCGGGTTTCCTTCGCCGGCAAGGAGCAGTGCGCCGAGCGAGTGGATCGACGGCACCCAGATCCCGACGAAGATCCCCGCAGTCTTGTCATCAGCAACGAAGTACAGGTACACCGACAGCAGGAACGACACGAACGCCGCCGCGAAGAGCACGACTTTCAACATCGTCTGACGGCCTGCTTTCGAACGCCATGCAAGCGTCGGCATACGACCTCCTTAAGGTCCGTTAGGGCGAATCGCTGAGCGTCCGGAGCACCAACCCAAACGGATGACGCACGGTTCAGATTCGTCCCAAGAACCTGGGATCACCATCCGTTCGTACCGGGAGCGCCTTTGAACGGTCCGACGATGTCGTTCGTGATCCAACTGCCGTAGAAGCCTCCGAGCTGGGCGCGCGCCGGGATGTTCCTACGACACGCCATTGAACAGCTACGACACCGGATTCGCTGCTGGATGAGCAGAACGCGTGGACACGCATCCGCCAGCCGCGTTGGCGATCAATGGCGGTAACAGTCAGTTTGAAACGGAAGCAGCGCTGCGGGCCCTGTACTGAGCGACTGCTTCGGCATGATCGACAAGCTTCAGCGGGTAACCGCGGCGGGCCCGTTCCAGATCGGGCGGATCGTGAATCATCGGCGCGTCGACGTCCGCGAGTTCCCTCACGTAGCGGCGTATGTAGTCCCCCGCGGGGTCACACCGTTCCGACTGGCGAATCGGGTTGAACACGCGATTCGGGTTGGCGTCGGTGCCAGTACCGGCAACCCACTGCCAGTTGAGTTGATTGTTCGCGAGGTCGCCGTCGACGAGGAGGCGCATGAAGTGGTGAGCGCCCATCTGCCAGGCCACGTCGAGGTCCTTGGTGAGAAACGATGCGACGACCATACGCACGCGGTTATGGATGAAGCCCTCACGCTGCAGCTGGCGCATGCCAGCATCGACCAGCGGATATCCCGTTTGTCCGGCGCACCACGCCACGAATGCTCCGTCATCGGTTCCCGACGCTATGCCCCTGGGCGCCAGATCATGCCGGGCGAGTTCGGGTAGAGCGGCGAGGAGTTGGTGAAAGAAGTCACGCCAGCACAACTGCCGGACGAACTCGGCACCTCCGGCGCGGCCGCGTAGCCGGGTCGCGACCTCCAGCGGCGACACGCAACCAAAATGAAGGTACGCCGAACAACGCGACGTCATGTCACCGGCGACATCATCATGAGCCTCGGCGTAGCCGGCCAGGGAGGCTGCGGTCCAAGCCCGCATTCGCGCGAGTCCGGCACTTTCACCGCCCGCGGGCAACCCAGGTGACGGCACGACATTGGTGAGTGCCGCCAATGTCGGCACGGACCCGAGATCAATCCGTGGCGGTAACGAGAGTCGCTTCGGCGCCCGAAGGGGGCGACGCCACATCGCGGTGATCCATCGGCGGTAGAACGGTGTGAACATCCGATAGGTCGTGCCCGAACCAGTGAGCAGCGCGCCGGGCGGAACCACAGTGATCCCGGGGTGCGCGACAACCCCGAATCCTTGCTGTGCGCCGACCTCGCGCAAACGATCGAGTCTCCCCTTCGCATAGCCCGAGACATCGTCGCTGCAATGCACAACATCCGCGCCGCAGTCGCGAGCGACACGGGCGATCTCATCGACCCAGCGGCCGCGACGCACCACCAACGCAGCACCCCGTTCCCGCAAGGACCCATCAAGGTCTTCGAGTGCGCCGATCAAGAACTGGAGCCGATTCGCAGACGCGTCGGGTCCACGAACGAGCACGTCGTCGATGACGAACAGCGGCACCACGTGCTCCGTCTCACACGCAGCGACGAGCGCGGGATGGTCTCGCACCCGGAGCTCACGGGTTAACACGACAACGGCAGTACTCACGCGCCATGAGTCCCGAGTGGCGGGTCTGTGAGGTGGCGCTCGCGAGCGCCGTCGGTGAAGCCCGACCGTTCGAGACACCAGTCCCAGAGCCGTCGCCGTTCATCCGCGGCATCGGATCGCCGCGTCGCCGACGTCCGGTGAATCGTGCGCGCGCGGCGATCGAGCCAGAACTTCCCCGTCGTGTCGAGCGGCTCGCCGTCATCAGCCGCGAGCCACACGAGCGTGTCCGCACCCTGTGCCGGGCTGCGCAACAAGGGGCCCGTCACGCGCCGAAACGTCGGCAACGAGCGGCGAACCCCGGGCGTGTCCGCCCAACCGGGATGCATCGCGTGCACCGCGATCTGATCGGGGGCCAAGTACTCGGCCCACATCTCGGCCAAAGTCACCTGCGCGCGCTTTGCTCGAGCGTACGCGACCGTGCCGTCGTAGCCCTCGGGTCCCATCTCGAGCGCCGCGACCGATAACGGCTGGGAGTACATCCCGCCCGACGACACCCACAGCACCCGCGATCGCGGCGTCGCCCGCAAGAGCGGCAACAGGAGACCCGTCAACAAGAACGGCCCGACGACTTGACTTGCGACGGTGCGTTCGATGCCCTGCGCCGACGCCGCGTACTCCTTGTCAAGCGCACCCGCATTATGGATCAACACATCAATCTTCCCGTGGCGGCGCCCGAGCTCGTCAGCCACGTGACGGACCGCGTCGAGATCGCCAGTGTCGGCGACCACGAACCCGACCTCCCCGGGCCCTTCGTCGCGCAGCTCGTCACATACCGAAGCAGCCTTCGCCGGGTCGCGCGCGACGATCTCAACGGTCGCATCGTCAGCAACGAGCGCCCGAGCCGTCGCCAGCCCCAGCCCCGACGTCGCTCCCGTGATCACCACCACGCGTCCGCCCGCCTCGTACCCGCCAACCGGCGTCCAATGATCGAGACGCGATCGAACCTCGTACCCGATCCGAGTGAAACTCGGAACCACCATCAACTCCAAGGCGCGGTCGACAAGATCAGCGAACGGCGTCATGACATTCCACGCGGCTCACCAGCCAGGACATGTCGCAGCCCATCGGCCGCCCGATCCCCGATACGGCCGAACGCGGCACCCAATAGCGGATTCGCGAGCCGCAAGGCCCCCTTGAACGACAAGTCGGCGTCATAGGTCACGGTCGAGCCGTCTATCGAAGCGTCGATGGTGATCTCATCGAGCGAGACCAAGATCGACGTCTCCGCGCGCACAACCACTCGACCGGATGGCTCCCACGCGATCACCTC
>JANYLB010000012.1 GCA_025363815.1 Actinomycetes bacterium
GGCACCATAGTGACCGCGGCTCACGAGCTCCGGGCCCCGGATGGGGCGGCGGCGCGGGTTCCGGACCGCGTCCCGGAGCGTCCGGATTTCTTGGTGCCGGGCGCAACCCGAACCGGCGTCTCCTGCCGCGCGATATTGGCGAGGATCCCTGCGGCCGCCATCGTGAACACGAGCGCCGACCCACCGAACGAGACGAACGGAAGCGGGATCCCAGACACGGGTAGGAGCCCAACCACGGCGCCGATGTTGATCACGGCCTGACCGACAACCCACGCGGTGATGCCCGCCGCTACGAGCATTCCGTACCGGTCGGGGGCACGGAGCGCGGCCCGAGTCCCGAGGGCGGCGAACGCGCAGAAGAGCAGCACAACGAGGGTGCAGCCGAGCAGGCCCAGCTCCTCGCCGATGACCGCGAAGATGAAGTCGGTGTGGGCGTTGGGAAGGAACAGCCACTTCGAGCGGCCCGCGCCGAGCCCCACGCCGGTCAGCCCACCGCTGCCAATGGCAATCAACGACTGCGTGATCTGGTAGCCGGTATTCGATTTGTCCTTCCAGGGGTCGAGGTAGGCGAACATGCGCGCCCGGCGGTAGGGCGCCGCCATCGCGAGACCGGCGGAAGCCACGACGACGAACGAAGCGAGCGCAACGAGGTGCCGGACGCGGATGCCGCCGGCGATCAGCACTGTCGCGACGATGATCGTGAGCACCAAGGTCGAGTCCATGTCGGGCTCCAACATCACCAACGCAGCGATCACGCCGAACATGAGAAGTACCGGCACGAGTACACGCCGCCAGTTGTCAAGCTCGCGCTGTCGGCGCGTCAAGAGGTCGGCACAGAACAGCAGCAGCGCGAGCTTCGCGATCTCCGACGGTTGGAAACGCCACGCCCCGAATCCGATCCAGCGTCGAGATCCCGAGACCTTGATCCCGATTCCGGGCGCGAGCACCACCGTCAGGAGGACGGCCGAGACCAGTAGCAACGGGACCGCGAATATCCGCCAACGTCGGTAGTCGATCCGGCTCCCGGCGACGAACGCGACCATCCCGAGCACCGTCCAGAGCAACTGCCGATCGAAGTAGTACCACGCCGAGCCGTAGCTGTTGAGTGAGCTCACCGACGATGCGGAGAGCACCATCACGACGCCGACCAGGTTGAGGACCCCCACCGTCGTGAGCAACAGGACGTAGCCGCCCGGGCGGATCCGACCGGCCTGGATCCAACTCGTCCTGAGCGCGCCGACCCGCTTGCTGCGGAGCCCAGGGAGGGTGATCGCGCTCATGGGGTGCGCTCGTTCCGGCCCATGCATCCCACCAGCCTTACCGACCCGGCCTCCGGATTGGTGGAACCCCACGGTGATTCTGGCCACCCCGTCGGCTTCGACCGTCGGGGCATCAGTCGAGGACCCCAGGGATGCGGATGAAGTCGGCGTAGAAGAGACCGAGACCGAGCGCGACGCAGATCCCCGCGAACAGCCAGAACCGCACGATCACCGTGAACTCCGGCCATCCGCCCACCTCGAAGTGGTGATGGATCGGTGCCATCCGCAACACCCGCCGGTTGAAACCGCGGAACGCCACGACCTGCGCTATGACGCTCAGCGTCTCGAGGACGTAGAGGCCCCCGATGACGGGCAACAACAGTTGGACGTTGCTGACCAGGGCGATCCCCGCGAGGGCAGCACCGATCGCGAGGGAGCCGGTATCGCCCATGAAGACCCGCGCCGGCGCGGCGTTCCACCAGAGAAAACCCGCGCATGCGCCCATGAAGGCCCCCGCGACGATCGCGACGTCGAGCGCGCCCGCCGGGAGCACGTGGTACACGCCGGGATGTCGGAACTGCCAGAAGCCGATGATGACGAAGGCGGAGAACGCGAGCGTTGCCGAACCCGCGACTAGACCGTCGAGACCGTCGGCGAGGTTCACTCCATTCGTCGCCGCCATGATGATGAAGATCGCCCAGATGGTCCATCCGTAGGTCCCGAGGTTCAGATCGAGGGTGCGGGTGAACGACAGGTGGGTCGATACGTCGACATAGCGCAGTGCGAGGAGCACGAACCCAACTGCGACAACGAGTTGGCCTCCGGTCTTTCCTCGCTTGCGCAGGCCCAGATTCCGCCCGCGTCGAACTCCTAGGTAATCGTCGACCAAGCCGACGATCGCCATTCCGACGATCAGGAACACCAGCGTGACGCCGGTTCGTGCGAACTTCACCTGCTCCGTTCGGATGTGCGCGACTAGATAGCCGATCACCGCACTGGCGACGATCGCGATCCCGCCCATCGTCGGCGTCCCCGCCTTTGCGGCGTGCGGATGCTCGATCGGGCCGTCGTCGCGGATCTGCTGACCGATCCCCCGCTTGCGCAGCGACCGGATTAGAAGCGGCGTGCCGAACACGCATAGGAGGAAGGCGGTCACTGCCGCCATGAGCAGCGCTATCACGAGACCTTGGACTCCCCGGCGACAAGGGCGTCGGCCACGACCTCCAGGCCGATGGCACGGCTTGCCTTGACGAGCACCGCGTCGCCCGGGCGAGCCATGCCTCGCACGGCGTCCAGGGCGGCCGATGCGTCGGGCGCGTCTACGACCGTGAGCCCCCGCTCGCGGGCGGCAATCGCCGCGGGACGGGCGCCGGCACCCACGATCACCAGCACGTCCACACCGGTGTCGGCCGCAATCTCGCCGACACGGGTGTGCTCGACCACGCCTTGATCCCCGAGCTCGAGCATCTCGCCGAACACGAAGATCCGACGACCGCCCGGCGCGAGGTGAGCGAACGATTCGAGGGCCGCCGCGACCGAGGTGGGACTCGCGTTGTAGGCGTCGTTGAGAACCGTCACGCCTTCAGGCGACAAATGCAGCTGCATGCGCCAATTCGCCGTGGTGGCCTCGGCCAATCCCTTGGCGACATCGGCGAGCGAGACGCCCAATGAAAGCGCGGCAGCCGCGGCCATCGCCGCGTTCTGCACCTGATGCGCACCACGAACCGCGAGTTGCACCGTGGTGGTGCCCCACGGTGATTCGACCACAAATCGGGGACGGAGCTCCGCGTCGAGATGAACTTCACTCGTCGCCACGTCGACGTCGGCCGAACGGGCACCGACGCGCAGCACTCTGGCGCGCGTCCGCGACACCAGCTCTGGCGTCGCGTCGTCGTCGGCGTTGACCACCGCGACTCCGGCCGCGGGAAGCGCTTCGAGTAGCTCTCCCTTCACCTGCGTGATCCCGGCGCGGCCACCCAGGTGCTCGGCGTGGGCGAGCCCAACGTGGGTCACAATGCCGACATCGGGACGAGCGATGCCGCAAAGATCGGCAATGTTGCCCGCGAACCTTGCGCCCATCTCTGCCACCACGACCTCAGTTGCCATCGGGGCCGCGAGCAGGGTGAGGGGAAGACCGAACTCGTTGTTGAACGAACCGACGCTCGCGTGCACGGCGAGCGATGACGAGAGTGCCGCGGCGGTGAGGTCCTTCGTCGCGGTCTTGCCGGCCGAACCAGTGATCGCGACGACGGTGGCACCGGCGAGCCGGGTCCGCGCCCAGCGACCCAGGTCGGCCAGCGCGGCGAGGGGGTCGGGAACCAGGATCAGTGCTCCGGGGGAATCGGCCGGCATCCGCGCGACGAGAGCGGCAATCGCGCCGCGTTCGAACGCGTCACCGACAAAATCGTGGCCGTCGCGAGCACCCCGGAGCGCCACAAAGCATGCGTTGGCTTCGAGCGCGCGCGAGTCGAATGCGAACGACGTCGCCAGCGCGTCGGCTGGACCACCATGCAGCGCGCCACCGGTTACGGCCGCGATCTCCGCCAACGTCACATCCATGCGACTGACTCCAGCTCCTCGCTCGCGACGACACGGTCGTCGAACGGAACGGTTGTTGTTCCTGTGGTCTGTCCTACCTCATGACCCTTGCCCGCGATCAACACGACATCGCCGGCGCCGGCCTCACCCATCACGAGCCGTATGGCAACCCGCCGGTCCAGCTCTACGGTCGCACGCGCGTCGGTCGTCGCCACACCTTCGGCTACAGCCGAGGCTATCGATGATGGATCTTCAGAACGCGGGTTGTCGGAGGTCACAACGACGAGGTCGGCGTTCATCCCCGCGATCCGACCCATCTCCGAACGCTTACCGCGATCACGATCGCCACCGCAGCCGAACACCAGAAGGACGCGACCGTCAGCGCCGGCCAGGTCGCGCGCCGCGATCAGCACCTTCTCGAGAGCGCCAGGAGTGTGGGCGTAGTCGATCAGCACCGTGAAGGGTTGGCCGCCAACGATGCGCTCCATGCGGCCCGCAATCGGTGATGCCTGAGCGAGACCCGGTGCGACCGCTCCGAAGGGGAGACCGGCGCAGAGCGCCATCGAAGCGGCCGCGGCCGCGTTCTCGAGATTGAACCGACCCGGCAACGCAAGCCTTATCGGCACCCGTCCTTCGGCGGCAACCAGCGTCGCCGAGCTCCCCGTTCCATCGGGATCTATCCCCTCTATGCGCAGGTCGGCGGCGGCGTCGAGCGCGAACGTGCGGACGTTCAATCCGGCGGCGCGTGCGAGAGTTGCAAGCTCGTCGCCACGGGGATCGTCGAGGTTCACTGCAGCAGCGTCGCAGAACTCGGGTTCGAACAACCGTGCCTTGGCGTGAAAATACGCGTCGAGATCGCCGTGGTAGTCGAGGTGGTCACGACTCAGATTGGTGAACCCGACCGCGGCGTAGCGGGTGCCGTCGACCCGATGCTGTGCCAGCGCGTGCGAAGACACTTCCATCGCCACGGTCTCGACCCCACGCTCACGCATCTGGCTGAGCGACGCCTGGAGCTCCGGAGCCTCGGGCGTCGTGCGCTCGGCCGTGAGGGTGCCGATCACGCCGAACTCCTCGCCCGCGGCGCGCGCGATCGCGCCGACAAGATGGGTGGTCGTCGTCTTTCCGTTCGTGCCTGTTACTCCCACGACCCTCATGGAGTGGGAAGGATCACCGGCGCATCGGGCTGAGATCGGACCGATCACTCGGCGAACGCGCTCGACGCGGATCTGGGGAACTGGAAGCGGAAGCACGCGTTCGACCACGAGTGCGGTCGCACCCGAGCCGACAGCCTCCCGCGCGAACCGGTGCCCATCGGCCGCCGCGCCGGAGATGCAACAGAAGAGGTCGCCCGGGCGAGTCTTACGGCTGTCGTGGTTGACGGCGAGGATCTCGACATCCGTGTTCCCCACGCGTTCCAGCACTTCGACACCGCCGAGGAGGTCGTGCAGCAGCACGGGATTCCTATCCGCTCGGGGAGGCGCTGATGGTACCGGTCGCCACCCGCGCCGCGCCCCTCGACGATGCCTGAGCTCTCAACTCGATCATCGTGCTGTCGACGCCTGACCCCGCGCCGCCGCGGCCGTGATCGCCTCGCTCGGCGGCACCTGCTCGAGGCGAAGCGCGTACTGCATGATCCGTGAGAAGACCGGGGCGGCGATGTCACCGCCGTATATCTCTCCCGAACCCGGGGCATCAACCACGACGATGGCGGCGAATCGCGGCGATTCCACCGGCGCGAACCCTACGAACGACGCCACGTACTTGCCTTCGGCGTACGGGGCCTTCTTCGCCGTTCCCGTCTTCCCGGCCACGGTGTAGCCGGGGATGGCGCCCTTCGTACCGGTGCCGCCGGCGACCACGCCGGCAAGCATCGTGCGCAGCTTCGCGGCGGTTTCACGCGAGATGACCCGACGCCCGCGTTCGGCCGGCATGACCCGCCGTTTGCCCTTGGAGTCGATCGACGCCGCCAGCAGTCGAGGGGGTCGCGAGACACCGTCGTTGGCGATGGTCGTGTAGACGTCGAGCATCTGCACTGCGGTCACCGCGATCCCCTGACCGGTGGGAACGGTACCCATCACGGTCGACGAGTTGCGGTACGCGTCCTGAGTGGGCAGCAAGCCCGCGACCTCTCCCGGGAAGTTGATGGGAGTCTTCGCCCCGAATCCGAAGTTGCGCATGGCCGCGTCGAGACGGTCGATACCGACCTGTTGACCGATCTCGATCGTGCCGATGTTCGACGACTTCGTCAGGATGTCGGAGACCGTCATCGTCTCGGTCCCGTGGTCCTCTGCGTCGCGGAAGTCCTTGTCGCCGACGCGGATGGAGCCGGGCACGGTGAACGTCGACTCCGGGGTCACCAGGCCCGCCTCGAATGCGGCAGCCATCGTGATTACCTTGTTTGTCGAGCCCGGTTCGAACACGTCGGTCAGCGGGCGGTTCAGCGCCCCGCTCGTTGCCGGCCGGGCCTCGGTCGGCGCGCCGCCCCGGCCATCGCTGCCCGCGCCGTCTACCGACACCATCGAGAGGATGTCGCCGGTCTTCACGTCGGCGATCACCGCGGTGCCGCCCTTCGCGCTCGTGGCCTTGACCTGGGCGAGGAGCGCCTGCTCGGTCTCGTACTGGAGCGACTGGTCCAACGTGGTGACGAGATCGGCGCCCCGCCGCGCCGGGCTGGAACGCCGTCTTCCGTTGGGAATGTCTCGGCCCCGCGGGTCACGTTCGAGCGCGATGAACCCGGCATTGCCCGCCAACTTCTTGTCGTTGGCAAACTCGAGACCACCCAGGCCGTTGCCGTCCATCCCGACCAAGCCGAGCACGGGAGCGGCGAGCGAGCTCGAGGGGTAGAACCGCTTCGACTCTGGGATCGTCGTGATCCCGACAAGACCGAGGGCCTCGACCTTGGCGGCCACATTTTTGTCGACCTGGCGCGCGACATAGGCAAACGCGGCCTTGTGATCAGCGAGACGCCGCCGCAGATCGCTCCGGTCGACATTCAGCAGCGGAGCCAGGCGCTCCGCGTACCCCGCCGGGTCGGGAACGACGCTCGGGTCGGCGACGATCGTCTTCACCGCAACGCTCACCGCGAGCTCGTCACCGTTGCGGTCGAAGATGCCGCCGCGCTCGGCCGGAAGGGTCACAGTGCGCACCCGCTGCTCCAGCCCGAGGGCCGTGTAGTGACTCGCGCTGATCGCCTGCAGGTCGACGAGGCGCACGCCGATCGCGGCAAAGCCGACACCCATGACACTCAGCAGGGCCAAGAGACGGACACGGGGCCGCGCCGCGCGCTTCGTCTTGGCCCGGGGCACGGAGCGCAGACGACGGACCGCCTTGCGCGGTGTCGGGCGCGGCTTGATCGCCGACTTTCTGACCTTCGACCTTCCGACCGCCGGCGTTCGGGCCCTCGATCTCTTCGCCGGAGACTGCTTGGCCGGGGGCCGCTTGGCCCTGGTCGCCGGCTGGGCGGCAGTCGGGCGGCGGCGGGCGGGCGGCGGCGGGCGCCTCGCCGTGACGGAACCCCGCGGCGACGTGGAGGTGCGGGCATCGTTGGCCGCGCCTCCACGTCGTCCTCCACCTGTGGTGGTGGACCTGGACGCCGACGGCGCCGGGCGGCGCGAAATCTGGGCCGGGTGATTGCCCTTGGGCTTGGGTGCAGCCCGCTTCTCCGGCGGCGCCTTCTTCGAGATCTGGAGGCCCGTCCGCGATCTCAGCGACGCGGCTGCATTCGGGCGACGCGCCACGGACGAGGTGGCTCGGGTGGTCGAGCTTCGGGATGCGTTCCGGGCCCCGGGCGCTTGCGGCGGAAGTGAGGTCGGTCGAGGTTCACGGCTGCGCGGCAAGGTGTCGCTTCACCTCTTCCCATTGGCCACCGGGCTCGCCGGCAGAGTCTGCGATCGGATTCGAAACCCAGCCCGAGTCGGCGGGAGCGGTCACATAGTTGGTGCTCTGGGCCGGCTCCATGCCAAGGCGCTTCGCACGGGCAACGATGCGCTTGGGGGCGCCGAGCTGCGCCACCCTGAGGCGGGCGTCCTGGTACCTCTGCTGCGCGGTCGCGGTCTGGCGCGACAACCGAACAAGCTGGAACTCGCTCTGGGCCAGCATCACGTGGAACGCCACCGCAACGAACACGCTGAGCGCGGTGACGGTTCCGAAGCTCCACACCGCGATGCGGACCCGACGCTCGCGTTTGGCGACGTTCGCGTCGACGACAGTGAGGTGACGTGAACCAGGACGGTTTCCCGGCGCACGGCGCGGCGCGGGTGCGGTCGCACCACCGGCGTTGAACTTCGCGGCCGCCGATGCTCGGCTCACGGGACTCTCTCGACCGCGCGGAGCCGTGCGCTCTCGGCACGCGGGTTTGCCGCGACCTCTGTATCACTCGGCCGAAGCGGCTTGCGGGTGAGCAGACGAACGACGGGTTCGGGACCCTGTGGTTGGGGAAGATGCGAAGGTACGTACGGCTCGACCGCACCCGATCCCGACCAGGCCGCGAAGCGTTGCTTCACGATGCGGTCTTCACCCGAGTGGTACGCGAGCACCAGGGCGCGCCCACCCGGTGCGAGAAGGTGTACCGATTCGTCGAGCCCGCGTTCAAGATGCTCCAGCTCACGGTTCACCTCGAGCCGGATGGCCTGGAAAGTGCGGCGGGCCGGGTGGCCACCTTTGCGACGCGCCGGCGCGGGAATCGAGCTCTTGATCGCTTCGACGAGGTCGCCGGTCGAGCGCAGTGGCCGAGACGCGACGATCGTCCTCGCGATCCGCCGGCCCCAGCGCCACTCTCCGCTGGCAACGATGAGATCGCCCAGGGCGTCTTCGGTGTAGGTGTTGACGACCGTCTCTGCCGTCAGATCCTGCGAGTTGTCCATCCGCATGTCGAGCGCAGCGTCCGACCAGTAGGAGAAGCCGCGCTCCATGACGTCGAGTTGCGGGCTACTCACACCCAGGTCGAACAGCATCCCCACGATGTCTCCCTCACTCAGTCCGTTTGCTTGCACGATCTCGTTCAGGTGCTCGAACCCTCCGTGCACCACTCGCACCCGGTCTCCGAACCCGGTTAGTGCTTCGCTCGCTGCTTCCACCGCCAGCCGATCTCGGTCGATCCCAAGGACCCGCACCCCCGGATGTGCCTCGAGAATCTGGGCCGTGTGGCCACCCCCACCGAGGGTGGCGTCGATCACCCAGCCCGGCGGGACCGGAACCAGGAGCTCGACCACCTCTCTGCTCATCACCGGCCGATGCTCGAACGGCAACGTGACCTCTTCTTTCGTCGCTGCTCGCCCCTCGCGGTTGCCCGTCGTCGGCGTCAGGTCTGCCACCAGCCCCCCAGTCGGTCGATGCCGTCCGGATTTCTCCCCGAAACGGCTCGGTCAAAAGCGGGCGGAGTAGGGGCCTTCGACCGCGCCGGCCAGGGGGCTGGTGGCAGACCCGAGGCCTGCTGGGTTCGTCCTCCTACATGAAGTCGTCGAGTCCTTCGCCGGCGCGGATTGCCGCCGCGCCCTTCTCCTCTTGTTCACGCCAACGTCCGGCGTCCCAGATCTCGAGGTGCGAGAACTGGCCGACGATGAACACGTCGCGTTCGAGCTCCGCGTACTCCCGCAGTGCCTGGGGTATCGCTACCCGACCCTGCTTGTCGGGTACGACCTCTTTGGCGCCGCCGAAGAGCGCCCGGGCCGCGACCCGTTCCCTCTCCCCTCGCTTCGCCTTCTCGTGCAGCTCAGCCGCCATCTGCTCGAACTCCTCCCGGGGGTACACCCACAGGCACCCGTCGAGACCCTTCGAGACGACCGCACCGCGCGCGAGTTGATCCCGGTAGTCGGCGGGCAGGATCACCCGCCCCTTCACGTCCAGGGAGTGCTGTGCCTCTCCCAGGAACATTCCGAAAACCCCTCGTGTCGGCGCCGCGCCCTCCCCCGAGAGCTCTCAGCGCACCCCTTTACTCCACTACGCTCCACCATACGCCACCACTCCCCACCCGTCAACACCCTCATGCCCCACTTCTCACCACGTCCACTTCTCAACACCGGCATTTCTCACGACCCGCGCGACTTCTCCGGAGCGGTCCCTGTTCGAGCGCGCCGAGCGGCACCCACGCAGAGAGCCGGCACCAAGTCCGCTCGTCAGCCGCCACGAAGAGCTCGTGGCCGATTGCTCGGGGCTACGTGGAGCGAGCGGAGTGCCGCCGGGCGACTGGCGCTACACGACCAACCGTGCCGGCGGAGCAGTCAGAGCCGGGCTCGTCGGGGAGCCAGCGCTCCCAGCTGGGGTCGATGGCGCCAACGGTTGCGACGATCCACAGATGCGCGTGCGGCGCGACGGGCGGTCGCGCCAGCACAAGCTCTGTGTCGGCCAGCATGCGATCTTCCTTGCGGGCGTTGCAGCCCCGACACGAGGCAACGACGTTCTCCCACGCGTGTTGCCCGCCCCGGGATCGGGGCACGACGTGGTCGACGTTCTCGGCGGCCCGGTTGCAGTACTGACAGCGGTGGCCGTCGCGGGCGAAGATCGCTCGTCGCGACACCGGCACCCTGGTGCGGAATGGCACCCGGACGTAGTGGATGAGACGGATCACGCTGGGCACGGGGAAGACGGCGCGTTCCGAGTGGAGCTCGTCGGCCCCGCGAGCGACGATCTCGGCCTTCTGCTTCAGCACGAGGACCACGGCGCGCCTAATGGGCACGACACAGAGCGGCTCGAAGCTGGCGTTGAGGAGGAGCGCTCTTCCCAAGCCGTCGAGACCTCCGTCGTACGCGGTCGCGTGGTCCGAGCCAGCTTAGGGGCGGGTCGGGCGACCGATGACCGTGGATCCGAGAGATCGGCACCACGCGAGGTACTCGACGACGTCACGGGGATCGGGTGCCGCCGCGTCGGAGCCGCCGTACTGGGTCGCGACGCGGAACCGCACGTAGGCCGGATCGGGACGCGGGACGAAGGGGGCTCGGCGCCACCATCCGGTCGGGCTCATTCGCAAGATCTGGCCGACCGCCGTCGACCACAACGCCGGGCGCGCGGCCACTGCGACCAACACCGCGGTCCAGGACCTGGTGGATCTCGCAGCCCTCATACGACCGACGATACCTGCCCCATCTCCGACAACACCGCCCGACCGTGCCGGCGATCCGGCCCGAACGCGGTGATGTGGCTTCGGTTGGCGCCCCGTACAGTGACGCAATGGCCCAGCCCGTCGAACCCGGCCCCGAACTCGACCCCGACGACCGCGCGTCACGGATCTTCCCCGCGCTGATGGCGAATGTCGAGCAGGTCATTCGGGGGAAGCGGGGGGCAATTCATCTCGCTCTCGTCTGTCTGCTCGCCGAGGGCCATCTGCTCGTGGAAGACGTCCCCGGGGTGGGCAAGACCTCGCTGGCCAAGGCCATCGCCCGCTCGATCGGCGGGACCTGGCGACGAATCCAGTTCACACCCGATCTCCTGCCCTCCGACGTGACCGGCGTGTCGATCTGGAACCGGGCCACCGGAACCTTCGAGTTCCGACCTGGTGGGGTGTTCGCCCACGTGGTCCTCGCCGATGAGATCAACCGCGCGTCACCCAAGACGCAGTCGGCGCTCCTCGAGGCGATGGAGGAGCGTCAGGTCAGCATCGACGGCATCACCCATCCGCTTCCTCCGCCTTTCCTCGTGATCGCGACCCAGAACCCGATCGAGCTCGAGGGCACCTACCCGCTCCCCGAGGCGCAGCTCGATCGCTTCCTCATGAGGATCCGGATCGGCTATCCCGACCGCGAAGCCGAGCTCTCCATCCTCGAGTCCCAGGGCCACTCGGTCACGGCCGAAGATCTCGAACCGGTCACAAGCGCGCGCGAGATCGCCGCGGCAACCGGCACATTCGATGCCGTGCACGTCGCGCCGAGCCTGGCGGCTTACATCGTCGGTTTGGCCGACGGATCTCGACATCATCCCGACCTCGAGCTCGGCGTCAGCCCGCGAGGCGCGCTGGCGTTGCAGCGCGCCTCGCGCGTTCTCGCAGCAACGCTCGGACGCGACTACATCACCGCCGACGACGTCAAGCGGCTCGTACCTTACGTGCTCGCCCACCGGCTCATCCTCACGCCCGACGCCCGGCTCCGGGGCGTCACCGCCGACGATGTTCTCGCGCACCTGCTCGGGTCGGTTCCGGTCTCGCCTGACGCCTAGAACGCGATTGATGCGATCCGACTCCGCCACGCTAGAGCTGACCCGCCGGGGTTGGTCGCTGTGCGGTGCCGCGTGCGGACTCGTCATCGCGTCACGACTGCTCGGCGTGATCGAGCTGCTCGTGCTCGGTGTGGTGGCCCTCGTGCTCCTCGGCGGGTCACTCCTGTGGGTCCGCGCTCAGCATCCAGCCCTCGATCTGAGCCGGACGATCGCGCCACCCCGAATCCACGTCGGAGGCGACGGAAGGGTCGACCTCGCGGTTACCAACCGGTCGGTAGGCGCCACTCCCCTGCTCAGTCTCGACGAGAGCTTCGGTGACGGACGCCGCGCCGCGAGGTTCCTTCTTCCGCCGCTGCGCGGCGGCGAGACCTCCCGTGGCGCATACCGGATTCCCACGGTGCGTCGGGGCCACTACCCGATCGGGCCGATGATCCTGACCCTCGCTGATCCGTTCGGCGTGGCCCAGAGCTCGATCGATATCGGCATCATCGATCAGGTCACGGTGTACCCGCGAATCCACGACATCGTCTCGCCGCCCCTCGGAGGTGGGGGCTTGCGCGCGTCGCCCGACGCGGCGCGGTCTCGGTCGGTGACGCTCGACGGCGACGAGTTCGCGGCACTCCGCGAGTACGAGATCGGCGATGATCTGCGGAAGGTGCACTGGCCCGCGACCGCGCGTACGGGGGAGCTGTTCATACGCCAGGACACGTCGAACCGAGAGCCGCACGTGCTCGTCGTGCTCGACACCCGATCCGACGCCCACGTCGACGACTCGTTCGAGATCGCGGTCGAGGTCGTCGCGTCGCTGCTCGTCCGGCTCACGCGCGATGGGCGCCGGGTCGCGGTCTCGACGAGTGATGGCACTGTGATCTGTGGAACCGGAGACGCCGCGGTAGGGCTCGACCGGCTGAGCACGGTCGCGCTCGACCGGTCGGCACGCGGGCTCGATGCCGGCGCCAAATCGGGTCAGTCGCTGGTGGTCGTGGTTACCGGCCGGGTCGATGCTCACGACACAGATCGGCTGCGGCGCGCTGTGCAGCCCCACCGGGCCGTCTTCCTGGTCACCAACGCGCCGGGCGGGGGACGCCCCGTGCCGATGGGTGGCGTCACGCATGTCGAGGTGCGCGATGGAGACATCGCGGGAGCCTGGAACCGGACGATGCTCGCCAGGGGCGACGCGGCCGCATCGACCACTACACCCGGGCGCCCGGCCGCATGACGCGGAGCGGAACCCGGGAACCGGCGACGACGCTCGCGCTCGCAGTGTTGAGCGCGTCCACCGCGGTCGCGTTCGACCGAGTGTTCCGCGACGGCTCCTACCTACTGCCTTCGGTCGGAGCAGCCGTGATCCCGCACGCCATCGGATGGCTGGGGCGACGCCGGCGTTGGCGTGCTCTGACACCAATCGTCGTCTCGCTGCTCGCGCTCGCGTTGTATGCGACCTGGACCGCCGCGGTCTCAACGACCTTTTTCGGCGTTCCCGGCCCCGACACCCCGCGCGCGATCGCGGCAGCTTTCACCGACGGCTGGGCCGTCCTGGCCACGGGAGTCGCCCCCGTCGGTGCAACAACCGGCGCCGTGCTCCTCACCGTGGTCGCACTCTGGCTGATGGCGACGAGCGCCGACGCGCTCGCGTTCGGCGGTGAGGCACCGCTCGGCGCGATCGTCCCATCGCTCCTCGTCTTCGTGGTCGCCTCCAGCCTCGGGCGACAAGAGCTCGGGCGCTGGACCACCGCCCTCTACCTGGCCGCCGCATTCGGGTTCCTCGCCGTGTGTCATCGGGACCTGCTCGTACAGAGGCGATCGTGGTTCACGGGCCGGACCGCGGCTGGTCATGGCCAGGCGACGCTCCGCGTCGGCGCGGCACTTGCGGCAGTTGCGATCCTTGCCGGCGTGTTCATCGCCCCGGCGCTGCCCGGAGCCGACAGCGATGCGTGGCTGCACTACAAGCATCCCGCCGCAGGACCAGGGCAGTACGAGAACTCCGACAACCCCCTTGTCGATCTTGCGTCCCGGCTCGGCGCGCCGTCGACAGAGCCGCGCTTCACCGTCGAATCACCCCAACGGCTGTATTGGCGCCAAGTCGCGCTCGATCGTTTCGACGGAACCCAGTGGACGCTCGAGAGCAGCAGCCGCGCCGCGCCGCGGGTGCTCGATGGGATCGACGTGGCCGGGCGCGAATCGGCGTCGGTGCTGCAGCGGTTTCATCTGGGCGCGATGACACAACGGTGGCTCCCCGCGGCGTACGAACCGATCGGCATCAGCCTTCCTGACGCACGCATCCTCCCCGAGTCCCGCACTCTTTTCAACGCCGACAACGCAGTGGTCGGCCGCCGGTACGACGTTGTCTCCCGTGTTCCCCCCGAAAAGCTCACCGCCGCGCAGATCGAAGCCACCGCCGGGCCGCTACCCGCCGCGCTCGAGCAGTACCTCGAACTCCCCAACCGCTTCCCCACCACCGTCCGACGGACCGCTCGAGCGGTGACCGCGACTGCTCCCACCCCATACGACCGGGCGGTCGCGCTCCGGAACTTCTTCACCGGAGGTTCCTTTGCCTACGACCTCGCGGTTCCCCCCGGAACCAGCAACCGCGCGATGGAAGAGTTCCTCACGGTCAAGCGCGGGTTCTGCCAGCAGTTCGCCGGAACGTTCGCAGCGATGGCCCGCTCAGTGGGTCTCCCGTCGCGAGTCGTTGTCGGCTTCAACCCGGGGACCTACGACACCGCCGCCAGACTCTTCCGGGTCACTGACGCCAACTCCCACGCGTGGGCCGAGGTTTGGCTCGCCGGGGTCGGGTGGACGCTGTTCGAGCCGACCCCCGCCGGCGTGCAGCCGGGCGCCACCGACCCCGGCATAGGGCTCCCGGCGCAGGCGAACCCGAACGCACCCCCTACCACCCCGACGACGATCGGGAGCGGCGCAACAACCGCGACTACGGCAGTTTCCGCGGTTGGGGGGAACGGTGGACAAGTCTCTGTAGGCGGCAAGGGGTCAGACCCGAGTGAAGCTCCGAGCCGGGCCCGGTGGATCGCCTTGGGGGTCGTCGCGATCGCGCTCGGGATGGTCGCCATTCGATCGGGCCGAATCTGGATTCGTCGGGCACGCCGCCGCGCCGCCCGCCGAGCCGGGACCCCGCGCGCCGCGGTCGTCGGAGCCTGGGCCGAAGCGCTCGATCGACTCGACGAGAACGGCGTGCGGATCTCGAGGTCCGACACACCGAGGGAGGTGGTCGAGGAAACCGCGTCCCGACCTCATCGCGCACCCGACGCCGAGATCGCGCTACGCCGCCTCGCCGATGCAACCGCACTCGCAATGTGGTCCCCCGCCGATCCGCCGCCCGGCGACGCGGCGCGGGCGTGGACCGACCTCGCCACGCTAGAACGCGCCCTGCGCGACGAGACCCCGCGCTCGACACGCATCCGGCGGTCGTTGGCTCGGGTGCTGTGAGCTCCGAGATCTCTTATGCGTTGTCGTCGCGGCGGAACTTGTCACGCCAGTGGGCACCGTCACCGAGAAAGCGAGTCAACGAGCCTCCACGAAGCGAGCTGGTGAGGCTCTGCATCCCGGCCCGACCGAGCTTGCGTGCGTTGCGCTCCATCACGAGCGAGCAGCCGAGCATCACCAGGAACCCGACGATGGCGAGCCAGGTCGTGCTCAGGGTCAGCACCAGCAACACGAGCCCGGCCACGAAGCCCACCACCGCCCAGCGGATCATCCGCGCGGCATGTCGATACAACGTGGTCTCGGAGACCTGTTGAACCAGTGCGGGATCGGTGGCGGTGAGATTCGCCTCGATCTCGCTCAGAATGCGTTGCTCTTCCTCGGAAAGGGGCATGGATACTCGTCGCCTCTGCCTTCGTGTCCCACCAACCGATCCCCGACGGGGACCGGCGAGCGGGTGCTACCGCCCAACGCCGACATTCTCGCGCACAGCCAGGGGTCACTCAACGCGGTCTCAATTTGGCTCAGCTCCCGCCCCTCAATCGACGGCGCCGGGGATCGGCTGGAACACGATCGTCTCACCACCTGCCGCGGCCGAGCGATAGGCGGCGTCCACCAGGCGATGGGCGGCCAGAGCGACGTCTACATCGGGATGACCCCGGGCGTCGGTGCCTTCGGTCGCCAGCGCGCTGAGAAACAGCCTGGCCGGCTCAGCGTAGGCCGAGAGCGACTTGGCCAGGATCTCGGGGAGGTCGAAGCGCGCCGCGTATGCCGGCGCCTCCCCGAGGAGAACCTCGGACCCCGACGACGTCTCAACGTGCAGCGGGCCCAGGTAGTCGTCCTCTGTCCAGCAGAATGCCTCCTCGAACAGCACCTCGAGTCGCCGGGTCGACGGGCGGGTCATGACCTGATGCCACACGCTGACCAGGGTGGCCACCGTGCCATCGGGATAGGCGAACCCTGCGGTCACCGCGTCCTCGATTCCCGGGTGGGAGAAGTGCGATGCGGTTCGGGCCGTGACCCGATCGGGATCACCGAGGATCCAGCGGAGGACGTCGACGTCGTGGATCGAGTGCTCGATCAGCGCCCCACCGCCGGCCTTCGCCACGTCGCAGCGCCACGTCGATCCGTACATCGCCTGGTTCGGGAAGTACTGGTCGTCGCGCAGCATCACCGCCATCGGCAGGCCGTAGCGGCCGTCGGCGACGATATCGGCAACGTTCGCGAACACAGGAGCGTGGCGGAGCACCAGACCCACCTGATTCGGTACTGCCCGCATCAGCCGGCCAACCCGTTCACATTCGGCGAGGGTCGGTGCGAGTGGCTTCTCGCAGAACACCGCCATGCCTCTGGCCACGGCAGCTTCGACCGCCGGCAGGTGTGCAGAGGTCCACGAGCAGATCCACGCAACATCGGCGCCGTCAAGCGCATCCTCGATGCTGTCGGCGGCAATGGCCCCGTGGGGTGCCGCCAACTTCTCCGCCCGACTCGCGTCGGGGTCGTAGGTCGTGACGACGCGCGCGTCAATCTCACCGACGTCGGCGAGCTGCTTGAGCGCGAACGAGTGCACGGTACCGATGTGGCCGCAACCGATCAGAGCGATGCGCATCAGCCGTTCCTTGGTCGGGACCGGTCGGGATCGGCGTCTGGGTTTGGTCCCCACGCCGTGCCCCGCCGGCCGATTCGCATGCCGTCGCGGTCTACGAGCGTCGCCGGCCCGACGGCATCATCGCCGAACCGCGCCCGCACAACGTCGACTGCTTCTTCCAACGCACGTTGGTTCGGCTTCCGATCGCCGCCGAACGGCAGCGACTCCTGGATCGCGCCACCATCGACAAGTTGGAGGGCCGAGACGCCGAGCAGCCGTACCCCGGGCCCGCAATCGACCCCGTCGAGCAGCGAACGGGCCTGATCCTGGATGTCGCGAGCGAGGTCGGTCGGTTCGGGGCCGGTGTGGGATCGCGTGATCGTTCGGAAATCCCCGAACCGCACCTTCAGCTGCACCGTGCGGGCCGCCTTCGCCGACATCCGAAGCCGTATCGCCACCCGTTCACTCATCCGCACCAGCTCGCGAGCGAGCTCTTCGCGATCGGTGAGGTCCTGCGCGAATGTCTCCTCGTGGCCGATCGACTTCACCGACCGCTGCGGTTCCACCGGCCGTTGATCGTCGTTGTGCGCCAGCGCGTGGAGATGCCGGCCGTGGGCGTCGCCGAGCGCGGCGACGAGCGCGGCCTCGGGGATGGCTGCGAGGTCGCCGACCGTGTGGACCCCGAGACGATCGAGGCGTCGCCTGGTCGCGGGCCCGACACCCCAGAGGCGCCGGACCGACAGCGGGTGGAGAAACGACAGCTCTGCGCCCGGCTCGACGACGAGGAGTCCGTCTGGCTTGGCCAGACCGCTCGCCAGCTTCGCGAGCAACTTGGTCGTCGCACAACCCACAGAGGCCACGAGTCCGGTCTCCTCCTGCACCTGAGCGCGGATCGCCGCGCCCGTCGCCGGCCCCGAGCCGTGAGTGCGACGCCCTCCCGCGACATCCAGGAACGCCTCGTCGAACCCGATCGGTTCCACCAACGGTGTGTAGGAGGCCAGAATCGCAAGAACCTGGGTGCTCGCGGATGAGTAGGCCTCGAAGCGGGGGGCGATGAACGCCGCGTGCGGACACGCCCGACGCGCTCTCGCCATCGGCATCGCCGAGTGGATGCCGTACACCCGCGCTTCGTAGCTTGCGGCCGCGACGACACCCCGATTGCCGAGCCCTCCGACCACCACCGGCCGGCCGCCAAGACTGGGATCAGCGAGTTGTTCCACCGACGCGTAGAACGCGTCGAGGTCGACATGAAGGATCGACGCCTCTGCCCGAGCCACGCGTGCTCCTATTCGACCCTCACCTGGAGGACTTCGAAGTCATCGAGGCTCGAGCCGCGCACGTCGTAGCGGTAGCCGCGCCGGTCGGCGGGGCCCCACCGGCCGGTGAGCCAATCGGTCAACGGTTCGCGGACCCACGCCAGACACGCGGCCAGGCGGTCGGCACACGCGTCGACCGGGACGAACGCGGCGTCGATGACGATCCCGTCGGGATCCTCCACCGTGAGCTCGCCGTCGAACTCGACCGCCCGGTGCACCTCACAGCGCATTCGCCAACCCAAGTCGACCGCTTCGGCGTGCACCTCGTAGAGCGGGCCCTCCCACGAACGCACCCGGAGCCCCGTTTCCTCTTCGACCTCGCGGGTCAAGCCGTCGAGCACCGACGCATCGGTCGGATCGATGACACCCCCGGGTGTGCTCCAATCGGTGCTGCCGCCCCGGCGCCGGTTGAGGACGAGCAGGAGCTCCCCCTCGCGTTCCATCAGCGCAGACGCGACGACCCACTCGCGAACGGTGTCGGCCACGGTCTCAGTGTGGCACCGGAGAGCCGGGTCCGCGCCGCAGGATCCGGTCGCGGACCGCCCACCAGGCGACGAGCAGGAGGGCCTCGACCACGATCCGACCCGACATCTTCGAGGTCCCGAGCTCACGATCACGAAACTCGATCGGCACCTCGGTGATTGATCCGCCCGCCCTCGTGACGCGATATGTCATCTCCACCTGGAATCCGTACCCCTCCGCCGCCACCTCGTCGAGAGGGAAGCTCGTCAACGCGTGACGGGAGTAAACGCGAAACCCGGCAGTGCAGTCGTGCACCGCCAGGCCGAGGAGCGCCCGGACGTAGAGGTTTCCTCCACGGGAGATCGCAAGCCGATACCAGGGCCATTTCGGTGTGCGTCCACCGGCCACGTACCGGGAACCGATCACTAGATCGGCGCCGCGTTCCGACGCGGCGAGCAGCGACGGCAATGCGTCGGGATCGTGCGACAGATCGGCGTCCATCTCGACAAACGTGTCGTAGTCTGCCTCGAGCCCCAACCTGAACCCGGCGCGGTAGGCCGAGCCGAGCCCCGACTTCGAGGCCCGCCGCAGAACCTCGATCTGATCGAGCTCGGAATTGAGCCGTTCGGCGATGTCGGCTGTGCCGTCGGGGCTGCCGTCATCGACGACGAGGATGTCGGCACCGGGAACGACGGCCCTGACCCGACGCAAGACGGTTTCGATGTTCTCGGACTCGTTGTAGGTGGGGAGCACGACAAGCGTCCGCATCAGCGTTGGAGCCTACCGTCGTGCCCATTTGCCTACGATCAGGGCTGTGGAAGCCCCGAACCCGTCCTCTGAGGCCCAGCCCCCCGGCGTCCCCACGGCCGGGGTGGTCCTGGTCGCCTTCGTCGGAGTCGTCGTCGCCGGCCTCCTGGGCGCGCTCGCCGCGTATGGCATCGTCGACGTCGATTGCCGGGGTGGATGTGGCGCCAACGCCGCGCTGGCGGCGGTGGTCGGCGCGCTCATCGGGACAATCGGAGGTGGCATCGTCGCGGTGCTTGTGCTGCGGGCCCGGGCGCAGTGGCGCGTCCCCCGAGACGACGTCTCTCCAGATGACCCTTCTCAGAGCGTCGAGTAGCTACTCGAACGTGAGCTTGCGAAACGATTCCGCGTACCGGACGCCGACGGCGCGGCCGGCTTCTTCGGCTTGTTCGCCCAGCCACGTGCGGAACCAGGGCCCTGTCTGCGCGAGCTGGCTCGCGTGGCAGAACAACGCATCGATCTTGCGCCCGAGCGCGTCGGAGATGTCGACCCAGCAATTGGGCTCCAGCGTCCCCGACAGGTACGCAGTGGTGACGTCATGGACCGTGAGACCTTCGGCTAGTTGATCGGCGAAGTAGTGCGGGTTCCCCGAGGCCGGCGCGATCGCGTCGAGGGTCGCCCAACCGGTTACCCGGTGATCACGGTGATTGAAGTAACCGTCGCCGAAGAAAACCGCGGTGGGATCGGGACAGAGCACGGCCTCTGGCCTCAGCTCTCGTACGTGGCGCACGATCGCGGCCCGCAGATCCTGGTCATCAGGAAGCTCGCCGTCGGAGTAGTCGAGGTGGAAGTGGCCGGCGAGGCCGAGCGTGGTCGCCGCCGCGGCGGTCTCGGCCCGTCGCAACTCCGCGAGCTCACCCGGATCGGCCAAGGGGTCGGAGCTTCCCTTGTCGCCGCGCGTCGTGACAAGCACCCAGACTTCGCTACCGGCCTCGGCCCAGCGCGCCAGCGTGCCACCGGCGGAGATCTCGGGATCGTCGGGATGTGCGTAGACGGCTAGCGCGCGCGCGGGAACGAACGGGTCTGCGCTTGCCATCAACCCTGCCTCATGGGGCGGATCAGGCCTTCCTGCATCACCGTCACCACCAGCACTCCATCTTGGCGAAAGATCTCGCCGCGGGCGAGGCCGCGCGCGCCGTGGGCGATGGGGCTGTCCTGGTGGTAGAGCAGCCACTCGTCGGCGCGGAACGGCTGATGGAACCACATCGCATGGTCGAGGCTCGCGACCATGAAGTTCCCGTCCTGCCAGTTGACGCCGTGCGGGAGCATCGCGGTATCGAGGATCGTGAGGTCCGACGCGTAGGCGACGATGCAGTCGTGCAGCAGCGGCTCGTCGGGCAGGGTCCCGTTCGCTCGGATCCACACGTCTTGATTCGGTGGTCGGGGCGCGTGGTCGAGCCACGACGGCATCTCGGTGGGGCGGGTATCGATCGGACGATCGCGGGTGAGCCACTCCACGACGTCGGGCCCGAACTTGTCGAGGAACGGCTCGAGCCGCTCGCGGTACGTCGGAAGCGACTCCGGGGGAGCAACGTCGGGCATCGGCGTCTGGTGCTCAGGCCCGGCTTCCACCACCTGGAACGACGCTTGCAGGTTGAAGATCGCGCGACCGTGCTGGATCGCAACAACCCGTCGGGTCGTAAAGCTCTTGCCGTCGCGGATGCGGTCGACCTCGTAGACGATCGGAATGCCGGGATCGCCCGACCGAAGGAAGTACGCGTGCAACGAGTGCACCGAGTGAGCGGCATCTACGGTACGGCCGGCGGCGACGAGCGCCTGGCCCGCGACCTGACCACCGAAGACGCGTTGCATCTTCTCGTCGGGGCTCATCCCCCGGAACAGATTGACTTCCAGCGCCTCGAGGTCGAGGAGCGCGATGAGGTCTTCGAGCGCGGAACTCATCCGGTGAAGGTATCCGAACGGGAAGCAACCGTGTCCCTCGGGTTGTGACCCGACGCCGGTAGCGTGTCGGCGATGACCCGCAAGGACACACTCGGCCACCTGCGTCGCGCCACGGAGCCCATGCTCCAGCCCGACGAGAGCTTCCTGGCGGGGTGCGCGGTGTGGATGGCCGACGAACGACCACGAGTCCCGCTCATCTTCACTGGTCGCGCCATCTACTTGATCGCGGTCACTGGTGAACGGTTGTTTGTCTTCGACACACCCCGACGGGGCAGGCCGCTTCTCGGAGCTGATCTTCTGCTCCAGCGACGGCACGACGCGCTGGATCTGCTCCGGGTCCGTACGCGCATCCCGATGCTCCAGCTCCGCATCTCGCCCGCGCCGGAGCGCGTCGTCATCCTCGAGTTCCGGCCTCGCGACCGCTCCCTAGCCCGCAATCTGATCAAGATGTTGCGCAGAGCGGCCGCGAACGGAGTGGAACCGCCGAGTACTCCGACGGCCGCCATCAACCTGTGAGCGATCGAGGCGGCGCGCCGGAGTGAACCACGAAGGCGTGATCGTCGCGATCGATGCGGGAACGACAGGGGTCCGGGCGTTTGGCGTCGACGGCAACGGACTCCCCCTGGCGTGGTCGTACCGGGAGTTCACACAACACTTCCCCCGACCGGGTTGGGTCGAGCACGATCCCGACGAGATATACGCGGCAACGCTCGCGGTTCTCGGCGACGTCGTCCGTGACCTCGACGAAGCCGGGCGACCGATCATCGCGATCGGCATCACGAACCAGCGCGAGACCACGGTCGTGTGGAGCGCCGACACCGGCCGGCCGCGGTATCGGGCGATCGTCTGGCAGGACCGCCGGACCGCGGCGCGCTGCGACGAGCTGAAGGCGGATGGGGTCGAACCATTGGTGCGGAGCCGCACCGGACTCGTCCTCGATCCGTACTTCTCGGCCACGAAGCTGCAATGGCTCCTGACCGAGGGCGGCGTAACCATCGACGACGACCTGCGGTTCGGCACCATCGATTCGTGGTTGCTGTGGAAGCTGACCGGCGGCCCGGGGCCGACGGCGGTGCACGCCACCGACCCTTCGAACGCGTCGCGCACTCTTCTCTACGACATCGCAGCGCTCGAGTGGTCCGACGAGCTGTGCGAGCTGTTCGGCGTGCCCCGATCGTGCCTGCCGTCGGTGTTGGCGAACAGTGGCAGGTTCGGAATCACCGATCGAGCGTCGGCCGCGGGGCTGGCGGTGCCGGTGAGCGGCATGGCCGGTGACCAGCAAGCAGCCTTGTTCGGCCAGGCGTGCTTCGAAACGGGGATGGCCAAGAACACCTACGGAACCGGCTCGTTCGTGCTGCTGAATCTCGGATCGGCACTTCCGCCACCGGCCGATGGTCTGTTGACGAGCGTCGCGTGGACCATCGGAGCGACTACGACCTACGCGATGGAAGGCTCGATCTTCGTCACCGGCGCCGCCGTGCAGTGGCTACGCGACGGGCTCGGGATCATCGCGAGCGCGGCCGATACCGGGCCGCTCGCGGAGAGCGTCGACACCACCGGCGGCGTCTATTTTGTCCCCGCATTCACCGGTCTCGGCTCCCCTTACTGGGATCCATACGCCCGGGGTGCGATCCTCGGTCTCACCCGCGGCACCGGTCGCGCCGAGATCGCGCGGGCGACCGTTGAGGCGATGGCGTTCCAAACCGCCGACGTCGTCGAGGCGATGACCGCGGCCAGCGGCGCACGGGTGGCGGAGCTGCGGGTCGACGGCGGCGCGAGCCAGATGGACCTGCTGTGTCGCTTCCAGGCCGATCTCCTCGGAGTCCCGGTACGTCGACCCGTCATCCAGGAAACGACCGCCCTCGGTGCCGCCTACCTCGCCGGTCTCGCCGAGGACATCTGGGAAAGCCCGGCCGATGCCGCCGCGTCCTGGCGTGAGGAGGCCGTATTCGCTCCCGCTATGGGACTCGACGAGGTTGCGAGCCGCCGGGCCGGGTGGGCCCGCGCCGTCGAGCGGTCCCGCTCCTGGGCCTGATCAGATCGCGATCAGCCCGCCAGGGTCGCGACCCGCACCGCATGGTCAACGACCTCGGGCGAGGCATCGACCGCGGGCCGGTCCGGCGTCGGCGATTTGGTCGCGTAGCTGTCGGAGTACTCGTACCCGGACAGCTCGTGTATCTCGTACATGAGCTCGTCGGTGAGCTGACGCAACGCGAGGTGATCGTCGGCTCGACCTTCGTAGTGGGCCAGATCGATCGGCGAACCGAAGCGCACGGTGACCGTCCGGAACAACCGGGGCATCTTGGAGTCGGTCGGCTGGATCTCGTCGGTGCCGATCAGGCCGACCGGAACGAGCGGCGCCCCGGTGCGAAGCGCGAGGCGGGCCACGCCGGTGTGGCCCCTGTGGAGGAGACCACTTCGGGTGCGGGTCCCCTCGGGGTAGATCCCGAACTGCCCACCCTGATCGAGCACGGCAGTTGCCGCGTCGAGAGCACGCTGGCTGGCGCTCCCGCCCTCTCGGCGAATGGGGATCTGGCCGACGGCCCGGAAGAACCACGCCGAGCGCGGGTCGTCGAAGTACTCGGCCTTGGCAACGAACGTCATCCGCCGGCGCAGCACGAGCGGCAGGAAGATCGAATCGATGAACGAACGATGGTTCGCCGCATAGATCACGGCGCCGGCGGCGGGGATGTTGTCGCGCCCTTCGACCCGCACCCGGAAGGCACCGTAGAGCAGTGGCGTGAGCACAGCCTTGAGGATCCAGTACATCACTGACGCGAGCGTAGGTGACGAACGTCGAACTGGCTACGGGCGATCGCGTGCGGCTACCTCGTGCGGCCGAGGCAGTCGGAATCCGCGTCGTTCTTGACCGTCCGGACAAGTCGCCCGTAGCCTCCTCGGCCTTGGCGCGAAAGCTCACCCAACGCGGGAAGGACCGTCGCCGTCAGATCATGGCGGAGTCGACGCGCCTCTTCGCCGAGCGCGGGTTCCATCCAACCTCGGTCTCCGACATCGTCACCAGCATCGGCGTCGGCAAGGGCGTCTTCTACTGGTACTTCTCTTCCAAGGAAGAGCTGCTCGCCCAGTTGCTCGAAGCCGCGCAGCTCGATCTCCGTCGTCGCCAGCAGGCCGCGATAGGAGAGGAACCCGATCCGGTTCGACGGATCGAGCTCGGCATCCGCGCGTCCATGCAGTGGTTCTCTGAGCACCGCGACTCGCTGACCCTGTTCCAGTTCGCCGCTACAGAGGAACGCTTCGCGCCGGTGCTGCGTACCGGCCAGGAGATCGCAGTCGACGATCTCGCGCGCCACCTCAAAGACGCGGTCAGCGACGGACGCGCCGTCGACCAGGATGCCCAAGTCGTCGCCTACGCGATCCTCGGCGTAGTGCAGCAGTTGGCCCGAACGTTCCTGTTCAGCAGCGACGAACCCGTCGGCCGAGTCGCCGACGCTGCAGTCGCGTTCTGCCTACGCGGCCTCGAGGGTTAGCCCGCCCGCCGGCCAGATCCGAGAGACTCAGCCGAGCTTGGTGAGGGCTTTGCGAATGCCGCGGACGGCTTGACCGATGCGCTGCTCGTTCTCGACGAGGGCGAATCGGACGAACCCCTCGCCGCCAGGTCCGAAGCCGACGCCAGGCGACACTGCGACCTTCGCTTCGCGCACCAGGTGCTTGGCGAACTCGAGGCTGCCCATCTCCAGGTACGGCTCGGGGACCGGCGCCCATACGAACATCGTGCCCTTGGGCTTCTCGATCTCCCAGCCCAATCGGCCGAGGCCATCGATCAGCACGTCACGCCGACCCTTGTAGATCTCGTTGACCTCGAGCGGATAGTCGGGCGCTTCGTTCATCGCCACGATCGACGCGATCTGGATCGGCTGGAACGTGCCGTAGTCGAGATAGCTCTTCAGCTTCGCGAGCGCGGCGACACACTCCTCGTTTCCGAGTACGAAGCCCATTCGCCACCCGGCCATCGAGAACGACTTGGTGAGCGTGTACAGCTCGACGGCAACTTCGCTGGCCCCAGGTACCTGCAGGATCGAGGGCGGCTCGTAGCCGTCGAAGCCGAGATCGGCATAGGCGAAGTCGTGCACGAGAAGCACGTCATGGCTGCGGGCGAAATCGACCATGCGCTGCATGAAGGCAAGATCGACACATGTCGTGGTGGGGTTGTGCGGGAACGACAACACGATCACCCGCGGCCGTGGCCACGAGTCCTCCCATGCCTCCAGAAGGTTCTCGAAGAAATCCTGTTGCGGCCCCAATCGCACGTGGCGCACCTCGGCGCCGGCGAGGATAGGGCCCCAGATGTGGATCGGGTATGACGGGCTGGGCACCAGCGCGGCATCGCCGGGGGCGAGGAGCGTCCACATCAGATGCGAGAAACCCTCCTTGGCTCCAATGCTCGTGCACGCCTGCGTGTCGGGATCAATCTCGACGCCGAACTTACGGCGATAGAGGTCGCTGATCGCGAGACGGAGCTTCGGGATGCCTCGGCTGGCCGAGTAGCGATGGTTCTTCGGGTTCTGCACCGCTTCGCACAGCTTGTCGACCGCGACCTTCGGGCTCGGCACGTCGGGGTTGCCGAAACCGAGATCGATCACGTCCTCGCCGGCTCGGCGCGCGTCCATCTTCAACGCGTCAATGGTCGCGAAGACGTACGGCGGAAGGGCGTTGATCCGGCGAAACTCCATGAATGTCACGGTACCAGCCGGCTCTTTTCCCGACCGGCCGTTTGGTTCACCCGACAGGTCGAGCCCGGGATCAGCGAGTTGTCGCGCCGACCTCGTGGGGCTCGGCGTAGAACTGAGAGAACCACTTCCGGAACTTCACGATCGGACCGTCGGTGTCGGCGAGCGCCGGCACGGCCAAGAACGTCTTGTTCTCCCAGATCGGCTGGTCTTCCTGGATCTGCTTGTTGATCTCACCGACGAACGCGTTCGCGACGCTCGACGTCGTCCGCTCGTCGTCGAACTTGCGCACCGTGAAGTTGAATCGCACCTGGGTCGAGTCGTTGTCGATCGGTGTAGAGGTGGCGACGAGCAACGCGTCGACGATGCCGGTGAACCACGTCTTCGCGACGCCTGGACCGAAGCTGTAGACGTCGATGCGACCCTCGGTCACGCCACGCGGCGTCACGTACGCCTGCTTCGACAACATGGTCGCGGTATGACCTTCGGTCACGTAGCTCTCGCACTCCGCGACCTGATCGGTACCGTGGACATAGCGGAAGTGGGCGGGGTCGACCGTGTTCTCGGCCATCTCCTGCAGGATCGTGCCGATCGTGTAGCTCGATTTGTAGTAGTCGGAGAACGCAGGGGTGCCGACCTCGTCGAAGACGGGGACGTCCCAGAGCGGTGCGATCTCGTCGGGGTGGTACCAGGCGAACACGAGGTCGTTGGCTACGACGACGGGATAGGTGCGGACGTGGGCCTTACGGTTCAGTCGGTCGCTGTAAGGGATGTTCGTGCACGCGCCGGTTCCGTCGTAGGTCCACCCGTGGAACGGGCAGCGGATACAGCCGTCTTCGACCGCGCCGCCCACACCGAGGTGCGCGCCCAGATGCGGGCAGAACGCATCCTGCAGATGGAACTCCCCTGCTTCGTCGCGCCAGAGCACCAGCTCGCGACCGAAGTACTTCAACGCCCTGACCCCGCCGGGATCGAGATCCTCAGGTTCAGCGACCTGGTACCAGGAATACGGGATGGGGAACGGGAAACGCGGCATTCGGAAAGTGAAACACGTTCCTATTTCGTGCGCAAGCCTCCCGGTCCGGGGTGTGAGCGCCCGGCGCTCAGGAAGGCCAAGACAATCCGGCGAGCACACCGCCGTCGATCACGAACTCCGCGCCGGTGCAGTACGAGCTCTCGTCGGACGCGAGGAACACGACGAGCTGCGCGACCTCGTCGGGCTCCCCCACCCGCCCGAGGCTCGCCAGCTTCGAGAGATAGGGACGCGGGTCGAAGCCGAGCACCTCCTTCGAGGTCATCGGTGTCGCGATGGCGCCGGGGTGGACCGAGTTGACCCTGATCCCGGCCGAGCCCAGCTCGAGCGCCGCAGTCTTCGTGATCCCCCGCACCGCGAACTTGCTCGCCACGTACGCTCCTGTGGCTGGCGCGCCGGCGATGCCGTTGATCGACGAGAAGTTGACGATCGAGCCACCACCGCGCTCACGCATCGGCGCGATGACCGCGCGGAGCCCAAGCAGCGTGCCGAAGTAGTTGACCTCCATCATCTTGCGGAAGGGCTCGACCGAACCCTCGAGCGGGCTCATGCCGGTGATGCCGGCACAGTTCACGAGCAGGTCTATGCCACCGAACGCGGCCACGGTCGCGTCGACCGCCTGGCTCCACTCATCCTCACTCGTGACGTCGAGCTTCATCGCGCACGCAGCATCACCGAGCTCGTCGGCGAGCGTCTGGGTTGGTTCGATACTCACATCGGCGAGCATCACCCGGGCACCTTCGCCTATGAAACGACGCGCCGTCTGCGCGCCCATACCGCTACCCGCACCCGTGACGATTGCCACCTTGTCGTCGAGCCGTCCCACCAGTCCCCCTCGACTACTCGGGCTTTTGGTTTCCTACGACCCACATGCTGAAGAACTGCGAGCCGCCGCCGTAGGCCTGGCCGAGGGCGAGTCCTGTCTTCAGCTCGACCTGGTAGTCGCCGGCGCGCTCGCGCACCTGCTGCGCGGCTTCACCGAAGCGGATCATCCCCGACGCCCCGATCGGGTTCGACGAAAGCACGCCGCCCGATGGGTTCCAGGGGATGTCGCCGTCGGGCGCGGTCGCGCCGGCCTCCGTGAGCTTCCATCCGTCGCCTTCGGCGCAGAACCCGAGGTTCTCGAGCCACATCGGCTCGTACCAGGAGAACGGCACGTAGACCTCGGCCATGTCGAAGTCTTCTCGCGGGTTGGTGATGCCCGCTTGTGCGTAGACATCGGCCGCACAATCGCGCCCGGCCTGCGGATTTATCTGGTCGCGCCCAGCGAACATCGTCGGTTCTGAACGCATCGCAGTGCCGTGGATCCAGGCCGCGGGACCGGGTGCCGCGTCGGCGACGTCTTCGCTGCCGATCACCAACGCCATCGCGCCATCGGAGCTTGGGCAGACATCGAGGTAGCGGAGCGGATCCCAGAGCAGGAACGACTCCTCGACCATCTTCAGGTCGATGTCGGCCAGGTGCAGGTGAGCCTTCGGGTTCCGCAACGCGGCAAGGCGGTCTTTCACCGCCACGAGGTGGCCGATGTGACGGGGCGCGCCCGATCGAGCCATGTACGCCCGGATCAGGGGTGCGAAGTAGCCGCCGGCGCCGGCCACGAGCGGCGCCTGAAACGGCATCCCGACGGTGAGGCCCCACGTTGCGTTGCTCTCCGACTGCTTCTCAAACGCGACGGTGAGAACTCGCTTGTGGATCCCGGCCATCACGAGCTTCGCCGCGACGATCGCGGTTGAACCTCCGACGCTGCCGGCCGTGTGTACCCGCAGCATCGGCTTGTTCGCCGCTCCGAGCGCGTCGGCCAGGTACATCTCGGGCATGAGCACGCCCTCGAACATGTCGGGCGCCTTGCCGATCACGACCGCGTCGATGTCGCCCCAGTCCATGCCGGCATCTTCGAGCGCTTCAACCGCCGCCTCACGCACGAGGCCGGCGATCGAGACGTCGTGACGAGCCGAGACGTGACGGGTCTGGCCGACTCCCACCACTGCTGTGCGGATTCCCGCCATCAGTTCCGCTCCCCTTCGAGCACGCAGACGAGGTTCTGTTGCAGGCACGGACCCTGGGTCGCGTGGGCAACGCCGCGATGAACCGAACCGGAATGGATCCGACTCGCGACCTCGCCGATACGGATGAGCCCGCTCGACATGATCGGGTTCGCGCCGAGCGGGCCCCCCGAGGGGTTCACCTCGGTCTCGGGCCCGAGACCGAGGGCAACCCGCAGGATCGGCTCCTCGTGGCTGAACTGGGTGTGGAGCTCGGCAACGTCGATCGGGCCGCCGCCGACATCGGCCGCGATCGCGGCCAGCCGCGTCGACTCGGAACGGGTCAGATCGCGGACGCCCATCGACTGCGGTTCGATGCGGTGCTCGATACCCCGGATCCACGCCGGTCGTTCACACGCGTGATTCGCGATCTCGGCAGCGGCAATCACAATTGCCGCTGCGCCATCGGTGATCGGGGCAATGTCGGCGTCACGCAGCGGCGCGTGGGTCACCGGCTCACCGAGGAGCACATCGGCACTCACGTCGCGACCCGCGATCGCGTGCAGATTCGCGAGTGCGGCGCGCCGATCGCGCGCCGCGATCTCAGCCATCTCGCGCTCGTTGGTCACATTCGCCGCGATCGCCGCGCACGCCTGAAGAGCCGCTAGATCCACCGTCGACGGCCACAGCGGCATCACCGAGTACGGATCGTTCTGCAGGTTGAAGATCTCGTGCACGTCGCCGAGCGACGACTTGCCGAACCCGTAGATCAACGCGGAGTCGACGTCGCCGACCTGGATCGCGACCCACGCTTCGTACAGCGCCCAGGCCGCGTCCATCTCCAGATGGCTCTCCTTGATCGGCGGCCACGCGCCCACGGCGTCGAGCCCCTGCACGAACGTGAACGGCCCCCCCGACAGGTAGTCACACGAACCCGACACGGTGAAGCCGATATCGTGGCGATCGATCCCAGATTGCGCGATCGCGTCGCGCACCACCGGGATCACGAATTCGACCTCGTTGCGCTCCCGGTCATGCTCGGCAATGTCCTGCGCGAACGCAATTACCGCGACATCTCTCATGCTCCACGCTCCTGGAGGGCACGGGCCGCTCGGGCCTCGGCGTGGACGCCGCCGGACGGCAACGGCGTCGATTGAATCGGTCCCGGGCTCATGCGTACTCCCGGTAGCTCTCGTAGGGGGCATCGGGTTCGCCGTTCGGCTCGAACCACTTGACGCTCGCGGCGTTGGCTACGAGCACATCGGCCCAGATCGCCTTGACCCGCAGACCCATCCGGACCTCGTCGGCTGCCAGACCCTGGATAAGGCCGAACCACGGCGTGTTCGCGCCATCGAGCAGGATCTGCGCGCAGACGTAGGGGATCTCCGGCGACGTCTCCGACAGCCCGGGCACGTTCACGACGCAGTACGTAGTCACTGTTCCGACATCGGCGACCTCGACCTCGATCTCGGTGGCCTCGCCCGATGTCGGGTCAGAGCCGCGCGGCGGGAGGTACACCTGGTCGGAACCGACGGCGCGTTGGCCGATCATCTTTCCCTGCGCGAGACCGAGGAGATACTTGCTCGGCGCGGTTCCTGCGTTGATCTCGTACTCGAGGCGGGTCGGGGTGACGATACCGGTGACGGGTTCCGCGTCGGGAGCGGGCTCCGGTATCACGAGCGGCTCCGAGCCCTCCGGAACGAATGCTTCGATGTCTCGGATCGAGCCGATCCGTTCCGTACGCCACCGGGGCTGGACCCGGAGTCCGACGCTGAGTGCGTCGGGTCCATCGACGGCGACCGCGTGCAGCATCGAGGTGTCGGCACCGTCGAGGCGGATGAGCGCCCATCCGAACGGATGGTCCAACGGCTGCTTGTCGACGCGCGGCTGGGCGACCCACGTCCAGGCGGTCACGACTCCGCACGGTCCGACCTCGACGAACTCGCCCGTCGCCTGCGCGGTGTACGGGTCGTACTCGGTCGGCGGAACGAGCACCTTCCCGTCGCTCCCCCGCACGCCCTCGATCCGACCGTCACGCAACCCGGTGAGGAACCGGCCGATGACGGGACCGACGGAGCGGGTGTAGCCACCCGGGTATTCGAGGACGTGTTTCTCGACCAGCACTTCGGTCATGCGGTTCCTTTCGCGTGGTGCGGCGCCAAGTCGGTAGTCGGCCAGGTTCGATCAGATCGCGCGCTCGCGGCCTTCCCAGTACGGATCGCGTAGCTTGCGCTTCAGCAACTTGCCGGTTGGCTCACGCGGCAGCGCGTCCGAGAAGTCGATCGTCTTCGGCCACTTGTACTTCGCGAGCCGGGGTCGGAGGTATTCGAGGATCTCTTCGGCGAGCGCGTCGCTCGGCTCTACACCGGGCGCGAGCTCGATGACCGCTTTGATCTGCTCACCCCAGTCGTCGTCGGGAATGCCGAACACCGCCGCGTCGGCGACAATGGGGTTCGTCAGGATCTCGCCCTCGATCTCGGCCGGGTAGATGTTCACACCGCCGGAGATGATCATGTCGGACTTGCGGTCACACAGGAACAGGTAGCCGTCGTCGGTGAGATAGCCGATGTCGCCGACGGTGAAGAACCCGTCGAGACGGTTCTCCTCGGTTTTGGCCTTGTCGCCCTTGTATTCGAACTGCGCGGTGTCCATCTTCATGTAGACGGTTCCGGGTGTTCCGGCCTCGACGTCGTTGAACTCGTCGTCGACGATGCGCAGCGTAGAGATGGGCCACGCGGTGCCGACGGTACCGGGATGCTCGAGCCACTGCTCGGGGGTTGCGAGCGTGCCGCCGCCTTCGGTGGCCGCGTAGTACTCGTAGATGACCGGACCCCACCAGTCGAGCATCTTGGTTTTGACCTCGATCGGGCAGGGTGCCGCCGCGTGGATCGCCCACTGCATCGACGAGACGTCGTACTTGGCCCGCACCTCTTCGGGGAGGGCGAGCATGCGGTGGAACTGCGTCGGGACCATGTGCGTGTGGGTGACGCCGTAGCGCTGGATCTTCTCGAGTGTGTCCTCGGGCTGCCACTTGTCCATGAACACGAGCGTGTGACCCGCGTGCAAGGCGTTTCCGCCGAAGGTGGTTACCGCGGTGTGATAATTCGGCGACGTCACGAGGTGGACGTTCCCGCCCTGGGGCGGGATGCCGAACAGCATGAGGAACAGCGAGTTCATTTCCGCGCTGACGTCGACATCGGCGTCGACAAGGGTGCGGCGCACCCCCTTGGGCTGACCGGTTGTGCCAGAGGTGTAGTGCATCGTCTGGCCGGGGCGGCGATCATCGGGCCGGGTATCGGGCTGACCCTCGAGTAGTTCCTCAACCGGCCGGAAGCCGGGGATGGCTCCGCCGACGGAGAAGCGGGCAACCGCGGGAATGTCGAGCCCCTCGACAGCCGCGATGCCGGTCTCGGCGTAGCGCTGGTGCACGAAAAGGGTCTTCGCCTCGCAGTCCTCGACGATGTATGCGATCTCAGGACCGGTCAGGTGGAAGTTGATAGGGGTGAGGTAGAAGCCGGCCTGGGTCGCGGCGAGGAACAGCTCGACCGGCGCGATGCCGTTGGGCAGCATCGCGGCGATGGCATCACCGGGCTGGAGGCCCAGGCCGCGCAGACCGTGCACCAGCCGGTTCGACCGCGCGAGAAGCTCACCGGCCGAGTACTCGGTGCCATCGGGGTCGACGACCGCGAGATACGACGGATCTTCGGTCGCATGGACCCAGAACCCACCGGCCATGCGTTTCCCCCTCGAGTCGCGTCCTCCGTGCGGAACGGCCCAAGTAGAACACGTTCTATTCGGAGGCCGCAACACGTTGGGCGGGCCCGCCCGATGAGCCCGCAACCGGCTCGACGTAGAATCGGTTCCACCACTCGGAAGCTCCGGGTGTCCCCTACGAGGAGCGCACCGAGACCCATGGCCGACTTGCTGCCAATGAGCACCAGGCACTGCACCGTCGAGCGCGACGGCCATGTCGTCACGTTGACGATGAACCGACCCGAGGCTCGCAACGCCCTGAGCCCCGACATGCTCGTCGGCCTCGCCGACGGGTTCACCTACGTCGACGAGACCCCCGAGGTCCGCTGCGCGATTCTCACCGGTGCCGGCGGAACCTTCAGCTCCGGTGCCGATCTCAAGGCGATGGGAACCCCTTCTGACGACGCGCACGTGCGCGAGCGAATGGCGTCGGAACCGAACCTGCACTGGAAGGGTCTGCTGCGCGATTACCGCCTGAAGAAGCCGCTCGTCGCGGCGATCGAGGGCTACGCCGTCGCCGGAGGGACCGAGATGCTTCAGGGAACCGACGTCCGCGTCGCGGCCGACACCGCGATCTTCGGGGTATGGGAAGCACGCCGCGGGCTGTTCCCACTCGGTGGGTCGGCGGTTCGACTACCTCGCCAGATTCCCTACGCCCAGGCGATGGACATCCTCTTGTCGGCTCGACCGGTGACCGCGCATGAAGCGCTGCAGATCGGACTGATCTCGCGCCTCGCGCCAGAGGGGCACGCGCTGAGCGTCGCCCGCGCCGTGGCCGAACAGATCGCGGCGTGCGGTCCGCTGTCGACCCAGGCGATCCTGCGCGCGTTCCGCGAGACCGAAGGCATGCCCGATGCTGAAGCCATGACCCATCAGGACACGATCGGCTGGGAGGTGTTCGCCTCCGAGGACGCCCAGGAAGGGCCGCTCGCGTTCAAGGAGAAGCGGGCACCCCGGTTCACGGGGAGATAACGATGTCGGAAGCGGCACCGGGGTTTCCGGATGCAGCCGAGTTCGGTACACCCGAGCGGGCACAGATCGCGGAATCTGTCCGCGCCCTGATCGACACTTTGATGCGCAACGACAACGCGGCACCGGGGACACTCATCGGTGCCGCCCAGATCGTCGATCAGGTCACTGCGTCGCTCGGCGGCGACCGACGCGCCGAAGGTGCCGGCTATCGCCCCCGCAGTCACGGCGACTACCTCCCGCGCAGCCCGGTCGTCGGCGACGCCAGCCCCCTGTCACCCCGCCTCGACTGGGAGGTCGTCGACCGTCGCGTCTTCGCGACGGGTCGATTCGGCGCCGCCTACGAAGGCCCGCCCGGCTACGTGCACGGCGGAATGGTTGCCCTGGCATTCGATGAGGTGCTCGGCATCGTCAACATCGCCAACGACAACCCGGGGATGACCGCCACGCTGAAGATCCGGTATCGACGACCGACTCCGCTCTTCACCGATGTGCGCTTCGAGGCGTGGGTCGAGCAGGTAGAGGGGCGCCGCATCCACTCGCTCGCAGAGCTCTGGGCCGGTGACACGTTGTGCGCCGAGGCCGACGGGCTGTTCATCCAACCCCGCCCAGAGGTCGCGGCGCAGTACTTCGGTACCGACCCCGCGACCGGTTCCGGATAGCGGATGGCGCTGCAAGCCGGCTGAAACCGGTTCTAGTCAGATTGACCTCATCCCGGTACCCTGCCGCGGTGGCCACGGCTCCCGAGCACCTGCCCGACAACACCCCGGCGGCCCGCGCCCAGGGCCGGGCGGCCGAGACCGCGGCCCGGCGGCGTCGCCTCCTCAAGGCCGCCACGACCCTCGCGGGTGAAGGCGGATACGACGCCGTGCACATGCGGGCGGTCGCGGCCCAGGCCGGCGTCGCCCTGGGCACCCTTTACCGGCACTACGCCTCCAAGGATCAGCTGCTCGTCGCGGTGCTGGTCGATCAAGCCGACGCGCTCCAGGGCGCGCTCACCCGTCGACCGGCGCGTGGGCGCACGAGCGCAGATCGTGTCGCAGACGTGCTCGAGCGAGCGTGCCGTGCCCTCGAGCGTGAGCCACGCCTCACGGGTGCGATGGTCACTGCCCTGTCTTCCACCGATCCGGGCGCGGCATCCGCGGTGCTCTCGGTCGAGGAACGGCTCCAGACGATGATGGCCGATGCGATCGACGGCGCGACCGTCAGCCAGCTCGACGCGGTGCTGCGCACTCTCGGCCACGTCTGGTTCTCGGCCATGGTCTCGTGGGTCGCCGGCAAGACCGACGGGAACCGGATGCGCGCCGACCTCGAGTCGGCCGCGCACCTTCTGCTCGATCCTCGCTGACCCCTGGCCTAGGAACCTCCCAGAGCGGGGATCACGAGCTCCCCGAGGCGGGTCGCGTTCTCGGGATCGGAGGAGTCGATCGGGCCGAGGATCACCCAGTCTGCTCCGAGCTCGGCGAACGCACGGATCCCCTCGGCCACCCGCTGCGGTCCCCCCACGAGCACCCCCGCTCCGGCACCGAGCCGCTCCGCCTTCTCGTCTGCCTGTTCGTCAGTGCCACCGAGCACGACGAGGCCGCCCCACGAGAGCGTCAATGCGTCTGGGTCGCGTCCCGCCCCTGCCGCCAACCCCCGAACCTGGGCGGCTTCGGCGCCGAACCGGGACAAGCTGGCGCCCCATCGATTCCACCCGTCGGTCCGGGCTGCAACCGCCCCGACATGGGCAGCGCTCCCTCCGACCCATACGGGGTACCCCCGGTCCGCGAGCTCGGCGACGGTGGCTTCAACCGCCACGACCCGTTCGGCCTCGCTTCCGAAGCCGAGGCCGTAGCTCTCGTTCTCGATCCGGCTCTCCGAGTCGCCCGCGCCGACCGCCGCTATCAGCCGACCGCCACTCACTCGCTGCACCGTGTCGAGGGCAACACCGAGAGTCGCCGGCGGCCGTAGGGTCGCGCGCGCCACGAGGGTGCCCAGGGCTACACGACTGGTTTCGGCCGCGACCGCGCCGAGCAAGGTGGAGCACTCGAGTGCCGGCCGCTCTGTGCCGTCGGCGGCAACCCGAAAGAGGTGGTCGTACACGAACACGCCGTCGACGCCGGCCGCCTCCGCTGCGATCGCTACCGCGATCGGGATCTGCGGATCGTCGCAGAACGACGGAAGCGTGATCCCGACTCGCAGCGGTGCCGGGCCGATCATGCGATCGACCACGTCACCGGAGTAGCTTCCGCGCCATCGTCGCCGCGCCGATCGTTCCCGCCCGGTCACCCAGACCCGCCGCGACGATCGACGGGGTGGGTCGGTACCCGAAGCCTTCTACGTGACCATCGAAATACGCGCGGACCGGGCCGAGCAACAGGTCGCCCTCCTCGACGAGTCCTCCCGACACTACGATGATCTCGGGGTCGAGGATGTTCGCGAGTCCGACGAAGCCAAGCGCGACGAAGCCGGCGTATCGATCGATCAGCGCGAGCGCGTCGGGTGCGCCGGCCCGTGCCGCTTCCGACACGTGCGTACCGCGCACCGCGTCGGGATCGCCACCCGCGAGCTTCAACACCGCCGGAGCGGCGCCGATGACAGTGGCTTCCCGCGCCATGCGTCCGAGGGCATTGCCCGATGCCAGAGCTTCCCAGTGCCCGATCTCGCCGCACGCGCAGCGCGGACCGTCAAGGTCAATCGTGAAGTGTCCGATCTCAGCGGCAAAGCCGTGCGCGCCGCGTAAGACGCGCCCGTCGCTCACGATGGCGCCACCGATCCCGGTCCCCAGCGTGATCACCAGCGCATCCGAAACGCCCCGGGCGCCGCCATGGGCGAGCTCACCCCACGCTGCAGCGTTGGCGTCGTTGTCGACGACGGTGGGAAGCCCCGTTCCCTGCGCGATCTCAGCCCGCACCGGCGTGCCCAGGAACCCGGCGACATTGGGGGCGTAGTGAATGACGCCGGCACGGTCGACCATGCCCGCTGCGCCTATCCCGACCGCGGCTATCTCGTGGTCGGCTCGCAACGCGGCGATCAAACCTAGAATCTGTGCGCGCATCGACTCCCAGTCGAGCAGCGATGACACCCGTTGCTCCGCGACCACCCGACCATCGACGTCGACCACCGCGGCACGAACGTTGGTTCCACCGATGTCGAGGCCGATCGTGAGCGCCGTCATTGCCTCACTCGACGTCGATGTTCTGCACCCGCGGTTCATCGACCCTCGGAGTCGCCGTTCGTGGCTTCGGTGGGCTCGCGAGCGGGTCATGGTCGGCAGTGCCAGACTCCTGCGCGAACGCGCTGCGCTGCGCTGCGAGAGTTTGCTCAAAGGCGTCGACGACAACCTTGATCGCAAGGGTGAGCTCGTGCGCCGCGTTGACGAGGTGCTCGGCCGCCTCTGGTCCCGCTTCGGTCAACGCGCTGAGGAAGGGACCCATCGTGCTGCCGGGGGCACCGAACAGGGGGTCATCACCCCAGTCGTCCCACCCATCGTCGCCGGTTGGCGGATCGGAGGCTGTGTCGGTGTGAGGGTCGGGGCCGGTCGGTTCGTCGACCGCGAAGAGTGGGTTGCGGCGCGGCGCGCCGGGATCGCGCAATGCCATCAGACCTCCACTGGGGCTCCGTCGCGGGCACGCCGTGGCGGGAACTCCACCTTGAGCCGCTGACCGACGAGATGAGCGGCACCGACGTCACGGCGTTGGAGACTGTCGGGCAGGACCACGGCACGACGGTAGGCACCCACCGCGACGAGCAGCTCATCGTTGCGACGACCGAGCTGGATCTCGCGCCGCTCGACTCCCGGCAACGGCAGCGAGAGCACGAGCGTGTCGCCGAGAACCTCCACCCGCATTGGATCCACGGTCGCGAGCCGGGCGACGGGATCCCGCTCCGCGTAGAGCGTGGTACCGAAGCGGCGTAGTCGATCAACACCTACGAGCTCGGCCGGCGCGAGCTCTGCAGTCAGAATCGGCGCGGGTGCGAACGCGTCGCCGATCTCGATCAGGTGCTGAGCCTCGGCCGCGCGCCATTCGGTGAACCAGGGATCCGAGACTGCACTCGGGAGCAGCCGGTTCACGATCACCGCGTCGACGTGGTAGCCGAAGAGCGAGAGGTAGGTGAAGGTGCGACGGGCCTCGGCGACTACGAGACGCTCCGCGTTGACCACCATTCGGGCACTCGTGATCTGTGGATCGATCAGCAGCTCCCGAACTCCGTCGAGACGGGTCGAGAAACGCGCAACCGCGTCGAACACCTTGTCGGACGCTATCGGAACGCTCATCATCCGGGTGAGAAAAGGTCGCATAGCGCGCGTGATACCCCGCTGAGCGGGGAACACCCGGTCCATGTACCAGCCGATCACGTCGGGGAGCGAGAGCAGCCGCAGAGTCTCGGCCGTGGGCGCGCAGTCGACGACGATGACGTCGTAGTCGCCTCCCGCGGCGAAGGCCTTGATGTCGGCGAGCGCGAAGACTTCGTCGAGACCGGGGATGACCGCGAGCTCCTCGGCTTCGACGGGCTCCGCGCCGGCCCAGTCGAAAAGGGCCACGAGATACTCCCGGACGGCATCCCATGCCGATTCGAGACGGACCCTGGCATCGAGCTGGATGCCGTGCAGACCCGCTGCGATCGGCGCGACCGCGTCACCCAGGGGAACGTCGTACGCGTCGGCGAGCGAATGGGCCGGGTCGGTCGAGCAGACAACGGTGCGCAGGCCGGCGTCGGCCGCGCGCAACGCGGTTGCCGCCGCCACTGTCGTCTTGCCGACTCCTCCCTTGCCGGTGAAGAGGAGGATTCGCGTCAAGTCGACGCCTTGTTGATCCGCTCGATCTCCTTTTTCAGCTCACGCAGCGCGGTACCCATGATCATCCCCGCGGCGCGGCGCTTGATGAGGCCGGGAAGCGGCGCCGAGAGATCGACCGTGAGGTCGTAGTCGACCCGCGTTCCGTCGCCTTCGGGTTCAAAATGATAGGAACCGTCGAGGCGGCGGAGCATGTCGCCCTCAACCAGCTTCCACGACACCGACTCCGGCGCGCCCGAGTACTCGTACGCCAACGTGTAGTGGAAGCTCTTGCCGAGCCCCGCAGCTCGGTACTCGACCTGCAGCGCGCGACCGCCCTCGTCGCGCTTGAGAATCGTCGCCTGCTTCACGTCGCGCGCCCATTCCGGGTACTTCTCGAAATCGATGACGACCTCGTAGCACCCCTGCGGTGATGCAGCGACGCTGATCCGTTCATTCGCCTGCTCGGCCACCCGCTCTCCCTTCTCGTCGTCCCCGCTCGCCCGCGCTCCGTGCCATCTTGGAACGGGCCGGCCGAACCGTCGTCGACTCGCGTGCCGGGAACGTTCCGTGCCGGGCCGCCCACATACCGGCAAGGCCGAGAGGGAGCATAGGGACCAGGAACCCCGCGGGGGCGCGAAACCCGGTCGTCGCCGCGATGAGGACCGCGAGACCCAATGCTCCGAACAGGTGCTTCTTCGTCGCGCTCGGTGCCGAACCCTGCAGGAGAAACAGGTTTGCGACCGAGACATCGTCGCCGCGAGCGCTTCGTACCAGGCCCAGCCCGAAGGCGTAGGTCCAGACGCCGAGCGACGCGAGGAACAACCCCACGGCCACGATCACCGATACCGGATCGAGGGCGGTCATGCCCAGAGCCACGGGGATCGCGGTCACCGCGAATAGCGCGTCGGCAGCCCAGGAGACCTCGATCACCCGTCGACCATCCACAACCGCTGCGCTCACTCTCCGGGCCGGGTCACCGTCGCCAGTCAACCTGTCCGCTCCGTTCGCTCCACATCACCAAGGTAATGCTCAGGGGGTGAGGAACGGCAACGCATCCACCGCGCCGCCGGCGACGGGTTTCAGGCGGGCGGCGAGGGTGTCGTAGGAGAAGTCGGCTACAGCACGCGCCCGGGCCGCGGCCCCGAAGCGATGGCGAGTGGACTCGTCTCCGAGCAGGGTCAAGAGGGCCCGGCGGACCTCGCCGACAGAGTGCGGATCGACCACGAACCCGGTCTCGCCGTCGACGACCGCTTCGTGCGATCCCCCGCTCCGACCGGCAACCGAAGGAACGCCACACGCGGCTGCCTCGAGGAAGACGATCCCGAATCCCTCCGCCTCCAGGCCGAGCCACCGATCCCGGCACGCCATCGCGAACACATCGGCACTGGCGTACAGCGCGGGCAGATCAACTTCGGGAACCCGACCGAGGAACCGAACTCGGCCGCCAACCCCCCTACGGGTCACCCGCGACTCGAGCCGAGCGCGATCTCGGCCGGCTCCGGCGATGGCGAGCTGCACCGAGGCATCGATACCCGCCATCGCGTCGATCACGACGTCGAAGCCCTTGCGCGGCACCAGCCGGCTGGTTCCAACCACCAGGGGCCGGAACGGGTCGAGGCCAAACCGCCGGCGGGTCGCGGCCCGCGCCCCGGAGTCGAGGGGCTTGAACCGAGTGATGTCGATTCCGGGTGGGATCACGAGGCCGCGAACCGGCCGGCCGGCGGCGTGGCGCACCTCGCGTGCCGGGTACTCCCCCGCCGCGATAATCCCGTCGGCCGCGCGCAGCACCCCTCTGGCCGCGAGATTGGGCCCTGGGATCCGACCCGGAAGCGTGATCTCCGCGCCGTGGGCGATCACAAGATGCGGCGCCGATGCCAGGCTTCGACCGACAATGCCGAGCGGCAGCATCGGGTCGATGAAGATCGCCGCGGCCCCGATGTCGCGGGCGAGCGCGTCTATGCGCGCCGCCACGCCGGGTCGCGGCAGCAGAACGGATCGGGTGATCCGCTCGATGGGGAACGTCTGCGCCGAGTCGAATGCGGCGGCGCCGCCGTAGGAAGTGGTGAGGACCGTCGTGTCGGGCAGCCGCCGGAACAGCTCGTACAGGTACGACTGGATCCCGCCGAACTTGGGCGGAAAGTCATTGGTGACGAGCAGCGAGCTCACTCGTTCGGATGCTCTCGTCGGACCCCAACTCTGACGTTGCCAGAACGAGTTTGATCTGGCTTCATGGCGGATCGGGCTCGAGGTATTGCTGGGCCAGCTTGGCAGCCTCGTGGTCGCGTGGCGCAGCACCACGGGTCCGCGGGTCGATGCCGCTGCGTAGCAGCACGAGCCCGCCAATCGCAAAGACAGCACCTCCGGCAAACGCCCAGCGATACCCACCAACGGCCGCGATGGCGCCGAGAATAAACGCGCCGAGGCCCTGAGAGAGATCGAAGAAGCTGCTCATCGTGCCCACGACCGACGACCGTTCCGCCTCGCTCACGCCGGTGAGCGCGAGGGTCATGATCGCGGGATACAGCAACGACATCCCCGACGCGAACACGATGGTCCCGACGATCAAGCCGATGACGCTCGGCCACGCTGCGATGACGAGCATCCCCAACGCGCCCACCCCGGTGGCCCACGTCCCTGCACGGCGCGGGCCGAGGCGATCCGGCAGCCGCGCGCCGACCATCCGGATGACCAGGATCAGCGCTCCGTAGAGGAAGAGGATGCCGCTCGAGTCGCTGAGCCCGATGTCGGAAACGTAGAGCGGCACGAACGCAGCGAATCCCGCGAGGCTGACGAGACCGAGGAACAGCACCAGACCCGGCGCGAGGGCAGAACGGTTGATGAGCGGAGGCCGCTTCCCATCAGTCAACTCGGTCCGCAGCGCGACCACATCTCGGGTGCTCAACCCGATGATCGCCGCGAGCGCCGCCAGCCCGGCCGACACGAGCCAGACCGCGTCGAACCGATCGTTGCCGAGCAGAGTCTCGCCCAGAGCCGGCCCGAACGCGAGTCCGCCGTACACGGCGACCGACCAGTAGCTGATCGCCTCCCCCCGACGATCGGCGGGAGCGAGATCGGTGACGAGCGTTCCCGCGCCGACGAAGAATGCGGCCTCGCCGACACCGCCGAGCACGCGCACCGCGAGCAACCCGGCAAAGTTCGTCGACCCCACGTAGAGCACACCAGACAACGAGACCACCAGCGCACCGCCAACGATCAGCACGCGGCGTCCGAAGCGGTCGCCCATGCGACCGGCGAGCGGTCGCAGCAGCACCGCACCCACCGAGAAAGCGCCGACGGCGACGCCGACCGCGACGCTCCCCCCGCCGAGACTGTGTTCGACGTAGATCGGCACGACGGGAAGCAGCATCCCCAGCGCGAGAAAATATGCGGCCCCTGCGCCGATCACGAGCATCAACCGACCGGTCAGCAGCCGTTCGCGACGCGGCGTCCCTGATGCGGGCACGGCGGGGATCTCAGCCATCGACATCAGCCTGACGCGCGGGCATGCGCGAGCGCGTCGCGCAAGCTCGCCCGCTCGGAGATCATCTTGCGATACTGCATGAGTTGGCGAGCCCGACTGAATGCCAACGCGCCGACCAACCGGCCGCGGCGACCGAACAGGGCGACAAACTGGCGGCTGTCGAGCTCGCCGTGGGTTATCTCGAGATCATCAGACGGTCCGAAACGGCCCGCGCACTGGATCTTCACTCCGTATTGATCGGACCAGACAAACGGCACCGGAGCGAATCCCTCGACTTCGTCTCCGGCGGCCCGACGCAGCAGGCTCCGCGCCGCGAACACCCCCTGCTCGGCCGCGTTCGTCCAGTGTTCGAGGCGCATTACCTCGCCGTCGAAAAGCGCGTTCGGCCACCGGCAGAGGTCGCCGGCGGCGACGACTCCCGGCGCGGCATGCAGCGTCTCGTCGCACACCACGCCGTCGTCGAGAACCAGCCCGCAGGTCTCGAGCCAGCGGGTCTCCGGCACGACGCCGATCGCGACGATTAACACGTCACACGGGATCGTCGAACCGTCGCCAAGACGAATCCGCTCGACTCGGACATCGCCTTCGACCGCTTCGAAGCTCACGCCAAGGCGGAGGTCGACGCCTTCTTCGACCTGTATGGCCGCGAGGCGCGCGCCGATGCGCGTGCCGACGCCCCGCACCATCGGCTGGGGTAGGGCTTCGAGCACAGTCACTTCGAGGCCGCGCTTGCGACAGGTCGAAGCGACCTCCGATCCGATGAACCCCGCGCCGATCACCACCACGCGGGCGCCCATATCGAGACGCTGTCTGATCGCGAGGCAGTCGTCGATCGTGCGCAACGTGAAGACGCCATCGAGCGCGGGAATCGACGGGAGGGTTCGGGGTGTCGATCCGGTCGCGATCACGAGTCCGTCGAAGGCCACCTTCGTCCCGCCTGCGAGCGCGAGCTCCTGCGTGGCGAGGTCGAGCCCCGTCGCCGCCGTTCCCAGCCGCAGCTCGAGATCGAGATCGTCGTACGGCTGCTTGCGCAGGACCGTCCGGTCGTGCTCCCACTCCCCCGCGAGCAGCTCCTTGGACAGAGGAGGCCGGTCGTAGGGCAGATGCGGCTCGGCGCCAACGAGAACGAGGCGGCCGGTGAACCCCTCGTGGCGCAGGGTTTCGACGGCCCTAAGGCCCGCAAGGGACGCGCCGACGACAGCGATGGTATTCATCAATTTTGTTCCACTCGCTACGACGTCCGGATCAGCCCTCGAGCGATATGGCCTGGGTCGGGCACATCCGGACGGCTTCCTCGACCAGTGCCCGCTTATCCTCCGGTGGCTCCTCCTGGAGCACGTAGAGGAAGTTGTCGTCGCGCACCTCGAAGATGTCGGGGGCGATACCCATGCACACCGCGTTGCTCGTGCACTTCTCGAAGTCGACGACGATCTTCATCCCGGAGGACCTCCTAGTTCCAGTGCACTCGGCGGCCGTCCGGGTGCGCCCGCACCCTACCCGGTGATAAGAAACCTGACGTTCTTGTCATACACCAGTGGTTCTGGGAGCCTGCATGTCCGAACGCAACCTGCCGGTCGACGTCTCCGGACGGGCGCTCGCGCTACGCGACGTCGATCTCGATGTCTTCCTGCACCCGAAGACCATCGCGGTCATCGGGGCCTCCGAGCAGTCGCGTAAGCCGAACACCGCGATGACCGCCAAGTTCGAGGCTTGGGCCAGAGTGCACGGCGCGACGTTCTACCCGGTGCACCCCGAGTACGAGACCGTGCTCGGGCACCCGGTCTACCGCTCCGTCTTCGACATCCCCGGTGAGCTCGACCTCGCGATCGTTCTCACCGGACGCGCGGTCGAAACCTTCGAGCAGGTGCTGGCACGCAAAGCCAAGTTCGCGGTGATCTTCGCGGCCGGGTTCTCCGAGACGGGCAAAGAGGGCGAGAAGCTCGAGCAGCGTCTCACCGATCTCGTCGAGGCGGGCGACGTCCGGCTTCTCGGGCCGAACACCAACCTCAACGCGTTCGAGACCTTCCGCGACGACCTCGAGGGCCCGTCGATCGCGCTCATCACCCAGTCCGGCCACCAGGGCCGTCCGGTGTTCCAGGGTCAAGAGCTCGGGATGCGGATCACCCACTGGGCGCCCACCGGCAACGAGGTCGACCTCGAGTTCGCCGACTTTTGCCGGTACTTCGCCGACCAGCCCGAGGTCGGGGTGATCGCCTGCTACATCGAGGGGTTCAAGGACGGCCGCTCTTTGATGCTGGCAGCAGATCATGCCGCGAAGCTCCAGAAGCCGATCGTGATGGTGAAGGTCGGTCGCACCGACGAAGGTCGATCGATGGCGCAGAGCCACACCGGCCACCTGACCGGCTCCGACGCGATCACCGACGCGGTCTTCACCGAGTTCGGCGTCACCCGCGTCGACGGCCTCGATGAGCTGCTCGAGGTATCGGCCGCGCTCGCCCGCACCCGTCCAGTCGATGGACCGCCGAAGTGGTCCAAGGCCGGCCCCGGGGTGTGCGTCTACGCCATCTCCGGTGGTACCGGCGCGCACATGGCCGACATGGTCGCGGCCGCGGGCCTCCGACTCCCCCACCTCACGAAGCCGACACAACTGGCGTTGCACGACGGCCTGATCCCTCCATACCTGCGAGTCAGCAACCCTGTCGACTCCGGCGGACCGCCGGTTGCCGACCGGCGCGGCCGTCAGATCATCGACGCGATCCTCGCCGACAAGAACGTCGACATCCTCGTGGTGCCCATCACCGGCGCTGTCGTCACGTTCAGCGACCCGTTCACCCGTGACCTGATCGCCGCGGCAGAGACGACCGACAAGCCGATCTTCGTCATCTGGGGATCGCCGCCCGGCACCGACGACACCTACTACCGACGCCTCCTCGACGGTGGGTTGCCGACCTTTCGCACCTTCGGGAACTGCGTCGCCGCGATCCGCGCCTACGCCGACTACTGGACGTTCGCCCGACGGTACCGGTCACCATTCCGCGACGCGCCGCTCGAGCAGTCGGCGTCAGCAGGAAAGGCTCGCAAGATCCTCGCAGAGGCCGCGCCCGGCGAGGCGTTGTCTGAGCACAAATCGAAGCAGCTGCTCAAGTCCTACGGGATCAAGTCGAGTCGCGACGTGTTGTGCATCTCCGCCGCGGCCGCGGCCAAAGCCGCCGCCTCGCTCAGCTACCCGGTCGTCATGAAGATCTCGTCGCCCGACCTGACCCACAAGAGCGAGCTCGGGCTCGTGAAGGTCGGCATCGGCTCGGCCCGCGACGTGCGCACCGCGTACGACGACTTGATCCGCAAGGCCAAACGGGTGGGCGGAAAGGCGGCGCGTCTAGAAGGGGTGCTCGTTTGCGAGCAAGTCGGCGGCGGCGTCGAGGTCGTCGTGGGTGTATCGCACGACGACCTGTTCGGCCCGGTCGTTATGGCCGGCCTCGGTGGAGTGTTCGTCGAGGTCCTCAAAGACGTCACATTCCGTGTTCCTCCGTTCCCCCGAGCCGAGGCCGGGCGGATGCTGCGCGAGCTCAAAGGGTTCCCGATGCTCGAGGGCGTCCGGGGCGCCGCCCCCGCCGATCTCGAAGCCCTGCTCGACGTCCTCATGAATGTGCAACGACTCGCGCTCGATCTCAGCGGTGAGATCACCGAGCTCGACATCAATCCGATCGTCGTGAAACCTCGCGGCGCCGTAGCCCTCGACGCATTGGTGGTTCGCGCATGAGCGCCGACAGTTCTCCCGATTTCGACAAGTTGGCCGACGAAGAGCTCATCGCCGAGCACTCCGGCGGGGTGCTGCGCCTCACCATCAATCGGGTCGAGAAGGGCAACGCGATCCCGTGGTATGTGCGCGAGCGGCTGATCCAGCACTTCCTCGACGCGCACGTGGATCTCGCGGTGCGTTGTGTCGTGCTCAGCGCCACGGGCGAACGCCACTTCTGCACCGGCGCCGACCTGAGCGTTCCGAACCCGATGGTCAAGACGCCCGACGGCGCGCCCGACCGCCCTGTCGGCGTAGCCACCAACATGATGCGCCGCGGCTTCGAACGTCTGATGGAGACGATCCTCGACTGCCAGAAGCCGGTGATCGTCGCCCTGAACGGCACCGCCGCCGGCGGCGGCTCACTGCTCGCCCTCGCCGCCGATCTCGTCATCGCGGCCGACACCGCCCGCATCATCCAGGTGTTCGTGCGCCGAGGTCTCGTTCCCGATGGCGGAGTGGCCTACCTGCTTCCCCGGCTTGTCGGAATGCACAAGGCCAAGGAGCTCCTGTTCTTCGGTGACGACCTCTCGGCCGTAGACGCGGAACGCCTCGGCATCGTGAACAAGGTCGTTCCGGCCGCCGAGCTGCGGGCCGCAACCGACGAATGGGCGACGCGCCTCGCCGACGGGCCGACGAAGGCGATCGGTTGGTCGAAGCACCTTCTCAATCTCGCGTTCGAGGTACCCCGCTCGCAGCACCTGGAGACCGAGGCGACCCTCGTGGAGATGAACACCCACACCGAAGACTCGAAGGAGGGTGTCGCTTCGTTCATGGAGCGGCGCCAGCCGACCTGGCAGGGCTGGTAGTCGGTGGCGAGTCCCCAAGCGGCCAAGTCCATCCGCGGCAGCACCGCGATCGTCGGGATCGGCCAGACCGCGTTCGGCAAGGGGCTTGTCGACACCGAGCTATCGCTCGCGTGCCAGGCCGTGTCGCTCGCGCTCGATGACGCGGGCATCGCGCCGGCAGAGATCGACGGGCTCGCTTCGTTCACCCTCGAGCACGATCGCGAGGTCGATCTCGCCCGCAACGTAGGGCTCGGCGACATCACCTGGTTCTCGCAGGTCGGCTACGGCGGTGGCGCCGCGTGTGGTGTCGTCGGTCAGGCCGCGATGGCTGTCGCCACCGGGCAGGCGAACGTCGTCGTGGCCTGGCGGGCCCGCAAGCGCGCCGACCCGGCGAGCCGACCATGGGCCCAGGTCGGCGGGCGGCTCGCCGGCAACCACCAGTGGACGCGGCCGTTCGGTTTGCTCAGACCAGTCGACGAGATCGCGATGCTCACCCGGCGGTACATGCACGAGTTCGGCGCGACCCGCGACCACCTCGCCAACGTGGCGTTGGCGTTTCGCAAACACGCCAACGCCAACCCGAACGCGGCCATGCACGACAAGATTCTCACGCGCGACCAGTACCTCGCAGCGCGGTGGATCTCCGAACCGCTATGCCTGTTCGACAACTGCCTCGAGACCGACGGCGCGCTCGCGGTGGTCATCACCTCGGCCGAACGGGCCAGGGATCTCGCGACGACTCCCGCCTACATCCACGCGTTCGCGCAAGGAATTCCCCCTCAGCACCAGACCATGACGAACTACTTCAATGAAGACCCCTTGCGCGGACCGGCCTGGGCGTGTGCCTCGCGCCTCTGGAGAAACGCCGAGGTGACCCCTGCAGACGTGAAGGTCGCACAGCTCTACGACGCGTTCAGCCCGCTCATCCCGCTCTCACTCGAGGGCTACGGGTTCTGCGAACGCGGTGAGGGCGGGCCCTTCACCGACAACGGGAACCTCGAGTGGCCCGACGGAGGCTTGCCGACGAACACCGCGGGTGGCGGCATGAGTGAGGCGTATGTGCACGGGTTCAACCTGGTGATCGAAGGCGTGCGGCAGATCCGCGGCACGTCGACGAGCCAGGTCGATGGCGCCGACGTCTCCCTTGTGACCAGCGGCGAAGGCGTACCGACGAGCGCGCTGCTGCTCACTGTGGACGCCTGATGGCCGACGACTTTCTCCTCCCCGATATCGAGGACCCCACATCGGCTCCGTTCTGGGCCGGCACGGGCCGGGGCGAGTTGACGGTGCAGGCGTGCGGCAGCTGCGGCCGGTGGCGCATGCCGCCCCGGCCGATGTGCCCGCACTGCCGCTCACTCGAGGTGGAGTGGGTTCCTACCTCGGGGCGCGCGACTGTTTGGTCGTTCGTGATCGCTCACCCACCCCTACTCCCCGCCTACGCGGAGTTCGCGCCCTACAACGTGATCACAGTCATGCTCGACGACGACCCGCGGATCCGCTTCGTCGGCAACCTGGTGTCCGGCCCCGACGGTTCGATCGGCGAGATCGACGCGACAACCATCGTGATCGGAGAACCCGTCGAGGTCGTCTTCACCCGGATCGACGACGTCACCCTCCCGAGATGGGTGCGCCGTTCCTGATTGCTCGCGAAGCGGCGCCGGCCTCACCGGAGGGGGGATTCCGGGAGAACGGCGCCGACTTCGTGGCTCTCGGGGGGATCTTCAGGCGGCCTTGCGCACGACGTTGCGCTTCACGCCGCCGCGGAGAACATCCAGAGTGCGCTCCCACCGGAGCTGTCGGGCGATCCACAGGACGGCCTCGCGGTCGCTCACTTGGTGCTGAGCCTGCATCGCTGCGTTCATCGTTACCTCCCTGGAGCTTCTCGGCCCGACTGATCTGTCGGCCTCTATACTTGGTGCCGCAACACTGAGAGTAAACACTCTCAGTGTATCTGATGTCAACTTATGTGACGACAGTCACAAGCTCCTGACTGGGGGATCCGGTGACCGAAGAGCCGGCGTTGGACCTTCGAATCGACGACCTGGCCCGCGACAGCGGCCTGACTGTCGACACGATCCGCTTCTACCAACGTGAAGGCCTCCTCCCCGCCGCCCTGCGGGTCGGCCGGACGAAGGTCTACGGCCCCGCTCACCGGGAGCGGCTCGAGCAGATCCGCGACCTCCGCCAGCGACGCTTTTCGCTCGCGGCGATCAAGGCGCTGCTCGATTCGGAGCGGCCGGGCATCGTCGAGGGAATCTTCGGCGGCAGCACTGCCGACTACTCGCTCGAACAGCTCGTCACCCGCTCAGGCGTCGATCCGGGGCTCGCCTACCGACTTCGAGATTCCGGCCTGTTGCGCGATCCCGCCGAGTTCGGGCGCGACGCGTACGACGCGGCCGACCTCGACCTCCTACGGGCCGTGGCCGAGCTTGCCCGCCTCGGTCTCCCCGGCGACGTGATCGTCGAGCTCACGAACATCTATACCGAAGGCGTCGAACGCATGCAGTCGCAGGTGCTCGACCTGTTCACGGGCAAGCGGGGACCGGGCTGGAAAGACGCAGACGAGCTGCGAGAGTTCCAGACCAACGCCGCCGCGTCAGCAGGAGAGCTCCTCCCGACCGTGACCCGGATGGTCGGTTACGTGCACCAACGGACTCTTCAACGACTCACGTTGGGTGCGATCAGGAATGCCGATCCGTCTCCCGGGCGCGACGAGCTCATCTAGGAGCTCGTTGCCGCGATCGGGTCAGTCGTCGAGGTCCCAGATCCGACGGGCGTTGCCGCCGGTGATCTTCGCCCGCTCGCCTTCGGGCAGCTGACGCATCGTGTCCTCGATGGTCTTGCGCGAGTAAGGCCAATCATTGCCGTGGTGGGGATAGTCGCTCGACCACATCATGTTGTCGACGCCGATCTCGTGACGGAGCGTGATCCCGGCGCGATCGGTGATGAACGTCGCCGCGTTGTTGCGATACCAGTAGGTCGACGGCGGCTCGCTGATCGGGAGCTGACCCCAGGCGCGGTTGCGCCAGTACCGGTCGTCGAGCGCCTCGAGCAGGTGCGGCAACCAGCCCACGCCAGTCTCGATCCAGCACACCTGCAGCTGTGGAAACCGCTCGTAGACACCTTGGAAGAGCATCGCGGTGATGTTCCCTGCCGCCATCGAGAACACGTGGCTCATGCCACCGATCGCCTTGGCCCTGGCCGCCTCGGTATCCATCTGGTAGAGCTGGTTACCCGACTTCGCGGCGGCCTTGCGGCCCGACGCTCGCTGGGCGCGACTGATGATGTTGATGTGCACCGACACCGGCATTCCCTCGTCGCACGCCGCGGCCCAGAACGGGTCGTCTTCGGGTGAGAGGCTCGTTTTTCCCGACGGCCAGTTCGAGATCACGACTCCCTTGGCGCCGCGGGCCTTCGCCTTGCGGAGCGCGTCGATCGAGGTGTCAATGCCGAGGGATGGGATCTGCGGGAGACCGATGAGGCGCTTGCGGTCCGGCGCGCAGAACTCCTCGAGGAGGAAGTTGTTGTACGCCTCGACGCCTGCGAGCACAAAATTGTCGTCGTCGTCGCCCAAGAAATGGCTCATCGTTCGTTGGGGTGCGAACAGCACCTCGGCCCAAACGCCGTCGGTGTCCATGTCCTTCAGCCGCTCGGTGCCGTTGTAGCAGCCGGCGCGGGCCTCTTCGTAGGTGACCCCGAACCAGCGAAATTTGTCCCACGCCATGCCCGGCGTGGCGACGAGGCCAATTGGGTCCGGGTCACCGCCGACCGCGGTTTGCCAGGCGTCGCCACCCTCGTGGTCCTTCACCAGCTTCGGCGCCTTGTCCCGGTATTTCTCGGGCAACCAGTTGGTCCAGATGTCGGGCGGCTCGAGGATGTGGCAGTCGGCGTCGACGATTCGGTCGGGCATGGCTCGTCCTCCGGGAGTGCGGGTCGGCGTCCAACAGTTGGGACGTCCAACAGTAGGCTGACACGAGCGTCAGGAAAAGTGCCCCCGACAACTAAGCATCTGGAGAAGAGACGACGTGGCGACGCCTCTGTTGCAGGGCCTGGCGGTGGTGGACCTCGCGAGTGAGCCCGCTGTCATGACCGGACGCATCCTCGCGGATCTCGGCGCCGACGTGGTGCGCCCCGAGCTCGAGTCGGGCGATCCGGGCCGCGCGGACGCACCTCGGTTCGCGGCGTGGAACGCCGGAAAGCGTTCTGTGGTGGTGAGCGGGTCCGACGATCCGGCGTTACTGGCTCTGGTTGGCGAGGCCCAGGTGGTCATCGACACCCCAGGGTGTCCCGGGGTGCTCGACGTCGACCCGAGCGCCGGCCCGGGTGCAGTTTGGGTCCGGGTCACCCCCTTCGGACTCGACGGTCCTCGTTCGGGTTGGCGGGCAACCGATCTCGGAGTGATGGCCGCGAGCGGCAACCTCTTCTGCACCGGCGATCCGGACCGCCAGCCCGTGCGCTGCGCCGAACCCGCGTCGTACGCACACACCGGACCAGAAGCGGCCTTCGCCGCGCTCACTGCGCTCGCGAGCGGTCGACCCCAGATCGTCGACGTCTCCATGCAAGAGGTCGTGTTCGTCGCGAACATGACGACACCGGCGCGCTTCCCACAGACGGGGTTCCGTGGCGCGCGCAGGGGGGCGAACATCGGTCGCACGCGCGAGATCTGGCCGACGCTCGACGGGTTCGTGAGCTTCGGGCTGCGCGGCGGCAAGGCCCGCGTCGCGAGCCTCGTACTCCTCACCTCTCTCGTCGACACACCGGCCCTGCGAGCGATGGACTGGTCGGAGTACTCACCCAACACGGCCGACGATGCAACGTTGCGGGCCATCGAGGCCGACGTCGCCGAGTACTTCGCACAGCACACGATGCAGGAGCTGTACGACATCGCGTGCGAGACGAACCTGATGCTCGCGCCGACCAACTCTCCACGTGAGGTGCACGCGAGCGCGCAGCTCGACGCACGAGGGTTCTTCGGTCCGGTAGGTGACGACGCGCGCTTCCCCCGGTCGTTCGCAGTTGTCCGGGCCGCCGATGGCAACGTCGCATCCGCCCGCCCCTCCGCGCCCGCACCCGAGCTCGGCTCCACCGCCATCGAAGATGCATTGGGTCGACCGAGCCCCTCAGCGCACCACTATCGACCAAACGGAGCCGGCGGTGTGGGTGTATCGCCGGCGTGGAACGGTTTGAAGATCTTGGAGTTCGGATCGGGCGCGGCAGGACCGATCGCGACGCGTTATTTCGCGGAGCACGGGGCGACGGTGCTGCGGGTCGAGAGCACGAGCCGGCCCGACTTCCTGCGGGTGTACGCCCTCGGACCGAAGAATCCCCACGGGCTGGAGGGGTCACCGATGTATGACGGTTTGAACGTCGGGAAGGCCGACGTGACGTTCAACCTGAAACACCCCAAAGCCGTCGAGCTCGTCCGTCGGCTCGCGCTCGACTGGGCCGATGTGGTGGCTGAGAACTTCGCGCCGCGTGCGATGAAGGGATTCGGGCTCGACTACGACACGCTCGTGACCCATCGACCCGACCTGGTGATGGTCAGTGCCTGCCTCAACGGCCAGACCGGGCCCCACAAGGACTACCCGGGGTTCGGCGGGCAAGGCTCGGCGCTCTCGGGGTACAACTGGTTGACCGGCTGGCCCGATCGCGAGCCCGTCGGCCCTCACGGAACCATCACCGACTCGCTCGCTCCTCGCTTCGTCGCCACCGCTGTCGCAGCCGGGCTCCTTCACCGCCGCCGCACAGGTCGCGGTGTGTACCTCGACGTGAGCCAGGTCGAGGCAGCCCTGTACACGCTGTCGCCGTGGCTGATCCGATACGCGCGCGACGGTGTGAGCGGTACGCGCATGGGCAACGATCATCCGGGCGCGCTCCTCCACGGCCTCTTCCCATGCGCCGATGAAGGCGACATCGGCGACCGATGGGTCGCCATTGCCGCGTGGACCGACGACGAGCAGACACGGCTACACGCGATCACCGGACCCGACGTCGCCGCGTGGACCGCCAGTCGAACCCGCATCGAAGTTGCCGACGCACTCCAGGCGGTCGGGGTCGAAGCCGTACCCGTCGAGGACTTCGCTGACCTGCACGACGATCCCCAAGTCGCGCACCGCGAGCACTTCGTCGCGCTCACCCACCCGTTCCTTGGCGATGGACTCTACGAACGAAACGGCTTTCGACTTTCGGACGCCCCGAGTGGGTACTCCCGTAGTGGTCCGACCCTCGGCCAGGATCAGGATTGGGTGCTCGACGAAGTCCTGGGGCTCTCCCCCTCCGAACGGGCCGAGCTGGCCGACGACGGGGTCTTCGACTGAACGGCTATCGCGCCCAGCGCGGATCCTCGACCTGACGCCCCGTCAGATCTCGGGACTATTCTCCCGATCCGATGGATCTCACGTTCTCCGCAGCCGACGACGCCTTCCGCGTCGAGGCCCGAGCGTGGCTCAGCGAGCAGCTCACCGGTGATTTCGCGGGTGTGAGAGGCCGTGGCGGACCGGGCGACGAGCACGAGCTGTTCGACGAGCGACTCGCGTGGGAGCGCGCCCTCGGCGCGGCCCGGTGGACGTGCCTGTCGTTCCCCGAGCAGTACGGCGGGCGCGAGGCCACCCTCCTGCAGCAGGTGATCTTCTACGAGGAGTACGCCCGCGCCGGTGGGCCCGGACGCGTCGGCATCGTCGGTGAAGGCCTGATCGGCCCGACCATCCTCCACTTCGGCACCGACGAGCAGCGAGCCCGCTTTCTCCCGAAGATCGCAAGCGGTGAGGAGCTCTGGTGTCAGGGCTACTCGGAACCCAACGCCGGCTCCGACCTCGCGAACATCCAGACACGGGCCGAGCTCGTCTCTGGTCCTGACGGCGACGAGTGGACCATCACCGGCCAGAAGACCTGGACGTCACTGGCACAGTGGTCCGATTGGTGCTTCGTGCTCTGTCGCACCGACCGGACGACGCCCCGCCACCGCGGGATCTCCTACCTGCTGGTACCGATGCGACAAGCAGGAATCGAAATCCGCCCGATCATCCAGCTCACCGGCACCTCGGAGTTCAACGAGACCTTCTTCGACGGCGCGCGCACCGCGGCCGAGAACGTGGTCGGCGACATCAACGGCGGCTGGCGTGTCGCAATGGGCACGCTCGCCTTCGAGCGAGGCGCCTCAACGCTCGGCCAGCAACTCACCTTCGAGCACGAGCTGAACGCGATCACCCGGGTCGCACAGAAGAACGGCACCGCCGCCGAACCGGTAACGCGCCAACGCATCGCCGACATGTGGATCGGGTTGCGGATCATGCGCTACACCGCATTGCGAAGCCTGAGCGCCATGGGAAGCGGCGAGCTCACTCCTCAGACCGCGATTCACAAGCTCTACTGGGCGAGTCTCCACCGCGCGCTCGGCGAGCTCGCCGTCGATGTGCTCGGCGCCGACGCGATGATCGCCGAGGGAGTCTCCGGCGACGGGGCTTCATACGAGCTTGGCCCCGCGCAGCGACTGTTGTTGTGGACGCGCGCCGACACGATCTACGGCGGTTCGAATCAGGTACAACGCAACATCATCGGCGAGCGGGCGCTCGGCCTGCCGCCCGAGCCGAAGGTGACATCTTGAGCATCCCGCAACCACCCGCGTATCCCGAGGGGAAGGCGCTCCTCGACGGCCGAGCCGTGCTTGTAACAGCGGCCGCCGGAACAGGGATCGGCTTCGCCACCGCACTGCGATGCGCGGAGGAAGGCGCCCGCCTCGTGATCAGCGATTCCCACGAGCGCCGTCTCGCCGAGGCCGCCGAGAAGCTCGGAGACGCCGTAGCCGCCGCGGTTCCGTGCGACGTCACCGACGAAGACCAAGTGCAGCGGCTGTTCGCCGCGGCCGAAGATGCCACCGGCGGGATCGACGTGCTCGTGAACAACGCCGGCCTCGGTGGTCAGGTCGATCTCGTCGACATGACCGACGATCAGTGGCTGAAGGTCCTCGACGTAACGCTCAATGGCACGTTCCGCTGCATGCGGACCGCGCTCCGGCTCATGACCCCTCGCCGAGCCGGTGTGATCGTCAACAACGCGTCGGTGCTCGGCTGGCGCGCGCAGGCAGGCCAAGCCCACTACGCCGCCGCGAAGGCAGGCGTGATGGCACTCACCCGGTGCGCAGCGATCGAGGCGGCGCCATCGGGTGTGCGGGTCAACGCGGTTGCGCCCAGCTTGGCGATGCATCCGTTTCTCGCCAAGGCCAGCAGCGAGGAGCTACTCACCGAGCTCACCGAGCGCGAGGCATTCGGCCGCGCCGCACAACCGTGGGAGGTCGCGAACGTGATCGTGTTCCTGGCCAGCGACTACTCGTCGTACATGACCGGCGAGGTGCTCTCCGTGTCGAGTCAGCACCCTTGATGGTCGACAAGGCCGCGTTGGGTCAGGCGGGAAAGCCGTTCGCCATGCCGATCGAGCGGGGAAAGATCCGCGAGTACGCACGCGCGATCGGCTCATCGCACCCCGACTACATCGACGCCGACGACCCGGTGGTGCCCGCGCACTTCCTAACGACCACGTTCTTCTGGGAGAACGACACAGGCAATCCGTGGGACCGCGTGGCGATGTCGCCGCAACGGGGAATGCACGCCGAGCAGGAGTACGTGTTTCACGGCGAGCCACCCCGGGCGGGCATTCGGCTGATGTGCACGAGCCGGATTGACAAGATCTATGAGAAGACCAGCCGTAGCGGGAACGAGCTCACCTTCGTGGAGATGGTCACCGAGTTCCGCGATTCCCGAGGCGTGCTCGTCGCCGAGGCCAAGATGACTGCGGTCGAAACCGGCGAAGCATGACCATCCCCGCTCCCCCACCGCCGCTCGTCTTCGGACCGATCACCCGCACCGACATCGTTCGGTATCAGGGCGCGTCGGGCGACTTCCAACCGATTCACCACGACGAGCCCTTCGCCCGGGATGCGGGCTACGACGCACCGCTCGTGGTCGGCATGCTGGGGGCCGGGCTGCTCACGACATGGGCAACCGACTGGCTCGGTCCGGCCAACGTGCGTCGTTCCCGCGTGCGGTGGACCGAACGGGTGTGGCCCGACGACACGCTCACCTGCTCGGGCGCGATTGAACGCGCCTATGAGGAAGGCGGCGAAGCCAGGGTCGACCTCGTGCTCGAGGCCGTGAACCAGAACGGCATCGTGGTGGTCAAGGGGTGGATGACGTTCGTCGGGGAATGAGCCCGGAGCGGCAGCCGCCGCAAATGAGGCCGTGGGCTAGCGTCTCGCCGTCATGGGTTGCTGTTTCGTTGTCGCGCTTCTCGCAATCGGGCCCCGGTTTGTTCTCTTGCTCATGTGGCTCTCCACGACGCTGGTCGACCGCGCGTTCAACGGGTTCCTTCTCCCGTTGCTCGGCGTGCTCTTCCTCCCGTGGACCACCCTCTTCTATGTATTCGCGTATCAACCGATCAACGGGGTCGCCGGCATCGGCTGGTTCTTCGTGGCTTTCGGCTTCTTCTGCGATATCGCGTCTTACTCCGGTGGCGGCAGGGCTCAGCGTCGGCAGGCGAGACAGGCGCACTAGCGCCGCGCGCGCTCGACCGATGCCGGAGCGATCCGTGCCGGCTGGGTGCCGCCAACCCGTGCCCGTATAAGGTGACCACTCGATCTGAGCGCCCATCAGAAAGCGTGCGATGCCCATAACGAGCACCGTCGACGAGCGCGGCGTCGCCGAAGTCGTCATGGACAACCCGCCGGTCAACGCGCTGACAGTGGCCGGGTGGTTCGAGCTGGCCTCGACCGTGCGCGGGCTCGGCGAAGACCCCGAGGTCCGGGTGGTGGTGCTCCGGGCCGCGGGTCGCGGATTCAACGCCGGCGTCGACATCAAGGAGATGCAGGCGACCGATGGCTTCGAGGCGCTGATCAACGCCAACCGCGGCTGCTACGCCGCATTCGCGGCCGTCTACGAGTGCGCGGTCCCGGTGATCGCCGCGGTCAACGGCCACTGCCTCGGTGGCGGTATCGGCCTCGTCGGCAACGCCGACGTGATCGTGGCGTCCGACGATGCCACTTTCGGCCTCCCCGAGGTCGACCGCGGCGCGCTCGGCGCTGCTACCCACCTGGCCCGCCTCGTTCCCCAGCACAAGATGCGGGCGATGGTCTACACCGGCGCGACTGCGACCGCCGCCGAGCTGCACCACCACGGATCGGTGCTCCGGGTCGTGCCGATCGCGGAGCTTCGCGACGCCGCGTTCGAAGTCGCGATCCAGATCGCGGCGAAGAGCCCCGCGGTCATCCGGGCGGCCAAGGAATCGCTCAACGGCATCGACCCGATCGACGTGAAGCGGAGCTACCGCTTCGAGCAGGGATTCACCTTCGAGCTGAACCTCTCCGGCGTCGCCGACGAGCACCGCGACGCCTTCGTCACCAAACGGGAGACCGACACGTCGAGATGAACCGTGCCCGATAAGCGAATATCCGAAGACGACGTCGTCGCCGAGCTGCGCGACGGCATGACCATAGGCATCGGCGGGTGGGGATCCCGGCGCAAGCCGATGAGCCTCGTGCGCGCGATCGCCCGGTCGTCGCTGCGCGATCTCACCATCGTGAGCTACGGCGGCCCCGATGTAGGGCTCCTTTGCGCGACCGGCAAGGTCGAACGAGTCGTTTATGCGTTCGTGTCACTCGACTCGATCCCACTCGAGCCGCACTTCCGGGTCGCCCGTCAGACGGGCGCCGTCTCCACCCTGGAGCTCGACGAAGGCATGTTTCTCCTCGGTCTCCAGGCCGCGGCCTGGCGGGTGCCATTCCTGCCGACACGGGTCGGGCTCGGCTCCGACGTCGTCGACCGCCAGCCGGAGATCCGCACCGTCGTCTCCCCCTACGACGACGGTGAAGAGCTCGTCGCGGCGCCGGCGTTGCGGCTCGACGCCGCGCTCGTGCACATGCACAGGGGCGACGCAGGGGGCAACGGCCAGTACCTCAACGTCGACCCCTACTTCGATGACCTGTTCTGCATGGCGGCCGATCGCCGGTTCATGAGCGTGGAGCAGGTGCAAGAAACTGAGGACCTCCGGGGCAACGGACCGCTGCAGACGTTGAAGATAAATCGCCTGATGACTGATGGAATCGTCGAAGCTCCGTTCGGTGCCCACTTCACCGAGTGTGTGCCCGACTACCCCCGCGACGAGGCATTCCAAAAGGAGTACGCCGGGAGCGCTAAGTCGGCCGACGCATGGGTCGCGTGGCGCACGAAATACCTCGACTGCGGCGGTCACGACGAATACCGAAAGGTCGTTGGGCTGTGAGCTCAGCATCGGGTCTCGTCACCAGGGCCGAGTATTGCGTGATCGCGGTCGCGGAGTGCTTCCGCGGCGACGGCGAGATCCTCGCCAACCCCATCGGCACGATTCCCATGATCGGCGGGCGGCTCGCACGCGCCAGCTTCGAGCCCGACCTGGTGATGACCGACGGCGAGGCCACGTTTGTGACCGGGCCCTACCCTGTCGGCCCGACCGACGTGGTCAAGGTCGTCGAAGCGTGGAACCCCTACCGCTCGATGTTCGACGTGGTCTGGTCAGGTCGCCGGCACGTGATGATGGGCGCGTCGCAGATCGACCGGTTCGGCAACCAGAACTTCGCTTTCGTGGGCTCGTGGGACCAGCCGAAGGCGCAGCTGCTCGGCTTCCGCGGCGCGCCGGGCAACACGATCCAGAACACGACTTCGTACTGGGTCCCCAACCACTCGCCCAAGGTGTTCGTCACCAAGGTCGACGTGGTGAGCGGCGTCGGATACGACCGAGCCGCTGCTCTCGGCCCGGAGGCGTCACGGTTCCACGAGATCCGCCGGGTGGTAACAAACCTCGGCGTGCTCGACTTCGACACTCCCGACCACACGATGCGGCTGCGATCGACGCACCCCGGTGTGACCGTCGACGAGATCGTCGCCGCGACCGGGTTCGACCTCGTGGTGCCCGAAGATGTCGGCGTCACCCGCGACCCCAGCCCCGATGAGCTCGAGCTCATCCAGGAGACCATCGACCCGCACGATCTCCGGGGCCAGGAAGTCCCCACTCCATGAGCACCCATCGTGCGCTGAGCACGCGCGCGTGCGAGCTTTTCGGGGTCAAGTACCCGATCGTGCAGACGGGGATGGGCTGGGTCTCGGGCGCGCGCCTGACTGCGGCAACGAGCGCAGCCGGTGGGCTCGGAATTCTGGCGTCGGCAACGATGACCCTCGACGAGCTGCGCACCGCGATTCACGAGGTGAGGCAGCGCACCGACAACCCGTTCGGTGTGAATCTCCGCTCCGATCAGCCCGACGTCAACAACCGCATTCGACTGATCGTCGACGAGCACGTGCGGGTAGCGAGCTTCGCCCAGGCGCCGGGCGAGAGACTCGTGAAGACGCTGAAGGACGCCGGAGTCGTCGTGATGCCTACGGTCGGCGCCCGGAGGCACGCGGAGAAGGTCGCGGCCTGGGGCGTCGATGCGGTCATCGCCCAGGGAGCCGAGGGAGGCGGTCACACCGGCACGGTGCCGACCAGCCTGCTGCTTCCCCTGGTCGCCGAAGCCGTCGACATCCCGGTGCTCGGCGCCGGCGGCTTCTTCGACGGCCGGGGACTGGTGGCCGCGCTCGCCTACGGCGCGGCCGGCATAGCCATGGGAACCCGTTTCCTCCTGACGCGCGAGAGCACCGTGCCCGACGACGTGAAGGCCGTCTACCTCACTACGCCAATCACCGGAACAGTCGTGACGACGGCGATCGACGGTCACCCGCAGCGCGTGATCCTCACCGATGTGATCGAGCGCCTGTCGGGCTCGAGCCGCCTGACTGCGCTTCCCCGCGCGGTGCGCAACGCACTGGAGTTCCGCAAGCTCACCGGTACATCGGTCGGTGACCTCGCCCGTGAAGGCCTCGCTATGCGCAAGAGCCAGAACCTCACCCTGGCCCAACTCGCGATGGCCGCCAACGCACCGATGCTCACCCGTGCCGCGATGGTCGATGGCCGACTCGACGCGGGCATTCTGCCGACCGGCCAGAACGTCGGCGTGATCGACGAGCTCCCGACCGTCGCCGAGCTGATCGCACGCATCATGGAACAGGCCGACGCGACGCTGCGCCGCCTCGAAGGGAACAACGCATGATCCAGGAGACGAGCCCATGACGAAGCCGAAGGTTGCCGCCATCGAAGGGTGGTTCACCACCGGCGACGAGCCGAAGCTGCTCGCGAGCCGAGGCGCCACCACCGGCAGCGTCTTCTTCCCCAAAAGCCTCGCGTTCTCTCGCAACCCCGCTGCCCCTGCGGAGGAGCTCGAAGAGACCACGCTGGGGCGGCGCGGTCGGGTGTGGTCTTGGACGACCAACCACTACCAGCCGCCGGCGCCGTATATCTCGCCCGAGCCGTTCGTTCCTTACACCGTTGTCGCCGTCGAGCTGCCCGACGAGAAGATGGTGGTGCTCGGGCAACTGGCCGCGGGCGACGATCCCGACACCCTGTCTGTCGGCGCGGAAGTCGAGCTCGTGCTCGGCACCCTTTTCGAAGACGACGAAGCGGAGCGCCTCATGTGGAACTGGAAATTGGTATGAGTGCTCCGGAGGGTGTCGCGGTTCTCGGGGTCGGCATGCACCCCTGGGGCAAATGGGGTCGCAACTTCGTCGAGTACGGCGTGGTCGCCGCCCGAGCTGCACTCGATGATGCCTGCGTCGACTGGCGCGACGTGCAATTCGTCGCCGGCGGCGAGACCGTTCGCAACGGCTACCCCGGTTACGTCGCCGGCGCGTCGATCGCGCAGGCCCTCGGGTGGCAGGGAGCTCCTGTCTCTTCGTCGTACGCGGCCTGCGCCTCGGGTGCTACGGCGCTCAACGCTGCTCGCGCGCAGATTCTCGCCGGTCTCGTCGACGTCGCGCTCGTCGTGGGTGCCGATACGACTCCGAAGGGATTCCTCGCGCCCAACGCCGGTGAGCGGGGTGACGATCCCGACTGGCTGCGGTTCCGGCTCCTCGGCGCGACAAACCCCACTTACTTCGGCTTGTACGCGCGCCGGCGCATGGAGGTCTTCGGTGCCACGCAGTCCGACTTCGCCAAGGTGAAGGTGAAGAACGCGCGCCATGGCCTCCACAACCCGAACGCGCGGTTCCGCAAGGAGGTCACAGAGGCTGACGTCGACGCGTCTCCCGTGGTTTCGGATCCGCTGCGGTTGCTCGAGATCTGCGCCACGAGCGATGGTGCGGCAGCGATCGTGCTGTCGAGCCTCGACTACGCCAAGTCGAAGGGAGCGAAGGCTCCGGTGCGGATCGCGGCGGTATCGACGGTGACGCCCACCTACCCGAACACTGTGATCGAGATGCCGAACTTCGCGACCGACTCCGCGGCCGCGGTCGCGTTGCCCGAACGCACCTTCCGCGACTCGATCGCGTACGCCGCATACGAACAGGCCGGTTTGGGGCCGCAAGACATGAGTCTCGCCGAGGTCTACGACCTCTCGACCGCGCTCGAGCTCGACTGGTACGAGAACATCGGGCTCTGCGAGGCCGGTCAAGCCGAACGACTCCTGAACGACGGCGACACGACCATCGGTGGTCGCATCCCGGTGAATCCGAGCGGCGGGCTCGCCTGCTTCGGCGAAGCGGTGCCCGCGCAGGCCATCGCGCAGGTCTGCGAGCTCACCTGGCAGCTCCGCGGCGTTGCCGGCGAACGCCAGGTCGAGGGCGCGACCGCGGGGATCTCCGTGAACCAGGGGCTCTTCGGGCACGGCTCGTCGGTGATCGCCGTCCGCTGAGCGTTCTGTATTACGGCGGCCGGCTCCTCCCCGCCACCTAGTGTGAGCGGCCGTGGCCGACTGCTGGAACCTCGCTGACCTGTTCGAAGCCGTTGCCGACGTAGCCCAAGATCGCGAAGCGGTCGTCTCCGACAATCGCCGACTCACTTACAGAGAGCTCGACGAACGAGCCACGCGCCTTGCGCACCACCTGGCCGCGAACGGCGTGCAGGCCGGCGACCACGTGGGAATCTACGCGTACAACGGCCCCGAGTGGATCGAGGCGATGTTCGCCGCCTGGAAGATCCGCGCGGTTCCGATCAACGTCAACTACCGCTACGTCGAGGCAGAGCTTCGCTACTTGTTCGACAACGCGGATCTGGTCGCGCTGGTACACGGCCGCGAGTTCGTGCCGCGAATCGCCGCAGTCAGGGATGAGTGTCCGAAGCTAAGGGTCTTCGTTTCAATCGATGATGATACCGATGAGGATCTTTCTGCGATCGGCGCGATCGAGTACGAAACCGCGCTGGGCGGCGCCTCACCCGAGCGCGATTTCGCGCCCCGCTCCCCCGCTGATCTCTACATCCTCTACACGGGCGGCACCACCGGGATGCCGAAGGGCGTCATGTGGCGCCAGACCGACTACTTCAACTCGACTATCGGCGCGCTCATGCGCATGGGTGGCGCGCCGTTCGAGTCGTTCGACGAGGTAATCGAAGAAGCAAGGACCGCTACCGGAACCGTCGGGTTCCCGCTCGCGCCGCTCATGCACGGTGCGGCGCAGTGGGTCGCGACCATGCTCCTCATCCAGGGCAACAAGGTCGTGCTCTCGTCGGCGCGCCGTCTCGACCCAGTCGCGACCTGGCGCACCATCGAGCGCGAGAAGGTGATGACGACGAGCCTCGTCGGCGACGCCATGGCCCGTCCGCTCATCGAAGCCCTCGATCTGGCCGAGCTCGCCGACATCGATCTCTCCGCGTTCTTCGTGATCGGCTCGGGCGGAGCGATCCTCTCCCCTACGGTGAAGGAAGCAATAGCGAAGCGTCTACCGAACGTCCTCGTGATCGACTCTCTCGGGGCGTCGGAGACCGGATACCAGGGCACCGTCGCAGGATCCGACTCAGAGGGCAAACCCCGCTTCGCAATGGGCGAGCACACGACGGTGCTCGATGACTCAGGCAAGCCCGTGGTCCCTGGAGACGGTGTGATCGGGCGCCTCGCCCGTCGCGGCTACATGCCCATCGGCTATTACAAGGACCCCGAGAAGACCGCAGCGACATTCATCGAGATCGACGGCGAACGGTGGGCCCTTCCCGGCGATATGGCTCGCGTCGAGGCCGACCAAACGATCACACTCCTCGGGCGCGGTTCGGTGAGCATCAACTCGGGCGGCGAGAAGGTCTACCCCGAAGAGGTCGAGCTCGCGCTGAAGTCGCACCCCGACGTGTTCGATGTCGTCGTCGTGGGTGTGCCCGACCAACGCTGGGGCGAGCGCGTCGTTGCTGTCGTGAAGGCTCGCCCCGGAGCGACCCCCGACGCGGGTGAGCTGGCCGAACATGCTCGGGCCACGATCGCGGGTTACAAGGTGCCGCGTGCGATCGTCGTGGTCGACGAGATGGTGCGCTCACCTTCAGGCAAGGCCGACTACCGCTGGGCGAAGGCCACCGCGGTGGCCGATGCAGCCGGCACTGCCTGAGCACGAACCCTCTCCCACGGCATGCAACATTCGCGCCAGGCGCCGCCGCGCATCCCGCGCCTCTTGTACGTCGCGGTCGCCGTCGAGGCCCTCGGCTACGGGGGGATCTTCGCGCTGCTCGCTGATCTCCAGAACCGCTACGGCCTCCCGACCTACGGCCTCGGCCTCATCGGGGGAGCCAGCTTCCTCGCCGGTCTCGTCGCGCAGGTCTCCCTCGCTCGCTACGCCGACCGCGGCTATACCCGCCTCCTGCTCCGATCGGGGCTCGCCGTAGCGGCTGGTGGGATGCTGTGGTTCGGCCTTGCTACGCACCTCTGGGAGTTCATCGGCGCGCGAGTGCTCCTGGGTCTCGGCTCCGGGGTCTTCATCCCCGCGACCCGCCGAGTGGTGGTGAGTCGAGCGGGTGACCGCGCGGGTGAGGCACTGGGGCGCCTGGCCAGCGTCGAGGTCGGTGGGTTCATCGCCGGCCCCCCGATCGCCGCGTTGATAGCGGGGACGCTCGGGCTCCACGCACCATTCATCGTGTTCGCCGTCGCGCTGGCGGTCACGTCACCAGCGGTCGCCCGCCTCGACGAGCCTCCCGTCGAGGCACAAGGAGACAAACGGGTCGTTCGGATGTTGCTTCGCCGGCGGGGAGTGCTCGCCGGCCTGTCACTCGGAGCCGCTCTGTTCCTATCGATCGGTGTGTTCGACGCGATGTGGGCCAAGTACATGAACGACCTCGGCGCGAGCACCGCCGTGATCGCTGTGACCCTGGCCCTATTCGCGCTCCCACTAGTCGCGCTCAGCCCGTTCGGCGGCCGCATCGCGGATCGTCGAGGCCCTGTCCGCAGCTCGGTGCTCGCGCTGGCCATCAGCGTGCCCTGCATCGTGGGCTACGGGTTGACCGGCTCAATCGCCTTCGCCTGCGTCCTCGCGCTGGTGCACTCGTTCTGCGATGCCGTGACCACACCCGCGAGCCAGACTGCCGTCGCCAGGGCCGCCCCAGCGTCGCTCGCCGCGGCCGGTCAGGGGCTCTACGGCGCGGTCGGGGCCGCTGCGGCGGCGTTCGCTGCCTTCGGCGCTGCCCCCCTCTACGGAGCGGCCGGGCCCGAGGTCATGTGGGCCGTCTGCGGCGGGCTCGTCGGCGTGCTCGCACTCGCGGCCTTCCTGTTGGGACGCGGCAGCACCGTCGACCAACTCCGTTAGCCCCGAGTCTCCCCGTCGGTACTAGTCAGCTTTTCCCCGGGGCGATCCAATGGAAGGCGAGATCCCGAGCGGCACGGGCTTCTCAGTTGTGGCCGTCGCGCACGACGAGGGCCACGACGCGCATCGTGATGATCGTCGCGAGGAACATGCCCGAGTATCCGATTGCCGCGAGGATAGAAGCGTCTCTCGCGTCCGGCTCCTGCGCGGAGGCGAGCAACAGGAGCGCCGATACCACGAGACTGAACAACCCAACCGCGGCGAGCACTGCTCGGTTGAGGAGCGTCAGCACGAAGGCGGCGTCGTCGGGGTCGGCGTAGCGACGACTGCGGATGCTCAGCTGACCGCTCCGGAGCTGATTCGCAATTGCCTCGGCGGAATCGGGCAATGTCCGCAGTGACGGAAGGCTGCGCAGCAGCTCCTGGTTCAGCTGCGCCTGGAGCGCGTCGGAGTCGGCAGGAGTGACCATCGGACGCGCCAACTCGGCCGCGTGGGTCGCGGTCGAATACCCCGGCGCGAGCGTCCTGAGGGTGCCGTCGAGCGTGATGAGCGCCCGGGCGAGCAGCGTGAACGAATGCGGGACCGATAGGTGGTTCCGCCGCAACACGCCGATCATCGCCTGGAACATCCCGACGTCGAGACCCCCGCCATGGCTCACATGCACGGCGAGGAACCGGCCGAGATCCGACTCGAGGCGGCTGACGTCGGCACCCGGCGGGGGCGGCGCGATCGCGAGCACCGCTCGTCGCAGCAACGCAGGATCGTTCAACTCCGTCGCGAGCAGCATCCCGCCGAGCGCTTGGAGCGTGACCGCGTCGAGCACACCCGTCGAGCCGAAGTCGAGCAGCACGAGCGTGCCGTCGGCCTCCACGAGGATGTTGCCCGGATGGGGATCGGCGTGGAAGATGCCGTCGGAGAGCGTCTGGGCGAGGAACGAGCCGAGGAGCCGGTTGGCGAGCACCTCGCGTGACACCGGTGCAGCGTCGACCGAGGCCGCGTCGGCGATCGAATGCCCTCCCATCTCCTCGAGCACGAGCATCCGCCGCGTCGACACGTGTTCGTAAACCTGGGGAATGCGGACGCCCTCATCGGCCCGGCGATTCCCTCGGACCCGCGCCTCTGATCGGGCCTCGGCAGTGAAGTCGAGCTCCTCTTCCACCGCATCTGTGAACTCGCGCACCAGCGAGATGATGTCGACCCGAAGCCCGAGGGTCGTGCGACGCTGCAGGAATCCCGCGAGCGACAACATCGCCTGCGTGTCCCGCGAGACGATGTCGGCAATGCCCGGACGCTGGACCTTGACGACGACCCGTTCGCCTGTCGTCAGCACGGCGCGGTGCACCTGACCGATCGACGCCGCCGCTAGCGGCTCCCAATCGAACGACACGAACACATCTTCGACCGGCCGGCCCAGCTCCTCCTCGACCACGGTGCGGATGCCGGCGGCCGACTCCGGGGCCACGCCCGCCTGGAGCTCGGTGAGCTGGGTGATCAGCGGCGCGGGAAGGAGGTCGCCGCGCGTCGACGCGACCTGTCCGAGCTTCACGAACATCCCACCGCATTCCTCGAGGGTCGCCCGTAGGCACAAACCGAATGCGGGATCGGCGATCCCGACAGACGAGGCGAAGCGCCGGTGCAGCAACCCCTGGCGCTTTGCGATGCGCAACACCTGCTGGAAGCGAAGCGGGGGCGCGATGGTGCGCTGCACCCGCCGGACCGGGTGGGGCATTTGCGGGAGCCGACCCAGGTGATCCTCATTGGTCCTACGGCCCGGGCTCGCGATGAACTCCCACGCGATCGCGAGACCCATAGTGGAGATGATCGAGAACGCCGCCACCCGAATCGCGAGATCCAGGTTTGACGGCAGCCGGTCCTGGTATGACACCGCCGCGACCAAGACGCCGAGCACGAAGCCGAGCACACCGGTGATCACGCTGCGCAGCGCAGCGCGCCGGATGCCGAGGAGGCGCGATGCCAACCAGGCCAGGAACAGCACCGGAAACAGGATCGCGACAAGCTCAATGGTGTCGTGGACGACGATGTTGATCACGCTCGGGCCCGATCACCGATGGGCTGTATCACGATGACATGCTCCATTCTCTCTAGGGATCACGACGCTCGACGATGACCGTGCCGATCACGGCCAGGCCGACGGCCCACGCCGCGTACACGAGCACGGCGACGAACCACAGCGAGAGGCCACTGCGGATGCTGGTGGCGGGAATCGATGCGAACGCCGCGCGGAACGGAAGCACCGAGCCCAGGCCTTCGGACGCGAACACCGTCACCAAGGATTCGAGCACGAACATGTCGAGGAGCACCGCGGTGATGCCCAGAGCCGAGTTGCGGGTGATCGATCCTACGGCGATACCTAGGGCCACTGAGATTCCCGCGGCAAGGACATATCCGGAGACGGTCTCGACCAGGCGAGCGTCGATCGGGATCGAATGGCCGTAGCTATTCGCCACGATGCTCGCGACCACGAACGATCCGGCGATGGCGATGAGCGCGCTCACGAGCCCGACCGCGACGCCGAAGATCATCTTCGCGAGAATGAGCCGACTGCAATCGGGGACTGAGGTGAAGGTCGCTCGGATGGTCCCGAAGCGGTACTCCTGCGCGATGAGCTGGACGCCGAGCACGAGGAGCAGCACGATCACGAAGGTCGAGCTCACCGCGAGCGACTCGGCCGGATCGCGACCCTTGGAGGAATCGACGGCGATTCCGGCGATCAAGAGCGCGACCACGACCGCGACCGCGACCGCGATCATCACCCAGGGGCTACGAACCGAGCGGAACTTGATCCACTCCCCGCGCAGCAACGCGCTCACGAACCCGCCTCGCCGGCCCGGAATTCCTGGGTCTTGGAGGTGAGGCGGAGGAACGCGTCCTCGAGCGACGGCTCGCGCGGGGTGAGCTCGTGCAGCACGATTCCGTTCGCCGCCGCGAGCTCGCCGACCGAAGCCGCGTCGAGGCCCGTCACATCGAGCCGCAGGGACTCGCCGGCCCCGCCACCTTCAACCCCGCCACCTTCAGCCCCGACATCGTCGACGACCACGGCGGCACCGGTGCGCGCGATTAGCTCACCGAGTCGGCGCGCGTCGGGGCTCACGACAGTGACGAGGGGACGTCCTTGCGTGCCGAGCACGTCGTGCAGAGAACCGGAGGCGAGCAGCCGGCCCTTTCCGATCACTACGAGCTCGTCGACGACCTGACCGAGCTCCGACAGTAGGTGGCTGGAGACGAACACGCTCCGGCCCTGATCGGCGAGGTAACGCATGGACCTGCGGATCCACAAGATCCCCTCGGGGTCGAGGCCGTTCGCGGGTTCGTCGAGAATCATCACCGGCGGGTCGCCGAGGAGCGCAAGAGCGAGACCGAGGTGCTGGGACATCCCCAACGAGAACCCACCTGCTCGGCGTGTCGCCACATCGGCGAGGCCCACAAGACCGAGCACCTCGTCGACCCGCGCGTCGGGAATCCGATTGGTGGCCGCGAACATGGCCAGGTGGTTGCGGGCCGACCGTCGGGGGTGAACCCCCTCGGCGTCGAGGAGCGCACCGACCGAACGCATAGGATCCGCCAGCTCCCGATACCGGTGTCCGTCGAACGTCGCCTGCCCCGAGTCGGCCCTGTCCAGTGCGAGCATCACCCGCATGGTCGTCGACTTGCCGGCGCCATTCGGCCCGACAAATCCCGTCACCGCGCCGGGGCGGACAGAGAAGCTGAGGCCGTCGACGGCGAGGACACTCCCAAATCGTTTGGTGATCCCCGACACCTCGATCTGCATCCGAGGGATGGTAGGTCTTCGGCCGATTCTGACCGGGCGCCAGATCGGCTTGTAGCCTCGCAAACCGCATGGACCTCACGTGGAGCGCCGACGAGCAAGCCTTCCGGGCCGAGGCCAGAGCCTGGCTCGAGACGAACGTTCCACCAGCGGGCCTGGCTTCGGGCGACACCCGCGAGGGCTTCGCCCGACACCTCGAGTGGGAACGCGCGCTGTTCGACGCTCGCTGGGCCGTCGTCTCATGGCCGCAGGCCTACGGCGGACGCGACGCGAGCTTGTGGGAATGGCTCATCTTCGAAGAGGAGTACTCCCGGGCGGGTGCACCACAGCGGGTGACCCAGAACGGAATCTTTCTGCTCGCGCCGACGCTCTTCGAGTTCGGCACGCCCGGCCAGCGCGACCGCTTCCTCCCCACGATGGCGAGCGGGGAGGAGACGTGGTGTCAGGGCTGGTCGGAACCCGATGCCGGGAGTGACCTCGCCGCCATATCGAGCCGCGCCGTGCGCGACGAGCTTGCCGGCGGGTGGCGGCTCAGCGGTCAGAAGACATGGACGACCAGAGGCGCTTTCTGCACGCACCTCTTCGGCCTCTACCGCACAGACTCCGATGCGGAACGCCACCGCGGTCTGACGTACTTCCTCGTTCCCCTCGACACCCCCGGCGTGACTGTGCGCGGCTTCGGTCGGCTCGACGGCGACGAAGGGTTCGCCGATGTGTTTTGCGACGACGTGTTCGTCCCGGATGATCTCGTCCTCGGTGAGGTCGACCAGGGATGGAAGGTGGCGATGGCCACCACAGGCTCCGAACGGGGCCTCACGCTGCGAAGCCCCGGTCGGTTTCTCGCCACCACGTCACGCCTCGTCGAGCTCGCGCGCGAGCGCGGCGCCGCCGATCCGTTGGTTCGCCAACGGATCGCCCAGGGTCAGATCGACGCGGAGGCCTACCAGCTCCAGACGCTCGCGACCGTAACCAAGCTGAGTGCCGGCGAGCACCCTGGCGCGGAGTCGAGCCTCACCAAGGTCTTCTGGTCCGAGCTCGACGTGCAGCTCCACGAAACCGCGCTCGGTCTCGCCGGCCACGATGCTGAGCTCGAGGATTCGCCGTGGATGAAAGGCTGGCAGTTCGCCCTCTCCGGCCCGATCTACGCGGGAACCAACGAGATCCAACGCAACGTGATCGCCGAGCGCGTACTCGGCCTTCCCCGGAAGTAGGGCCGATGCGGTTCGCGTTCACAGAGAACCAACTCGCGTTCCGCGACGCGGTGCACGACCTCCTCGCGAAGGAGTGCCCACCATCGGTCGTGCGCGACGCGTGGACAAACGAGACTGGTCGTAGCTCGACCGCGTGGACCGAGCTGGCCAAGATGGGAGTGCTCGGTGCACTCGTACCCGAGGCCCAGGGCGGCCTGGGCCTCTCCGAGATCGACGTCGTGCTGCTGGCCGAGGAGACGGGTCGGGTCGCGCTCCCCGAACCGTTCGTTGAGCACATGCTGGTCGGCGCGCCCCTCCTCGCCACCGAAGCGGCGGCTTCGGGCATTACAACGGTGACGGCCGGCGATCCCCTAGTTCCCTACGCCGATACCGCCGACACGATCGTGCGCCTCGGCCACGAGAGCTTCGTCGCGGATCGCGACGATTCCACGTTGGAAGCACACCGCTCGGTCGACCACAGTCGGCGCCTGTTCAGCGTCGAGACCTCCGGATCGCCGCGGGCGCTCGACGCCGCCGAGGTCTCGACTGCCTACTGGCGCGGCACGCTCGGGTTCTCCGCCCAGCTCGTCGGCCTCGGCCACCACCTACTCGCTACCACTGTCGAGTACGTGGTTGCCCGCCGCCAGTTCGGCGTACCCATCGGCTCGTTCCAAGCGATCAAGCACAAGCTTGCCGACGTGCGGATCGCTCTCGAGTTCGCCGCGCCGCTGGTGTACCGGGCCGCATACTCGCTCACGGTCTCCGACCCTGCCGCGCGGACCCACGTCGCGATGGCCAAGGCGGCGTCGGCCGACGCCGCGACCCTCGCGGCGCGCCATGCCCTGCAGTGCCACGGAGCCATGGGGTATTCCTTCGAATACGACCTGCACCTCTGGATCAAGCGCGTCTGGGCGTTGGCCGCGGCCTGGGGCGACGCGACCTGGCACCGCGAGCTCGTCGCGCGCGCGATCCTTGACACCTGATGCAACCCCGCCATCGCCCGGTGGCGTTCGAGAAAGCTGGATGACCCGATGCCCGAGGCCTACATCGTCGACACGCTCCGCACCCCTGTTGGCCGCCGCGGTGGTGGACTGAGCGGCGTGCACCCAGCGGACTTGGGCGCGCACACCATCTCCGCCTTGATGGACCGCACCGGGATCGATCCGGCTGCCGTCGAAGACGTCTACTTCGGCTGCGTCGACGCGATCGGTCCGCAGGCGGGCGACATCGCTCGCACCTCCTGGCTCGCCGCGGGCTTGCCCGAGCACGTGCCGGGCACGACGATCGACCGGCAGTGCGGGTCGAGCCAGCAGGCTGTGCACTTCGCCGCCCAAGCAGTGATGAGTGGCACCAACGACGTGATCGTGGCCGGCGGCGTGCAGAACATGAGCCAGATCCCCATCTCCTCGGCGATGAGGATGGCCGAGCCGCTCGGGTTCACCGACCCGTTCAGCGGTTCGAAGGGTTGGGTGGCTCGCTACGGCACCCAGGAGGTGAGCCAGTTCCGCGGCGCGGAGCTCATCGCGCAGAGATGGGACGTCACGCGCGACGAGATGGAGGCGTTCGCGGTCGAGTCTCATGAGCGCGCTCTGCGCGCGCAGGCCGAGGGGCGGTTCGACCGCGAGATCGTCCCGTTCGGCGAGATCAGCCGCGACGAAGGCCCGCGTGAACCGAACTGGGACAAGATCCGCTCGCTCCCTCCACTCGTCGAAGGCGGACGTCTCACCGCCGCGCTGGCCAGCCAGATCTCCGACGCATCTAGCGCGATGCTCGTGGTGAGCGAGCAGGCGTTGGCCGTCCACGGGCTGACGCCGCGCGCTCGGATACACCACCTGAGCGTGCGCGGCGACGACCCCATCTTCATGCTCAGCGCACCCATCCCGGCCACCGCTTACGCGTTGGAACGCAGCGGGATGTCGCTCGACGACATCGACCTTGTCGAGATCAACGAGGCCTTCGCGTCGGTGGTGCTCGCGTGGCAGCGTGAGACCGGTGCCGACCTCGCCAAAGTGAACGTGAACGGCGGCGCGATCGCGCTCGGACATCCCCTCGGCGCGACCGGCGTGCGCCTCATGACCACCTTGTTGAACGAGCTGGAACGCACCGGCGGCCGCTACGGCCTCCAGACCATGTGCGAGGGAGGTGGCCAGGCCAACGTCACCATCATCGAACGGTTGTAGGTACCCGCTCGGCCTCGCCATCGCGCGCAGCGTCGCCAACTTCGGCCTCAACTGCCTCTGATACCACGATCCGTGAGCTTCGCGAAGTACTACTTGCGGGAAGTAGCCACGCGCGCGAGAAGATCACCCATCGACCCCTGCCGCTCACTCCCCCACTGGAGCAGTACATGGCAAGCCCGGAAGCGTGGTTGGACCTCTACGAGAGCTATCTCGGAGAGCGCCTTCCCGACGAGACGACATTGCGCAAGCTCGCCTTCACCGCGTGTGACGGAGACTCCCTCGCGCTCATGACCGGGATGCTGCACACGATCCGTGACCTCTCCGAGCAGCTCGCCCAGTTCTACGGCAACGCGCCCACCGATGTGCTCCGCATGGAGGTATTCCTGCCCGTCGCCCGCTGAGCGGCGGGTCTACGCCACGACCAGATCGGCGTAGCGGTCGAGCGCGGCCAACACGACGTCGGCCGGTGCCGACGGCAGGTTGAGCACCACTTCCTCGATACCGAGTGTGGCGTAGTAGTCGAGCTTGCCCTGCTCGGGCATCGATCCGAAGGGCACGATCCGCAACGTCGACGGATCGCGCCCGGCCGACTCCGCCGCCGCGTGGAGATCGCCCAGCGCGCTGCGTATTCCCGCGCCGCCGATCGGGATCCAACCGTCGGCATACTCGACGACGTGTGCGAACAACTTCGGTCCTGCCGCGCCACCAATCAGCACCGGCGGGCCGGGACGCTGCACCGGCTTGGGCCACGACCAGCTCGGCGCGAATCGCACATGCTCGCCTTCGAAGCCGGCTACGTCATCGGTCCAGAGTCGCTGCATGGCGAGCACGTGCTCGCGCACGACCGCGCGGCGCTCCCGCATCGAGTGGCCGTGATCTTCGAGCTCATCCTCGTTCCAACCGAATCCGACTCCGAACACGAACCGCCCACCACTCAGCAAATCCAGCGAGGCGACGGCCTTCGCGGTCACTATGGGCTCCCGCTGCGCGACCAAACAGATCCCGGTTCCGAGCACGATTCGCTTCGTGACCGCAGCCGCGGCCGCGAGCGCCACCAGCGGGTCCAGGGTGCGCCTGTACTCTTCGCGAAGCTCGGAATCGCCCGTCGGCGGCGGCGTGCGTCGCGACACCGGGATGTGGGTGTGCTCGGGCAGGTACATCGACGCGAGCCCGCGCTCCTCGACCGCGCGTGCGAGCGTGATCGGATCGATGGATCGGTCGGTGGCGAACATGGTCACTCCGAGGCGCACGCCGGGTACGGTACGCCCTTCATGGGAATCTGCGAGGGACGCGTCGTCATCGTCACCGGGGCCGGCCGAGGGATCGGCCGCGGCCACGCGCTGGAGTTCGCCCGCCAGGGCGCCAAGGTGGTTGTCAACGACCTCGGAGCCGAGCTCGACGGCTCGGGTGGCTCGACGGGACCCGCCGGTGAGGTCGTCGACGAGATCAGGGCAGCGGGCGGCCAGGCGGTCGCCAATGGCGACGACGTCGCCGACTGGAACGGCGCCCAGGCCATCGTGGGTTCGGCAATCGACGCCTTCGGCGGCCTCGACGTCGTCGTGAACAACGCCGGGTTCCTGCGCGATCGGATGGTCGTGGGTACCAGCGAAGACGAGTGGGACGCGGTGATCCGGGTCCACCTGAAGGGGCACTTCTGCGTGACCCGCTTCGCCGGCGCCTACTGGCGCGAGCAGGCCAAAGCCGGCGCTCCGGTCGACGGTCGCATCATCAACACCAGCTCGGGCGCGGGTCTCCTCGGCAGCGTCGGCCAAGGCGCCTACTCGGCCGCGAAGGCCGGCATCGCCGCGCTCACGCTCGTTGAGGCAGCCGAGCTGGGGCGTTACGGCGTGACCGCGAACGCGATCGCACCCGCGGCTCGCACCCGGATGACCGAAGCAGTCTTCGCACAGACCATGGCCAAGCCCGACGAAGGGTTCGACGTCATGGCACCAGAGAACGTCGCTCCGCTCGTCGTCTGGCTCGGCAGCGTTGACTCCGTCGACATCACCGGGCGGGTGTTCGAGGTAGAGGGCGGCATCCTCTCCGTCGCCGACGGATGGCAACACGGCCGGACGATCGACCAAGGCCGCCGTTGGGAGCCCGACGAGATCGGCGCCGCAGTGCGTGACCTAATCGCTCAGGCGCCCGAACCCGCAGCGGTCTACGGCGCGAGCTGACCTCGCCTCACCTACCCCACCCGGGCTAGGTGAGGCGTTCGACGATCATCGCCATGCCCTGACCGCCACCGACGCACATCGTCTCGAGCCCGTAGCGTCCGCCCCGGTCCTCCAGGCCGTTCAGGAGCGTTGTCATGATGCGAGCGCCGGTCATGCCGAACGGGTGGCCGAGTGCGATGGCACCGCCGTTCACATTGAGCTTCTCCCACGGGATTCCGAGGTGCTTCGCCGACGGAACGACCTGCGCCGCGAAGGCCTCGTTGATCTCGACGAGGTCGATGTCGTCGATCGAGAGTCCGGCGCGGGCGAGGGCACTACGGCTCGCGTCGACCGGTCCGAGCCCCATGATCTCTGGGTCCAGCGCGGAGACCCCGCTCGAAACGATCCGAGCGATGGGGGTGATGCCGAGCTGCGTTGCTCTGGTGTCGCTCATGACCACAACGGCCGCGGCACCGTCGTTCAGTGGACACGCGTTACCCGCCGTGACCGAACCGTCGGGGCGGAACACGGGCTTCAAACCCGCGAGCTTCTCGACGGTCGTGCCGTCACGTGGACAGTCGTCGATCGCGACGACAGCGCCGTCGGGTGTGGTGATCGGGGTGATCTCCCGCTCGAAGAAGCCATTGCCCTGTGCCGCTACGGCCCGCTGCTGCGACCGCGCCGCGAACTCGTCCATCTCGTTGCGCGTCACGCCTTCGATCTCGGCAACGTTCTCCGCTGTCTGACCCATCGCGATGTAGACGTCAGGGACGCCGGCGAACGGTGTCCACGCGCCTTGCCCGCCGGCAGAGCGGGCCTTGCTGCGCGCCATCGCGTCGCCGTGCACCGCCTTGTTGATCGTTCCGGGCATGCCGTCGGACTTGCCCAGACCGAATCGGCTCACGCACTCGACGCCCGCCGCGATGAACACGTCGCCTTCGTCGGCGCGGATCGCGTGCGCAGCCATGCGGATGGTCTGCAGCGATGACGAGCAGTACCGGTTGACGGTCGTGCCCGGCACCCCCGCCAGTCCGGCCTGAATGCTGACAACCCGAGCGAGGTTGTACCCCGCCTCCCCTGCCGGCTGGGCGCAGCCCAACATCAGGTCTTCGATCTCGCCCGGGTCGAGCTGCGGAACCTGGGCCAGCACCGCGCGGACGATCGTCGCGGCGAGGTCATCGGGGCGCACGTCGACCAGCGATCCCTTGTTGGCCCTCCCGATCGGGCTTCGGGCGGTGGCGACGATCACGGGAACGGACATGCAGGTCTCCTGGACTGGGGCGGATGCCGACACCCTATTTGCCCGGGCCGACCGTTTGGCCCACGGAGATCCACCGACCGGTCCGAATCGCTACCCTCGCAGCATGCGCACCCGAGGCGGGGTCGAGGATCTCGTCGTCGTCGACCTCGACGATCCTGACGAAGTCGCGAGTCGAGGCCCGACAGCACAGCGCCACCACTTCGAGGATCGCTACGCGGAGCTGCCTTTCGGCCTCGGGACGGTCCCTCGCCGCCTCGACCACACCCCCTGGTACCTGCGCCCACGCGTCTTGGCCTTCATCGCGATCGCACTGATCGGCTTCGTTGCTCTCGCCGGCGGCAGCGGCAGCGAAGTGGCGGGTGAGCCCGCCCTCCCCTTGATCGAGGCCCGCACGCACGTGCACCTGATACTGCAACACAACCAGACGTCGACAGTCCTCGATGTCGACGGTGCCCTCCTGCGACCGGTTCTGCCGTCCGACATCTCGATGTGTTGCCAGGCGCCGGAGCCCACCGACACCGTCGGCACCTCACCCGGCCGAGAGCTGATCGCGCGGGGCAGGCGAATCATCGCCTGGCTGTCCATTTCGTGCCGCCGGTGCGCGCTCACCGCCACCGACACGTCGTCGGGCCGCACCCGTACGATCGCCACCTACGACCCAGGAGGCCGCCCGCTCGCGGCCTCGATATCGCCGGACGAGCGATCCGTGGCCCTGCTCGACTCCACCGGGATCGGCCGCATGGGTGTCCGTGTCGTGAACCTTCGTACCGGCCGGGTCACCACCGCCGGTGTCGTCACCAACAGGGCCCTGATGACCTGGTCCCGTGACGGTCGTTGGCTCTTCGCACCGTCGGGGATCGATCTCGTCGCGATCGACAGCCGGCGAGGTCTCGCCGCCAGGGTCGACCTGCACGTTCCACCATTCGAGAGCTTCGGAGCTAGCTTCTGAGCGCACAAGGTCGACGCCCCGAGCCGCCGGCACAAGCCACTACGCGGGCATGAAGGCGCCGCCATCGACGCAGAGGACCTGACCGGTCACGAGCCTGGCGTCGTCGGAGGCGAAGTACACCGCAGTTCCGGTTAGGTCTTCCGGCTCGAGCTTCTTCTTCATCGCGCTCATGAACTCGGGGATCATGTCGATGAACTCCGGCGGCACGATCTTCTTCGTTGCCTCGGTCATCGTTACCCCGGGCGCGATGCAGTTCACGGTGACGTTGTAAGGGCCGAGCTGTCCGGCGAGGAACTTGGTGAGCCCGATGACGCCCCACTTGGTCTGGCTGTAGCTGAACGCGCTGACCTCGTGGAACTCCCCCATGTCCATCGGGATGTTGTATGTGTATGCCGCACCCGAAGACTGGTTGATGATCCGACCACCGCCGTTCTTCACCATCACCGGCGCGCACGCCCTGGCCATGAGCCAGGCGCCGTGGAGGTTAACGTTGAACACCATCTTCAGGTACTCGAAATCGTTGTTCGCGTTGTCGATGTCGTAGTAGATCGCCGCGTTGTTGATGAGGATGTCGATCGTGCCGTGCTGAGCCTCGACCGCGGCGGCGCACGCATTGGCCGACTCCTCACTCGAGATGTCTGTCTTCACGAACGTCGCGTCACCCTGGCCTGCGAGCCGCTTCATCGCGGAGGCGGCTCGTTCCTCGTTGAGCTCCGCGACCACGACCTTCGCCCCTTCGGCGAGGAACCGCTCCGCGTACGCGAGGCCGATGCCCTGGCCCGCGCCGGTGATGATGGCGACCTTGTCGTCGAGACGACCCATGATGATGCTCCTTCTTGAGATGTCGGCCTTGAGGTGTCGGCTCGCCGACGGGTTGGCGGACCGAGCTGTTGATCGGGGCTTACTTGGGCTTGCGAGCGATGAGGTTGAACGTCTCGGTCACGACCGGTGTGCCGTCGGCGGCGTCGGTCCACTTCGTGGTGATCACCACGAAGGTCATGAGCGCACTGTCGGATTCCTTCTCGTAGATGTCGACGACCTCGCCCGCGCCATCGAGCACCATCCCGACCTCGACGGTTGCGTGGTAGGTGAACTCCTGCTCGCCATGCAGCACGAGCGCGCCCTGACCGAACAGCGTCCCCATCACCTTGTGCATGGGATTCTCGCCGCCGGTCGGGTCAGCAGGCTGCTCCTCGGCGAACGATCCCCAGAACGGCAACGCGAACGTGAACGTGGGCGGCGCGGGGATGTTCCCGAAGCCCGCTGCAGCTGCGGCCGCGGCATCGTGGTACACGGGGTTGTCGTCCTTCACCGCGTCCGCGAACGCGGTAACCGGCCCGCGTTCAACGCGCACCCGCTTCGCCGTCGTGGGCTTACCGATGATGCTCCTGTCGACTGCCATCTCTGTCCGCTCCCTCTTGGCGCCACGCTGCGGGTGCCGATTATGGTGACGCCGGCGTCAGTTTTCATTTCCGGGGGAGGATCACGCAAATGGGCATGCTCGACGGCAAGGTTGCCATCGTCACGGGAGCCGGAAACGGGGTCGGGCGCGGCGAAGCCGTGATGCTCGCCGACCACGGCGCGAAGGTGGTTGTCAACGACCTAGGCACCTCGGTCAGCGGCGACGGCGCCGACCAGAAGATCGCCGATCAGGTGGTCGAGGTCATCAAGAGCCGAGGCGGTGAGGCAGTCGCGAACGGCGACAGCGTCTCCGATTACGACGGCGCCAAGAACATCGTCAAGACCGCCATCGATACCTTCGGGCGGCTCGACATCCTCGTCAACAACGCCGGGGTCCTGCGAGACAAGATGATGTTCTCGATGGCGCCAGAAGACTTCGACGCCGTGATCAAGGTCCACCTCTACGGAGGGTGGAACACGATGCGTCATGCGTCGGAGTACTGGCGCAACGAGTCGAAGGAAGGCCGCCAGCCGAGCGCCGCGATCATCAACACCGTCTCCAGTGCAGGCCTCCAGGGGCAGGCGAGCCAGATCAACTACGGCGCGGCCAAAGCCGGGATCGCCGCAATGACTGTCATCGCCAGCCTTGAGCTCAGCCGCTACGGCGTGCGAGCCAACTGCATCGGCCCCGGCGGTTTGACCCGCATGGTCGGTCAGACCATGAAAGATGTCGAGGTTCGCAACCCCGAGGAATACGAGACGTTCGACCGCATGAACCCGGGCAACTCCGCCCCCGCGGTCGTCTGGCTCGCCTCCGACGACTCGAAGCCGATCACGGGCCAGGTGCTCCGAATGGTCGGAAACTCCCTCTGCGTGTACAAGCCGTGGGAGATGGGCGAAGAGTTCTTCGCCGCCGACAAAGAAGGCAACGCGACCCAGTGGGATCCGGCCGACATCGGGCGGATCCTCGGCCGCTACCACTTCCGCACTTCCAACCCGGGCATCGACGCACAGCAACGGCGGTAGCGTCAACAGCATGGCCGCCACATTTGAGTTCGAGACCCTCGGCTACGAGGAACGCGACGGTGTCGCGTTCGTCACCCTCAACCGGCCCGATCGCCTGAACGCATTCAACTCGCTGATGCAGCGCGAGCTGAAAGCGCTCTGGCGCGGCCTGCGTAGGCACGACGACGTGCGCTGCGTGGTGCTCACCGGGGCCGGCGAGAAGGCCTTCTGTACCGGCATCGACCGCATGGAGCAGATGGGCGGCGACACCGACGAGTCCACCGACGACTCCGTGGTCGGATCGGGCTCGACGCCGTTCATGTTCAACGACCCCGGCGACAACATCGGGCCGAAGAGCTGCGACCTGTGGAAGCCGGTCATCGCCGCGGTCAACGGCATCGCGTGCGGCGGGGCGTTCTACATGTTGGGCAAAGTCGAGTTCATAATCGCCTCCGAGACCGCGACATTCTTCGACCCGCACGTCACCTACGGCATGACCGCGGCGTACGAGCCGATGCACATGGCCGGGATCATGCCGTTCGGCGAAATCATGCGTCTGACGCTGCTCGGCAACCACGAGCGGTTGTCGGCCAACCGGGCCTACGAGATCGGGCTCGTCTCCGAGGTCGTCCCCTTCGAGCAGCTGGCCGAGCGCGCCGGATGGGCCGCACAGGTGATCGCCGACCGGCCCGCGCTCGCGGTCGAAGGGTCGGTGCGGTCGATCTGGGCCGCCCGCGAATTCGGGCAACGACAGGCGCTGCGGCTCGGGTACGCGTTCGTGGCGATGGGCACGAACCAGGAATCGATCATCGAGGGCCAGAAGGTCTTCGAATCAGGGAAACGCATCGACTGGAGGCTTCGCTAGATGAGCTCACGCCGGGTTGCGATTGTCGGCGCCGCGCTGTCCGACTGCGGACGGGTAGACACGAAATCACCGTTCGAGCTCCACTACCAGGCCGCGAGCCGGGCCATTGCCGATGCCGGGATGACCAAGGCCGACATAGATGGCTTCGCCTCGAACGGCATGGGCACCCTCGCTCCCGTCGAGGTCGCCGAGTACCTGGGGGTCTTCCCCACCTGGGTCGACGGCACCGGCGTCGGCGGAAGCACGTGGGAGTTCATGGTCGAGCACGCGACGGCTGCGATCCAAGCCGGCCACGCCGAGACGGTCGTTCTCGTCTACGGCAGCACCACCCGATCCGACCTGAAAGCGGGACGGCGCAGCGCGAACCTGAGCTTCGGTGCCCGAGGCCCCGTCCAGTTCGACGTGCCCTTCGGGCACACCGTGATCTCGAAGTACGCGATGGCGACCCGTCGGCACATGATCGAGTTCGGGACCACGCTCAGCCAGCTCGCCGAGGTCGCGGTGTCGACCCGCTACAACGCAGGCTTCAACCCCGACGCGTACTACCGCGAGCCCATGACGATCGACGACGTGCTCAGCGCGAAGATGGTTGCCGACCCACTGTCGAAGCTGCAGTGCTGTATCCGCTCCGACGGCGGCGGCGCCGTCGTGCTCACCACCGAGGAGCGGGCGCTGGACCTCCCCAAGCAACCCGTCTGGGTGCTCGGCACCGGTGAGGCCACTTCACACTCCACGATGAGTCAGTGGCCCGACTTCACCGAGTCACCGGCGAAGCAGTCGGGCAAGCTCGCGTTCGAGCGGGCCGGCCTCACGCCCGCCGATGTAGACATCTGCCAGATCTACGACGCGTTCACCTCGATGGTTGTGATGAGCTTCGAAGCGCTGGGCTTCTGCGGCAAGGGCGAGGGTGGCGCGTTCGTCGAAGACGGCAAGATGCGGCTCGGCGGTGCGCTCCCCACGAACACCGACGGCGGCGGGCTGTCGAGCTGCCACCCGGGGATGCGGGGGATGTTTCTCCTTGTCGAGGCGGCCAAGCAGCTGCGGGGCGAAGCCGAGGGTCGTCAGGTACCCAACGCGAAGATCGCGTGCGTGAACGGGACAGGCGGCTGGTTCAGCTCGGCCGGTACCACCATTCTCGGCGTCGAGTAGCACCTCGAGTGCTGAGCCAGACCGGCCAGACCGGCCTTCATGCTCATGCCGGCCGGCTCACTCCTATGCCGAAGAAGCCCTGACCCACCAACCGAGCGACCGTGTCCAGAGTCTCGTCGTCGTGAGCACCGAGACCGCGCGACGACACCGCGTAGTTGAAGCGCTCCAACATCGCCATGAGCGCGCTCACCGAAGTCGCCGCGTCGACCGGTTGCACCGAGCCGCTCTCCTCGAGTCGGACGGCAAGCCGTTTCGCGATCGCCGTGTAAGCCTTCACGCCGGTGCGCGCGACATCGCGGTCGGGAACCTGATCTTCCATCCAGGCGCGGATCACGACCCCGTAGGAGCGGTAGATGCCGAGGAACTCAGCCAGGAAAGCGCGCAGCTCCTCGTATCCGAACTCGCCCTCGATCTCACCCAGCGCGTCGGCGAGCTCGAACAGAGAGTCGGCGCACTCGACTGCAAGCGCGCGTAGAAGGTCTTCCTTGTTGGCGAAATAGAGATAGAAGGTGCCATGCGAGGTTCGAGCTGAGCGCACGATGTCGTCGACCCGTGCGGCGTGGTAACCCCGCTCAGCGAAGACGCGGAGCCCGGCGTCGGAGAGCTTTCGCATGGTGCGCCGACCTTGCGCCCGAAGCTCCCGGCGACGCGCCGGCGTCCCTGTGACCGGTTCGCGACCGGGCATCACTCGCCGGGTGCGACCTGAATTCTTTGGTGACGACTTGGAATTGGCCACGAATTGCTCCCTACCGGCAGGACTGACGATATCTCGGCTGTGCCCGGTCTTGCCCAAGGTCAGGCGGGTCGAGGCGCTTGCCGGGGACCTGAGCGATCTCCGAGGTTAGATTCCGTCACCGTGCTCCCGACAACGACACGCGTGGCATCCCAACGATTCGGCGATGCTCCCGCGTACTTCGCGCCCGATGGCTGGGTGATCTCGTACCGCGATCTCGACCGGGTCTCCGACGAGGTCGCGGTGGGCCTGACCCGCCGGGGCATCGGCGCGGGGGATGTCGTTGCGCTCGTGCTGCCGCCCGGTCCCGAGTACCTGTTTGGGTACCTTGCGGCCGCGAAGCTCGGAGCCATCACCGCGGGGGTGAACCACCGCCTCACTACCGGCGAGCGCGAGCGGGTCCTGGAGCGGGCCGCACCTCGGCTCGTGCTCAACGCCGGCGGAGCCGCGCCGGACGATCATGACGCAATCGACGTGGGCCGCGCCGGCTCGCTCGCAGAGGTTCTCCAGCCGCTCCGGGCATCCGGAGCAGCTCCGCCGGAACGGGTTGCCGACCCTGAGGAAACCCTCGCGATCGTGTTCACCTCTGGCACGACCGGGATCCCCAAGGGCGCCGAGTACTGCCACCGCCAGATCGAGTTCATCACCAGGACCGACGTCGGGGATCGTTGGGGCGGCGGCGCGCGCACCTTCACCGGTACATCGTTCGCGCATCTCGGCTTCATGACCAAGCTCGAAGGAAATCTTCGACGCGGCGGGACAACGTTCATCACCGAACGGTGGACCGCGGCCGACGCGCTCCGCCTTGTCGCCGATCACCGGATGACGAGCATCGCCGGAGTTCCCGCGCAGATCGCGCTCATGCTGCGCGATCCCGACTTCGACGCCCACAACCTCTCGTCGGTCCGGTTCATCACCGTCGGCGGGGGTCCCGTCACTCCCGGGCTCGCCGACGAGGCGCGTGCCCGCTTCGGTGCCGCGTTGGCGACGCGCTACTCGTGCACCGAGGCCGGCATCGGCCTGGGGACCGGCTTCGACGATCCCGCCGAGGATGCAGTCGTGAGCGTCGGCCGCCCCCACGCCGCAGTTGATCTCGCGATTCTCGACGACGACGACCTACCCGTCCCACCCGGCGACGTCGGCGCGATCTGTCTTCGCTCGCCCGCGGTCATGGCCCGCTACTGGCGTGATCCGGACGCGACGGCCGGGGCCTTCACCGCCGACGGCCACGTCCGCACCGGCGATCTCGGTCGGGTCGATGATCAGGGCCGGCTCCGACTCGTCGGTCGAAGCAAGGAGATGTACGTGCGAGGCGGCTACAACGTGTACCCGGTCGAGGTCGAAGCCGAGCTCTCCACCCATCCCGCCGTTGGTGCGATCGCGATCGGGTCCCGTACCGACCCGGTGATGGGAGAGATCGGGGTGGCGGTCGTCGTCAGCCGGGATCCCGCCAATCCACCCACGCTTCTGGATCTACGCAAGCACCTCGCCACCTCGCTGGCGACTTACAAGCTGCCCGAAGACATCCGCGTCGTCGACGCGCTCCCCTTCACGGCCATGGACAAGCTCGACCGGCGCGCCCTGGGCGCCTTGATCGCCGCCGACGCCGACGCCGACGCCGACGCCGACAAGCCTGACGGGGGCGTCAGCTAAGTTCTCCGAGCATGGGGAGCGAACGACCAACCCCCCGACGACGCCGAGTGAGCGGAACGATCCAAGATGGAACTGGAGTTCACTACCGACCAAGAAGAGCTGCGCGATTCGGTGCGCGCTGTGCTCGCGCGGGAGTCGACGCCGGGTTTCGTGCGTCAGATCGCGGAGAAGCGCACGGCGGGCGCCGACGTCGACACCGAGCCGTTGTGGTCACAGATGGTCGAGCTCGGGTGGCCGGCTCTGACGGTGCCCGAGGCAGCCGGAGGTCTCGGCTTCGGCGCGGTCGAGCTCGCGGTCCTCGTTGAGGCCCTCGGACAGTCGATGACGCCAGGGCCGTTGCTGGCAACCGTCTCGCAGTTCGTCCCCGCAGTGCGCGCCGCGGGAAGCGCGGCCCAGCACGAGCGGTTCTTGCGCCCGGTGGCCGAAGCGGGTCACACCGGCTCGTTGGCACTCGACGATCGAACCGGCGTCGTCACCACCGCCGAGCGACGCGGCGAAGGCTGGGTCCTCACCGGCGAGAAGCGATTCGTGATGGAAGCCCCTGCTGTCGACAGCTTCGTCGTGGTCGGCCGAGTATCGGGGACCGTCGGAGATGACGGCATCGGCGCGTTCGTCGTGCCTCGGGGCGCGTCAGGGGTGCGGGTGGATCCGGTGCGCAGCTTCGATCCGACCCGGCTTTTGGGAACGGTCGTGCTCGACGACGTGGTGATCGAGCGCGAGCAGGTGCTCGGCGAGCCCGGACCTGCCACCGCGGCCGCGATTCGGGGGGCCGTAGAAGAAGCCACCGTCGCTCTTGCGCTCGAAACCGTGGGCACGACCCAGACGATCTTCGACGCGACCCTCGAGTATGCCAAGCAGCGTGAGCAGTTCGGCGTTCCGATCGGATCGTTCCAGGCCATCAAGCACAAGTTCGCCGACATGGCGGTCGCGATCGAGCGGGCAAGGGCGACCGGTTACTTCGCCGCGCTCACCATCGCCGACGACGACGACCGGCGCACTATCGCGACGTCGATGGCAAAAGCCGCCGCCGGCGATGCCCAGGCCATGGTCAGCAAGGAAGGAATCCAGATTCACGGCGGCATCGGCTACACGTGGGAGCACGACATCCACCTGTATGTTCGCCGGGCCAAGGCCAACGCCGCGTTGTTCGGTACTTCAGCCGACCACCGGGCACGCGTAGCCGACCTGCTCGACTGGTAGAGCCCCGCCTACCCGTCGACCCCGTTGTCGCATCGCGAGAACGGGTCTGCGTGCCCTAGGCGAGCACGTAGGCGAAGAGAAGCACCGAGAACAGGGCGTAAACGAAGCCGGCAATCAACGCGTTTCGATGGGTGTCGAAGATCACGCGGATCCCTCCGGGCTTGGTGCCGCCGAGCAGACCCAGCGCGTTGAGCTCGAGGACGGCCCAGACGATCACGAAGACCGCCCAGAACGTCGCCCGCTTGCCACCCGTCGGAGGTAGCCCAGCCGCGTAGGGGAAGTGCGACGTGCCGACCATGAACAAAACCATCGGAATCGAGAAGATCGCGTTCACCCTTGAGGCCATGAGCCCCTGGCGTCCGGCCGCAGCGGCACCAGGATCGGCTTCGCCGCCCGCCGCCACGTTGCGCGCATTGGCGATGACGATCTTCTGCTTGCGCCAGATGATGCCCCATACGTTCAGGAACATCGTGAGCCCGAGCAGGATTCCGGCGGAGATGCTGATGCCGGGCAGGGTCTTCATGAAGTCGGGCTTGTACTCCTCGGTGAAGTAGAGGAGGACGAAACCAGTGACGACGGTGGCGACCGCGGCCCAGCGGAACCACCACAGGGCACGCCACGTGAGCTTGTCCATGGCGTTGTTGCGCGCCGCCGGATCCATCTGCGCGAACGAGGGCACCTGTACGAAATTGAAGAAGTACAGGAGGCCGATCCATGTGATGCCTACGAGGATGTGCAGCCAGCGGGTGAAGAACGCTCCGCTACCCCTTGTCCAGAAATCAAGTGCCGCGCCAAATATCGATGAACCCATTGAAGACTCCCTCAGTCGAACCGCGGGAACGTATCACCGGAGCTCACCCCGGGCAGGGACCGCAGCGAAGGCCGGCGTCAGGAACTTGTTTGTGCCGACTGGTATCCGGGGCGACCGGCCGCGTCCCACTCTTCCCAGAAGTCGAAGAACACCTGACCAAACGGATCTTCGCCCTGGAGCGGCATTGAACCTCGCCGGACGGTGAAGTCGAGCGGCGCGAGCTCGATTGCCCGTTCAAGGTGCTTGCGGGCCGCGTCGGCGCGCCCGGCCCTGTGCAGCCATGCACCGAGACGACGCTCGGCTCGCGCCTGCGCCAGCTCTTCGTCGGGCGGACCCTGACGATCGCGCAGGGCCTGATCGTCTTCGGGCACCACGCCCCCTCGCACCCACTCGCGGAGCTGACTGTGGTGGATCGTGGAGTCGATCTTGGTGAACTCCTTGTAGAGGTCGTCACCCGGTGCGATCACCGGTGATCGCACCACATGAACCTCTTCGTCGATCCCCACGACC